>CAJXNI010000024.1 GCA_913057235.1 uncultured Bacteroidota bacterium
GGACAGGATAAAATATATCAACGATTGCGACTGGAAGGCTACTCATGGAATAAAAAGCGTGTCAGGCGCATCTATTTGATTTGGGACTCAACCCATGCCAAATGGCTACATCGAGCGTTTTAATCGAACCATTAGACAAGATGTTCTCGATGCACATTTGTTCTCAGGCGTTGATCAAGTAAGGGTAATCGCTGAAAAGTGGTTGGATGACTACAAATTGCCAGAACTCATAAAGCACTTAGCGGTAGAACGCCCTATCAAGCAGAAGCAAAATTTTCATCAAAGCAAGCTCACTCTGATGAAAATCGAAAAGGATTTAAACAAAAGAAAGTATATTGAAACCCAGTCTAATTAAAGGGGAGGTTACATACCCAGCCGCAATGGTAGGCTGGAGCCAAGCGGTAGAGATTCCACTGTTTCCATTAGCACAAAGGGCAAAGACCTCGTCAAGAGCGACTAACTGCTCCGCGCTTATGGCTGTTTTAGTTCAATACCAGTTTAATAGGTACTATAAAACTAATCCGTACCGGGCGACCGCGCTGCCGGGCCGGTATCATTTGAGGCATACTTTTTACCACCCGCTCAGCCTCTTGGTCTAGCTCAGGGTCTAAACCGCGCACCACCTGCACTTGAGCGGTACGGCCATCTTTTTCTATAATAAACTGAACAAAAATACGGCCGCTAATATTGGCATCACGTGCACTTTGGTGGTACTCAAAATTTTCTAATACATAGCGCACTACATTTTCTTTGAAGCATTCGCGTTGGGCAGCATTCCCTACTTTGCTTTCACAACCAGGAAAAACCGGAGCGCTTTCTACCACGGCAAAGGCTAAGGGCTCTTCTACCTCTTCATACTCTTGCCCAATACTTTCCACTACACCCAGCTCATCGCTTTGCTGATAGACCTTATCGGTAATGGCCTCGTCTTCATCCGTTTCGGTAGTGGCAAACTCAAATTCATCCTCTACCTCCTGAGCGTCCTCAATAATCTCAATCTGTTCAGGCATTACTTTGGGTGCGCTAATTTTTTTAGGCGGTTCGCGCAGGGTAATGGGAATTACATCATCAGTGGCCTGCAATTGGTAGGTTTCCGTTTCAATGGGTACCACGGGGTCATCATAAAACTTAAAGTTGATGAGCCCTATAATAATCAGTAAGGTTACAATAAGGCCAATTAAGAAGAAATGCACGCGGTAGCGCTCCAAATCAATTATGGGATTCTTCTTACGTTTCATGCGGTAAATTTTCTACTAAGATAGCGCCTATGCGCATTAGGTGCTATGACAATTGTCATTCTCATGAGAAATAACAGCTGCTTAGTGTTCCGCTAGAATGGCCTTAATTTTAGCATAGATGGCCGTATTCTCATAAATACCACTGAATTTTTCGGCCCCCGGGCCATAGGCTAACACCGGCACCATGGTAGCCGAGTGCCCGCCAGAGGTGAAGCTAAAGCGCAAAGAATCATAATCTCTGCGGCTGCCCTGAAAAGGCACGTCAATTTCTTCACTCACCAAGGCAAAGCCTCCACACTCGTGATCTGCAGTAACTATTACCAAGGTGTTGCCGTCTTTTTCCGCATAATCTAAAGCCGCTCCAATGGCTTGGTCAAAATCCAGCATCTCAGTGGTTAGGTATTCGCCATCATTGGCGTGGCCGCCCCAGTCTACCTGAGAACCTTCTACCATTAAGAAAAATGGATCTTGCCCAAAGTTGTCAAAATAGGAGAAAGCCATTTGGGTGGCTGCGGTTAAAAAATCACCCCGGCCGTCTAGCATTCTGGGCATGCCTCCTTTGGCCAACAAATACCCGTACCGGTCTTTGCTGTTCCACTTCCGTGGATGTAAGGCGTTGGTGTCTATGCGCAAACGATAGGCCTCCGCTTCCTGCAAAAGGTTGCGTTCATCTAAGCGGTTGCTAAAGTAGCGGATGCCACCGCCTGCAAAAAAATGAACGGGAGCTGTTAAGAGTTGCTCCGCAATCTCAAACTCTTGTTTGCGCAGCTTTACGTGGGCATAAAAAGAAGCCGGGGTGGCGTGGGTAATACTTGAAGTAGCAATTAGGCCAGTGCGCCAATTTTGTTGGGCCAAATCTTCCAGTAAAGTAGGAACAGCCGTAGAATCAGCGCCCATGCCAATAGCACCGTTGTAGGTTTTTGTGCCGGCCGAAAAAGCCGTAGCCCCGGCTGCACTATCGGTAATTTTATGACTGCTGGACGAAGTCTTGGAAAGACCCACCACGGGAAAACGCTCATAATTGGGCGACTGCTCACCGTAAAAAAGGGCAGAACTCATTTGACTTAATCCCATACCATCACCAATAAGCAGAATAATATTGGGGGGCTTAACTTCTGAGTAATTACGCTTCGTAGGGCTTGTTTGGGTAGGCTCTTGGGCCGAAAGACTCACCTGTAAAAGTATAGCTAAGAAACTGCTGATCCACATACCTTAATTTTAAAGACAAAGGTAGCTAAGCTTTAGCGGCAGGCCTATGGTAGGGTTTTAAAATAATGCAAATTTAACCGCGCATGCGCTGGCGTTTCAATAAATATTTTTGCAGAATTTGATGGTAGCCTTCCGCCACATCAACCGGTACCCAGTCAATTTTGTATTGCAGTAAACGGGTCTTCATTTCCTGCTCAAACTCGCGGGTTTTTTGGCGGTAGGCCTCGGCCAACTCATGCGGATTTAAACGAATCTTAGCGCCTGTTTCCATGTCTACAAAACGGTAGGGTCTGGCCTCAAAGTCAAAGTCTAACTCGGTGGCTTTATCCGTAGTCCAAAACAAGACTACCTCATGCTTTTGATGCTTTAGGTGTTGCAGTGCATCAAATAATTCATGGGGGTTTTCCAGCGCTTCAAATAAATCGGTGAAAACCAAAACCAACGAGCGCTTGTGAATTTTTTGAGCCATAAGGTGTAGCTGTTGAGATAAGCTAACCTTGGGAGCCTCTGGTGCTTGATATTGGTGTAGCACTTTAAACAGCTCGGTATTCATCATTTTTAAATGCTGGTAGGTGCTTTTGGCCTCGGTAATTAAATCTTGATTCCCAAAAAGGCTCAGGCCGATGGCATCGCGCTGCTTTCTAAAAAGATTGCTGAGAGCCAAAATGGCGATGCTGCTAAAGAGAATTTTGTTGGGTTTTTCAATCGAAGCCAAGCGCTCTTTAGGGTAAAACATGCTACCGGAAGTGTCTAGCACTAAATGGCAACGTAGGTTGGTTTCTTCTTCGTAGCGTTTGGTGTACAATCTGTCGGTACGGCCGTAGAGTTTCCAGTCAATGTTTCGCGTGCTTTCCCCAGGGTTGTAACTGCGGTGCTCAGCAAATTCAACTGAAAAACCGTGAAAGGGGCTTTTGTGCAAGCCGGTGATAAAACCTTCTACCACCTGCCGCGCGTAAAACTCCAGGCTTTCAAAATCGCGGTACTCTTGAACATCAAATTTAGGTGCTTGCGCCATAATTGCTAAGTAACAACATGCAGCCCTAGTCTGCAACCGCAAAGAACGCTATTTAAACGCCAATGATTTTCAGTTGACAAACTATGATTTTTTTAAGGTGTCGCTATTGCCAAGCCAGCGTCAGCTCTCCTGAATGATCTAATTGAAAGCCATAGTCGCGTAAAAGGCCCTCTATGTGGTCTCGGCAATTAAATTCATCATGAATTTCAATGGCCAGCATGCGCGTTTTGGTTAGCCAATTAAGATTCGCTTTTGGCCCAAACACGGCTGTTTCTCCGCCCTCAATATCTATTTTAAGAAAATCTATTTGCGGCCAAGCCTGCTCTTTCATTATAGCTGCAATGTCTTTTGTTTCCAGAGTTCCTTTTTCACCAGACTGAGCCTCACGAAGACGAAAGGAAGCATCTTGCCCCCCTCTAAAAGTATCATCTGCGCACAATTGGGTTGCGTGAGACCAAAGTCCCACAGGTTTCACTTTTACATTAGTTAGCTTATTACGAGTCAAATGGTGTTTTAGTAAACTTCTATTGCGCGCATTAGGCTCCAGGGCAACTACCTCCATATTGGGAAAAAATGCAGTTAAATAAATGCTTACCAAACCTATATTGGCTCCGGCATCAATCATACGCTCAGGCGAGAACCCTGCATTCTGGCACAACTTTACTAAAGCATGATATTCGGCTTCTAGAAATACTTGTTTAAAGATACCTGGGTCTGAAGAGTAAAGATCCAATTCAAAAGTGCGGTCTTGCCCATTAATTTCAGAAGTGAACTGAATTTGGCCATCCTTTATAGAAACGCCACAATTCTGACGCTGTAGGTCGCGCACTAAATCATAACTTCTACGCAGTGCTTTAGGTACCTTTTGTTGTAAGCGCTGGAGGTAATGGTAGTAGCTTAGTAATAACCTCTCTTTTAATGGAAATTTACTTAACAACGCTGCCATTAATCAGATTTGCAGAATTTGAAATAAAGGTTGAAACGCATACATACAATTCCAGTGCTTGTTAATCCAGGGGCAAGCTAATCATAAAGAACAATAGTCTGACCTTTACGGCAAATATGAGATAATTCCTTTGCTTTTTAACACTTATGCAAACACGAACAAGTCCCTTAACCTAAGTTCACCCAGAGCAAAAAATATAATAAATCAATTAGGCCCCTTTAAGAAGGCCAAGCGTTGCGCCTAGCTGCTCTGGAAGTATAGGCTTGGCGAAGGCATTCAGGTTTAGTGACCAAGACCAATAAGGGGCAATAAAAAAGGTCGCCCACGCGGGACAACCTTTTTAAATCTTATCTGAAATTGTTGCTTACAGTTGCGCGTCAATTTTTCCGGCTAAAGCCGCTTTAGCAGCTACACCTACCTGCTTATCTACTACTTCTCCGTTTTTGAAGACCAATAAAGTAGGGATGTTTCGGATGCCAAATTTGCCGCTGATTTCTGAGTTTTCATCAACGTTTACTTTGCCAATAACGGCCTTGCCGTCATACTCTGCAGCCAACTCTTCTACAATAGGGCCTACCATGCGACAAGGGCCGCACCATTCTGCCCAAAAGTCTACCAGCACGGGCTTGTCTGATTTTAAAACCAGTTCATCAAAATTAGCATCGGTTAATTCAAGTGCCATTGTTGTTGTTTTTATTTAAATGTATGTGCAAAATTACAATTAATAATGCTAGTAATCAGCCTAGCTCTAGGCTTTTGCCACCAGCTCCATCTTAGCAAAGGTTAATGCTTTAAAATCGTCCAGGGCCTCTTTACTAACGTTGATTCCCTGCCCCCCTTTCAGAGGCATTCCTACAGAAACCCGCTTTTTTTCAGGGTCAAAGATGCGAAGTTCCAGTCTCTTTTTACCCGTGTGCTTGGCAATGAGGGCATCAATGGTATCAATGTGATTGGGCAGTACCTCCGTTAAGGGAACTGTTAATTTTAGGCCTTTGCTCTGGGCTTCCAATACATCTGGCAAAAGACTGATGCTTCTAATTTTTGCATCAATGCGTTCCTGAGCGCCCTCCCAGCGGGGCGTGTAGCGATTTACAAAGCCCTTAATAAACAAGAGCATGTTATTTTCTAAAAAGGGTTTGAACTTCAGATAATCCTCACCAAAAAGTCTAAACTCAAAACTATCACTGTAGTCCTCCAAGGTAAAAATGCCAAAGGGCTTGCCTTGGCGGGATGTGAGATGTTTGGCTTCGATTATAATTCCGGCAATGGTAAACTCCGATACTTTAGTTAGGTCTTCTAGCGCCCGCAGCTCATGCGTACAGAGGTAATCTATTTCATATTTAAAATCATCCAGTGGGTGGCTGCTGATGTACATGCCATTCACTTCTTTTTCTTTACCCAGTTGCAGCATGCGTGGCCAGGTTTCTACCTTGGGTAAGTCCGGTTCGGGCAGAGTGGTTTCGGCACTACCCCCAAAGAGCGATTGTTGCGATGATTCTTTTTGTGCTTTAAGCTGCTGGGCGTATTTTATGGCTTGCTCTAGAAAAGTGCGCTCGTCACCACTCTGGTAGAAATACATGGCGCGATGTTCGTTTTCAAAGCCATCAAAAGCACCACCCAGGGCCAGGTTTTCTAAAGTTTTACGATTGGCAGAACGCAGGTCTATCCGCGAAAGCAGGTCAAAAATACTTTTGTAAGGACCATTCTCCTTGCGCTCTTCTACAATGTTGGCCACGGCATTATCACCTACCCCTTTCATCCCGCTAAGGCCAAAGCGAATTTCACCGTTCTGATTTACGGTAAAGGTGCGATCACTTTCATTCACATCTGGCCCCAGTACCGGAATGCCCATGCGCCTGCACTCTTCCATGTACTTGGTGAGTTCCTTGATGTCACTCATCTTATGGGTAAGCATGCTGGCCATATATTCGGCCGGGTAGTGCGCCTTAAGGTAGCCGGTATGAAAAGCTACCACGCTGTAGCAGGTACTGTGCGACTTGTTAAAAGCATAAGCTGCAAAGGCTTCCCAGTCTTTCCAAATTTTCTCCAGTTTCTCAGGGTCGTGACCGCGCTCTTTGCCCTGGTCAATAAACTGGGGCTTCATTTTATCCAGTACATCCCGCTTCTTTTTTCCCATGGCCTTTCGCAGGACATCGGCCTCCCCTTTGGTAAAGCCGGCCAGCTTTTGCGAGAGTAGCATCACCTGCTCTTGGTACACGGTAATTCCGTAGGTCTCCGCCAGATACTCCTCCATATCCGGGAGGTCATAGGAGATTTCTTCCATGCCGTGTTTCCGCGCCACAAAATTGGGAATGTACTCCATGGGGCCCGGGCGGTACAAAGCATTCATGGCAATCAGGTCGGCAAATTTATCAGGCTTCAAAGCCTTGAGGTGTTTTTGCATGCCGGGGCTTTCAAACTGAAAGGTGGCCAAGGTTTCACCACGGGCAAAAAGCTCCAGGGTTTTGGTATCGTCTAGCGGTATTTCATCTGGGTCTATTTCTACCCCATGGCGCTCCTTAATGAGGGTAATGGCATCTTTAATGATACTGAGGTTACGCAGGCCTAAAAAGTCCATTTTCAGCATGCCGGCATCTTCCACCACCGAGTTATCAAACTGGGTAACCAGCAGGTCGGCATCTTTGGCGGTGGCCACCGGAATGAATTTGGTGATGTCATCGGGCGTGATGATCACCCCACAAGCGTGAATACCGGTGTTACGCACCGACCCTTCCAGCACGCGGGCCTGAGTCACTACATCAGCTTCCTTGCCGGGTCTTTCGGCTAGTTCCAGCAGCTGCTTGCCCATTTGAAAAGAATCTCCTTTTAGCTGTTGGGCCAGCTCTTTTTCGCTCCAGCTAAAGAGTTTAGCCAGCTTGGTATCAGGCACCAGCTTGGCAACGCGGTCGGTATCACTTAGGGGTAACTGCAACACCCGGCCGGCATCACGTATGGCTGATTTGGCCGCCATAGTGCCATAGGTAATAATTTGCGCCACCTGATTTTTGCCATATTTCTGCACCACCCAGTCAATGATTTTTCCGCGGCCTTCATCGTCAAAGTCAATGTCAATATCCGGTAAGGAAACCCGCTCTGGGTTTAGGAATCTCTCAAAAAGTAAGTCGTACTTAATAGGGTCTACGTTGGTGATACCAATGCAGTAAGCCACCGCTGAGCCGGCCGCAGAACCCCTTCCGGGCCCCACCGAAACGCCCATTTTGCGCGCCTCACTGGTAAAATCCTGGACAATCAAAAAGTATCCGGGATACCCGGTATTGGCGATGGTTTCCAGCTCAAAATCCAGGCGCTGCTTAAGTTCTTCGGTAATTTCTCCGTAGCGCTTCTTGGCGCCTTCGTAAGTTAAATGCCGCAGGTAATTATTTTCGCCTCGCTTTTTGTTATCTACCTCATCTTGGGGGTCTTTAAACTGCTCGGGGATTTCAAAAGCCGGTAAAAGCACATCGCGTTTAAGCTCATAGCTTTCAATTTTTTCTACAATTTCATTTACGGTGGTAATGGCCTCGGGTAAGTCTTTAAAGAGGTCTTTCATTTCCTCGCCCGACTTGAAATAGTATTCGTCATTGGCAAAGCCAAAGCGGAAACCACGGCCCCGGCCTATGGGAGTCTCTTTGTATTCGTTCTCCTTAACGCAGAGTAAAATATCGTGGGCCTCAGCATTTTCCTGTTCCAGATAGTACACATCATTACTGGCAAAGTATTTCACCTGATGTTTTTGCGCAAACCGTAAAAGTGTTTCATTCACTACCCGTTCTTCTTCCAAGCCATGGCGCACCAGCTCTACGTAAAAGTCTTCCCCAAAATGCTCTTTGTACCACAAAAAAGCGGCTTCGGCCTGCTTTTCGCCTACGTTTAAAATTAAGCGCGGAATTTCACCGTAGAGGTTACCTGTAGTAATAATCAGGTTTTCTTTGTACTGCAGCAACAGCTCCTTATCAATGCGTGGAACGTAGTAAAAACCATCTACAAAAGCCAGGGAGCTGAGCTTGGCCAGGTTGTGATACCCTTCTTTATTTTTGGCCAGAGCCACAATTTGGTAGCCGTTGTCTTTAGCCGACCGGTCCGCATGATCACGGCACACATAAAACTCACAGCCTACAATGGGCTTTACCCCTTCGCGCAAAGCGGTTTGCACAAAGCTAAAGGCACCGTACAAGTTGGCGTGGTCGGTCATGGCTACGGCCGGCATGTTGTTTTTTTTTGCTTTCGCGATGAGTCCGGGAATATCGCAGGTGGCCTGTAAAATGGAAAACTGGGTGTGCACATGCAGATGGGCAAAAGCCGTTTCCTGGGCTTCTTCCAGCGCCTCTTCATCTATGGTAATCTTGGCTTCATCGGCCTCAGCCAATTGCCGGGCCAGCTCTTTAAAGCTTTGCACTTTAAGGCCAATGGGGGCTACCTGAGAAGGGTTGGCTTGCTCAAAAGCCTGGCGCTCCTGCGCTGACCAGTTTAGCTGTTCATTGGTGAAAATATTTTTCCGGACCGCCTCAAAAAAGCAACGTGCGGTAGCTTCTACATCCGCGGCAGCGTTATGCGCTTCGGCAAACTTTGCCCCAAAGAGAATTTCATGCAATTCTTCCAGTTTGGGCATTTTAAAGCCCGCCCCACGGCCTCCGGTAAGCTGGCAAAAATCACGGGTACCTTCTCCGGTGTCCAGCACAGGCTTGTCTTCCAGAATGTTTCCCTGCTCCAAACGAAGGTACTCACAGCCCAGAATATTATTGTCAAAAGCCAGATTATGCCCCACCAGAAATTGGGCTTTCTGCACCGCCTGACTGAAATCAGCAATGGCTTCGGCCAGGGGTACGCCATATTTTTGAGCTACTGCTGTGGTAATGCCATGAACCTGCGCAGCATTAAAAGGAATATCAAATCCTTCGGGTTGGATTACATGATTTTTGGCCTCTATTAATTGGCCTTTATCATCATGCAGTTGCCAAGCAATTTGCACTGCGCGAGGCCAATTGTCAAAATCCGTTAAAGGGGCATTATCACGTAAAGGAAGGCCGGTAGTCTCGGTATCAAATATTAAAAACACTGGTGCTGAGGGCTTTAAAAATTGCTGAATTCTTGGTGAAAATTAACCAATAAGACGGACGAAATGGGTCGGTGTTGATAAAAACTAGGACCTCAGCAGACCGCCTTACACAAAAGCCCTTTCAGTTAATGGTAAAACAATTGGTAATGAAAGTATAACAGCCGCATTTCGAAATCTAAACCAAATTCCGCTATAACTCATCCACCCCTGAAAAGCAGTGACTTATGTGGTAGCTTAGTTCTCCTATAACAAGGAAAAACTACGCCATGAAAAGATTTCTACTACTGTGTTTACTTTTTGCTGCCATTTCAATTAAAGCCAGCCACTTTACGGCCGGCTTTGTTACCTACCGCTATATTGGGGATTCTACCAATACTCCGGGTGAATATTTGGTAGAAGCCTACATCTACCGACATCAGTCTGATGTGGCTGTGGGAGGTAGCGCCTTTCCTGTACAAATAACCGGTTGTTCACTAAATACTTCATTGGCGCTACCAATAGTCCTTCCACCCGCAGCCCGTCAGCATCCAGTCTACAGTAATCTGTGGACAATAAACAGTGATTTGGCTTGTACCGACACCACTACATTAAACAGCATGGCTATTTACCGCGGAACCATCATTTTATCGCCCTGTGCCAATTATACCTTTACACTTTCGGCTCCTTGTTGCCGCAACCTAGTGGATAATTATCAGCATGTCTCCAGTAACAGTAATTTACTGGTCAGAGCTACCCTCAATAACAGCAGGCGCGAAAACAGCCTGCCCAAACCCATTCATTCCCGCTATTTCCCAGAGTTGTGTGTGAATCAAAATGTTTTTATTGGTGGGTTTCAACCCGATGAGGATCAAGACCCTAACTACGTTTTGCCAGATGTATTTACTACCGAAAATGGCCCAATGGCTTTTGACTCCGGATTTAGTCGGTACCAACCACTACCCACCAATCCTTCTGCACCATTTGGTTATTATGTAGATTCTACCACTGGAGTAACCCAAGTGAGGCCTTCCGCCACAGGAATCTACGGCCTGGCATTTAAGTATACCGAAAGGCCTTTTGATACCGCTCGGGGCATCTTTTACACTGTGGGTTCCTACGAGATTGATATCGTAGCTGAAGTATATAACTTCTGCAGCCCCCAAGATACCTTGGGCCTGGAACTACGTTTTGCAAACCAACAAAAGCAGCAAACCGATAGCTGTGGAATAACCAGCTCTATTCTAAAAACCAGTCAAGCCATGCAGCCAGGTAGCATAGAGCCCGGTGCCACTGATTTCTCCGTTTTCAGCTTGCGCAGGCAAGCGCCTGAACCGGTAAGAAATGCAGAAATGCTGGATGCCCACACCGTAAAAATCAATTACTTCTTTCCGCTTACCGCGAATGACACCATCCGCATTATTTCTAAAGTAGGTGCCGATGGCAACCGTGTGTTGAATGCCTGTGGCTTTGACCAAAGTGAAGGAGATACCCTCTATCAGATTGTGGATGGCTGTGCTAGCGTGGCTTTGCCAGAACATCAAGCTTTAAATATTAGCGTGTACCCTAACCCAAGCAGAGGATTTTTACAATTAGCTAATAACAGCAAACAGAGCATCATGCAGATTAAGGTTTACAACCTACAAGGAATACCGCTTCTGGAAATAAACAATCCCAAAAACAGGGTAGACCTTAGTGCACTAGCTTCTGGAAGCTATATTCTAAGCTTAACATTGGAGAATGGACGAAGGGTGCAGAAAAAAATTAGCCTGCTTTAGGCCCAGACAGATCAAAGTTAAGCGCGTCAGAAATTAGCCTTAAGGCACATAACTAAAGACGATCACTACAAACTTAAAAACCAGTATTTATGAGATCTATTTTCACCCTTTGTTTTTTAGTGGCCCTTAGCACTAGTCAGTTAGTGGCCAGTCACTGGGCTGGGGGCCATATCACCTACCGCTACATCGGTGATTCTACCAACGTTTCTGGAGAGTATTTGGTAGAGGTTACAATTTATCAGAGTGCTTGGGGCATTGGGCCAGTTTCCCTCAATAGCATTCCACTTACTATTGAGGGCTGCAATGAGAGCGTTCAGTTAAACCCCAACCTATCAATGCTTTTACCTCCAGCTAATCGGCAGTATTTCTTAGATTCAACTGCTTGGCAAGTAGACTCAAGTCTGCATTGTATCAATGGCATTTATGAATATGTCATGCACCGGTATAGAGGCACGGTTATTTTAAATACCAATTGCTCCGATTATCTTTTCTCCTTGGATTTTAGTTGCTGCGGTGACCGATTTGTAAATGGGGAAATTAGGAACCTGTACCTAGAAGCCCGTTTAGATAATCTACAGCGTGAAAATAGCTTACCTAAACCAAAGGATGAATTGTTTCTAGTTAGTAGGTGTACCAATAAGCTCACCAGCATAGGAGGGTTCCATGATGATGAAGATGGCGATTATAATTTGGTAACGGCAAAGCCTAACCCTAATATCTTCGCAGCACCATTTACTGCTTACAATCCTTTTGATAGTAATGCTATTCAGCCGTTTACTATTGACAGTATTACCGGTAGAACGGAGTTTGTTGCCACTGAGGCTGGAGAATATGCTTTATCCATAAGCTATACAGATTTCGAAAGAAATCCAAATACTAATTCGTTAGTAGAACAAGGGTCTTACTTGTTTCTTGTGCCGGTTAAAATTGGTGATACGTGCAAGAATAGCGTTAGTTATGGACCTGAACTCACTATGACCAACGGAAATAAAATGCAAACGGATAGCTGCGGTTTGAACTACACACTACTCCGGAGTAATTTAGGTATAGCCCAAGGGTCGGTAGACACCAATGCTACAGATTTCTCCGTATTCAGCTTTCGCAGGCAAGCCCCAGAGCCCGTGCGCAGCGTGGAGGTAGTAGACCCCTACACGCTTAAAATCAACTACTTCTTTCCGCTTACCGCGAATGACACCATCCGCATTATCTCCAAAATTGGTGCCGATGGCAACCGTGTGTTGAATGCCTGTGGTTTTGACCAAAGTGAAGGAGATACCCTTTATCAGATTGTGGCTGGCTGTGCTAACGTGGCTTTGCCAGAGCAGGACCCTTATATTCTAACACTCTACCCCAATCCCAGTAATGGCTGGGTGCAAGTGGAGGCCGGGGCGCAGCCTAATACCTTTGCCTTGGAAATCAGAAATAGCCAAGGGCAAAAGGTGCTGGTGCGCAATAACTATAAAGGTGAAAAACTGGATTTAAGCACGTTAAGCAGCGGGCTTTACTGGATTAGCGCCTACGGAACCAAAGGCCTGATGGGCACCCAAAAACTACTCCTACAGTCTAAATAAAGACCAAAGGCTTTACTCAGGCTTTTGAAAAAATTGTGGCCCCGGAAATGGTGATTTAATACTTTGTGTATTTTTAACACTTATTAAATCAACTATCCGCATGCCCAATTTCCCCAAGAACGGCCGCAGCCGAGTATTACTCTCTGAAATAAGCCCCCTTATAGACCATGGCCGCTATCCTGTAAAAAGGTTGGTGCAAGAACCTTTAGTGGTAAAAGCTTGCCTGGTGGCCGATGGTCACGATGTAATTCAAGGCGCCTTGGCCTATCGCCTTAAAGGCCAAAAAAAATGGAACTACACCCCCTTGAAAGCTATAGGAAACGACCGTTACCAAGCTCAATTTACCCCTAAAAAGGCAGGCGCTTACGAGTATAAAATTGAAGCTTGGATGGATTATGCGCTAACCTGGCACCACGGCTTGGTTAAAAAACAAGAAGACGGGCAAAATGTAGAAGTACAGCTGCAGGATGGCGCTCCTTTTTTTGAATACCTTCTAAAACAAAAAGTAAGCTGGGCCCAGGATTTCCTCAAGGCTTTGGAAAAAAAGAATTTTGATAAAGCACTGGCACTAGCCCTAAAGCCTGAAACCACCGAAGCCTTTAAAATACACCCCGCCAAAACCTTTAAAACGGAAAGCGCCATTTTCCCACTTTGGTGCGATGGCGCCAAGGCAGGTTTTAGCAGTTGGTACGAGTTTTTTCCGCGCTCAGCGGGCCGCAACGGCCAACACGGTACATTTAAGGATGTGGAGGCGCTTCTGCCCAGAGTGGCCCAATTGGGCTTTGATGTGCTCTACCTGCCGCCCGTGCATCCCATTGGCGAGGTAAATCGTAAGGGCAAAAATAACAGCACCACGGCTGCAGCTGATGACGTGGGCTCGCCCTGGGGCATTGGCTCTAAAAAAGGGGGGCACAAAAGCATTCATCCGCAGTTAGGCTCGCTGGCCGATTATAAAAAACTAATAAAAACCGCCCGAAAAGACTATTGTATTGAGCTGGCGTTGGATCTGGCCTTTCAATGCGCGCCTGACCACCCCTGGGTAAAAAAACACCCGCAATGGTTTAAATGGCGCAGTGATGGTACCGTGCAGTATGCCGAAAACCCACCCAAAAAATATCAGGATATTTTACCCATCTACTTTGAAACCGATGACTGGCAAAATCTGTGGAGTGAACTCTTAGCGGTGATTCAACACTGGGTAGATTGCGGCATTCAAATTTTTCGGGTAGACAACCCCCACACCAAGTCCATTAATTTTTGGGAGTGGGCTATTGCCGAAATTCATAAAAACCACCCGGAAGTAATCTTTTTGGCCGAGGCCTTTACCAAACCCGCTTTAATGCATCAATTGGCCAAAGCCGGTTTTAATCAAAGTTACACCTATTTCACCTGGCGCAATTTCCGCCACGAGCTGATGGAATACATGGAGGAACTTACAAACGGACCGGGAGCCGAATATTTCCGCCCTAATTTTTGGCCCAACACCCCTGATATCAATCCCTATGCTTTGCAAAGTGGCAACGAAAGCCTCTACCTCATCCGTTTATTTTTAGCCGCTACCCTAAGCAGCAATTACGGGGTGTATGGCCCGGTGTATGAGCTGCGCGATCACGCAGCCCTTCCTGGTAAGGAAGAATACGCTAATTCTGAAAAGTATGAGCTACGGCAATGGGATTGGGAAGCAGAGAACAAAATCACCTGGCTCATGAAGATTCTCAATCAAGCGCGGAAAGAAAATGCAGCCTTACAACAAACCAAAAACTACCAAAGCCTGGGCTTAGAAAACCAGGCCCTGTTTGCCTATCACAAGTGGCAGGGAGATAATCAGGTGTTGATGGTTTGCAGTCTGGATCCTTACCAAGAGCAAGAAGGTTGGGTGCAGCTACCCGAAAACTTACGTAGGCAAGCGCTCACCCTGCACGACTTGGTGAGCGGGGCCACCTACCACTGGCAGGAAGAATGGAATTACGTAAAATTGAATCCGGCTCTGCCTTTTCACCTTCTAAAAATTGAAGCTTAAGATGCCGGCCTTTCAAACCCACGAGAGCTGGACAGAGCTGGCTGAGCACAGTTCACTCTTTAAACATCTATGCGAAGAAGTACTGCCCGAGTATTTATTTCAATGCCGTTGGTTTGGCGGTAAGGCCGGACACATTTTGCAAGTAAGTATTGAAGATGTGGTACACCTGCAAGATGATTTCAGGCATTACTACCTTTTGGTGGTAGAGGTCTTTTTCAAAGAAAGTTTTGCGCACCACTACCTTCTACCCCTGGCCCTAAAGCCGGCTAAAGAGCCCGTGCCAGAGCACGCCCTACTGGTAAACCTTCAACTTCCTAATGGCCATTTCCAACTTATAGACGCGGTGTACGACCAAGGCTTTCACCGGGCGCTTTACCATCAATTTCACAGCAACAATCAGGTGAAAACAGGTGCCAATTGTCTGTATTTTAAAGCCCAGGAACCACTCTTACCTCAGGAAGAATTTCACTCTCAATTGCTGAACGCTGAGCAAAGCAACAGCACGCTTATTTTACAAGAAGCCTATTTTTTAAAGCTATTTCGTAGACTTTTCAGAGATAAGAACCCTGATTTTGAAATCAATGAGTTTTTAGCACAACAGTCAATTTTTAAAAACTACCCCACTTTGGCTGGCCTCATTTGGCTTCGTACCAGCAGTGGTTTTGAAATTTCGCTGGGGCTCATGCAAAAAAAGGTGCCCAACCAAGGCGATGCCTGGAATTGGATGCTAGGCGAGTTAAAAAGTTATTTTACCACTGCAGGCCATGAGGCTACTCAAGATTTTAACCCCGAAGATAGTTTTATTAAACCACTAAAGTTTGAGGCTTTACCCGCAGGCTTGCAACAGAATCCCGGGCAACGCTTTTTCAAACAAATCCAGAAACTAGCTCAACGCACAGCCGAAATGCATTTGGCCTTAGCCGCAGAAAGGCGTGATCGCAATTTTAATCCCATTGCCTACAACAGTGATTTTACGGTATGGCTTAAGAACCGTTTGATTTACCAATTTGAAGCGCGCTACAACCTCTTGGCTAAAAAGAAAGCCAGCCTGCCCCAGCAGGCTCAGGCTATGGCCGATGAAGTGATAGCGCAAAAAGATTTCATTATCAATTTCATCTTAGGCTTTGATGAGGAAACCCTTCAGAGCTCGCGCATTCGTATTCATGGCGATTACCACCTGGGCCAGATCTTAATACAGAATGATGACTTTTACATCCTGGATTTTGAAGGGGAGCCTGAAAGTACCATCCGCGATAGAAAGGTGAAACAAAGTCCTTTGAAAGACGTGGCCGGTCTTTTCCGGTCTTTCCATTATGCGCTGTTTGCCACCTTATTTAATGAACAAGAAGACTACCCAAATACCCAACAACTTAGTGAGGCTAAGGCCCTCTACCGCAGCATGGTGGGCGTGTTTATGCGACAGTACCGCCAAATTGCCTTTAACCACAATTTAGACATTGGCTACCACAAAGAAATCAATTATCTGCTGCATTACTTTTTATTGGAAAAGGCCATTTATGAATTGGGCTATGAGTTAAACGGCCGCCCCGGTTGGGCTATCATTCCCTTGCGGGGAATTATTGAAATCATCAAGGAAATAAAGGAACATGAGCAAGCATAAGGTACTAGCGCACAGCCTGCTAAGCAAAGAAGATATTTACCTTTTTAATGAAGGCAAGCACTACCAAATTCACCAAAAATTAGGCAGCCACCCCCTAAGCCTTAAGGGTGAAAGTGGGGTGTATTTTGCCGTGTATGCTCCGGCTGCCCAAAAGGTAGAACTGATTGGCAATTTTAATCACTGGCAAGGGGAAAACCATCCCTTAAACGTGCGTTGGGATGGCTCAGGCATTTGGGAAGGTTTTATTGCCGGGCTGGCTGTAGGCGATTTATACAAATACCGTATCACCAGCGCCCATCAAGAGCAAGTGTTGGAAAAAGCAGATCCCTACGCCCGGCAGGCGGAACATCCGCCAAAAACAGCCTCAGTGGTGAGTGAAGCAGCCTATCAATGGCAGGATGCGGCCTGGGAAAAGCATCGCCTTAAGGCTAATTCTTTGCAGGCGCCTTTAAGCGTGTATGAAATGCACCTTGGCTCCTGGCGTAAAAAAGATGGAGAATTTTTGAGCTACCGCCAACTCGCTAAAGAGCTAGTGCCGTATTTGCAAAAACTGGGCTTTACCCACGTAGAGTTTATGCCCATTATGGAATTCCCCTATGACCCCAGCTGGGGCTACCAAATTGTTAGTTACTTCGCACCAACCAGTCGTTTTGGCTCTCCGGCCGATTTCAAATATTTGGTTGATCAGCTACACCAAGCGGGCATTGGCGTTATTCTGGATTGGGTGCCTTCTCACTTTCCGGAAGATGCGCACGGTTTGGGCAATTTTGATGGCTCTTGTGTGTATGAGCACCCAGATAAACGGAGAGGCTACCACCCCGACTGGAAGAGCTTGATTTTCAATTACGGACGGCCCCAGGTCAAAAGCTTTTTAATTAGCAACGCCCTGTATTGGCTGGAAGAATTTCACATTGATGGTTTGCGCGTAGATGCCGTAGCCTCCATGCTGTACTTAGATTATTCACGCAATGAGGGAGAGTGGGAACCCAATCAATACGGAGGTAACGAAAACCTGGAGGCCATTGCGTTTATTAAAGATTTTAACGCGGCCGTGCACCAGTACCACCCGCATGTGCTCACCATAGCCGAAGAGTCTACTAGCTTTAATGGCGTTACCCGGCCGGTACAAGAAGGTGGCCTGGGTTTTCACTTAAAGTGGATGATGGGTTGGATGAACGATAATCTGGAGTATTTCAAGAGAAACCCCATTTACCGTCAGCACCACCACAATGAAATTACCTTTAGCCTGGCCTACGCCTTTACCGAGCGGTTTATGCTGCCGCTTTCGCACGATGAAGTGGTGTACGGCAAAAAATCGCTTTTAGAGAGAATGCCCGGTGACGACTGGCAGACCTTTGCCAATTTACGGCTTCTCTACAGTTGGATGTTCCTGCACCCGGGCGCTAAGCTCATTTTTATGGGCGGAGAATTTGGGCAGCGGGCCGAATGGGATTTTGCCGGCCAACTAAACTGGGAAGAGTCTGGCTATGAGGCCCACCAGGGCATTGCAAAAACCTTAACGCAGCTCAACGCGCTGTATCGGCAGGAGCCCGCGCTGCATGCGCGCAATTATGAAAATGAGGGTTTTGAATGGATTGAGTTGAACGATGCTCAAAACTCCGTGATTTCTTTCATCCGCCAAAGCGAAAAAGAAGAATTGGTGTGTGTGCTTAATTTAACGCCCGTGCCACATGAAAAATTTGCAGTAGGGGTTAATCAGCCCGGGAGCTATCAAGAGATTTTTAATTCAGACCACACCGAGTTTTGGGGCAGCGGTCTTATAAACACCCAGAACCTAAAAACGGAGACTCAAACTTTACATGGCCGAATGCAAACTTTAAGTATTTCGGTTCCGCCTTTAGGTGCTGTAGTGTTTAAAAAGTTATAGCTGTACTACGCTGTTTTCGGTGCTAAAACTGTTGGGAACATAGGCATCGGCTTCTGTGTCATTAAGCCACTCTTGCCCATTTACGCAATATCTGAACTCATGCGCGGCACCGGTTTCTAAATCTACCGTGCGGGTAAAACCGTCTTTTACTTTGCGCATAGCAATGGGCTCCCAATTGTTAAAACTGCCCACTAGCTCTACCTTCTTGGCTTTAGCCGCCATGGGGCCAGGCACTTGAAAGCTTACTTTACAAATGGGCTTAGACTTTAGGAACTTCTTTTTTAAGGCCATTATTTTTTGAATGATTTGGGTCAAAACTACAATAAAAATACTAAGTGTAAAAATTACACGAAGTGCAAATAAAATGGTAATTTCGGACCCTATCAATAGTCAGGCAATCAATTAACCTATATGCAACAATTACTTAACGAGCACTACCCTAACAACATCGTAAAATACCAAACCGGTAGTGATTTTGCGCTCTTTACCACCCGCAATGAAACCATGCTACGGGTAGAAGTGATTACCGACCACGTTATGCGTTTACGCTATACCGCCAAAGGCTATTTTGAAAATGATTTCTCCTATGCTTTGGCCGCCAATCACCGCAGCGGTTTCAGCAAATTTTCAATAGCCGAAAATGAAAAAGATTTTACGGTAAGTACGCCCAAGTTAAAAGCAGTGGTTCAGAAGCATAATTTAAGCGTGGCCCTTTTTGATGAACATGGTCAACTGCTGAATGAGGACGAAAAAGGGTTTCATTGGGAAGAAAACACCCAGCAAGGCGGCAACATTGTAAAAATGAGCAAGCGCTCTTTAAACGGAGAGAATTACTACGGCCTGGGCGATAAACCCACCAATCTGAACCTTCGCGATAAGCGCTTTCAGAACTGGGGTACGGATGAATACGGCTTTGCTAAAGACACCGACCCACTCTACCGTAACATTCCTTTCTATTACGGTTTACACAAAAATGGGGTCTACGGAATTTTCTTTGACAATAGCTTCCGCACCTTTTTTGACTTTGCCAGTGAGCGTAAAAACGTCACCAGCTTTTGGGCCGAAGGAGGTGAAATGAACTACTATTTTATTGCCGGTTCCAGCCTCATGAATATTGCCCAGCGCTATGCACGCCTTACCGGAAAACCTGAGCTGCCGCCACTTTGGACCCTGGGCTACCATCAATGTAAATGGAGCTACCCCACGGAGCAAGAGGTAACCAGCATTACCGCCAAAATGCGCGAGCTTAAAATCCCCTGTGACGCCATTTATTTAGACATTGATTATATGGATGGCTTTCGTTGTTTTACCTGGAACACCGAGAGTTTCCCAGACCCCAAGGGCATGGTAGACCGGCTCAAGGCCGATGGCTTTAAAACCGTGGCCATTATTGATCCCGGCATTAAGGTAGACATGGACTACGAGGTGTGCAAAGAAGGTTTTGAAAAAGGCTATTTCTGCACCTATGCCGATGGACCTTTGTACAAAGGCAAGGTTTGGCCAGGCGATTGTTATTTCCCGGATTTCACCAACCCGGAGGTGCGCGAATGGTGGAGCGGTCTTTTTAAAGGCTTAATAGCCGATGTGGGCTTAGCCGGCATTTGGAATGACATGAATGAACCCGCCATTATGGAAGTGCCTACCAAAACCTTTCCGCTGGAAATTAGGCATGACTATGACGGCAACCCCTGCAGCCACCGCAAAGGGCACAATGTGTACGGTATGCAAATGAGCCGCGCCAGCTATGAGGGCGTAAAAAAGTTTGCTTTTCCCAACCGCCCCTTTTTAATTACCCGTTCTACTTTTTCAGGCGGGCAGCGCTACAGCTCGGTTTGGACGGGCGATAACGTAGCCACCTGGGAACACCTTTGGGTGGCCAATGTACAGTGCCAAAGGCTTAGCGTAAGCGGCTTTTCTTTTGTTGGTACTGATATTGGAGGCTTCACGGAGCATCCTGATATGGAGTTGTACGTGCGCTGGCTGCAATTAGCCGTTTATCATCCGCTTATGCGTACCCACTCCAGCGGAGATCACGGTGATCAAGAGCCCTGGAGTTTTGGTGAGGAAGCTACCGACCTGGCCCGCAAGGCCATAGAACTGCGTTACCAACTGCTCCCTTACCACTACAGCACTTTCCAGCAATTGGTAGAAAATGGTACGCCTGTTATACGTCCTCTGGCCTTTGTCTACCATCAAGATGTAAACACCTGGTACCGCCAGGATGAATTCCTTTTTGGCGACCACCTTTTGGTGTGCCCTGTATTAGAGCCTAACCGCAACGGCCGTAGAATGTATTTCCCCGAAGGCACCTGGTACCACTACTATACCGATGCCGAGGTAGAAGGCGGCAAAGAAGAGTTTGTAGAAACACCCTTGGATCAAATCCCCACTTTTGTGCGGGCCGGAGCCATTATTCCGCACTACCCCATTCAGCAGTACGTAGGTGAAAAAGCACTGGAAAGCATTGACTTACACGTGTACAAAGGCACTGAAAACACTGAAAGTTATTTGTATGAAGATGCCGGAGATGGCTATGGTTACCAACAAGATATGTATGCGGCCAAAAGCTTTGTAGCCATGGCCAATGGCGGCAAGAAATACCGTATCACCCAGCATCGCAAAGGGCGCTTTGGTCCAGAATACAGTGAGTACCGTCTGGTTTTTCATGGCTTTGAAACCCTGCCTGATACTTTGGAATTGAATGGTGAGGCGCTGGAACCATCGGCTTTAAGCCAAACTGGCAATACCTTTAGCTGTAGGGTACCTGAAGATTTTTACCAGCTTACCTTACGGTGGAAGTGACACAGCTTTTTACCTTAGCTGAAAATTGATGCGATGAATACAAGCTCCAAACCAAAAGTAAAACTGGTGTTGGCCAGTGGTGGAGCACGCGGCATGGCGCATATTGGCGTAATTGAACGCCTGGAGCAAGAAGGTTTTGAAATTGTGGAAGTAGTGGGCTGCTCTATGGGTGCGGTAGTGGGTGGCCTGTACGCCAGCGGTGAGCTCAAGGCCTATAAAGATTGGCTGCTCACCTTAAAACGAGCGGATATTTTTAAGCTCATGGATTTTACCTTGGCCAAGCACGGTTTTGTAAAAGGTGAAAAAGTTTTTAGCACCATTTTACAAATGATTGGGCCCCGTAAAATTGAGGATTTGCCTATAAATTTTACCGCAGTGGCCACCGATATGCACACGGGTAAAGAAATTGTGTTTAAAGAAGGAGACCTTTTTCAGGCCTTGCGTGCCTCTATTTCCATACCCGGTATTTTCACCCCAGTGAAGTATGCCCAAACTCATTTAATTGATGGCGGTGTAATTAACCCGCTCCCCTTAAACTTAGTGAAGCCTGAGGGCGATGAAATTGTAGTGGCTGTAGACATTAACGCGCCCAATCCGGTGGAAGCAATTCAGGAAACGCCCGCTGAGGAAACCACGAAAGACCGCAAAAACTGGCTCTCTTTAAACTGGCCCTTTTTACACAAAGATGAGAAAGCAGGCCCCATTGATCCCAATCTGGTAGATGTCTTACAAACCAGTTACGACCACATGCAAAATCGACTCATTCAACTGATGGTTAAGGCCTACCCGCCAAATGTGCTGGTTAAAATACCCCGCAACACCTGCGGCATGTTTGATTTTCATAAGGCCCGGGAAGTCATAGAGTTAGGGGCCAGGGAGTATGATAGAGCGGTTGAAAAGTCGGTGGTGTAAGGGGCTATTAAATTCTTTAACCTAATTCCGATTATACCAAAAATAAAAAGTAATTTTGCGCTCCTTTTAAATTAATTAACCGAGACAGAGGTCTCTTTTAAAATTATTAATGCATGGCAACTCGTATTAGATTGCAACGTCACGGCCGCAAAGGTCACCCCATCTTTCAAATTGTAGTAGCAGACTCTCGCGTTAAGCGTGACGGTAAAGTTATTGAGCGTTTAGGGCAATACAATCCCAACGTAAATCCTGCGGTGATTGACATCAACTTTGACCGCGCCCTTGATTGGGTTATGAAAGGCGCCCAGCCCAGTGATACCGCCCGTGCTATCCTTAAGTACAAAGGCGTAATGATGAAGAAACACCTTTTAGAAGGCGTGAAAAAGGGTGCATTTGATGAGGCAGAAGCTGAAAAGCGCTTTGACAAATGGATGGAAGAGAAAATCCAAAAAATTGAAGGCAAACGGGAAGGCTTAACCAAGGCACAAGAAGAGGCCCGCGCCAAAGCCTTAGAGGCCGAGCGTAAGAAAAATGAAGAGCGCGCAGCTGCTATTGCGGAAGCTAATAAGCCTGAAGAAGCAGAGGCTCCAGCAGAAGAAGCTGAGGAAACTGAAGCTAGCGCTGAAAGCGAAGCTCCTGCCGAAGAAGAAACTAAAAAAGAAGATTAATTACGCTTAGGTGCAAAAGGCCGATTGCTTTCAATTAGGCTTCATTAGCCGGCTGCACGGAGTTAAAGGAGAGTTGGTAGCGGTATTTGATACCGATCAACCCCAACGTTATAAAAATTTGGAATCAGTTTTCGTGGACATCCGCGGGGAACTGGTTCCTTTTTTTATTGAAGAAATTGCTCAAAATAGTAAAGGCCACTTTATTGTAAGGCTGGAAGATGTAGACAGTGAAGAGGCGCAAACCTTAGTAGATCGAGAGCTTTTTCTCCCTTTAGAGTTGCTTCCGCCTTTGAGCGGTAAAAGTTTTTATTACCATGAGGTAGTAGGCTTTGCCATGGAAGATCTTGAAAATGGAGCCTTAGGCCATTGCACCAAAATACTGGAAAATGGTGCCCAGCCTGTCTTTTTTATTGAAGGCCTTAAAGGCGAAGAAATACTGGTTCCGGCAGTAGATGCCTTTATCGAAAAAATTGACCGGGAACAGAGACAAATAATCCTGAGCCTGCCCCCCGGCCTTTTAGATCTTTACCAGTAAACGCTAAGCGCCCAAGCTTTTTAGTAATTCATATACTAAAAAAGCGGGCCAAACTAGTGCTTTTAAAAAGCCTACCACACCCGGCCAAAAACCCGATGCCGAACTGATGTAATAAACAGCCGCACCGATGAATCCTAAACCGTAAACGGTTCCTCCGGCTGCACCAGAACCTTTTACTGATTTCTTTTTGTCTTGCATTTTCTGTTAAATTGATGAGAGAAATTAAATCCAATTAAAGTTACCACAAAGACCTTAAATCCTTATTGCCAGCTTGAGAAAAAACACCAGAGATAACCCGAAGCCTTTCCGCTTTAAGCAGTTTCACGTACACCACCACCTTTGCGCCCATAAGGTAGGCACTGATGGGGTGCTGCTGGGCGCTTGGGCCAGCCATCCTCAACCACAGCGAATATTAGACGTGGGCTGTGGGAGCGGCCTCATTGGCTTCATGTTAGCACAGCGCTATCCGCAAGCCACTTTTGTGGGAGTGGACCAGCATGCGCCTTCCATTAAGCAAGCCCGCCAAAGCCTGGAAGAAGGCCCTTTTAAAGAAAGAGGCGAATTTGTACATGCCAATTTTCTAAAATGGGAACCCAGAGAAAAATTCGACCTGATTGTTTCCAATCCGCCTTTTTTTGAGAAAGCACAGCAAACGAGCCGAGCGGAACGCGATGCCGCCCGCAGGCAGTTCAGTTTGCCACATGAAAAAATGCTGGAGAAAATGGCCTCATTGCTAAAAGCAGGTGGGACCATAGCCTTGGTTTTACCAACTAATCAAGCGCAAATATTAATGCCTGTGGCTCATGAATTGAACCTTAAAGTAAATGCTCAAATAGAAGTGAGCTCCTTTCCGGGTACCAAGGTTATACGGCTTTTAGTGGCTTTTAGTCCTGCTGCTCAAGATCCAGTTAGCCAGAAACTGGCCATTAGAGACCACTCCAGTGTTTGGAGTCCAGCCTATCAAGCGTTGACCCAAGAATTTTACCTTTAATACCCCCTATACTCCACTTCCTTCTCCGTAAAGGTGATGTCATTTTCGGCCAACTCAGCTAGCATGGGTTGGTATATTTCTGGGGTGATGGGGATTTGCACGCCTGGGGTGGTGATGTTGCCATTCAAGATGTTTTTGGTGGCTATCCCTACCGGCAAACCTACGGTGCGCGCCATGGCGGTCTCATTTTTATCGCGACCTTTAGTTACCATGCTGCTCTCCAGCATTTTCAATTCACCGTTTAACTCGTAGCCAAATTTGTGGTACATCACAATCATGTCTTTTTCATCTTCGCCTAAGGCCCACTTTTTTTCCAAAATTCTTTGCAGCACTTGAGCGGGCGTGGCATTTTTCAAGCCAATGGGCGTATTCTCAAAAAGGCCCAACCAGCTCAATTTGTCCATCAACTCACTGTCTTGAGGGATATTTAAATAATGCATCAGCTTAAGCTCAACCGAGTCATGCGGATTGTAGGCCAAAAACAGATTGGTAAACTCCCGAAAGGTCATGGTTTCGCTTTCTTCCAGGGTATAGCTGTCATCGGTCATGCCCAGCTTTACAAATACATCCCAGGCTCGGCAAAAGCCTGGCCTGCGCAAGGTTCCTCGGTAAATGGTAGGGATTTTTTCCAGACCGTACACGCTGCGGTATTTTAAAGAATCGCGGTTGGCATAACCTTCAAATCGGCCGTAGCCATCAATACTTATTAATTCAGTGCGTCTAAAAAGCTGATGGTAGGGGATAAACTTGTACTGCCCTTCTTGAATAAACTTTACGGCTCCTCCGGCTCCGGCCAAAACCACGTTTCTGGGGTTCCAGGTAAACTTGTAATTCCAGGGGTTGTCGTCATTTTCGGGGGCCACCAGCCCACCGGTAAAACTCTCAAACAACTTAATTTTCCCACCTGCGCTTTTAATTTCATCCAATACTTTCATGGCACTGAGGTGGTCAATGCCTGGGTCTACCCCGATTTCATTAATGAGAATCACTCCCGCTTGCTTAGCGCGATCATCAAGCGCCTTCATCTCTTCACTGATGTAGGAAGCCGTAACCATGTGTTTACCCAGGGCAATGCAATCGGTAGCTACCGGTACGTGCATATGGGCAGGCAGCATACTAATTACCAAATCGGCATTGGAAATGGCTGAACCCCGGTTAATCTCATCTTTCACGTTGAGGGTAATGGCACTACAGCGTTCATTATCAGTGGCTCTGCGTTGGGCCAACTCTAAATCGAGGTCTCCAATGGTTAGGTGCCAATCTTCCTGAACGGCATGCTTTTTCAAATATTCAATTAAGCTGTAAGTAGAGCGTCCGGCCCCTATGATGAGTATTTTTTTCATGAAATATTTTGGCTTTGCGGCAAATTTAAAATTAAAGCAATGCCCTTACCTTTGAAACCTAATTTTTAATCATGCAGCAACTTTTTTGGGCCCTAATCTTTAGCCTCGGATGGTTAGGCACTTCTGCACAAATTTCCATTTACATAGAAGATAAAACCCAAAACGGCTTTAAATTGGTGGCTAACGGCTATTTACAAAACGCAGTAAGCAGCCCCAACCTTTACTTAAAAAATCTGCCTACTGAATCAGAGGTCTTTCTGCATTTTATAATGAATACCCGGCCAGAAAAAGAATTTGGTCGCCCTCTTACGCTCAAGGCCGATGGCATTTACCATTACGTAATAATGACCAATTTTAAAGGGAAAACGCAGCTGCGCTACCGCGGAAGAATCAATCAAGTACCCGAAGGGTTGGAGTCTACCAACTTCAAAAAGCTGATAGCCTACGCACCGGCCTTACAAAAGCTCAATCAAAAACCGGCAAAAGAACCTCATGCTACCGCTCAGGCACCCGTGAATCCTACCGCAACAACCCCATCGGAAAAACAACCGGCAGAAGCTACGCCCCAAGCAAAACCTGCGTCTTTTGAGCAAAGCTTCACACAGTTTAAGCAAATAGAATTTGAGTTTGAGAAATTGCGCTTTGCCAAAGAATCACTCTTAAACTTTAAGCTAAACATAGAGCAGGCCGTACAAGTCATGAAAGGCTTTAAATACGATCAAACCCGCATGCAGTTTTTAGAGGCACTGTTAAAAAAACAGCCTGGACTGCGCTTTTCAGGCGATTTATTGAAGGCCACTTTTGAATATGAACTTTCCAGGCAACAGGCCAGTAACCTTTTAAAATAAGCAGATGAATAGCAAAAGCATTTTAGGCATTGCCGCATTTATGGCCTTTACAGCCGTAATTTTAGGCGCCTTAGGCGCCCATGCCCTAAAAGATAGTTTAAGTGCAGATGCCTTGGACTCCTTTAAAACGGGCGTGCGCTACCAGGCATGGCATGCGTTGGCCCTACTCTTTTTAGGCCTTTTGGCGCACCTAAAGCTGGTTAAAGGAGCATCGGCTGTAGCTTGGTTATTTACCCTGGGGGTGGTCCTTTTTTCTTTAAGTATTTACGGCTTAAGTACCCAAAGCCTCACGCACTTATCACTGGGTTGGTTAGGCCCCGTTACTCCCTTAGGAGGGTTATTTTTAATTGCCGGTTGGGCTTTGCTTTTTATTAAGATACTGCGCTCTAACCGGCTCTAAGTGTACATTTTACACTTAGTTAAAAGGTGAATTTATCCATCATTTTTCAATGGGGGTGCAGGGATAAAAACTATTTTTGTGGCCTCTAAAAGTGAATAAAATAAGAGAATTATGACTTTCACCCAGATTAAACCTAGCGATGCCTCTTTAGACAAATATGGAATTAAAGATGCGCACGCAAACTGGAACCTGGCCCCCGCAGCACTTGAAGAAATTGCCATTGAAAAAGGAATGGCTGAACGCTCTGCTTCTGGCGCCATAGCCATTGACACTGGCGAATTTACCGGGCGGTCTCCCAAGGACCGCTTTATTGTTAAAGATGACATCACCAAAGATGCGGTGTGGTGGAGCGACATAAACATACCCTTTGAGCCCAAGCATTTTGACAACCTCAACCAAAAAATTACCGATTACCTTTCTGGTAAAGAACTTTACGTAAGAGATGTTTACGCTTGCGCGGATGAGCGTTACCGCTTGAAAATACGCGTGATTACCGAATTACCTTGGAGTAATATGTTTGCCTACAACATGTTTCTGCGTCCGTCAGAAGAAGAACTTAAAGATTTTGAACCCGACTGGGTGGTAATTAACGCGCCCGGCTTTACAGCCGACCCTGCGGTAGACCACACCCGCCAGCACAACTTTGCCATTTTAAGCTTTACCAAACAAATGGCCATTGTGGGTGGCACTGGTTACACCGGAGAAATTAAAAAAGGCATCTTCTCGGCCTTAAACTTCATTTTACCCCACCAAAAGAATGTGCTGAGCATGCACTGCTCAGCCAACGTTGGCGAAGAAGGAGACACGGCCTTATTCTTTGGCCTCTCCGGCACCGGAAAAACTACCTTAAGTGCTGACCCTAATCGTAAGCTTATTGGCGATGATGAGCATGGCTGGACTCAAGACAATGTAATTTTCAACTTTGAGGGCGGCTGCTACGCCAAAGCCATAGACCTTAGTGAAGATAAAGAACCCGATATTTTTCACGCCATTAAGCAAGGCGCACTTTTGGAAAACATTGAGTTCAAAGAAGGAACCAAGGAGGTAGATTACCACAGCAGTGCCAAAACTGAAAATACTCGGGTAAGCTACCCTATTCATCACATAAATAACATTCAGTTACCCAGTAAGGCTGAGAATCCTAAAAATGTATTCTTTCTTACCTGTGATGCCTATGGCGTGCTACCTCCCATTTCTAAGCTTACGCCCGGACAGGCGGCCTTCCATTTTATCAGCGGTTACACGGCCAAGGTTGCTGGTACAGAGGCCGGCATTACCGAGCCCGTAGTGGCCTTTTCGGCTTGCTTTGGCGCTCCTTTTATGCCCTTGCACCCTACCGTGTATGCCGATATGCTGAGCCAGAAAATGCACGATTCACATGTAAATGTTTGGTTGGTGAACACCGGTTGGTCTGGTGGCGCCTATGGCACTGGTAAGCGTATGAAACTAAAGCTGACCCGCGCCATGATTACCGCGGCCCTTAATGGGGATTTAAATGATGTGGAGTACCAAGAGCATGAGGTTTTTGGCCTCAACATGCCTACTACCTGCCCCAACGTACCCGATGAAGTTTTAAGCCCTCGCAATACCTGGGCAGATAAAGTAGCTTATGACAAAGCGGCTAATGAGCTAGCCGTGAAATTTAACAGCAACTTTAAGAAGTTCGCCAGCAACGCCAGTGAAGAAATTCTGGCGGGCGCACCCAAAGTTTCGCAGAAGGTATAAGCTTCAATAGCTATTTTACTTTTAAGCCGGCTCCACAAATGGAGCCGGTTTTTTTGTGGTCCATTCTAGCGGGCAATTGCTATTTTGGGCCATCTAGTTATTAGCAGGTCAAAAACAGCCAAAAGCATTCGGTTTGCAGGATGGGTAATTGCCCTAGACGGATTGATCTTCATAGCTTTTCCTGAACAAACCACACTGATTTTCTGGAAAGACAACGCCCCCTCATTTTGGCTGCGTAGCTTAGGTTTCTTTATGGTTTTTGAAGGCCTTATTAATTACAAATGTGCCGAGTATGAAGTGATGAGCCTCTACCGGTGGATCATGAATTTCAGGCTATTCCAACCCATATTTTTCACGGTTCTCCTGCTGGTAGATTTTGCCAATCCCGGCCTCATGCTGTACTCTACCTTAGAACTTCTGCTGGGCGTGGCAACTTTCTTCGCCTACAAGGCCGAGAATTAAAGTAATTCATTGGCCAAATTGGCCAACTCAGAGCGCTCTCCTTTCTCCAGAGTTATGTGGGCAAATAAGTTGTTTCCCTTGATTTTGTCAATCAAATAGCTTAAGCCATTGGATTGCTCATCCAGGTAAGGGGTGTCAATTTGGTGCACATCACCGGTAAAAATAAACTTGGCGTTTTCACCGGCCCGGGTAATTATGGTTTTCACCTCGTGAGGCGTAAGGTTCTGCGCCTCATCAACAATAAAAATTACATTGCTTAAGCTACGCCCCCTAATGTAGGCCAGCGGTGTTACCAGGAGTTTCTCAGAATTCACCATTTCATCAATCTGCTTGTACTCCTTATCCTGCTCTCTAAATTGATTTTTTATGTACTTGAGATTGTCCCAAAGCGGCTGCATGTAAGGATTAATCTTGGCTTTCATATCGCCTGGTAAAAAGCCAATGTCTTTGTTACTCAGGGGCACAATGGGCCTGGAAAGGTAAATCTGCTTGACGTCTCTGCGCTGCTCTAGGCTTCCCGCCAAGGCCAAAAGAGTTTTACCGGTACCGGCTACCCCACTGAGGGTAACCAGTTTAATGTTGGGATTAGCCACCGCATGCAGGGCAAAAGCCTGCTCGGCATTGCGCGGTTTAATGCCGTAATAGCTCTTTTTTTCAATTTGCTCCAACACGTCTAAATGCGCGTTGTAGCAACTAAGCGTGCTGCTTTTGGTACCCTTTAAAATGTAAAAGTGATTAATGAGCGGGGCAAAATCCTTTTGCTTTTTTTGTACGCTTTCCAGCGGAAGCTGCTTCTTTTTATACAACTGGTCAATTACGCCTTGGTCAAAGGCCTCCAGAGTTGATTTCCCGGAATAAAGCGCATCTACATCTTTCACCTTGCCGGTTTCATAGTCTTCACTGGCCAGGCCTAAGGCTTTGGCTTTAAGCCGAAGGTTGATGTCTTTAGTCACCAAAATGACCTTGCGCCTGGCCTCTTCCCTGGCAATTCTCAAAGCGGCATTAATGATGCGGTGGTCATTTTTAGGACCAAAAATTTTCAGCGCGTCATCTTCAGCGTTGGCCTCCTCCATAATAACTTTAAAATGACCCTTGCTGCCTCCGTTCAAAGAAATCCAGTCGTTTAAATTGGCTTCGCCCGCTTTGCGGTCTAAATAGCGGATGAACTGCCGGGCCTCGTAATTTTTGGTATCGGAGCCTTTTTTAAACTCGTCTAACTCTTCCAATACCGTAATGGGTATAGCCACATCATGCTCATCAAAATTGATGATGGCATTGTGGTCATACAAAATCACCGAAGTGTCCAGGACAAAAATTTTACGTTTAGAAGAGGCGGTTTTGGCTTTGGAAGTCTTTTTGGTTTTAGAGGCTGAAGCAGCTGCCGGCATAAAATGAAGTTTTTGTCTAGTCTAAAATAGCATTTACCCTCTGCGCTAAGCGACTGAGAAAGCTCAAGATTTGCACAAAATTGGTTTTGGCTGTTAATAAAAATTAGCCTTTACCAAAAGGTTATGCTTGGGTTAGGTTTGGGCTAACGATGGTAAATTGAGTCCAACATCTTTCCCCACTCTTTTAGGCAAGCGATACAAAGCAGGTGTTTCGCTTCCCTGAGAACAACCAAAAACAGGCAGGTACATAATGTCTGATGTCTGAAAACTAAAAAACCGCCTCCGCAATCTTTTGCACATTGTCCACTTTACCCATGCTGTAAAAGTGAATGGCCGGCACCCCGGCTTCTTTCAATTCTCTGCATTGCTGAATGCCCCATTCTATGCCCACCTGCCGTACGGCCTTATTGTCTTTGCAGGCAGCTATGGCCGAGATCAACTCATCAGGCATGTCTACGTGAAAAAAGTGCGGCAATACCGAAAGATGCCTCTTGGTAGCCACCGGCTTTATCCCGGGAATAATAGGCACCGTTATACCGGCCGCCCGCGCCCGATCTACAAAATCAAAGTATTTCTGATTGTCAAAAAACAATTGGGTGGTTACGTAATCCGCTCCTGCTTCTACTTTCTCCTTGAGCCGTTGCATGTCGTTGTTTAAGCTAGGCGCCTCAAAATGCTTTTCAGGGTAACCCGCTACGCCAATGGAAAAATTAGTGGGGGTTTTATTCTGCAATTCTTCATCCAGGTAAATGCCCTCATTCATGTCTTTGATTTGCTTTACCAAATCCTTAGCATAAGTGTGGCCCTGCTTTTCAGGCACAAAATAGGTCTCTCCCTTGAGGCTGTCTCCGCGTAAGGCCAATACGTTTTCAATACCCAAAAAAGCCAGGTCAATTAAGGCATTCTCGGTGTCTTCTTTGCTAAATCCCCCGCACAAAATATGGGGCACCGCATCTATTTTATACTTGTTTTGAATGGCCGCGCAAATACCCACCGTGCCCGGCCGCTTCTTCACTACCTTTTGCTCTAAAAGGCCGTTGTCCAGCCTTTTGTACACCACCTCTTCACGGTGGTAGGTTACGTTTACAAAGGGCGGATTAAAATCCAGCAGGGGGTCTATGGAATTAAAAATATGCTCAATATTCTGCCCTTTTAAAGGCGGTAAAATCTCAAAAGAGAAGATGGTTTCTTTCGCATTCGTGAGGTGGTCTATCACTTTCATAGTTCGTAATTTAAGTTGGGGTTTAACCATTTTTCGGCTTGAGCCAATTCTTGCCCCTTGCGCTGGGCGTAATCTTGCACCTGGTCTTTGGCAATTTTGCCCAGGCCAAAGTATTTGCTTTGCGGGTGCGCAAAATAATAGCCGCTTACCGCTGCCGCGGGATACATGGCCAGGCTTTCGGTGAGTTTCAGACCAATGCGCTCTGCCTGGAGGATCTCAAAAATGGTAGGCTTTTCCTGATGATCGGGGCAGGCGGGATAGCCCGGTGCGGGACGTATACCGCGGTATTTCTCTTTAATGAGCTCATCATTGCTCAGGTTTTCTTCTTTTTCATAGCCCCAGTATTTTTTGCGCACTTGCTCATGGAGCCATTCCGCACAAGCTTCGGCCAGGCGGTCGGCCAGGGCCTTGGCTAAAATGGAGTTGTAGTCATCATGGGCCGCCTCGTAGGCTTCGGTGATTTTTTCTAAACCGATGCCGGCCGTAACGGCAAAGCACCCCACGTAATCTTGCACGCCACTTTCAGCGGGCGCAATAAAATCGGCCAAAGCCAAATTGGGCGCCTGCTTGGCCTTTTTGCCTTGCTGGCGCAGGGTTCTAAAGGTAAACTCCTGTCCATCTGGGGTTTCCCCGATAATGTCATCCGCCCCCGAGCGCTGGGCCTTAAAAAGCCCGAATACGGCTTTGGCAGTTAGCTTACGGTTTACCACGATGTCTTCCAGCATGGCCTGGGCATCTTCAAAAAGCTTGGTGGCTTCCTCGCCAACCACCTTATCTTCCAAAATGCGGGGGAATTTGCCGTGCAACTGCCAGGTTTGGAAGAAGGGCGTCCAGTCAATGTAGTTGCGCAATTCGGCCAGATCAACCTCCTCTATAATTTGCACCCCTAACTGATCAGGCGCTTGTACCGTTGCCGGGCTGAACTCCAGTTTCAGAGCGTTGGCCCTGGCCTGTTCCAGGCTTAGGTATTCCTTTTTAGAACCTTTATTCAAATAGCCCTCACGTAGCTTGGTGTACTCTTCCTTCACTTTTTCAGCCAAGGCGGCCCGGGCATTTTTGGAAGCCAAAGTTTGGGCTACGGGCACACTGCGGCTGGCATCATTTACGTGCACCACCAGCCCACTGTACTCGGGGAAAATTTTTACTGCAGTATGGGCGCGAGAAGTGGTGGCTCCGCCAATCATTAGTGGCAGACGAATGTTCTGGCGCTCCATTTCCTGTGCTACAAAAATCATTTCGTCCAAAGAGGGTGTAATCAAACCGCTCAGGCCAATCACGTCTACCTCTTCTTTTACCGCTGTTTCCAGAATTTTTTCAGAAGGCACCATTACACCCAGGTCAACAATGTCAAAATTGTTGCAGGCCAACACTACGCCCACAATGTTTTTCCCAATGTCGTGCACGTCACCTTTTACAGTGGCCAGTAATATTTTGCCTTTCTTGCTGTGGTCCTGGGCGGCTGCTTTTTCGGCTTCCAGGTAGGGCTCCAGGTAGGCTACGGCCTTTTTCATTACCCGGGCCGATTTCACCACTTGAGGCAGAAACATTTTACCGCTGCCAAAGAGGTCGCCCACCACGTTCATGCCATCCATTAAAGGACCTTCTATCACTTCTAAAGTTTGGGTGAAGTCTTTGCGCGCCTCCTCTACATCGTCTTCAATGTGGTCTACAATACCTTTAACCAAGGCATGCTCAATGCGTTTGGTCACGGGCTCTTCGCGCCAGGCAGTGTCTTTCACCTGGGTTTTGGTAGTGCCTTTAAAACTCTCCGCAAAATCCAGCAGCCTTTCGGTGGCGTCTTCCCTGCGGTCTAGCAGTACATCTTCAACCCGCTCCAGTAAATCCTTGGGAATTTCTTCGTACACCTCTAAAAGGGTGGGGTTTACAATGCCCATGTCCATGCCCTTTTGAATGGCGTGGTACAAGAAGGCCGCGTGCATGGCTTCGCGTACGGGCTGGTTTCCGCGGAAGCTGAAACTTACGTTACTAACGCCCCCGCTCACCTTGGCGCCCGGCAGGTTTTTTTTAATCCAGGCGGTGGCCTCAAAAAAGTCTACCGCATTTCTGCGATGCTCTTCAATGCCGGTGCCCACTGGAAAAATATTGGGGTCAAAAATGATGTCTTCTTGCGGGAAATGCACTTGCTCAGTGAGTATCTTGTAACTGCGGGCGCAAATTTCAATTCTGCGCTCCAGGGTATCGGCCTGACCGTCTTCATCAAAGGCCATGACAATCACGGCTGCACCGTAACGCTTTACCAAAGTAGCCTGACGGATGAACTCTTCTTCTCCGCCTTTCAGGCTAATGGAGTTTACCACCGCCTTGCCCTGCACGCATTTGAGCCCGGCTTCAATGATTTCAAACTTAGAGGAGTCAATCATGACCGGAACGCGCGAGATATCGGGTTCTGCGGCCATTAGGTTAAGGAACTTCACCATGGCGGCCTGGCCATCCAGCATGCCCTCATCCATATTCACATCAATAATTTGCGCACCTCCTTCTACCTGCTCGCGCGCTACTTCCAGGGCCTCGTTGTACTGGTCGTTTTTTATAAGCCGCAAAAACTTGCGCGAACCCGTGACATTGGTGCGCTCCCCAACGTTCACAAAATTGCTAGCGGGGGTTAATTTTAGAGATTCTAGACCGGAAAGTCGCATTGGTTTATGGCCGCTGGACGATAGTCCATGGTCGTGAGTAGTGGTTTTAGTCATTTCCTAGAGTATTTCGAAGAGCTTGAATCATTTTGATCAACTTTTCCAGATTGTCATAATGGTATTTGAAATCAGGCTCACTTATCATCTCCTTTGATTTAGCAATGAATAGGCAGCTTACGACCTCAATGCCAGATCGAATAGCAATCCCTAAAAACTGTGAAAACTGTTTGTTTGTAGCCCCTTGCGAACCTTCGGCAATATTCAAACAAACTGAATCTGCCGCCCTATTTATTTGAGAAACTAGACCAAATCGCTCGTCTGCAGGAAATTGCTTGGACAACTCATAAATAGCCACAGAATTGTCAAGTGCTTGGTGCCAGACTCTCAGATTTTCAAATTTAAATGCCATTTTTCTAGATACTACGATTAGGGTTTTCTTTAGACCAGGGTGGCTATGGTCTATAAACTATCAACCAGTGGCTCATCATTTGAAAGGTTACCTAGTGCTCTTGGCGTATAATCCTTCGCCATCTCCGCAATCTCTCGGATATGCTCTGGGGTAGTACCGCAGCAGCCACCAATAATGTTGACGAGATTGAGGTCCAGGTATTCTTTAATTTGGGCGGCCATTTCCTGCGGACTTTGGTCGTAGTCGCCAAAGGCATTGGGTAAGCCAGCATTGGGGTGGGCGCTAATCAAAAACTCGCTTTCGCGCGACAGCGTTTGTAGATAGGGTCTGAGTTGGGCGGCTCCCAAAGCACAGTTCAGGCCAATGGAAAATAAGGGGGCATGGCTTAGGCTGATCAAAAAAGCCTCTGCGGTTTGCCCGGATAGGGTTCGACCGCTGGCATCGGTAATGGTGCCGGATACTAAGATAGGAAGCGGGTAGCCCAGTTCATCAAAAAGCTCCATGCAGGCAAAAAGGGCTGCCTTGGCATTGAGGGTATCAAAAACGGTTTCAATTAAAAGGCCGTCTACTCCACCCTTCACCAAGGCCTGGGCCTGCTCCAGGTAATTGGCTTTGAGCGTGTCAAAATCAATGGCGCGGTAGCCTGGGTTATTCACATCGGGTGAAAGGCTGGCGGTTTTATTGGTGGGCCCCATGGAGCCAATCACAAAGCGTGGTTTCTCAGGTTCCCGGGTGGTAAATTCATCCGCCACTGAGCGGGCTAAACGGGCCGCCTCTTCATTCAGCTCAGGCACCAGGTCTTCCATGTGGTAATCGGCCATGGAAATGCGGGTACTGTTAAAGGTGTTGGTTTCCAGAATATCGGCCCCAGCCTCTAAATAAGCAGCATGAATCTCCTTAATCTTCTCGCCTTGGGTAAGGCTCAAGAGGTCATTATTACCTTTTAGGTCATGGGGGAAGTCGCGGAAACGCTTCCCGCGGTAATCCGCTTCCGTAAACTTATAGGCCTGAATCATGGTGCCCATGGCACCGTCTAAAACCAGGATGCGTTTTCGGGCGGCTTCGGCAAAAACCTGCCCACGGGCATTAAAATGTTCTTTTTGCGTCATAGTTTAACTCTTTAAGCTATGACTTACCAGAATGTCTTTTTTGCAAGGATTTGGTTCTAAGGAACTTCACCTTATCTTCCTCCGAATTGCTTCGAAGTGGGAGGTAGCACCCGGCTAGCCCGGGTTGCTAAGACGTCAAAGGGCCCATTCCCTCGGTCTTTCTGGATAAGTCTTGGCGCAAATGTAATGGCTGAAAATTAGTCTTGCAAGTGCTTAGGGCTAACTAATTTAAAAGCACTGAACTCGTCTAAGGGCGTATAGGTGTACGAGTAAATAATTTGTTGATTGTACTGTGGCCTGCGCCAGATTTGTTGCACCAGGCGCTGGTCTTCAAAAATGCTCTCTACCGTATCTTGATTACCATTGTAAATTACTTCAGCCAAAACCCACTGCTCGTGAAGCTTTACCATTTTAAGACGCCAGGTTTTAAGGTTTTGAGACCAATAGCGGTATTGCAAGGTGTCAGCCTGTTCTAAAAAAAACCACTCCCGCTCTTCCCCAAAACTAATTTTCTCAATTACTCGAGGCCAAAGGTTATTACCGAAGTGGGAAAAGCGCGGAGCTTGCTGATTTAGAAAGTACCAGGGCTGAATAGCTGTGGCCAAGAGGTATAAGCCTGGGTCACCTGTGGTATCGGTAATTTGGCCGGCAAAATCAAGGTTTATTCGGGTTTTAAAAAGTACTTGGTCAGCGGCTTTCATTTCAATGTCAATTTGCTCCAACCAAACCGAGCCTTTCAGGTGGTCTGCGTAAATAATGCCCAGGTAGGTAAGTTTGCTGTAGTAACCGCCACCTCGTTCAAAATCCCATGCTTCATTTTCCCTTTCTAAAATTATGGCGCCATCCAGGCCCTTCTGTTTTAGCTCTTTGGTGAGGTAATTATCAGCGTTTCCCTGGCCTTGCGGCACTGCAAAGGTGAAAACCCCAATTTCATAATAAGGCCTTTGCGGTAAGCGGTAGTTGAGGTAGAAAATATCAGGTGAAGCATTAGGGTTTACCCAATTGGAGGGAAGGTATAATCTTTCTTGAAAATCCTGCGAGCCACAGCCCCCTATGAGCATGGCTAAAAGTGCCAGCAATACTGCATTTCTAGGCATAATTAAATAGATTTTAGAGGGCTCAATTTAAAGAATTAAACCATTGCGTAAGCCTGTCCATGCCCTAAGGTTCAATCAAGACAAGTTCATCTTGCTCATGCATGGAAGTGTAGCTATAGGTAAACACAATTTTCTCATTGAGCGCTGGCCGCTGCCAAACCTGCTTCTTAAGCTGGTCTACCAAAAAAAGGCTTTCTACCGTTTCAGTACGGTCAGAATACAATATTGCTTTAGTCACCAGGTTTTCACCGATGGGCTCCATAACTATATTAAAGCGTTGCCAATCTATAGTGCTATGTCTGTAGACCACTAGGGGCTCTAGCTCTTTTACCTCCCAAAAACGATAGCGGTCCAGGCCCATATACTGCCGCACGTTAGGTTTTAGGTTCGCGTTTTTGTGCTGCCAAAGTGGGCCGGCTTGCTTGAGAAAATACCAAGGCTGCACCCTGAGGGCCAAATGCAATAGTTCCGCACTGCCTGAAATCTTAGTTTGCTGCCCTAACATATCCAGTTCAATTTCACTACTTAGAAAGAGCTCCTCGTTTAGGTAGCGGTCAATACGCACCTTACTCAACCATTCGCTTTCGCGGACACGCTCTTCAAAGACAATGGCTACGTAGGTCAGGTGCTCATACTCTACATACCGGTCTGTAAACTCATGCCATACCCTTTGCCGGTCTATAATGATGGCGCCATCTAAATTGTGCTTTTTGAGGTAGTCGGTCAAGAAATTATCGGGCTTACCGTCTCTTACAGGCTTGGCAAAATCAAAGGTTCCTATTTCATAGTAGGGCTTTTGGGGTAAGCGGTAGTTGGGGTAGTACAGCCTGCCAGCCGGGGTGCCCACTTGCAAGGCATCTGAGAATTCAGGGATAGAGGTACTTTGGTAGGTGCTGGCACAGGCCATTAAAAATGGCACAATCAGTAACATACAGAACTTTCTCATGGGGCGTGTTTAACCCAGCTGAAAACAAAAATACTGCCAGAGCTATGGGTGGTAACTATTCGTATTTTCTTCCAATACTTTTTCTACATTTGCGCCCATTGTGGAAAGATTTGGCTGATTGCAACCACTTAAAAAAAATGCTAAAGCAGTGTCTTTAGCATTCGTAAGCCAGCCTTCTTTTCGGTTTTTACTAGAAAATATCTTAAACGAATGTCATACTTATTTACTTCTGAATCGGTTTCTGAAGGGCACCCTGATAAAATTGCCGACCAAATTTCAGACGCCATTATTGATCACTTTTTAGCTTTTGACCCTAACTCTAAGGTGGCTTGTGAAACTTTGGTAACTACGGGCCAGGTGGTTTTGGCCGGTGAAATAAAATCCAAAGCCTACGTGGACGTGCAAAAGGTGGCACGGGAGGTAATCCGTAAAATTGGCTACACCAAAAGTGAATACATGTTTGATGCCGATAGCTGCGGCATACTTTCGGCCTTGCATGAGCAAAGCCAGGATATTAATCAAGGGGTAGATCGCGGTGGTCTGGAAGAACAAGGTGCAGGCGACCAGGGAATGATGTTTGGCTACGCCACCAATGAAACCGAAAATTACATGCCCTTGGCTCTGGCGCTCAGCCACACCATTTTGCAGGAATTGGCCGCACTGCGCAGAGAGGGTACTTTAATCAACTACCTGCGCCCGGATGCCAAATCGCAGGTGACCATTGAGTACAGTGATGACAACGTACCGCAAAAAATTAAAACCATTGTAATTAGCACCCAGCATGACGACTTTGATAGCGAAGCGGCCATGCAGGAAAAAATACGGGAAGACCTCATTAAGGTCTTAATGCCCCGGGTAAAAGCACGCTTAAAGCCCGAGTTGCAGAAGCTTTTTGAAGGCGAGATTGAATACCACATTAACCCAACGGGCAAATTTGTAATTGGGGGGCCACACGGTGATGCCGGCCTAACCGGCCGTAAAATTATTGTAGATACCTACGGAGGCAAGGGCGCCCACGGGGGCGGTGCTTTTAGCGGAAAAGACCCCAGTAAGGTGGACCGTTCCGGTGCTTACGCTACCCGCCATATTGCCAAAAATATGGTGGCAGCTGGCATTGCTGATCAAATGCTGGTGCAAGTAAGCTACGCCATAGGTGTGGTGCAGCCTACGGGAGTTTTTGTAGACACCTACGGTTCCGCTAAGGTGAACATGAGTGATGGGGAAATTGCCGAACGCATTCAAAAGATTTTTGACCTACGCCCGGGCATAATTGAGCGCGATTTGAAGCTGCGCAGCCCCATTTATTCTGAAGCAGCCGCTTACGGCCACATGGGTCGCCAGTATCTGCCTAAGCAAAAACGCACTTTTACCGAAGCCGATGGCTCTGAAAAAACCATGGAGGTAGACTTGTTTACCTGGGAGGCTTTGGATCGCGTAGACGATATAAAAAAGGAGTTTGGCCTTTAATTAAAAACTAAAGGAGAAACCCTCCCCCCCAAAAAAAACGCCTCGTAGATCATTACGGGGCGTTTTAATTTTAGGTTGGTGTTAAGAGCCAATGCCTTAAACCGTATCTGCCGCACCCCTTAGCACTTTAATTTGCTTATCGCGAAGCTCCAGAACTCGATCGGCATGACCAATCACTTCTTTGTTGTGGGAAATCAGCAAAACCGAGGTTTCCTGAAACTCCCGCACTACCCGGTCCATAATCACTTCTACTGATTCTGCATCCAGGTGATTGGTAGGTTCGTCTAAAATGAGAAGCTTAGGTTCTCTTAAAATGGCGCGGGCAATGGCTATACGCTGGCGTTCCCCACCTGATAGAAATACCCCGTCTTCACCGGTGGCCGAATCGTAGCCATCTTCCAATTTGGAAATAAAATCGTGGGCCATGGCCATTTTAGAAGCGGCTATCATTTTCGCTTCATCCACCTTAGTGAGGCCATAACAGATGTTTTCACGAATGGTACCCGGCACCAAATAAGCGTGTTGGAAAACCATCCCAACCGATTGGCGTAAATGCTCCATGTTCAGGTCTTCGTAGGGGTGGTCATCGGCTAAAAGCCGGCCTTTACTGGGCTTGTAAATACCCAAAAGTAAATTGATCAAAGTAGATTTGCCCGCCCCATTGGGACCCACCAAAGCCAGTATTTCATGGCGGTTAATGCTGAAATTGATGTGTTCAAAAACATAGGGTTCCTGCCCATAGGCAAAGGCTACCTCTTCAAAAGTGAAGGAGCCTTGTAGTTTGGGCCTGGCCGTGCCTTGGTAGTCTCCCAGCGTAGTCTCGCCCACAATCTCATGCAAAGTTATTACCGATTCATTGCCATTTAAGATGACATTGAAAGAGCCGGTGATGGTGGCCAGCTGTTGGTTTAGAAAGTTAGCGGCCATGTAAAAAGCAAGAAAAGAACCCAGCGTAATAGTGCCCTTGGCTACCGCTATACCGCCTATGGCTAAAACCACGCTACCCAGCAGACCCGAAACCAGCAACAGCAATTGATTGTAAAGGGTGTTGGTAATAGCCCTTTTATGGGTGCGCTTTTTAAGCTTGGTTAAAATCTGTTTTTGATTATTCACCTCCAGACGTTCTGCGGCAGATACTCTGATCAAATCCATAAAGCGCAGTAAGAATAAGTTTCCTTTACTAAAATCTTCAAAAGCACGCTGGTAGGTAAAAACGCGGTCTTTCAGTCGTTTTTTCATGACCCGGTTGATCAAATAGATCAGGGGCCCGCCCAGGGTAATTATGAGGGTAAGCTGCCAATGGATGGTGAGAAGCAAAATAAAGATGACCAATGCGCCCACCACGGCCGGCAAAAAAGCCGATATAAGCGAAATCATAGCCTGGCTGATGCGCTCTGTATCTTGCACCAGGCGTGTTTGCAATACGCGGTAGTCTTGGCTTTGGTGGTATTTGCGCGAAAGCTCGGTGACCTTATGGAGCAGGGCCATGCGCAAATTGTAAATGCTGGAGGTCACCACCTTTACATTTACATTTTTTAAAAATAAGCTCAGTAAATTGGTACAAATCCTAATGCCTATTAAGGCCAGGGCCACCCAAATAATAGCCTGATAATTATCTTGAGGAATGGCCGTATCAAAAATGTAACGCACCAACCAGAGGGTAGGCAAAACGGCCAGATAAGTGGCTGCGGTAAAGAGAGACGTAAAAATGAGCGTTACGGTGCTGCCCTTGAAATGTCCTAGTAAAAACTTCCAGGCGTCTACCGAAATGAACTTAGTGCTGCGCGGATAAGGCGAGGCCTTTTCTTTCATAAATCCTTTCATCAAAAAACAAAAGTAAGACTCTTGCTAATAGGGTTTACCTCAGATCTCATTCTTCCAGCCAAAAGAGCTGCTCCACCGTGCAGTTCAGCTCCCGCGCCAATTTTAAAGCCAGTTCAGTAGAAGGTACGTATTTACCAGATTCTATAGCGTGAATGGTTTGGCGACTCACTTGAATGGCTGCGGCCAGATCTTTTTGGGTGAACTGAGCGAGTTGCCGCTGCTGCTTTAGCTTATTCTTCATGACTCAGGTGATTAAAGCGCCAAAGCACCCAGTTGAACCGGATGACGAACAAGAGGTAAAACAAGAACATGGCTATTTCCATGACCATGAAATAGGCCATATCATACACCAGCCAGGTACTGGCAAAAACCAATAGAGCATTCACTATTGCTGCCCAGAGTATCGATTCCAACCTCAGCCGCATAATCAGCTCGTCTTCCTGCTTTTCGCGCGCCAGCATTAAGAGCATCACCCCAACCAGAATAAAACTAAGAGTGAGTTCATCGCTAAGATTATTCTCAATCCACTTGAGGCCCTTTGCTTGTTCTGCAGGGGTACTACTTCCCAAGGTGTTTTGGTTAAAAATATCAGGTACTATGGCTTGCAAAAACTGCGGCTCATCCCAACCGGCTACAAAGGCTATTCCCATAGCCAAACCTAGGGTGAAGAAGAGCCAACCCACGTATTTAAAGGTAGGAGGCAATAAAAACTTGGTTTTCATAATGTAAAGTTTGCTTTACCAAATGTAAAGTATTCTTTACTTTATATCCAAATGCTTTTTGCTTTGATCAGCGAAGTTTGGGCTTTTAACTGCCCAACAAAGCTTGAAATTCAGCAGCCTTTTGGCCTCAGCTATCAGTTGATTGGTATACTAATCCACCTTCTGAAACACCCCGCTCCAGCTTTGGCGGGCATTGGTAACTTGGGTGAGGTTTAAAAAATAGTGGCCGGCTGGCAAATGGTCTACCTCCAGGCTGCTTTCTCCCTCACTCAAGGTGCCCCTTTGCACTACTTGCCCCGCTCTGTTTAGCAGTTGATACCGATACGCTGATTCTTGTTCTGGCAAGCGAAAGTGTACTTGCGCTGCAGCCGGGTTGGGGTACACTTCTAGTACTTGAGGGGCATTAGGTAAGGCGTACTCTTTTTCACTAATAATATCTCCGTTGCCTTGTATTTTTATCACGCTTAGGCGCCAGTGGACCTCTGTTTTGTAGGACCAATCGTATTTGGCACTGAAAATTAGGGCTCCCCCGTCACTGGTGGCGATGATTCTTTGAACAGAGTAAGCAGCAGTACTATCATAAATTACTCGCTGCCAATGTAGAGTGCCTGAAGTATCAGTTAAGAAAACTTTCATGGGCCAAACAACTTTATCATTGTCAGTGAGGCGAACTATTGCGAGAGTATCACTGGCTAAAACTGCGAAAACGGAATCCGGTGACCGGTAATCAATCCATTGCTCTAAGGGACTGTTTATACTTTCATTGGTATCCAAGGCGTTTGCAGGAACTCTAAGTAATGTCTTGATATTAAGGTTTGTGTCAATTTCATAAACGCTAAAGTATGTTGTCCCACCAAGACCAAATGCGATTACCTTGTTTTGGCTGGTCTGTTCTAATTCATAGAAATTATACCCCGGTAAGCTTGAATTGAATCTTTGTAAAATAGTATCTACTGTTAAATCTTGGTTTAGAATTATCAACTTAGGATTATTATTGATACTGCCAATTACATATTTATCTTGAAGTTTGACAATTGAGTAGGGAGGCTCATTAAAACCAATATTATTATTAATGTAGAGGGAATCTGTAATAACATTATTTACAAATTGATAGGCAAAGAAGCCCCCAATAGGTCTTGTAGAACCCGTAATTAATGTTGTATCCCCTGAACTATAAATATTTGAGGCACTTGCTACACTACTATCTGGGCTTGTGATGGTTTTAGTACTTAAAAGATTAAAATATTTATCTCTTACCTCAAAATGAAATTGGTAGTAATTGCTTAAAACGCCACCTCCTAAATCTGTAACTTTCAAAAGTTTAAGTTTACCTGAACTTGGATCATAATGTGCGTCCGAGTAAAAATGAAAAATAGGATTTCCGTTAACGGTTTGTAATAGTTGTATAGTATCAACCAAGTTTCCGTTTAAATC
>CAJXNI010000025.1 GCA_913057235.1 uncultured Bacteroidota bacterium
ATTATTTCTTTGCGCTCCATATCTGGTAGATCTACGTATTGGAGATAAGCATATGCGACAAGTGCAGCACCTCCATTATTTATCTCGCTTAACTCTAATTCTTTGAAAACCTCAGCATCTTCATCCAATTCTTCAAATAAGGCGGGAAGTTGCTTATATGGGTCTTGGATTTCACCATCGACAGATTGTACCCAAACTGTATTGCCAGAAAGGTCATTGAGACTATTTAGTCCTATTTCCTTAATCGGCTTTGAGTATTTCTCTTGAAGATAAGCAGAGGACCTTAAAAAAGCAGGCAAGTAGTCTTTTATCGAATTACCGCCTTTTGTCGCCGGATCATAATAATACCAATAGATAAGCTTCTGCAAATCTACCATGTTGCGCGAACCAATATGTGGGTCTCCACTCTTACCTTGTGTAATGTTATCGATGAAGGAGATAAGTAGTTCTTTATCTGGCTCAGTACTTTCTGCCAACTGTTCTCTAACCATCCTCAAAACAGTATTCTCGTAGTTATGATACCTAAAAATAGTGCCATGCTCACCTAAGCTTGTCTTAAGTGCCCGAACAAAATCAAAGTTTGGAAACTGACCTTGGTCAGCGAGGATGACTTGATTGTGATGTACTATGCTTCCATCTTCATGCATGATGTGATGGGAGAATTGAAAAGGAATATTCTGGTAGGGTCGAATTCCTTTGATAGGTGGCAGCGGGCCCAAACCAGCTTCAAAGTCAATGAAATGAAGTGGGTACTCATGCGAAGAAAAAGCTTCTCTTAATTCGTCTTTCAGGATGAAAGGATTTGAATCTTTTTCGACCTCCTTCTCTACTTGGATAAGCCTTCGATCACTTTGCTCCATCTTCCCTTTTAACTTGAGCTCTTGACCCAGAATCTCGGGAGTCAATTCATCCAGAAATATGGGGGCATCAGGCTTTAACCTTCCATTATGCAAATTGAAAGCAAAACTCCTCTTGAAATCAGCATCAACTAATCCATGTTGATGCTTGTAACAATGTGCGAATCCGGATTTCCCGGATGGATCATCCAACAAGGATTTAGTTTTGAATTCACATTTTTTACATGCGGCATGCGAAGTTGGGTAATTGGGGTATTCCTGCTTCTGATAAACTGTTAAGATATCTTGTAAAGTATCGTGGAATGATTTCCCGCCTTTGGCATAGATTGTTTGTCCATCCAGTATTCTACCAATAATTTCAGACACATCTACCTCAATCATCAACCGCTCACCAGTTTCGTCTAGATGATCGAAACCAATCTTCACATCCTGACGAATATTTGCATCTTTACCTGGGAGTCTAATCAGCTGAGCTAAACCATTGATAGAGGCCTTTTTGGTTTTGTCAACCAAAAAAAAGGATGATTTTATCAGACACTTCGGATAGGCCCTCTTTGCGACTTCTGTCTGAAAAGCTAAATCAAACAAATAATCTTTCCAACCAGAGGCACAAGTTTTATTGGCATTTGACAAGAATTTGTCTCCAGGAGCATAACTCTTTGACTTCACTTCAATCAAGTGAAGCGTATTGCCTTTCTTCACCACAATATCCGTAAGTGCAAATAAATCACCCGCACTAAATGCAGCCTCGAATAAAACACAATCACCTTGCAAAGCTTTTGTTGTTTCCTCTATCGCCTCTAGCGGCCTTTTATACCCATCTTCTATGAACACTCCAGTGGGATGAAACCTACGAGCATAGGCTTCTATCTGAAAGCCTCCAGAGGCTAATGATTGAAGAAAGGGATCATCATTACTTTGATTAAAATATCTTTGTTGGTTAAAATAGACCTTGTTTAAACAACTAAGACCGAGGCGAAACGTTGATTTTGATAGCATAATGTAATATTAAAGGATAATCTGTTACCGTCCAAATCGCTCCTGGTGTTTTAGAATTAATTAAAGTCTTCATTATCATGCACATCATATTTAATCACGGAAAAGAAAGTGGTCCAAATGGACGAAAAATTGTTGCCATGAGTAAAGTGGCGGAGTCTTTAGGGCATAGTTATGCTTCCATAGATTATACAGAGTGTGTTAATGAGCACCAAAGGCTCAGTAAGCTTGAAAACTATTTAGAAGGACAGAAGGATCAGGAGCTCGTATTAGTAGGTTCTAGCATGGGAGGTTATGTGGCCGCCGGCGCGGCTAATAGGTACACTCTTAAGGGTTTGTTTTTACTATGTCCCGCCGTCTATAGAAAAGAATTTCAAGCCCAAGAGTATCAACCTAAAACTGAAGCGATTGAAATCATTCACGGCCGAAAGGACAAAATTGTAGAATTAGAGGACTCCTTAAAATTCTCTGCTGAGCATCAGGCGATTCTTCATGTAGTTGAGGATGAGCATAGATTAGCGAATTCAGTCCCTCTAATTGCTCTCTGGTTCAAACTTTTTCTTGAGCGAATTAAGGTATGAGTATTAAGAAGGGTTTTGCTGAAATACCAGCAAAACGATTAAAGTTATCGCAACGTATTCTTACTTTGTTTTTTGGCGCAGAAACATATCCCATTAATTCCAAGAATCCACAATATTGCATTTAAAAACTTATGGTAATGGTGTAGCGATTTATTATTTGGGTCAAGCCGAGCGCTTCCTAAGTTTTGAAATGGCTAGATCTTTTACCTCTTTAGGTAGATTGGAGCTTGCTATGCAAGACATTTTTTTTGCTAAGCAGCACTCGATTTCTTCTATCCATGAAGGGGGCTTGCTTACCAATGTCTTTCATGCTATGGATCGGCAGTTGAAAGTAGTTTTTCGAGGCGAAGGCCGAGTTTTCACTTACCGCAAAGAGGATTTGGATTTAAACGCAAGTCTTTTTCCATTATTCCGCCCAGCTCCTCCTTTTCAATTAGACCCAGGCTTTTATCGTTTTGATACAATCACTGGTCCAATTGGAAAAGCTGATCTGGCGGAACTGTCTGAAATGAAATCGATTTTCTGGAAGAATCCCTTATTGAAAGGTGATCTATGGGCTCTTAATACGCCTAACTTTAAGCTTAGAGCAGATAATCAAATAAGAGCGAGACGTTTTCAGTTTGTCGGAGTCTAAGCCGATCTAAGGAATCTAAACTGATTAAAATTGTTGGGGGCTTATATCCTTATCAAGTCTTTATTATTTAAACTCGATGTTCTCTGGAGAAAATTCGATCAGGATCTAAACAAAAGGAAGTATATTTAAACCAGTCTGAATTTAGAGAAAGTTACAATTATTGTGAATATTGATTTAATATTCGAGAGATTTTCATCCGAGCAAAAGATTTTAGCTGCAAAAATGAGGTGGCCATACCTAGCTACAAAGGCGTCTCTCTTTCTGTCAATTGGAGCAAAGCAATATAGGGAAAAGGATTTCTTCTCAGAACCACATACCACTCAGGAAGATACAATCAACTTGTTGACAGTCGGTTGTCACCAAGTAATGGAAGGTAAAGGTTTGACCATGGAAAATCCCTTCCATGATTTAAACGTTATCGGCTGCTCTGAACTTTTTAAGATGTTTCATTTTGAAAAAATTTCACGACAAACAACTTACAATGTGGCCTTTGACGGAAATAAAGGTGCTTTGGATGAACTGACATTCAAACACATGGTGGATAATTCAGAAATTACTTATTATAACTTTTGCAGATATGTTTAAGTGTTTTTCCTAGGCATATTGATTGAACTAATGGAACCTCCCCATTGGATTTTAAAGCTCCATCAATATCTGTCAGCTTGATCAACAAATATGGAACGGGAGGATAGTTTAAAAACTAAATTATATCTTCGCTATGGTTAGCAATTTGGCGCATCTTACGGAAAAGCCCTCTGCCGGAGGTAAACTCGCTAAATCGTAACCCCTGCTTGGAAGCATCATTTTAAAGAAATGATTTTCAGATAATTATGGAGAAGGGTTCAAGAACCCCTCTCTCCGCAAGTTCGAGTACAGCGACTTAGTAAGACCCTGAAAATCATAGTATTTTCAGGGTTTTTTGTTTCCTCCGCTTGGCAAAATAATGAAGGTTTTGGCACTTTAAAAACGCTAAATCGTAACCCCACCCCATTTAGGGGTTACGATTTTGAAATGGAAAAAATAAAAAGTGTAGTTCCTTAACTTTCAGGATTTTGCGCGGTCAGGTTTCAGGACATTGTCCTATAATTGTATTGCGAAGTGAGGGCGACAACTGTCAAAAAGGGTTGAAAATCGTAACCCCTGCCGTAACCCCTAATCGTAACCCCGGCAGGCTATACGAATCCAATTCTTAAGACGCTAAAAGACAATGTTTTATGTCGTCAAGAAACACCTTTAGCGTCTTGTTCTTTCTGAACAAGTCAAAAACCAACAAAGACGGAGCTCCGATAATGCTCCGTGTCACTATTAAATAAGTGGCTTAGTTTTTAGGTCTCGGTAGAGGAAGAAATTGAAGCGGACTCATTTTAGTGCAAAGAATGATTGTTTCGTACCTGAAAGTACTCGAATTACCTAATGTCTTGGTAGTTGGGTAAGTGGAATGGATTTTTTTTTGCTAAAAATTAGTTTACGGCAAATTAGATGGTCATTCTCCTCTTTCTAGGTGCTTTCGTTCAAAGCAGAGGTCATAGTGTGCTTCACCCCCGTCCAAAATAAAAAAGAGGGGCATGAAGGTTTTCCCCACAACTAAATGGGTGCAAGCAGAGCGCTGTTTCTTTTTTTTTTGGCCTTTTTGCTTTTTATTCAAACCGCTTAAAATTTGCGCATTCTTTTTCAAAGTTTCTGAAAATCATCCTACCAAGTGAGTGGCAGGGCCTAAGGGCTCATTGCTTGCCCCCATCGCAGCGGGCGGGCTAATCTTATTCTTGGGGCGCTAGCTGCTCCTCGGCCCAAGCCAGGCCTTGGTCTAAAGATTCAAAAACCTGAAAGGGAACAGGATTGGGGCTCATCTTAAAGATGAGTTGTAGCACTTTGCGTAAAAAGGGCTGGGGAACCACGTAGGCAATACCTTGGCAGTAGGTCTTGATCAACTTGCGCTTCTTTTGCATCCAGGCCGCTTGTTTGCCTTGGTAAATGGGATTGAGCTCCAAGGCGCTGCGGGCATCAAAAACCAGAGCAATTTTTTCTTGATCCTGGTAGTTTTCCTCCAACTCACGTAGGTACACCTTAAAATTTTCCGGGGTGGCTTTTTCACCTGTAAATTCAATAACAACTAAGGGGAAGTTTTCACGGTGGAAAAGGGCATAGGGCTGGCTCATAGGCTTATTCTTTTAACCACAAAGAATCTACAAAATAATCTTTCGCATCGGTAAAATGTTTTTGCGCCCTAAAACCTGCTTTTTTAGCCAGCGCCTCTATTTCGCGCAAACTGTATTTTTTAGAAATCTCGGTGTGGATAGGTTCGGCAGCATCAAACTGAAAGGTTTTATCCAAATAATCCACCTTTACCGCCTGCGCTTGTTTGCTAATCAGGTAACTGCGGCATTCTCCGTTTACCGGATTGTAATTGGGGTAGTGCTGAAATTGATCCAGATCAAAATGGCCACCCAACTCTTCATTAATGCGTTTCAGCACATTGAGGTTAAAGCGGGCGGTGATGCCCTGGGCGTCATCATAGGCCTTGAGAATGGTACGCGGATTTTTTTTCAAATCAATACCGCAAAGCAGTTGATCGCCTGGTTTCATAATGGCCTCCAGCCGTCTGAAAAAACTACGCGCCCGCTGGGCGGTAAAGTTACCAATGTTCCCGCCTAAAAAGAGAATCACCTTGGGCCGCTGCCCTAAGTTGTTCATTTCCTGAATGGCGGTGAAATACTCGTAATGCAAGGTTTTTACCGGAAGTTGGGGAAACTGATCCTTCAAATCAGCTTTCAGTTCCCGCAGCACATCCGCTGAAATATCAACCGGGTAGTAGGCAAAGTCTACTTTTTGTGCTAAAAAATGTTTGAGCAAGATTTTGGTTTTGTAACCATCGCCAGCCCCTAGTTCTACCAGATCAAAGCCCTGCGGGTGATTAATAGCCTTTAAAATTTGATCCTTCTGTTTTTCAAAAATGGAAAATTCGCAGCGCGTGGGGTAGTACTCGGGCATCTGCATAATCTGCTGAAAAAGCTTGTCGCCCTCAGCATTGTAAAAGTAGCGTGAGGGTAGGTGTTTTTTCTTTTTGCTGAGTCCTTCGTTTACACTTTGGGCAAATTCTGTGAGCATCATTTAATTTTTTGCGAGCCGCAACCCGATACACTGCCAACGTTCATGGGCGTGGAAAAAGTTGCGGTATGTTTTACGTTTTTGGGCCGGGGGCGTAAAAATAGAAGCCCCGCGTAGCACCATTTGGTTGACCATAAATTTGGCGTTGTATTCTCCGGCTTCCGCCTGATAGCGTTGGTAACCCGGGTAGGGAAGGTAGGCACTCTCCGTCCACTCCCAGCGCTCCCCCCAATTCAGTTCATCAGCCGCATGTTCCCACTCCGCCTCGGTAGGTAGGCGCAAACCTTTCCACTGGGCAAAGGCAAAAGCTTCAAAATAACTGATGTGGGCTACCGGCCTTTCTAAATCTAAGGGTTTAAAACCTCCTAAGGTGTATTCCCACCAATTGTCTTCTTGTTTAAACCAAAAGAGGGGCGCTTCAATTTTTTGGTTCTGCACCCACTGCCAGCCTTCGTCATGCCAATACTTAAAATCATGGTAGGCCCCGGCTTCTACAAATTCCCGCCAATCGGCATTGTTGACCAAAGACTGCTGCAGGCTGTAGTCTTGCAGGTAGGTGGTATGCAGGGGTTTTTCATTGTCAAAACCAAAGCCCTCGCCACTGTGGCCTAGTTTTGATAATCCACCCTCCAAGTTGAGCCATTGTGGTTCCCTTTTGGGAGGGGATGCGGTTGGCTTGAAATTTGGCAGCGCCTCCTTAAAAGGTTGCTGCCCTAAGATGTATTTCAAATCGCTTAAAAGCAGTTCCTGGTGCTGCATTTCATGCTGGAGCCCCAGTTCCATAAGCGCTTCCTGTTCAGCACTTAATCCATCGGCCAAGAGCCTAAGCACGGATTGATCTACGTGTTGGCGGTAAGTTAAAACATTTTCCCAATTAGGGCTGGTAATTTGCCCGCGGTCTTTACGCTCCAAACGCGCTCCCAATCCTTGGTAATACGAATTGAACAGGAAATTAAAACCGGGGTCAAATTCCTGATAGCCGGGCTGGAATTTCTGTAAAATTAAGCGTTCAAAAAACCAACTGGTATGGGCAAGGTGCCACTTGGCCGGACTGGTAAATTCAGCTGGCTGTGCCATCAGCACTTCGGGCGAAAGCCCCTCTACCAGGCTAAGGGTGTAAGCGCGCGTTTTTTTGAAGTGCTTAACTAAATTCATGCATGGTACAAAGGCTGCAGGAGCGTTTTTGTTTAGCGCGTTTTAGAATTGCACAATTATTCCAATGGACGGAATGCGTGTGCCGTTTTCATTAATGAGTTCTTTAGTTGCGTAGCGATCGGGCTCACCGGGCTCACCGGGCTCAATGATAGGCTGCCCATTGGCATTTCTTTGGGGAATCAGGAAGGGTTCGCCCTGCACCGAGCCGCCCAAAAGATTTTGCACATCCAGGTACACGTTTAAAGACCATTTTTCAAAAAACCATTTTTTGTCTACCCGCACGTTCAGGCGGTTAAAGTTGTCAAAACGTCTGGAGTTCAGGCGCTCGTAATCAGGTAACCCGCGCGGATTACGGTCGTACACGCTTACAATGGTAGAACGTTGCACGTCAAGCGGAGTAAAGGGCGCACCGCCTAAAAACTGGTATTGCACGCCCACTTCCCAGTCTTTGCCAAATTTTTTACCACCCGTAAAGGTGATGATGTTTTCATTGTCCCAGGCCGAGGGAACTAAATCGCCATTGGCATCTTCAAACTCACTTTTTACCAAGGTGTAAGCCAGGGTGCCAAACCAGCCTTCAATCAATTTCTGCTGGTACAAAAACTCCAGGCCGTAGGCTCTACCGGCCGATGAGGATTCTGCCGGCTCATTGCCAATCACGCCAAAATCACTGCCCAGGTTGGCCAGGGTAATGCCTTGCTCGGTCAAGAAAGGATAGTTTGCGTAGCGCTTGTAAAAACCTTCCATGCTAACCTTGGCATTAAACGGAAAGTAGTAGGCAAAACCAGCCACGTAGTGTTGCGCCTCTATGTATTTTAAATCTTGGTTTACCAACACATTATTGGTGTCTCTAAAACCCAGAGCGGTAAAAGGCGGCAGTTGGTAGTAAATGGAATAATTGGCGTTAAAACTAAGCTCAGGGCTAATGTTATAACTCAGCGCTAATTTGGGCGAAAATTGATTGAGCGGGTTTGCCATGTTGCTGTTAAAGGTATTCCCATCCATGCGGAAGCCGGCCGTAAGGCTAAGGCGCTGCTTGAAAAAGGCTTTGTTTACGCTGGCAAAAGCGGCATAGCGGTACAGACGCAGGCGCGTGCTGTATTCTCTGCGGGGGGTAAAACGTTCATCGCGTTCATCGGTATTGTACTTGGCCTCTTCAAAACCAAAGCCGGTGGTAATGCGGTAGCCATTGTAGCGGGCAAAGTTTTCTACCCGCAGTTTGTTTTCAATTTCTTGCGATTCATAGTCCAGCAGCTGGCGCTTATCTTCATTGTTGTCTTCAAACTTAAAGGCGGTGTTGGTGAGCATGAAGCGGCTCAAGATTACATTGGTGTACGAGTTTTCACTGAAGCGGGTGTACTTGGCGCCAATGCTGTAGTTCCACTGCTCGTTTACCGGTAAAAAGTTCAGTTGAAACTGCTGCTCTTCGGTGTCATTGGCATCGGTATTCAACTCAAAATTATCAATGGCTCCTAAACCTAAAATGGTGAGTTGGTTTTTATCGTCAAACTTGTGCTTTACCTTAAACTGAAAATCGTTGTAGGTGGGTAAAAAAGGCAGCTCTAAAACCGAGAATAAAAATTGCAGGTAGCTCCTTCGGGCGGAAGCCAAAAAAGTGGTTTTCTCTCCTAAGGGCCCTTCCAGGGTAAGGCCTACCTCTGAGGCACCTACTTGAAAAATCCCCCCGATTTTATCGTCTCGGCCATCTTTTAGTTTAAGACTCAACACCGAGCTTAGTCCATTGGCGCGTTCCACCGGAAAGGCCGAGGTGTAGAGGTCAACCTCGCGAATAAAATTTACGTTTATCAAACCTACCGGGCCGCCACTGCTGCCCTGCGTGGCAAAGTGATTAATGGCGGGTATTTCAATGCCATCCAGGTAAAAGCGGTTTTCATTGGGGGCGCCTCCGCGGATGATAATGTCATTGCGGAAGTTAGGAGTGGAAGCTACTCCTGGCAGGGTTTGAATCACCAGTGAAATATCCTGGTTACCACCCGGGTTCCGTTGAATTTCGTTAATCCCCAAGGTGTTTACGGAAACGGGACTTTCTTCCTTCCGCTCAAAGCGATCCTGGGCGCTAATTTCTACCGCTTCCAGCTGTTCACCGGCACTGAGAGCAAAATCCAGTACCGTGGGTTTGCTGCGGGTAATTTGTACTTCGTATTCGGTTTTAGAACCATAGCCCACAAAAGAAGCGGTAATGTTGTACAAGCCGAGCTCTACTTTCAACTCATAGTTCCCGTTATCGTCTGTGGTGGCGCCCAGGGTTTGCCCTTCAACCACCACGTTGGCAAAAGGCAGGGGCTCATTGTTAATTTCGTCATACACCCGGCCTTTTAAAATTCCCTTTTGAGCCCAAAGGGCTGGCGCCAGAAGCAGTAGCGCGGCACAGAGTCTGAAATTCATACAGTGTTTTTCTGATGAGTAAGCAAAAGAAACCCCGGGGTAGTCCCGGGGTTCAAAAAAAGATGTAAAAAAAACTACTCCCCGCTAAATATGGGATAAATCACCTGGGTTAACCAGCGATTGGTATCGGGTTCAGTTGCCGGGTCTGTTACATACAACTCAACAGCCGGAGCACCCAGTTTAATGTTGTTTTCTTTGGCATATTCCTCTATTAAGTAATGCGCTTGACCGGTACCGGAATAGTCTCCGTAGTAATCTACCCGCAGCACATTGCCACCCACAAATTCACCGGGCATAACGGTGTCATTACCAGCCTTCGTAGAAGCCACGGGCAGGGCCACAATCATATCGGTAGTGCTGGTTACCGTATCCCAATTGTAGTACATGGCCATAGGTGCCCCGGTCATGTTTTGCATGTCAGGACCTAAAAAGCGACCAATCATCTCGTAGCGCTCTTTGAAAAAGTCGCTTACGCTCATTTCGTCAAAGCTTACCTGATCCCGCACTCCAAAATACTGAATGGGCGTCATTTCATCGCGCTCTACTTTAAGGGCAGGCTTTTCATTGGCCTTGGCTTCAGCCACTGATTTTAGCGTGGCCAAACCACTTTCAAACTGAGGGCCCACCATGGCATCCATCAAATACCCGAAAGACCGCTGGAAAAAACCCATCTCCCCGTTGAAGCTCCAGCTTACCTGGGTGCTGCCATCCTCATTTTTGGTTAAAATCCATTTACCATTAGACTCACCCTGGCCTTCAAACGCAATGCGTGTGTGCATGGTATCCATACCTACGGTGCGTACAATTTGCTGATTGCCACCGCCCATGTTTTCACTGGTCCAGCTGTAAGAGGCGCCTTGGCCCTGGGTCTGCTCACCGTATTCAAAAGTCATGGTGCTGTCTGCCGCCAGCCAGGGGCTCCAGTTTTCCCAATTCTTGAAATCTGAAATTTGGGCGTACACCACCTCTTGAGGGGCGTTAATGGTGGCCGAGCGTTCTACCTCGTATTTTGACGGTAAAGTGGCCATCCAAATGCAGTACAGCCCAAACAAAACGAGCAGTACAATTAAAATTACTTTGAGTGCTTTCATTGTGTTGATTTTTTAGGAGATAGCTCAAAAGTAATTGAATTTCAACGTTCTTGAAAGAGGTTAAAAAGATGTTGAATTCTGCTCGGCTTTCTGCATTAAATTCAGCGCTTTAAAAATCCAAAAGCCCTTACCTTTGGCCCCATGCATAACATGATTTTAATTTTAGACTGCGGCTCGCAATACACGCAGCTAATTGCCCGCAGGGTACGGGAACTCAATATTTACTGTGAGATTCATCCTTTTACGGATACCCACCGAATGGATGCTAACGTTAAAGGGGTTATTATCAGTGGTAGCCCGGCTTCGGTGCGCGATGCCAATGCCCCTCAACTAGACCTTAGCGACATCCGGGGTAAATACCCGCTTTTGGGCGTTTGCTACGGAGCGCAGTATTTGGCTAAAGCCGATGGCGGTAAAGTAGAGGCCTCCGAAACCCGGGAATTTGGCCGCGCCAACCTGAAGTCTATTGATCAAAAATCAGGTTTGTTTAAAAATATGGAGATTGGCTCTCAGGTATGGATGAGCCATGGCGATACCATTCTGGAACTACCCGAAAATTTTGAAATAGAAGCCAGCACCCGTGACGTGAAAGTGGCCGCTTACCACATTCAAGGGGAGCAAACCTATGGCATACAATTTCACCCCGAGGTGTACCATAGCAAGCAGGGCTTGGAACTGCTTAAAAACTTTGCGGTAGACATTTGTGGCTGTCAACAAGACTGGACCCCCGCTTCTTTTGTGGAGGAAACGGTAGAGAAAATGCGCGAAAAACTGGGTGACGACCAAGTGGTGTTAGGACTTTCAGGCGGGGTAGACAGCACCGTGACAGCCGTGTTGCTGGATAAGGCCATTGGCGATAGGCTACACTGCATTTTTGTAAATAATGGGTTGCTGCGTAAAAATGAGTTTGAGCAAGTGCTGGATCAGTACAAAGAAATGGGGCTCAACATTAAAGGCGTAGATGCCAGCGAGCGCTTTTTATCAGCTTTACACGGCATTGCTGACCCTGAGCTGAAGCGTAAAACCATAGGCCGCGTTTTTATTGATGTATTTGACGATGAGGCTTCGGCTATTACTAATGTAGATTGGCTGGCCCAAGGCACCATTTATCCGGATGTGATTGAAAGCGTGAGCGTTAAAGGCCCAAGTGCCACCATTAAAAGTCACCATAACGTGGGCGGCCTACCTGATTACATGGACCTAAAGGTGGTAGAGCCTATAAACACTCTTTTTAAAGATGAGGTGCGCAGAGTAGGTAAAGCCCTTAATATTAGCCCAGCGCTGTTAGGCCGCCATCCTTTCCCCGGACCCGGTTTGGCCATCCGCATTTTAAGCGAAATTACTGCTGAAAAAGTGCGTTTACTGCAGGAAGTAGATCATATTTTTATACAAGGCTTACGCGATCACAATTTATACGATGCCGTTTGGCAAGCAGGCGCCATGCTGCTACCCGTGCAATCGGTGGGCGTTATGGGCGATGAACGCACCTATGAAAATGTAGTGGCCTTGCGGGCGGTAGAAAGCACCGATGGCATGACGGCAGATTGGGTACATTTGCCCTACGAGTTTCTGGCCGAAGTATCCAATCGAATTATCAATCGCGTTAAAGGCGTAAACCGTGTGGTGTATGACATCAGTTCCAAGCCACCAGCAACAATAGAATGGGAGTAAGTTTTAAGTTTTTAGGAAGTTTAGTTTTAAGCCTGGTTCTATCGGCCGGCTTGTGGGCTCAAAGTGACAGCACGCGCTTGCACGAGGTGAAACCTGGCGAAACCAAGTACGGCATTTCCCGTCAGTACAACATTACCATTGAGCAGCTAGAACGTTTTAACCCTGAAATTAAAGACGGATTAAGATCGGGTAGTACCTTGCTCATTCCACTGCCTGAAAAGGCCGCTGACGCATCGGGCGAGGAACAAAATCAAGGCAATCCACAAGACAGTGGCTTCATAAGCCATGAGGTAAAAGCCAAAGAAACTCTCTATTCGCTTTCGCGCGATTACGGAGTTTCCATAGCCCAGTTACGGGAAAACAACCCTGCCCTAGAGGAGGGACTGAAGATTGGGATGATCCTGAAAATTCCGGTGAGTGAACACGCCAAGGTGAACGCTTTACAACCTGCGCAGGATTATTATCTGCATACCGTGGCACCCAAGCAAACCGCTTACTCCCTTAGCAAGAAATACAATTTGAGCTTAGACAGCTTGTACCTCTTAAACCCTAGCGCTGAGGAGGGGCTGCAAATTGGTCAGCAGTTAAAAATACCCAAAGAAAATGTGCCGCTTGAAAAGCTTGACACCACAACTCAAAAGCCGCAGGAACTACTCAGCTCAGACGAAAAGCCATGGGCTAACCAAGAACCATCGGCCCCCGAGCCTACGGCAAAAGATACCAGCCAGGGCGATTATATTTTGTACAAGGTGAAAACCGGGGACTCTTTTTATGCCTTAAAGCGAAATTTTAATGTGGAGCGGGAGGATTTACTGGAGCTAAACCCCGAATTAAAAGAAGGTTTAATTGTGGGCAAGTACATCATCATTCCTAAAAAGCAGCAGGCTGAAAAAGTTAGCTGGCTGGATAAGCTTTTTAATAAAGTGGATGAGCCGCAAAAAGCTCCGGTTCAAGAAGATACCCGCACTCTAAAAGATTCACTCAATGAGGGTATTTCACTACCCAAGCCCAGTTTAGATACCGATACCAACCTTTTAAAAGAGGTAGATATTTCCAAAAACTACCGGGTGGCCCTAATGCTGCCTTTTAAGGCGCAGCAAGAGCCTGACACTTTGCTGGGTAGAAAAAAATCTCGTGCGTTTGGGCCCATCACTAAAATGTCTTTAGAGTTTTACCAGGGGTTTTTGATGGCTTCTGAGGCTTTAGCCGACAGTGGAATGAATATTGACTTGAAGGTTTACGATACCGAGCAAAGCCTGGCAACGGTTAAAAACCAGCTTTTTGAAATTACGCGTAATCAAACCGATTTGGTAGTAGGCCCTGCACTGAAGGAAAACGTAGAGTACACGGCTGAGCAGTTGAAGGCCGCAGAAATTCCGGTGATTAGTCCTTTAAGTAATGCGGTAGACGTACGCAACCGCCCCAACCTCATACAGGTGGTGCCAGGCGTTGAGGCCAAAGACGCCCGCCTATCAGAATTCTTAAATGAACAGTTTCCTCACGCTAATTTAATTTTTGTGCATGCTGGTGACGCCCAAGCCCTGGATCGCGCCAAGCGCATAAAATCACGGTTAAGCCCGCGTAGCCAAGGGGAGTACATTGAGAATTTTGTTTTTAGTGAAGATGATTTTGATCCCAATAATGAACTGCGACACATTAGGCGCGACAGCCTGCCTACGGTAGTGATTGCTTTGAGCAATGGACAGGTATTTTTAAGCGAGCTTACCCGCAGACTGTACGTGCTAAAAGACACCAGTTTGTATTTAGTGGGTAGCCCGCGCTTAATGCAAATGGAAACAGTAGAACTGGATTATTTAAACCGATTAAATTTTACCACCACTGAGGTGCTGCACACCGATTATGAAGATACCCTCACCCAGCAGTTTGTCCAAAACTACCGGCAGCGCTTTAATGCTGAGCCCAGCAAATTTGCGCTGCAGGGCTATGATGTAGGGCAGTACTTTTTAAAGACCTTGTGGTTGAGTGGAGTGTATTTCACCCAGAGTTTATCAGCCCCGGGGGTAAAAACCACCAGTGGCTTTAAAATAGTTGCTCAGCCTCAGGGAGGTTTTGAAAATGAGTTTGTTTTTGTTACCGGCATCCGCAATTTAACCTTGGTACGCTTAAACCAAGTGGAAAAAGAAAAACCACTAGAGCCCCTAGACCGCTAGTGGTTTTTAGAGTATACCTTAAATCAAATTTCCATACGCCCACCCCTCAGGTAGCTGCCAAATAAATCGCTAAAATTAAAGCCGTTGGTCAGTTTTTCACGATTCAGTTTGTTGTGTTCGGCCAAAGCCCAAAGCAGCATTTCCATTAAAAAGTAGTGCTCCTCTTTGGGCACTTCTTTCAGGTGTTTATCGGCCAGTTTTTTTAAGGGTTTTATGTTAGTGAGCGCCTCTTGGTATTCTTTTTCACTAAAGTCAAATAGGAAATCTAAGGTGTGGCCTTCACTAAACCAGTCTACCAGCGCTTTGTATTCATTTTTTTCATCAGAGGCTTTCAGTTTATCCAAGGCCGGGAAGTAATCTACCACCAAGGCTTTTACCGCTTCCGCGATGAGGTTTTCGGCCACCAGGCTAGCTCCTTCCTGTTCGCCTTCATACACCAGTTCTACTTTGCCGGTAATGGCCGGAATCACCCCCATAAAGTCGGTAAGGCGTACCTGTGTTTTGGCGGCTCCACTGGTAAGCGCTCTGCGCTGGGCCGTACTGGCCAGGTTTTCTAATGCCGAAATGGTTAATCGGGTGGAAACCCCACTTTTACTATCTATAAATTCATTGTCTCTGGCCTCAAAGGCAATTTGCTCCAAAAGGGTTAAGGCCACCTCAGGGAACTCAACACTATTTTGCTGCGCTTCGGTGAGCCGTGCTTCCTGACGGGTGATGCGAAGGGCGGTTTTGAGGTCCTCAGGATAGTGCGTTAAAATTTGGCTGCCAATACGGTCTTTCAGTGGCGTCACAATGCTGCCGCGATTGGTGTAATCTTCGGGGTTTGCGGTGAAGACAAACTGCAGGTCTAAAGGCAAACGCAGCTTAAAACCTCTGATTTGAATATCGCCCTCTTGTAAAATATTGAAAAGCGCTACCTGAATACGGGCCTGCAAATCAGGGAGTTCGTTAATGACAAAAATGCTGCGGTGGGCGCGGGGAATCATCCCAAAATGCAGGGTGCGCTCATCGGAGTAAGGCAGCTTGAGGTTGGCCGCTTTTATCGGGTCCACATCGCCAATGAGGTCGGCCACCGTTACATCAGGTGTGGCCAACTTTTCAAAATACCGTTCACTGCGGTGAATCCAGTGAATAGGGGTTTCGTCTCCTTGTTCGTTAATCAGGTCGTTTGCTTGCCGCGATATGGGTTGCAAGGGGTCGTCATTGAGCTCTGCTCCCTTTACGGCCGGAATGTACTCGTCTAAAAGTTCCGTCATTTGCCGGGCCATGCGGGTTTTGGCCTGTCCGCGTAAGCCTAAAAAATTGATGTTGTGCCCCGAAAGGATGGCCCGCTCTACATCAGGGATTACGGTGTTTTCATAGCCGTGAATGCCCGTGAATACGGTGGTTCCTTTTTGCAGATGGTTGATTAAGTTGGCGCGCAGCTCTTCTTTAATGCTTTTGGGCCGGTAGCCTGATTTTTTCAAGGCTCCTAAGGTGGTGATCTTAGTTCTGTTCATGTTTTTGATTCGTTTTGCAATCGGCTAAAAGCCGGGTTTTATATTTTTTTTCTGCGGTTGCGCTCGTAATCCTGAAAAATGAAATCTCCTAAACCTTTAAGGCCCGTGAAGAAAGCCTTTCCCTTATTGGCTTGCGAGAATTTTTGCACAAACTGCTGCAGGTAAGGGTCTTGGGCAATCATAAAAGTGGTGATGGGGATGTTGGCTCTGCGGCAAGCCGCTGCGCGGTTGTAACACTTGTTTACAATGTACTCATCCAGGCCAAAGCTGTTTTTATAGTAGGTGCCGTCTGGTTCATGCAAGCAACTGGGCTTGCCATCCGTAATCATGAAAATTTGCTTGTTGGCATTTTTCTTTTTCCGTAGAATATCCATCGCCAAATCCAGTCCGGCCACCGTATTGGTGTGATAGGGTCCTACTTTCAGGTAAGGCAACTCTTTGAGCTCAATGGTCCAAGCATCGTTGCCAAACACTAAAATATCCAGGGTGTCTTTGGGGTAGCGACTTTTGATAAACTCGGCTAAAGCCAACGCTACTCTTTTGGCAGGCGTAATGCGGTCTTCACCGTAAAGAATCATGCTGTGGCTAATGTCAATCATCAGCACCGTGCTCATTTGCGCTTTGTAATACGTTTCTTGGGTGACCAGGTCATTTTGGGTCATGCCAAAATCAGTGATGCCTTGATTCACAAAAGCATTTTTGATGCTTTCATTCATGGCAATCTTATCCAGGCTGTCGCCAAACTGGTAGTTACGCAGGTCTGCGGTTTGTTCATCGCCCTGGCCGGTGTACTTAGTGCTGTGGTTGCCCGTCTGGCTGCGTTTAAGCTTACCAAAAATTTGTTCCAGGGCCGTTTGCCGGATGGCCTTTTCGGTTTTGGCCGTCATTTTTAAACCGTGGCCAGAACCCTGGCCATCTCCCTCTCCTTCAGGAGGATCAATTTCTTCACGCAGGAATCCCTTCTTCTTGAGGTCTTCTAAAAAGTCGTCAATGGTGTAGTCTTTGGTGGTAAGGGTGTACTCTTTATCCAGTTCACGCAGCCAGTCAATGGCCTCGTCTACATCGCCACTGGTGTGTAAAAGAAGCTCCTTAAAAGTATCCAGGAGTTTTTCAAAAGGCGATTTACCCTGGCCGGTAAATTCAGAAAATCTAATACCAATCATAGCGCTGTTTTAACCCACTTGCCAGATGAAAGTTTAGAGTCTTAAATTGCGTAAAAAACGCAACGACATTTGTTGCCAACCACTAATAAGAACGGTCCACATGAAAGAAATAGCCCACGTTAAGTACCTCGGACACTTGCGCACCGAGGCCACCCATCTAGCATCGCGAAACACGCTTATTAACGATGCACCCACTGATAATAAGGGCAAGGGCGAAGCTTTTTCGCCTACCGATATGGTGGCCACCGCACTAGCCACCTGCATGATTACGGTGATGGGCATACGAGCGCAAGAAGAGAGCTGGGATTTTGAAGCCCGCGCTAGCGTGGGAAAGGAGATGGCCAGCGGCCCCAGGCGCATCAGTGGCATTGCTGTGAAACTAAAATGCCAGGTTTCGGGCGGAGCTTTGGCCGCTCAGGTTTTAGAAAAAGTAGCGAAGGCCTGCCCGGTAGCGCAAAGCCTGCATCCTGATTTAGTACAGGAGTTGATATTTGAGTGGGATTGAAACGATTATCTTAGGCATTAAAAAATGGCAGATGTTAAATGCATTAATCTAATTATCTAACACCTAATGCGACTATTTTAAGCCAAACCCAAAAGAAAAAGGATGAACCAATACGAACTGTTACTAACCGACAGCGCCATAACCATTAACCGAGTGGCGCAAGTATTAAAAGAGAATGGCATCACCATCCACATTAGAGATAATGTAAACTCTGCGCGATTGGCCGGATTCGGTTCTACTCAAAACGATGTAGAGTTGCACGTTGCTGCTTCTGACATAATCAGAGCCCAGTCGATTGTTAAATCTTTATTCGCGGAAGATTAAATCAGAAGACCCGTTGGAATAAGCATCGTCTAACATCCTAAGTGCCTTTTCTAACATTAAATCCTCAAACTAAACTGCCCCTTGGGCACACGCAGAAAGTCATCACAGTTGTAATCAGGGTAGTTTTTTTCGGCAAAATAGGTTTTGCGCGCTAAGGCTACCGTTTGCTTAATCTGTTGCGCATACTCACCTTCCCCACGCATTCTACGTCCAAATTGACTGTCATTTAACAGACCTCCATGGGTAGCTTCTATGCCGTGCTTTATTTTTTGATAGCGATCGGGAAAGTGTTTTTGCACCCAATCCATAAACAAAACCGAAACCCGGCCATTGAGGCGAACCATGGTGTAATTGAATTTAACGGCACCGGCATTGCTGCAGGCTTCGGCCACAGCCATGGCCTCATGACTGTTTAAGCCAGGAATCACGGGTGCAAGCATCACATTAACCGGGATATTATTCTGGGCTAAAAGCTCAATGGTTTGCAAGCGTCTCTTTACGGAAGCGGTGCGCGGCTCCAATTTCCTGCGCAGGTCCTCATCTAACGTGGTTACGGAAATACTCACCTTCACCAGGCGCTTTTCGGCCATTCGCTTCAGAATATCCACATCCCGCTGAATGAGGGCATTCTTGGTGATGATCCCCACCGGATGCTGATACTTTTCCAGAACTTTTAAAAGACCACGGGTAATTTGCAGTTTTTTCTCAATGGGTTGGTAACAATCGGTGTTACCCGAAAGCATGATGGGCTCAGGTTGCCAACTGGGTTTTTGAAAAGCCTTCTCCAGCAATTGGGGCGCATTTTTCTTAACTAAGATTTTTTGTTCAAAGTCGGTGCCGGCACTGTAACCCCAGTATTCATGGGAGTTGCGGGCGTAGCAATACGCACAACCATGTTCACAGCCCTGGTAGGGATTCATGCTCCAGGTTTTGCCAATATCGGGGCTGTTTACACGGTTTAAAATGGTTTTGGGATAGACTGCCGTGTAGGTGGTTTTGGCGTTACCGCTGGTGTCTTCGCCTGACTGGTGCAGGTGCTCCTTAAATTCAGGATCAACCGTGTAATGTTGTTGATGAAAGGGATTGTGCGTATTTATTTGAGCGCCTCGCCCAGTCTTCAAATCTTTCTTCATGTAGTTTTTTCCATCTTGGCCGCTAGCCTCTTGATTTCGGCTTTCATTTCATCCATCATTTGCCATAGCCGCTGGTTGTGCAGCTCCTGGAGTGAATCCTGGTCGGGGATTTCAAAGCTTAGAACCCCTTTAGCTTGCCAAACCTCTAAAATCTCCTCGGGGGGCAAAGTATAGGGTTTGTACTCGCTGTTATCTGATTTCAGCACAAACTGGTTTTCTTCATTCAAACGATTTTCTACGCGCTTGTAGACAATGCCATCATTCAGCGTAAGCAAAATATAGCACTGGTTACTTTTTAGATGACGCCAGTCTTCCACAAACTCGCCAATAACGTAGGCGCCTGGCTGCACGGGCAACATGCTATCGCCTTCAATTTGAAAAATGCGCATGCTTCCGCTTTGTTGCAACTCCGGAAAGGGTAGGTTGGCGGTTTTAAGCTGTTCTATGTACTCAGAGTCCGCGTACCCCTTGGTATAACCGGCCGCTGCTTTTTGCGGAATTAAGGTGATAAGCTCATCGCCCTGATCATCAACGGGAACGGGCAACACGCGCAGTGCTCCGGCTGCATAATTGCCTTGGTAGTTTTTATCCAGCGGTTTTTCTATTAAATCGCCCAAAGGCACTTTAAAAATATGGCAAAGCAACTGTAGGGTAGCAATGCGTGGCTCCGTGCGCCCTTCTTCGTAAGCACCAATTAAGCTGCGGTTTACGCTTAGTTTATCCGCCAAAGCGGCTTGGGTAAAACCTTTTTGCTTGCGCAGATGGCGAATGTTATTGCCCAGATGATTCATTGCGTATTAATTTGAAGCTAAATTAAGAAGAATTCTAATTTAAGTAGCCTTTGTCAAAAGATTCCTCCACAGGTTATTGTTAATTAAATAGAGAACAAGGATTGGTTTTTCAGCGCCAGTTTTTGAGCTTGGTGAGAGCTAGTTAAACTTCTGTAAACTTGCACTCAAATTGGCCGATTATGAAAAAAATGGTGCTACTCCTTATTGGAACTTTGGTGCTAAGCGCAACGGGTCACGCTCAACCCGACTCTTTACGGGCGGTAGAAGCAAACCCTAAATATGATTCGGCTTTGGCCCTTAGGCTGGGGGCCGATGATTACGGCATGAAAAGTTACTACTTGGTGATCCTCAAAACCGGGCCCAATAAAAGTGCGAATAAAGACAGCATCCGCGTAAGCTTTAAGGGCCACTTAAAAAATATTAACCGATTGGTGGAAGCGGGTAAAATAATTGTAGCCGGCCCTTTGGGTAAGAACAGCCAGCAGTACCGCGGTATATTTATTTTAAACGGAGTTACGAGTAGGGAAGAGGCTATGGCACTGCTGCAAACCGATCCGGCCATAAAAAATGGCTTTTTAGACTATGAGCTATTTGAGTGGTATGGCTCAGCCGCCCTGCCAGAGTACCTGCCCATTTCTGATCAAATTTGGAAAATAAAGCCCTGACTTATTAACCTGGTTATGGGTTCAGAGCTTTTGCCACCGCTGCATCAAAATATTTTAGTTCAAAACAGGTTAGTACCTTGCTGGCCCAACACTACTTAGTATGCAAAAATTAGCTCTGCTTTTCGTCATTATTTTTTCAATCAGCGCCCGTGGCCAAAGCAAAAGGGCGGTGCGCGATTTTCAAAAGGCGCGGGAGTACGTTACTACTGAGAAGTTTGACAAAGCCGAGGAGAGCCTGCTTGAAGCGCTGGAAGAGGAACCAGGCTACATGGATGCCTTGCTTTTTCTGGCTGACCTCTACAAAAAACTGGGTAAGAAAGACAGCGCCCTTTCCGTTTACGAGCGGGCCTACCAGCATAATCCACCGTATTATCTAGACCTTTTTTACGGCCGGTTACTGTATGAACTGGAAAAGTACGAGCAAGCCCGCAAACCACTACAAAACTACGCTGAAAACCCCAGGGCCAACCAGCGCTACCTTACTGAGGTAAACCGCATGATTGAGAGCTGTGCCTTTGCCTTGGAAGCGAAAAAGGAAGCCAAAGCTTATGACCCTAAAAACCTAGGCGATAGGGTAAACTCCCCTCAAATGGAGTATTTCCCCAGCATTTCTGCGGATGGCCTTACGCTGGTTTTCACCCACCGCAACATGGAGGGCGAGAAAAAGGACGAAGACTTTTGGGTCACCACCCGCGATAGCATCTCCGGAGCATGGAAGCAGGCTAAGGCCGTACAAGGGCTTTTAAACACGCCCCGCAATGAGGGTGCCCAAACCATTACGGCCGATGGCCGGGTGATTTTCTTTGCTGCTTGTGAGCGTCCTGATGGCTTTGGCTCTTGTGATATTTTTGCCAGCTTTCTGCAACCCAACGGCTTTTGGGGCAAACCTATAAATCTGGGTCCGCAGATTAACAGTGGCCTTTGGGAGAGCCAACCCAGTATTTCGCCCGATGGTTTAACCTTGTATTTTGTGCGGGGCCGGGGCAGTACCGACCAGAATTTAGACATTTACTACAGCCGCTTTACCACCGATGGCTGGACCAAAGCAAAACCTGTGGAAGGGGCCATTAATACCGGCAGCCAGGAAACCAGTCCTTTCATCCATTTTGATGGGCAAAGCTTGTACTTCTCGTCTAACGGGCACCCCGGCATGGGCGATTTAGATTTCTTTGTTTCCCGCAAACAACCCGATGGCAGCTGGGGACCGCCTGAAAATCTAGGCTATCCTATTAACACCAGCGCTCAGGAGTTTAGCCTAATTGTAGCGCCAGACGGCCGAACAGGCTTCTTCAGTAGTGATGCTTTAGAAACCGGCTTAGGCCGGCTGGACCTCTATTCTTTTAGCCTACCAGAAAACAGGCGAGCCAAGGCGGTGGCTTACATCCGCGGAAGCGTAATAGACCAAAAAACCCGGGAGCCTTTGGCGGCTGAGATTGATTTTAGCGGTTTAACCGATAGCACCTTTAGCTTTAAAAAAACCAGTGGGCGCGATGGGAAGTTTTATGCAGTGTTACCGGGCGAAAGTGAATACGCGCTTTCTATTGAGAAACGGGGCTATCTATTTTACTCGCAAAACTTTAAGTTGGGCTCCCAAGGGGCCGATCAGGCTAAGGTGCTAAACATTGAACTCATTCCTATTGAAGTGGGGCAGAGTGTAAAGCTAGAGAATGTCTTTTTTGATTTTGACTCTTATGAACTCAATTCACGCAGTTTTGCGGAGCTCAACAAAGTGTACAATTTCTTGAAAGCCAACCCCAGCGTAAAGGTAAGTCTGGAAGGCCACACCGATAACCAGGGCACCAATGCTTACAATAAAGAGTTAAGTCAGCAACGAGCCAAAGCCGTGTATGAGTATCTCTTAAACAAAGGCATTCAGGCAGATCGGTTAAACTCTGCGGGCTACGGTGCCGAGCAGCCTGTGGCTACCAATGATACGGAGGAGGGCCGGGCCTTGAACAGAAGAACTGAGATGAGAATCACCAGGTATCAAAATCGTTAGGGTTTTTAATTCGCATGGTTCCTTAAACTTAATTACCAGTAACTCGCAATAATTAAATCCAGATTTCTAATTTTTTCTTATCTTGACCTTACAAGTGCAAGAACCATAAATTATGGTCAGCCACCTGATTTACAGTATTTTCAACCAAGCAAGCCCAACAATTGGATATGATTAAGCGACTCCTTTTAGCCCTTACATCTCTGCTGTTTTTGAGTTGTGAGAAGGATATTGATTTTGATCTTTGGAAAGAAATAAAAATTCAACCTAATGGCACCATCCCTCTGGTTAATGCCAGGTTAACCCTGGCAGACTTAGTAACGGACGGTGATACACTTTTACAAATAGACCCGGATGATGCTTTGCGAATTTATTACCGCCAGGACTCTATCTTTAGTTATGGAGCCAATAAACTGGTGCGTATTCCTGACCAGGATCCCGAGCAAATTACCCTGAGTCGGGTTTTACCCATTGTTCAGGTAGGGAAAAATCTGGGTACTTTAGGAGGAGCTGAAATAGATTCAGCTGAGTTTTTTAAAGGCTTCCTTGAGTATTCTATTGTTAGTTCCGCTCCTGTTTCTAATCCGATTGACATTCAGTTTACCTTATTCAATACAGACGATGGAGGAACACCTTTCTCACGTACGATCACCTTGGCAGCAAATGAGACCACCGCTCTAGATTCAGCCTCGGTAGCTCAATTGTTTTTTGATTTTACCGCTGGGGGCACGCGCACTAATTTTCTAGACGTGCAATTGGCCATTCAAAATATCAGCGATCTGCCCAGCGGGGTAGATTTAGACGTGATTTTTCGACTTAAGAGTTTGGAAGTACAGCGGGCGGTAGGGTTCTTTGGGGAAGGTGCAGTGGTAGCTCCTCCTGGTGATTTTGATTTAGGTATCTCAGGATTGGAAAATTTTGCAGGAGGTTTCTTTTTATCTAATCCTACGGTAACTCTTACTACTATTAGTTCGGCTGGACTACCCGTTGAGGTGAGGTCTACTTTTACGGGTCTCAACAGCGCGGGCAGTGGGGTCCCTTTAGCTCCCCCCAATTTAGTAATCAATGCCGCCCCAGATGTTAACACTCCTACACTCAGTCCCTTCTCGGTAGATAATGACAATTCGAATATTGTCAACTTTTTGGCCAATATTCCAAACCAGGTGTTTTATCGGGCGCAGGCCAGCTTAAACCCCGGAGGTCGCCCTTCTACCCCTAATTTCGTGAGTAGAAACTCCAAGGTCTCCGTAAACTTTGAGCTGGATATTCCCCTTGAGCTTCGTTTGGAACAAATGACCCTGGATGAAACGATTGAAGACGTGCAGATTGGTAGCGTAGAGAGTCCTGACTTCATTGAGGAGCTTACTTTGTTTGTACGTAGTGAAAATGCTATTCCAGTGACTATGAATATGCAAGTGTCTTTTCTGGACTCCACTACTGGAGACAGCATTGGCGGGGTTTTTCTGGACTTTTTGCAAGCCGCTCCGGTAGATGCCAATGGTCAGTCAAATGGTACTAGTGTAACCGAGAGTGAAATAGTATTAAATGATGAGCAAATAACTGCCTTGCTTAAGTCTAACGCCATCCGGTTCAGGGCCGCTGTAAACACCTTAAACGGAGGAAGTGAAAGAGTTAAATTATATGCAACCGATGGACTGGAAGTGCGCATGGCCACTCAAGTTAGACTTAATGTAAATCCCGAGAGTCTATGAGAGTTAGAACGTATTTTTTAGTGCTACTATTGCTATGCAGCGGATGGAATCTACTGTCTCAAAGCGATTTGATGTTGTACAATTTTAATGCTATTGGTCAGAGCTTGCATACCAATCCTGGAATGCAGCAGCAAAGTAAGTTCTGGCTAGCCTTACCGGGTTTGGCAGGGGCGTCCTTTAATTACCATAATAATGGCTTTGCCTTAGTAGACCTGTTGGAAGAGGGTTCAAATGTGAATGAAAATCTAGAGCAGGTTTCACGTAATTTAGATGGCCAAAGTCACTTAACGCTTAGCGGCAGTCTTGATTTACTAGGCATAGGTTTTAAGGCAGGTAATGGTTTTGTAAGCATGGGATCTACAGTGGATATCGCCTACCGGATGGACTTACCGGGAGCCCTAATGAAGGTTCTTTTTGTGGATGACAACAATAATACACTCACGAACTTTTCCATTGATAATTTTGAGTTTGAGACCGTAGCTCGAACAAACCTTTACCTGGGTTATCAGCACACATTTCTAGACGAGCGATTAACTGTTGGAGCACGCTACAAATACATTATCGGTCAAGCCCATTCGCATTTTGAGAGGGCGCGCCTTTCTATTGAGAATCAATCAAATTTCTCCGCCATTATTAACACCGATGTTTTACTCCAAAGCTCAGGTAGGTCACTGGTTGAAGGCGACAATCTGAACGACCCTGGGAGTTTAGCCCTAACCGATAATCGGGGAATGGCCATTGATTTAGGGGCTACTTATAAATTAACGGAACGTTGGGAGTTAAGCGCTAGTATCATAGACCTTGGCAGTATCACCTGGCAACAAGATGTGGCTCAGTTTAAAAGCGATGGTACGTACGAGTTTGACGGGGTGGACGTTGATTTGAGTAATGAAAATACGGGAAGTGGTTTTGATGATTTTGCCGATACCCTAGTTGAGGCCTTTAACTTTGAAGAAACTCAGGGAGGTAATTACACCAAGTCTCTAATGTCACAAGTATTTGCAGGAGCAAACTTTTTCGTTACCCCAAACCATGTTTTTGGCGCTCTCTACCACGCCCGGATTTGGAACGGTACCTGGTATCATGATATAGGCATAAATTACCAAGGACGCCTGGCGCGCGATTTTCAAATTATTGGCGGTTATTCGATAATTAATGGAGTGGCTCATAACATTGGCGCAGGCCTGCAGGCAAAATTGGGCCCTGTGCAGCTATTTGTGCTTACCGAAAATCTGGTAGGAGCCATTGCCTACCAAGGCTTGCAAACTACTAATGTCCGTTTAGGAATAAATATCGCGTTTTTAGGTTCAAACGATTGACATTCAAATTTCACTAATTTAACTCATGAAAAATCGATCAATTATGAAAAAATTTATTGGTATCACGGGAGGCCTCTTCTTTTTGGCTTTTTCGTTCACAGCATGTGAGGAGATTAACAATTTAGAAGCTGATGCGGAAGAGCGTCTCGCAGACTATTTTCTGGTAACAGAGGCCAACGCGCTGTACCTTTATGCTTTAATGGATGAAGGCCTGAGAAGTGCAGAACTTGCTAGTGAAGACTCTGTGCAGGTAGACGGTGCTTGGTTAAAAAGATCTACCAATTTGGGTCCTAACAATTACACGCTTGATTTTGGTAAGGGTGTAACCGGAGATGAAGGTACCGTGCGGGAAGGCCAGGTAGTTGTTTCAGGAAGTGCCGCTTATTTAGAGCCTGGATCTGTGCATTACCTTGACTTCAGCAACTATAGAGCTGACGAGAAAACCTTCGCGGGGCGTTTATCTATTACCTATGATGGTAATGACCAATTTACCGTTACCGCCCAAGACCAGATTTACAATGATGAATTCAGAATGGACATCAACCAATCTGTTAGATGGCTGGCCGGATTAAGCACACCCAATGATTTTGCCGATGATGATATTAGCATTGAAGGAACTTTTTCAGGGGTTGACTTTGTGAATGCCGATAGTGTTGACATGATAGTAGTTGAGCCCTTACGACTTTTTAAAGGCTGTGAGTACGGAATGGTATCTGGAGTGGTAGATGCCACTCTTGACGGTGAAAACATCAAATTTGAGAGTGGTTCTTTAGATTTTATTCAAGAAGACGGTTGTCTTGATTTAGTGAAAATCACTTTTGACGATGGAACTGAAACCGCCACCGTTACCAAATCCTTTAAAGGATTCTAATTTCCTTATTTCTTAAAATATTTCGGCCAGCGTTGCATCAAAGCTTCGCTGGTTTTTTTTTCGGATGCACTCTCTGTTGGTTGATATAAAGTCTTGCCGCTGATTGCATCAGGCAAAAACTCCTGAGCCACAAAATGACCAGGGTAATCATGGCAGTATTTGTACTTCTCGCCATAGCCTAGCTCTTTCATTAGTTGGGTAGGGGCATTGCGTAAATGCAGTGGTACCGGTAACTCACCTGTCTTTTTCACCAGTTCCTGAGCTTTGTTAATAGCCATGTAGGCGCTGTTGCTTTTGGGTGAATTGGCCAGGTAAATTACACACTGCGAAAGAATAATTCGGCTTTCAGGCCAGCCAATTTTCTGTACCGCCTCAAAAGTGGTATTGGCTAACAGCAGCGCGTTAGGATTGGCCAATCCAATATCTTCTGAAGCTAAAATTAAAAGCCTACGCGCAATAAACTCAGGGCTTTCGCCTCCCTCAATCATGCGGGCCAGCCAATAGAGCCCTGCGTTAGGGTCGCTTCCGCGGATGGATTTAATAAAAGCACTGATAATATCATAATGCTGCTCACCATTTTTATCGTATCGGGTGCTGCTTTGCTGCAGAATCTTCTCCACGGTGGCATTGGTAATCACTTTTGAATCACCCAAATTACCCACCACTAGCTCCAGGTTGTTCAGCATCTTCCGGGCATCACCACCACTGTACCTAAATAAGGCTTCCTTTTCTTTAAGCTCTACTTTTTGTTTTTGCAGCCATTCATCTTCGGCAAAAGCCCGGTCAAGTAAAGTTTCTAAATGAGCAACGCCCAAAGGCTCTAAGGTGTATACCTGACATCGAGACAGTAAAGCACTAATCACCTCAAAACTTGGGTTTTCAGTAGTGGCACCAATTAAGATAATTACTCCGCGTTCTACCGCACCCAGTAAACTATCTTGCTGCGATTTACTAAAGCGGTGTATTTCATCTATAAAAAGAATAGGGGTGCTGCCTTGTGCAAAAAGCCCTTGGCCCTTGGCTTTTTCAATAACCTCGCGCACGTCTTTCACACCGCTATTAATGGCGCTAAGGGTAAAAAATTTGCGCCCGCTAAACTGAGCAATCAGTTCAGCTAAAGTAGTTTTACCCACTCCAGGCGGTCCCCAAAAAAGCATGGAGGGCACTATTTTTTGTGCCAAAAGCTGCCTTAAAGCGCCATTCTTTCCTACCAATTTTTCTTGGCCCAGGTATTGGTCAAAGGTTTTAGGACGTAATCGTTCAGCAAGAGGGGCGCTCATAAATTGTGCTTCTAAATGCGGCAAAAGTAAGTACATTTATACGTGATGAAAAGTTGGTTAAAACCCGGTACAGCTTTCAATGAAAAGGAAGAAGTAGCCCCTTTAGGCATAGAAGTAGTGCTGTTTCCGTTCCTATTAATTCTACTTATGTGGATCAGCTATTGGGCGGATTTCACCTTTAATCTCAATCTCTATCAGTGGGGAATATTTCCCCGTGAATTTTCGGGTTTACCCGGGATAGTTGGTACTCCTTTAATTCACGGTGACCTAAAACATCTGGTGAGCAACACCATTCCCATTTTACTCTTAGGTGTGGCCTTGTACTACTTCTATCCTCGGCAAGCAAGTTGGGTCATAGCAATTAGTTGGCTAGTGAGTGGTTTATTGGTTTGGTTCTTTGCCCGAGAGAGTTACCACGTAGGCGCCTCAGGCCTGGTGTACGCGCTGGTGGGCTTTATTTTTTTCAGCGGAATATTACAAGGCAAAAGCAACCTTCTGGCGCTTTCTCTTCTGGTGGTTTTTGTTTATGGTGGTTTATTTTGGGGTCTTTTGCCGGTAGAGGAGAAGGTAAGTCACGAAGCCCATATTGCGGGTGGAGCGGTAGGTATGGCCTTGGCTGTGCTGTATCGTAGAGTGCTACCGCGACAGTCTGTTCCCAAAGCTGAAGATTATTGGGAAGATGACGATCTTAGCCATGAAATTGCCAAGTATGGCGAGGATTATTGGAAAGAGTATGCGGGAGAAAAGGAGCCCGCCCACAACGTAATCTATCACTACAAACCCAAAGAAACGGATTAATGCGAAATTTATGGATTTTGGCACTGGTGCTGCCTTTGCAGCTGGCCGCCCAAACCAATCAAAGCTATTTATACGTGATGAAAAAAGGGCGCGTGCCCGCTGAACGTCTAAATTTGGGGACCAAAATAGCCATTAAGGTGGCTGAAGAGGATGGCTGGATTAAAGGGAACTTAAGCCTTATTACCGAAGATAGAGTGCAGGTGGGCAAGCGCACGGTTTACCTTAGTGCCATTACGCATCTTAGAACCTACAACGAGTTGATGAGCCTCTTAGGGTCGGCTTTAGCCTCCGGTGGTTTGCTGTTTAGCGGTGTGGTGGCCGTAAATAACACCATTAATGATGACCGGCCTATTATTAGAGATTCGCAGGCCACACTGGGGGCCGGACTGTTATTAGCCGGGGGTGGTTTACTTTTTTTTGGTCGCAATACCTACCAAGTAGAAAAAGGTTGGTATTTAAAGGTCATAGATTTAAAAGCTTTAGATAATGAGTAAATCAGCCGCAATTGTAGGAGCTACCGGTTTGGTGGGTAGTTTTCTTTTGGAGCAGCTTTTAGCCGATGAGCGCTATGAAAAAGTGTGGGTCTACGCCCGATCAGAATCTACCCGAGAGCATGAAAAGTTGCAATGGATCACAGGCGACTTAACCAAGGACAGCACTTTTGGTACGGGTATTTCCGCGGAGGATGTGTTTTGTGCCATCGGCACTACCCAGGCCAAGGCGCCAGATCTAACCCATTACAAAAATGTAGACTACGGAATTCCCTTGCGCACGGCCACTTACGGTTTAAAAGGGCAAATGAAACGCATGTTGGTAGTATCGGCCTTGGGAGCCAACGCAAAAAGCAAAATGTTTTACCCCCGCATTAAGGGGCAAATGGAAGAAGCCTTGCAAACTATGGCCATTCCGCAGCTGCATATTTTTAGGCCTTCCTTTATTCTGGGGCCTCGGCAAGAATTCAGATTGGGTGAAAATATTGGTAAATTTTTGGTTAAAGCCTTAAAGCCACTGGTGCCTAAAAAATACCGCGGGCTGGAAGCGGAGCACATTGCTATGGCCATGATTAAAGCGGCCAATGAACCCGGGCATTCGGTTGTTTTAGAAACCCAGGATATTGCTAAGCTTAGTCAGTAGAAGGTTTTGTCCCTTCTTCAGATTCATTAGTGAGTGCGCTGCCATCGGCTGTAGCCTTAGGGGCCTTTTTGGCGGATGGCTTTTTACCCCAGTTGCGGGCCTTTAAAGAATAGTAGATGAGGAAGCACCCCAGGAGCAAGCTGTAAAACCCAACCAGGTAGGTCATGGCATTAGGCGATGGAAAGGGATTGTAAATAATGAGAATGCCCATGACAATGGATACCGCGCCATTTAAAAAGTAGAGCAGCCTGTTTTGGTTTCGGCCAAAGCCCATTACAAATTGCGAAATGCCCATGAGCACGGCCCAGCCCCCAATGGTGTACGAAAACACTGAAGTAGCCCAGTTGGGATCGGATAAAATTAGAACCCCTACAATTACCTGGATCACCCCAAAAAAGGAAAGCCCCAACCAATTGGAATGCGTTTTTCGCTTGCGCCACCCCCAGAAAAACATAACCAGTCCAAAAGCCAAAAAGCTAATGCCTAGATAGGCAATTAAGTCGGTAAGCCTAAAGCCCACCGAGAAAATGACTAAAGCCCCCAAGACAATAAGCAAAAGGCCTTGTAAGGCCAATAACCACCAGTTTTTTCGCAAAATTTCCATAGCCATTAAAATATGTGTAAAGGTTAAAATCTCTCAAACACGCCCAATCCAAAAAGGGCAAAATCATACTTCACGGGGTCATTAGGGTCTAGCGCGCGCAGACTGGCATCAAGCTCCTGTACCGCTTTCCAATCATTATAGCTACGTTTTAATAGGCCCAATTTACGCGCCACGTTACCGCTGTGCACGTCTAAAGGGCAACTGAGTTGAGCGGGCTTTAAACCGGTCCATAATCCAAAGTCTACGCCTTGTGTATCTTGCCGCACCATCCAACGTAAGAACATGTTTAGCCTTTTGCAGGATGAATTTTTAGCAGGATTGGAAACGTGCTTTTGGCTGCGAGCTAGGTGAGGGGTTTCAAAAAATTTCGCTCTGAATTGCTCTAGGGCCTCACGGGCGCTAGCGGGTTTTCCATCGGTGAAAGCCCCTTCTAAGCCTTTTTGGTGGCGGTAGAGATTTTGGAGGGCTTCCAGAAAAAAAAGTAAATCCTGAAAATTGAAAGTGCGGTGCACAAAGCCCTCCATTTTTTGGCGGTCTTGCGGGGCATGATTTAGAATAAAATCATGGGGCGCCTGATCCATAAAGTCCACTAGCCTTTGCGCATTTTTTATAATGGTTACTCTTTGCCCCCAGGCTAGCGTGGCCGCAAAGAATCCGGCTATTTCAATGTCTTCTTTTTTGGTGAAGTTATGGGCAATACTAATGGGGTCGCTCTCAATAAAGCGCGGATGGTTGTACTGGGCTACCTTCTCGTCTAAAAATGCCTTTAGCTCGGTGGTGTTCATATTTTTTCCACCAGGGCTCTTACCTGGGCTAAATCCTCGGGCGTATCTACCGAAATAGCGTCATGCTCGGCCAGGCCAACGGTAATGCTACCGCCATTTTCCAGCCAGCGGTTTTGTTCCAGGCTCTCAGCTGTTTCTAGGGTGCTTTGCGGAAGGGCGGCAAATTTTTTAAGCGCCTCAGGGCGATAGGCGTACATGCCCAAATGCTTGTAAAAAGTATGGTGCTTAATCCATTCTTGTGGGGGATGGTTGCGTACCACGGGAATAAGTGCCCGGCTAAAGTAGAGGGCTCTTCTTTGCTTAGTCATCACTACAAAGCAGCCGGTACGATTGTCCAAATCGGCTTGCGTTTCAATAGCCTTGGCCAGGGTACCTAACTCGGTTTGCTGATCTTCAAACAAGGCAATGAGCCGTTTAATTTCGGCCACCTCAATGAGGGGCTCATCGCCTTGGATGTTTACGATCACATCGGCTGCAGCCCCCTGCCGGGTTAAAACTTCATAAGCTTCCAGGCAGCGATTTGTTCCGCTGTTGTGCTCGGCTGAGGTCATCAAAACCTGTCCTCCAAAGCCCTTAACGGCCTCGGCAATGCGGTGGTCATCGGTGGCAACGTATAGCAAATCTACCGCGGCTTTGCTGCGTTCATACACATGCTGAATCATGGGTTTGCCTGCAATTTGGGCCAGGGGCTTGCCGGGTAGTCGAGAGCTGGCGTAGCGGGCTGGAATGATACCTAGGGTTTTCAAGAATTATTTTTTTCAAAACTAAGCAATGCGCTTAAGCTGGAATTACCCGCGCATTTGAGTAATTTTGGTACATGGCTTCTGATAAAGACAAAATTGCAAAAGGCATGCGCTTTCTGGCCATAGCCTTACCGCTTATTTTCACCGCACCGGGTATTTTCTATTTGGCCGGTATTCCGGCATACCAAAAGGGTAACTACCTGTGGCTTGTAGCCAGTATAATTCTCATGCTGGTAGCGGTGTTTTTTATGGTAAAAGGCTTGCGCACCGTGCTGGCGGGTTTTTTTGATCAAGATTAAAAACGGGCGCCTACCGAAATACCGCCTAAGGCATGCGGTGACCAAAGATTGTCCCATCCATCCCCCGTTAGGTAGAGAGAACCATCGGGATTGAAGCGTTGGTCTTCCCAGCGAATGTGCACTACACCCAAGTGCAAATAACCGCCCAGGTAAAAGCTTCCCAAGCTGTACTGCAAAACAAATTGACCCAGGTAATAATTATTGCGCTGGTCAATCTTTACGGATCTCTCAATTCCTTGAAAATTCACGCTTTTGGCAAAGCCCTTAAGGTGTTTTTGACCAAATTTAGGCCCGTACCAAAACCTTGCTTTACCGGCATTTTCTAAGGGAAGCATAAACGAAATAAAACAGGTGCTGCCGCTTGCTTCATAAAGTTGGGGCAATAAATTGATGTCATCACTCACACTGGGAATGGAGAAATAATCGCGCTGGTGATCTTGGTATTGCACACTAATCAGTTGCCGGCCCGGAAGTTCAAAATTCAATTGGGCATTTACACCGTAGACAAAACGAAAGGGAGCGGTTTCCAGGCTTAGATTGGTTTGAGCGCTAGCTCTTATCGATAGCAAGAAAAGAGTCCCCATTAGAAGTAAGGTGCGCTGTTTTTTCATATTATGAGCTCTAATTTAGGGTTTCTAAAACCGCTGCCCTAAACCTTCTCAAACAGCGCCACACTTTCAATGTGCGCGGTATGCGGGAACTGGTCTACTAAACTGAATTTTTTAAGCTGGTAGCCAGCCTCAGCCAATTGCAGGCAATCACGGGCTTGGGTAGCTGGGTTGCAACTGATGTACACCATCCGTTCAGCGCCTAGCTTAATCACCTTTCTAAGGGTTTTAGGGGCAATGCCGGCCCGGGGTGGGTCCAGCGTTAGCGTATTAATTTTACCGCTGTATTGCGGATTGTTGAGCAGAAATTTACCTACGTCTGCGGCATAGAACTTAAGACCCTGTAAGCCATTAGCCTCCGCATTTTGTCGCGCATCCTGCACCGCCTCTTCCACCAGCTCAACACCAATAATTTGCGCCTTTTCAGCCCTTTGCGCCAGCAACTGCGTAATGGTGCCTGTGCCGCTAAACAGGTCTAAAATATAAGGCTTGCTAGTAGGTTCTTTTTCAAACACATAATCCAGGGCCTTTTGGTACAGCCTTTCGGCCGAAGCCGGATTGGTTTGGAAAAAGCTTTCCAGGCTGATGCTAAAGCGCAAGCCATTGATTTCTTCTTCTATAAAATCCTGGCCGTGCAGAATCTCTTGCTGGCCATCGGTGCTTTTAGGCCGGTCTGAAATGTCGTCATTAACGGTGTGCACCAGGCCCGCCAGCCGATCGCCTAACTCAGCTAGCACAAAATTTTTAAAACCATCGGCATCAAAGGCCTGCAATTGGCTGCTGCTGGTCACAAGGTTCAGTAAAAGGTGATCATGCAAAAAGCTCTTTTTCACCGCCAGCATCCGGCAAAAGCCGCTGTTCTTTTTACTGTGCCAGGCACTAAAACCGCGGCTGGTAAAATATTCCTGAATTTTGGGAATGAACTTTTCCAGTTGCGCATCAAACATGCCGCTATCGCCCAAAAGGGGTTCTACCGCCAGCCATTGGCCGCGCTTTTTAAAGCCCAGCGCAAACTCATCTACAAAAGCATCCTGGGCCGCATCATAGGCTACAGCCGAAAAAGAGTACTCCATTTTGTTGCGGTAATGGAAACTGCGGGGCGAGCTTACAAATTCATCCAGCAAACCCTCGGGCTCCGCAATTTTACCAATGCGCCTGAAAAGCTCCAGCGTACTTTTTTGCTTGTATTGGCGCTGATCTTCCAGCGGCAAAGTGATGTAAGGCGCTCCCGGTATAGGGTAGTAAGCGGTTTTTGCCTCCTGGGGCGATGGCTGCAAAACTTGCATCAGCTTGGCTTCGGCATAGCGGGCTTTGGGCTTTACCACCCGTACCTTAACCACCTGGCCAGGGATGGTATTGGGCACAAAAACCACATAATCGCCATCAGCGGTAGCTATTTTGGCTATTCCCTTGCCACCAAAGGCAAGGTCGCTAATGGTTAACTCCGTTACTTCATTTCGGTGAAAGGGGCGCATACGTTTGTTTCTGCCGGCAAAATTACCCTATTTTGCCACCTCACAAGCGTTAGCTATATTTTAGTAAAAGATACATTATGCAAACTACCCAAGATACCAGTCGCTCTGAAGAATTGATGGAGCTTGAAAATAAATACGGAGCCCATAACTACCACCCGCTACCCGTTGTGCTAGACCGTGGAGAGGGGGTTTACGTTTGGGACGTGGAAGGGAAAAAATACTACGATTTCCTCTCGGCCTACTCAGCCGTAAATCAAGGCCACTGTCACCCAGCCATTATTGGCACCTTAAAAGAGCAGGCCGAAAAAATGACCCTCACCAGCCGGGCTTTTTACAATTCCAGACTGGGAGTATTTGATCAGTACATCACCGAGTATTTTAAGTTTGACAAGGTGCTTCCCATGAATACGGGTGCCGAGGCGGTTGAAACGGCCCTAAAGATTTGCCGGAAATGGGCGCAGGAAGTGAAGGGCCTACCCGCAGACGACACTAAAATTATTGTAGCCGAAAATAATTTTCACGGTCGCACCACCACCATCGTGTCTTTTAGCAATGATGAAGATGCCCGCAAGGGTTTTGGTCCTTACACGCCTGGTTTTGTGCGCATTGACTATAACAATGTTGAAGCTTTGGAAGAGGCCTTGCAAATGGAGAACGTAGCGGGATTTCTGGTGGAGCCCATTCAGGGGGAAGCTGGAGTAGTTACTCCAGATGACGAGTATTTACGCAAGGCCCGTGCACTGTGCTCCAAGCACAACGTTTTGCTCATGACCGATGAGATTCAGACGGGTATTGGCCGCACGGGAGCCTTACTAGCCAGCTGTGGCAAATGTGACTGTGCCGGGCACTGCGAGCGCCAGGAAGCTACCTACATACGCCCTGATGTATTGATTTTAGGCAAAGCCCTTAGTGGTGGTGCTTATCCCGTATCTGCCGTTTTAGCCGATGACCCGATTATGAATGTGATAAAACCAGGGCAGCACGGCAGTACCTTTGGCGGAAATCCATTGGGCGTAGAAGTGGCCATGGCCGCTTTAAATGTAATTCGCGATGAGAAGCTTACCCAAAATGCCCGTGAGCTGGGTGAACTGTTTCGTAGTGAAATGAACACTTACATCGCGCAAAGCAAGATTGTAAAACTGGTACGCGGCCGTGGCTTGTTGAACGCCATTGTGATTAACGACAGCCCCGATAGCGATACCGCCTGGAATATTTGCATGCGCTTGCGCGATAACGGTCTGCTGGCCAAACCTACCCACGGTAACATTATTAGATTTGCGCCTCCTTTGGTGATGAATGAAGCGCAACTACGTGATTGTGTGTCCATCATTTGCAAGACTTTAGAAGAGTTTGAGAATTAATAGCAAATAGCATCCATTAAAAAGGCGGCCCGCGGGCCGCCTTTTTTGTTCAATTAAGCAAAACAACCACTAGCCAAACTGGGCAGTTTCAGTACTGCCTTGCATAGCCGTGGTAGAGCTTTGGCCGTTGGTAATGGTGTTTTGAAGGGCGTCAAAAAAGCCGGTGCCCACAAAAGACTGGTGTTTAACCGCTCTAAAACCTTCTTTTTGTAAGGCAAATTCGCGCTCTTGCAGCTCGCTGTAGCCAGCCATGCCTCTTTCGCGGTAAGCGCTGGCCAGCTCAAACATTGAGGTGTTGAGCGCGTGAAAGCCTGCCAGGGTGATAAACTGGAATTTGAAGCCTAGCGCAGCCAATTCTTCGCGGAAGCAAAGCATTTCTTTACGGCTTAATTTAGCTGCCCAGTTGAAAGAGGGAGAGCAGTTGTAGGCCAGCATTTTACCAGGGAACTGCGCGTGTACGGCTTGTGCAAATTCCCGGGCTTGTTCTAGGTTGGGATTGCTGGTTTCCATCCAAAGTAAATCTGCATAAGGGGCATAGCTTAAGGCGCGGTCAATAGCCTGCGCCACGCCATTGTTGACCCTGAAAAAGCCTTCTGAAGTGCGCTTACCCGTGGTGAATTTTTGGTCGCGTGCGTCTACATCTGAAGTGAGAAGGTCGGCTGCATCAGCATCGGTGCGGGCAATGATGAGGGTGGGAACGTCTAACACGTCACTGGCCAGCCGTGCGGCCACCAGTTTATTAATGGCCTCAGAGGTGGGTACCAGCACTTTACCGCCCAGGTGCCCACATTTTTTGGCGCTGCTTAGTTGATCTTCAAAATGCACACCGGCTGCACCGGCTCTAATCATACCAGCCATTAACTCATAGGCGTTAAGGTTGCCGCCAAAACCGGCTTCGGCATCAGCCACAATGGGTACCATGTAGTCTTTGTTACCTACGCCATTTACACTTTGTATTTGGCTAGATCGCAATAGCGCGTTGTTGATGCGCTGCACCACCATGGGTACCGAGTTAGCCGGGTACAAGCTTTGGTCTGGGTACATTTCCCCGGCAATATTGGCATCGGCAGCCACTTGCCAACCGCTCAGGTAAATGGCTTCTAAACCGGCTTCAACTTCTTGAATGGCCTGGTTACCGGTTAGCGCACCAAGCCCGGCTACGTAATCTTGGTTCTTGAGTTTATGCCAAAGTTTGGTGGCACCCATGCGGGCCAGGCTGTGCTCTATGTGTACTCCTCCGCGTAAGCGTATTACTTCTGCGGCCGTGTAAGGGCGTTCAATGCCTTTCCAGCGTGGGTCATTTTTCCAGTTATTACTTAGTTCAGCGGCTTGTTTCTCTTGATTTGTCATGATGTTTGTTTTTAAGTGTATGGGTAATTGGATTTAAAGAAGAGGGTAGGCTTTAAGGGTTAAGAATTCTGTGAAATGCGGGTTAGTAACCAGCTTATTGAAAATTTGCGCAGCCTGACTGATTTGCGGCCGCCAGGCGGGGCTGTAACCGTTGTTCACCTTTAATTTCAGAAGTTCTTCCTGAAATAAACTTTCATAAAGGGCCTTATCAAAAAGCCGTCCGTCTTGCAGGTGTACCTGCTCCTGTAGCCACTGCCAAATTTGGGTGCGTGAAATTTCGGCTGTAGCCGCATCTTCCATTAAATTGTTGATGGCCGCAGCGCCTTGCCCACTGAGCCAGGCCGCCAAGTATAAAACGCCTACGCGGATGTTTTTCCTGGCTCCTTGTTCGGTGATGTTACCTTGGGGCACGTATAAAAGAGTTTCTCCTTCGGGCACTTGGCTGGGACGTTTCTCAATTTGGTTGGGAGTGGGCATGTGTTGGTCAAAAACCTCTAAGGCAATGGGTACTAGTGCGGGGTGCGCTACCCAGGTGCCATCGTGGCCTTTTTGCACTTCATGCAGCTTGTCTTTGCGCACTTTCTCCAGCGCGGCTTGGTGCGCCTCTGCATCATTTTTAATAGGAATTTGGGCGGCCATACCGCCCATGGCATGCACCCCTCTTTTATGGCAGGCTTCTATCACCCAAGTGGTATACGCTTCCATGCAAGGCACATTCATGGTTACTTCGTCTCGGTTAGGGAACACAAAATCTTTACGGTTTTTAAAACGCTTGATAAAAGAGAAAATGTAATCCCAACGGCCGCAATTGAGGCCGGCACTGTGATCTTTTAGTGCAAATAAAATTTCTTCCAATTGAAAGCTAGCGGTTATGGTCTCAATAAGTACAGTGGCCTTGATGGTGCCCTGTGGAATGCTCAGATAATCCTGAGCGAAAACAAATACCTCATTCCAAAGTACCGCCTCTTGGTGGTGCTCAATTTTTGGTAGGTAAAAGTAAGGCCCGGTGCCGCTGCTTAGGAGTGCTTGTGCATTGTGGAAAAAGTAAAGGCCAAAGTCAAAAAGGCTGGCACTCATTTCCTGACCGTTTACCCGCACGTGTTTTTCATTTAAATGCCAGCCTCTGGGCCTAACCATTAGCGTAGCTGTCTTTGCCTTAAGGCGGTATTCTTTTTTTGGCGTGCTCATTTGTAAGGTGCCACGCACAGCTTCGTAGAGATTACGCTGGCCATTCAAACAGTTAGTCCAGGTAGGGGCGTTGCTATCTTCAAAATCAGCCATAAAAACCCGGGCGCCAGAATTAAGGGCGTTAATGACCATTTTACGGTCAACCGGTCCCGTAATTTCTACCCTGCGGTCCTGCAGGTCTTGCGGTAGCGCGGCAACCTGCCATTCGCTTTGGCGGATGTGGCTCGTTTGCGGATCCATCCGGGGCGTATAACCCCGGTCTATTTGCTCTTGTATGCTTTCTCGGTCAGCCAGCAATTCCAGTCTTTTGCCATTAAACCGATGGTGCAGGGCCTCTAAAAACTCCAGTGCTGGCTGGCTTAAGAGAAAATGCGTTCCGCTGGGTAGGTCTTTGGTGAAGGTGATGTCTTGATGCGTTAAGGTGTACATGGTTGAATTATTTACAGGACAAACCTAATAAAGCGAAAAGTAAAAAACAAGCGAACGTTCGCTAAAAAGATAAAAACGCTTAATTCAAATCTAAGATTATTGACTACTTTCGCTCAAAAAATTTCTATGCAGGAAGCGCATATCCGCAGCATTTTCGGACTTAAATTAAGGCAGTTACGAGAAGCTAAAAAATTTTCACTTTTTGGACTTTCTAAGAAAACGGGGCTGTCAAAATCCTATCTGAATGAAATTGAAAAGGGTAAAAAATATCCTAAGACCGATAAGGTATTGGTTCTGGCTAAAGCCTTGGAGGTAGAGTACGATGAACTGGTAAGCCTGAAGTTAAGCGGTAAAATGGCACCGGTAGCTGAAATGATTCAGAGTGGTATTTTGGAGGAAATTCCCCTAAATCTTTTTGGCATGGAGGAGCAGCAGCTTATTGATATTATGGTGAGTGCGCCCGATAAGGTGAATGCCTTTATTTCCACCATGTTTGAATTAGCGCGCCAGCATAACGTGAGTCGCGACAAGTTTTTTCTAGCCGCATTGCGATCTTACCAAGAGCTCCACCACAACTACTTTAAAGAGTTAGAGCTTAAGGCCGAAGCGACAGCTCAAAAGTATCAGCTGCGCAATGAGGGTAAGCTGGAACTGCCCATTTTAGAGGAACTTTTGCAGGATGAATTTAACTATCAAATAGATCGAGAAACACTAAAGGGGCGGGATGATTTACCTGCGGTGCGCTCTGTTTTTGTGCCCGGTAAGCGTCCTAAACTCCTTATTGACCCTGCTACCAATGAGTGGCAACAAATTTTTCTGCTGGCTAAAGAACTGGCATTTGTAGAGTTGGGCATTACCCAAAGGCCGGCCACCTTCACTTGGATAGACTTTGACCATTTTGAAGAGGTGCTCAATAATTTTTACGCCAGCTATTTTGCCGGGGCACTGGTAATTCCAGAGCAGGTTCTCAAGGCTGATTTGCAGCATTTCTTTCAGCAACCTCGTTGGGACCCAAACTTGCTGCAAGAGCTCTTGAAGAAATACACCTCTTCGGCTGAAACCTTATTTCAACGGCTGACCAATGTGTTGCCCGGTCATTTTGGTTTAGATAATCTTTTTTTCCTGCGTTTTGAATCGCCCACCGCAGAAGAAGAATACCATTTGAGCAAAGAGTTGCACTTAAGCAGACAGCATCAACCCCACGCTACTGAGCGTGATGAGCACTACTGCCGTAGGTGGCTCTCATTGGATATTTTAAAAAACCCAGATCGCTACCAGCAAGGGGAGCAGGCTTTAGGGGTGCAGATTTCTCGCTACCCCAGGTCTAAAGATGAATACTTGGTTTTTAGTGTTCGCCAACCCGACTTGTTTAAATCCAACTACTATCGGAGCCTTACTATTGGATTGTCTTTAGATAAAAAACTGAAACGGCAGGTAAAGTTTATCCAGGATTCAAAGATCCCCGTAAGAGAGGTAAGCGTTACCTGCGAGAATTGCCCCATTCAAGATTGCCAGGAGCGGGCCGTACCCGACACTAAATTGCGGCTTGAGCAGCAGCAGGCCTACATTAAAGCAGAAGTAACTAAGCTGCAGGAGTCATTCAGCTAAAAAATAGCCATTCCCGTTTTAGTGGTAAGTCGCTCTAAGGTTTTCATGCCTAAAACGGAGTTGCCCTGAGGGTTTAACCCCGGGCTCCCTACCGCCACACTGTATTTTCCAGGATACACGGCAACAATGCCACCTCCCACACCACTTTTGCCTGGTAGGCCTACTCTAAAGGCAAACTCTCCGGCCTCATCGTAAAAGCCACAGGTTTGCATGAGGGCGTTAATTCTCTGACTTTGCCGGGCACTAAGCAAGGCCTCTCATTCTAATGTTTTTCCAGCATTGGCATAAGGCAGAAAGGCTTCGGCCAGTTGCTGGCAGCTCATTAAAAGGCTGCACTGATAGTAGTAAAAATCCAGAACTTCTTCTACAGGATTGACAATATTGCCAAAGCTTCTAAGCATATTGGCCAGGGCCCGGTTTCTAAACCCTTCCTGGGCTTCGCTTTGCGCGATGGCCTTACTGTATTCAATATGAGGATCCTGGGTAAGCTCCCGCACGAATTGCAGAAAACCCTCCTTTGGATTTTGGAGGTTACTTACCAAAATATCGGCAATGACCAGCGCGCCACTATTTATGAACGGGTTACGCGGTATGCCATCCTCATACTCCAGCAGCACCAGCGAATTGAAACTGGTACCCGAAGGTTCTACATCTACGCGGTCAAAAATGGAATCGCCTTGTAACTGCATGGCCAGAGCTAAACTGAAAACTTTGGTAATACTTTGGGCGCTAAAGGCTTCACGGGCATCACCCAGAGCAAAACAACTATCTTCTAAGGTTTTCAAAAAAACACCGTATTTAGTAGGGTCTACCTTGGCTAATTCCGGGATGTAGCTGGCCACTTGGCCCGGTGCTTTTTCAGGCTCTAATTCCTGGTGAATTTCAGAGAAAATTTGGTGGTAATCCATAGCAATAAGACGTTTAGCTGCTGGCTATGTTTAAGCCTGGGGTCTCCCGCCTAAAAGCTCAGGACTGTGGCTGTGCGGACTTCATTTTTTAGGGTCCTAATGTTGGATTCATCAGGAACAGCTTTTAAGAAAACAATTCTTTTTTAAAAGCAGGCTAAGTTTTTCCGGAAGGAAACTTTTTGACTAAGGCTGCTTCCACCCGAGCAATTACTAAAATCACCAGGATGATGATTATAGAAACAGCGCTTATTAACTGCAGCAACTTACCTAAAGGAGGGAGAAAATAAACTACTAATGTCAGCAGGGCTAGCAGCAAGCCCAGTAAAATCATTTGCCGGGCAGCATACTTTTGGGTAAAATCCCAATGCGCCTTACTTTTCATAGCCCACACTGTGCGGTAACCGTATATGGGGTTGATATTTTTGGGCGGCTGCCAGCGCAATAGCAAACCAGCCCCACCAAAAATGAGTGCGTTTAGTCCCAGAATCAATGGCAGTGCACAGCTCTGATCCATTACCCGCGCATTAGTTTGCGGGTAATCAGTCCTTGATTGGTTTGCACCTTTAAGAGGTATAGTCCGGACGGCAAGGCAGGTAAATGATACCGGCCAGTGGTGGCAGAACCTTCTTCCCAGACTTTTTCACCCTGTAAGTTCACAAGGGCTAGGTGCTTTATTTTTAAGCTTTGCGGATAGTCTAGCTCCAGACCCTTTTGAAAAGGGTTGGGATACACTTCAAAAGTATTAGGCGGT
>CAJXNI010000026.1 GCA_913057235.1 uncultured Bacteroidota bacterium
TTTTTAAGCTTTGCGGATAGTCTAGCTCCAGACCCTTTTGAAAAGGGTTGGGATACACTTCAAAAGTATTAGGCGGTAACTCCAAGAGGCTAATCTTTTTACTGCGCAACCAATGCACAATGGTGTCGCCTACGCTGCGGCTCACCCGGGGGTTGTTAGCTGGGGTGAGGTAATGATTTAGGCCGGGCAGGCTGTAAAAATCGGCCCCTGAGCCCAGTTCTTGCTGAAAGCGCTGCAACTCAGCTGGTGGCACATTAAAATCATTGCCCAATCCTAAAAACAACACGGGCTTGGTAAAAAGCTGGTAGTTTATAGCCACCGAGTCATTCGCATTGATGTAACGATGCCATTCGGCCGCAGCCACACCGCCAAAGGGTGGGGTAGAGGCATTGTAGTTACCGCTGCGGATGAGGTTGAAATACTGCAATACCTGACTGGCCTGTAATTGGGCCATGGCCGTATCGCCATTGCACTGCCGTGCGATGCCTACAAGCTGCTGGGCCAAAAGACTGTCAAAAGGCGTACGCGCACCGGCAATGGAAATAAGCGCTTGCACGTCATTACGGTGCTTGGCCATGGCGGCAATGAGCATGGCACCCTCACTGTGGCCGGCCAAAATCAGGCGATTGCTATCTACATCAGGACGGGTTTTTAAGTAGTCTAAAGCACTCAGCGCGGGTAGAAACACATTTTCATAATTAAAAGCACCCGAGAAGTTTGGGCAAGAGAGCGTAATTTCATCATAGCGCAACACCGCAAAACCAGAGTCACTGAGCTGTTGGGCTAAGTCTTGGTAGATTCTGAGCGTATCGCCTACCAGGCCTGGGTAGAGGCATTGGCTGTTGCCACCCTGTAACACAATTTGGCCATTGCGGTCGTTCTGCCCGCTGCCCGGCACTAGCACAATCGTGGTAAACTTACCGCTGGTAGACGGTTTTGAGAAAGTAGCCTGAAAAGTACACCCCCCGTGGTTAAAGCTTACGTTTTCTTGGGTGATTTGGCCGCTTAAGGCCCAGCTTAAACTAAAAACTAAACAAAGAGCAAGTAATCTCATAATGGGAGGAGTTGATGTTGTGTGAAAAGTGACGCGGTGAAGGCCAGCAATAGGGCCAGAGCAAAGCTTAGTCCTAATTTTGGGCCTTTAAAATCTCCGCAAATTTGATAGGCTTTGAAAAGCAGGTACACATGGTAAGCCAAAAGGGCTAGGCTAAAAATCGTGCTAAAAATGAGTTGGGCGGGGCTAATCAGTTGCAAAACGTTTAAAGCCGCGGTAGGGTCCTGCGCCACCGTTGCACTTAAATCGCTAAGAGCCCCATTGGCGTTTTGCAAGGGCAGTAAAGTCATTGGGGCCATGGCCAGAATAAGCGTACCACTGAGATTAATCAAGCGGGGTTTGCGATTGGATAAAAGGTAATTGCTGCCGCCTAAGAAAACCAATAGGCAAAGAGCATTAAGTATTTGGTCTAGCGCCACCGCTGACCAGCTTACCGTTTCAAAAAAATGGAGATTCAGAACCCCATCGTAACGGGCTTTAAACCAAGTAACCAAGGCTACACTAAGCGCCAAAAATACCAAACCAAGCACCAAGGCTTTAAACCCGGCTAGGCGATCAAAAGGATGAAAAAGCCAATTAGTCAGTTTCATTTTCCAAAGTTTTAAGGGTGGCTATTAATTCGTCTAGCATATTGCGCACTTTGGGGTAGCTGTAATTCAGCTGCTTGGCCATCTCTTTAAGACTGCCAGAAGATTTAACAAAGCGCAATAGAAAATCTTGCTGCTCGGCATTTAGCTGCAGCAAAACGGGGAGATCAAATTGACCAGCTACCTTAGTGGCACACTCTGGACAAGCCAGCTGCTCAACGGCTAGCTTATGCTGGCAGGCGGGACAAGTTGCGGGTAAACTTTTCAAAAAAATAAATATTGTTTACCACAAAATTAATAATATTTAAATATAATTGATAAAATTTATCCTTGAGCAATTAAAATTAAGGCTCCTTGGGCAGGCACCTGCACGGCAGATTGCTCTTTTGTAAAAACCAAAGATTGGCCGCTTACCCAGTCCAGGTATTTGCCTAGTGCAACAGGCAGGGTCACGCTTTGGTCAGCTTCACTTTTATTAAAAACCATAATTAGTTCTTCGCTGGTGTTCCAGCGTTTAAAGGCAAAAACACCTTGCTCATCAGCGGTTAGCAAAGTTTGGTAATCTCCCGTTTGCAATGCGGGGTGGTTCTTTCGTAAGGCTATGTACTTTTTATAATGGGCTAAAAGTTCTTGATTTACCGCCACGGTATGCGGTTGGGCACGGACCGAGCCATCGGGTAGGGTGGCTTCTGGTTCATAGTCTAAGTCTTCCCACACCATGGGTTTGCGGTTGTCGGGGTCATTGCCACCCCACATGCCCACTTCGTCACCGTAGTAAATCATAGGTGCCCCAACGTAGGTCATTTGAAACATCACCAGAAGCTTCTGCAGGTGCAGGGCCTGTTCATCAGGTTTCCCCGGATCATATTCCGGATTTTCAGCCGCTTTGGAAATACTGAAATACTTGCCCCAATCTCTGAATTGGCCAATTCCGCGGTTGTGCAAATGGGAGCCTATCCGGTTTACGTCATGGCTACCGTATAAGTTTTGACATACGTAGGCCACCCCTTTGGGGTAAAGATTGCGAAGCTTGGTCAACTCTTGATCAAACTGAGAAGGGCTGATGCCCAGGTTACCTGGCATGGCAAAAAACTCAATGGCCGTAAAAGCAAAATTGTAATTCATTTCACCATCAAATTCATCGCCCTGGAGGTAGGGCTTCACCTTTTCAGGGACGTCCACAATCTCTGCGGTAAGGTAAGCTTCTGGGTTAATGCTTTTCACCAGTTTGCGCCAGTCTTTCCAGAAGTTGTGATCCACACAGAAAGCCACATCCAGTCGCCAGCCGTCAATACCAAACTCAGGGCCTTTGCCCATCGGGTCCATCCACCTGCGAGTGGCGGCAAAGACATAATTGCGCGGACCTTCCACTAAACCATTTTCATCTTCTTTAAATTCGGGCAAGGACCCATGGCCCCACCAACCTTGGTATTCAAACTCATTTTCGGGTGTGTTGGGGTCGTCCCACTTGTTTACGGTAAACCAGCTGGCGTAGGGCGATTCTTGTTGATTTTTGCGTACATCTGCAAAAGCGAAACTGTTGTAACCCATGTGGTTAAACACTCCGTCAAAAATAATGCGCATGCCCCGGGCGTGCACTTCCTCAATCAGCTTCAAAGCCAGTTTATCCGCAGCGGTCCAAACCCATTTTTCGGGATTAGTAGCATCTTCAGCCGCTATTAATGCGCGGTCTCCTTCAGGGTCGGGCCCGAAGGTTGGATCTACGTGATGGTAGCTTTCCCCATCGTATTTATGCAGGCTAGGGGAGGCAAAGATGGGGTTGAGGTAAATGGCGGTAATGCCCAATTCTTCCAGATAATCCAACTTATCTATTAAGCCTTGTAAATCGCCACCATAGCGCCTGCGCAAAAGATGTTTCCATAATTCCTGGTCGCCATTTTTCTGCTCGTAGGCTTGCAGTTTGTACCAGTCGCTGCCCCAAGGATGCACCTGCCAATGCTCCACCAATCCTTGCGGATCTGCGTACCGAATGTCTTCTTTCTGAGGATCGTTACCAGGATCGCCATTGCGAAAGCGTTCTGGAAACACCTGGTACCAAATGGCTTTTTTAGCCCACTGGGGTACAAACTCAGTAGTTGATTTTTTTTGCGCTTGGGCCATGGCGTTACTGAAAACTAAGGTGAAGATTATTAAACTGTACTGGCTACTTTTTTTCATGACGCTAAATAAAAAATAAATAAGCTAGGGGGCACCAAAACCAATTAATGTTATAACTTTGATGTCTAAACATTGAAATACAAATTTTATGGAAGCACAAACAACTACCAAAACTCTTTGGACCGTAGATCCTACCCACAGCGAAGTACAATTTAAAGTGCGCCACCTGGTGATATCAACCGTAACGGGTACCTTCAACCGTTTTAATGGTCAACTAAAAAGTACCACTGAAGATTTTGATGGAGCCGAGGTTAGCTTTGAAATTGAAGTGAATAGCGTAGATACCAATGTTAAAGATCGAGATGCGCACCTGCGTTCTGCTGATTTCTTTGACGTAGCGCAATTTCCTAAAATGACCTTTGACGGTGTACTGGACAAGAATGGAGCTGGTTACGCTTTAGAAGGAGATTTAACCCTAAAAGACAAGACGCAAAAAGTGGCGCTGATTGCTGAATTAGGTGGAATTATGGAAGATCCATACGGCCAAACCAAGGCTGGCTTTGAAATTAACGGCAAACTTAATCGTAAAGACTTTGGTTTAACCTGGCACCAAGTCACTGAAGCTGGTGGCGTGGTAGTGGGTGATGAAGTGAAATTGCACTTCAACATTCAAGTGGTAAAAAGCCAAGATTAGTTTAGTCAATGGCTGCCAAAAGGAGCTGCTCCTTTTGGCAGTTTTAAAATTTAAGCATGAAAAAATCCATCAAAAAAATTCACAACGCGCTGGAAGCACACATGCCAGGCTTGAGTACCTGGCAAGCCTTGCCCAACCGCACTATAGAATATTTAGATCCCTTTATTTTGTTGAACCACCACGGCCCAGAAACCTATTCTGCCAACAACAACGGCTTACCTTTTGGTCCGCACCCGCACCGTGGTTTTGAAACGCTCACCTTTGTTTTTGACGGAGATATTGTGCACGAAGACAGCACCGGGCAGCGGCATGTTTCAGAAGCTGGAGACGTGCAATGGATGACCGCAGGGAAGGGTATCATCCATTCGGAAGTATCCAGTGAAAACTTCAAGAAAGAAGGGGGTGATTTAGAGATCCTTCAGCTTTGGATGAATTTACCCGGCCGCTTAAAAATGACCCCACCCGCCTACAAAGGCTATAAAGCCGAAGAACTCACCCAAATAAGCCTGGATGATGGTAAGGTGCGAGCCCATCTAATTTCCGGTGAGTTGATGGGCCAAAAAGGTCCCCATGAATCTTTAACCGATCTTACCTTGAGCTACGTGCATTTGCAGAAGGGCGGAATGTTTGCACCTGAGGTGCCGGTAGGACGGACCGTATTCTTATACATTGTAAGAGGTAGCCTTTCGGCTGATGGACAAAGCCTCAATGCCCGGCAGGTGGTAGAGTTTGAACGTGAGAATGAGACCATCGCCCTTGAGGCAAATGAAAACGCCTTAATTCTTTTTGGGCACGGTAAGCCGCTCAATGAACCTAAAGTAGCCCAAGGGCCTTTTGTGATGAATACCGTGGGAGAGCTCAAGCAAGCCTTTTTAGATTATCAGGCGGGCAAGTTTGCCTAATAAGTGTTGCGGAGGTAACGTCCGGCTTTACGTTTTTGAAAAATAGCCGACACCTCCAATACACAAGCAACGGTGATCCCCGCCCAAAAAATCCCGGTGGCCGCTTCAGGCGAAGTGTTGGTAAGGAAAGCGCCAATGATTGCGCTGCCCGCCACGGTAACCAAAGCTCCTATTTGGTAATTGGCACTGCGTTCTAAATAATAGCCCGCTAAATCCATTCTTTGTTTTTGACTTAAACTATGTACTGGGGTATTAACCAAAAGGGCCTGCTGATATTGGGGAGGTGGTAAAGAATCAGCTTGCGCTTGGTTGTCTACGGTATCGGCTTGCAGTTCTGAAGGGCTTAAAAACCGTTGGCCATTAAAAACAGAGTCAACTTGGCTGAGAAAAATGGTACTGTTGTACTTTTTACTCTTAACTATGAAATTGTAAAAGATCTCATACTCGCTAATTTTGGTAATGTTGCATTCCAGCACCCTTCCGTTTTTGGTGTAAATCTTATCATGGTTTTGCGTTTGGGCCGCAACACTAACCGAGAAAAATAACACTATGCTAGTGATTAATTTCATGATCTAAATTTTTTTAAAGATAGGCTTTCTTACGTAACTTTGAGAGGTTTTAAAACCTCCTGCTCTGTTCTGCCCAAGCGGTAGAGCTTTCTATTTTGTCTTTAAGTCGCCTTAATCCATTTGCCAGTTCTTTCACTGGGTTGCCTCTATAAAGGCTCAATTTTTTACCCTAAGTGATTTGAGTCACCCTAGGCGCAGCTTAGTTTGATTTTCTTACCGCACAGAAATACAGACAATTATGAAATTAAATTATCAAATTATCATTGTAGGCGGTGGTACCGGAGGAATTATGACGGCCGCTCAATTATTAAAAACGAATTCAAAATTAGAGATTGCTATTATTGAACCCTCTGAAACGCATTATTACCAGCCAGCCTGGACTTTGGTAGGGGCGGGAGCTTTTGATTATAAGAAAACCGCTAAACCCATGGCGGAGGTGATGCCAAAGGGTGTTACCTGGATTAAAGATAAAGTTACCAAGTTGCAGCCTGAGGCCAATCGTTTGGAAACGGCCTCCACAGGAATTCTACAATATGATTATTTGGTATTAGCCCCAGGTCTGGTAATGAAACCCGATTTAATTGAAGGCCTGCCTGAGGCTCTGGAAAGAGGCGTGGCGGTAAGCAATTACATAGACCCTGAGAAAACCTGGGAAAAGCTGCGGGATTTTAATGGTGGGAACGCATTATTTACCCAGCCTACTACCTCCATTAAATGCGGAGGGGCTCCCCAAAAAATTGCTTATTTGGCCGCTGACTATATTCAAAAACAAGGCTTGGAAGCTAAGTCTAATGTGGTTTTTGCCACCCCAGGCTCCGTTATTTTTGGGGTTAAAGAAATTCGAACTACCCTTATGCAGGTTATAGAAAAATACGGAATGCACTTCAGGCCGTTTTACGCGCCCGTCAAGATAGATTCTGATCGACAGGAAGTTCTTTTTAAAAGTACTCACCCAGAGGAAAATCAATGTGTGATTAATGAAGACAGCCGGTTGGGTGAAGAACAACACGGAGATTTCTCCATAACGATCCCCTTCAAGTTTCTTCACATTGCACCGCCACAGGCAGCACCAGATTTTATTAGAGATTCAGTATTGGCGAATGGCAATGGTTGGCTAGAAGTAGATCACCATACCCTACAGCATAAAAACCACGCAAATATTTTTGGTTTGGGAGATGTGGCAGCTTTGCCAACCGCAAAAACCGGAGCCGCCATTCGCAAGCAAGTGCCCGTTTTAGTCGAAAACTTACTAAGCGTATTACAAGACAGGGCGGTTACCAATAACTCTTATCAGGGATACAGCTCTTGCCCCTTGGTTACAGCTTATGATAAGATGGTACTTGCTGAGTTTGATTACGAAGGTAACTTTACGCCAGACCCTAAATTAAAAAGGCTTTTAATTAAAGACAGTTCTAAAGAGCACCGCAGATTATACCTTCTTAAGAAATATGGCTTGCCCTATTTGTATTGGAACAAAATGCTGAAAGGCGCCACCGTTTAGCTTTTTAAAATGAAGTGATACCGGTTACGTTTTAACCGTTGTGCAGATTGCACCTTTGCACCATGGAAATTTTAGGATTTGTGTTGGCAGTGTTTATGGGCTTCACTCTGGGGTTACTAGGGGGCGGAGGTTCCATTTTAACCGTGCCCATATTGGTGTATGTATTAAGTATCAATCCCGTATTGGCCACGGCTTATTCCCTTTTTGTGGTAGGTGCCACCTCGGTAGTTGGCTCAGTGCGTAAAAGCGCGCAGGGTTTAGTCAACTGGAAGGTGGGCCTCATTTTTGCCATACCTAGTCTGCTGGCTGTGTTTGCCACCCGATACTGGCTGGTACCCGCTATTCCTGAAGAGCTTTTTACCCTGGGCAACTTCATCTTTACTAAAAATATTGGTATCATGGTCTTTTTTGGTTTAGTCATGCTGCTGGCCTCTTACTCCATGATTAAAGGGCGTAAAGAATCAAAAACGCAAGAGTCTATTCAATTTAATCTCCCCGTAATTTTGTTAGAAGGACTTTTAGTGGGCGTGGTAACCGGATTGGTAGGGGCCGGAGGCGGCTTTTTAATCGTGCCGGCCTTGGTGATTTTAGTGCGTTTACCCATCAAAACGGCTGTAGGCACCTCTTTAATCATCATTTCCATTAAAAGTCTTATTGGGTTTTTAGGCGATTTAGGCTCAGGGCAGGCTATAGACTGGATCTTCCTACTAAGCTTTACAGGTTTTTCTATTATCGGCATGTTTTTAGGTATCTACGCCACGCAGTTTGTGGGAGCCGGAAACCTCAAAAAAGGATTTGGCTGGTTTGTGCTGGTTATGGGAGTATTTATCATTTTTAAAGAAACATTATTTAATTAAGAGAGCATTATGAAGATAGAACAGATATACACGGGTTGCTTGGCACAAGGGGCCTACTACATAGAAAGCGAAGGCGAAGCCGCCATTATTGACCCTTTGCGCGAAGTAGAGCCTTACCTACAAAGATTGGCGCAATCAGGCGCTCAGCTTAAGTACATTTTTGAAACGCATTTTCATGCCGACTTTGTGAGCGGGCATATTACGCTGGCGGAAAAAACAAAGGCGCCTATTGTTTATGGGCCAGAAGCAAAACCTCATTTTGAGGCGCACATTGCTAAAGATGGAGAATCATTTAAGATAGGAGCGCTCACTTTAATAGCTTTGCACACGCCCGGTCATACTATGGAGAGCACCACCTATCTATTAAAAGATGCGCAGGGTAAAGACCACGCCATTTTTTCAGGAGACACCCTTTTCTTAGGAGACGTAGGCCGACCTGATTTAGCGCAAAAAGCTGCCAACCTTACGCAAGAAGAATTGGCCGGTAAATTATTTGATAGTTTACGTAGCAAAATTATGCCTTTAGATGATCAGGTGGTGGTGTATCCGGCCCACGGAGCGGGCTCTGCTTGCGGTAAGAATATGATGAAGGAAACAGTAGATACCCTTGGCAACCAAAAGAAAATGAATTATGCCCTAAGGGCAGACATGACCCGCGAGGAGTTCATCCAAGAGGTAACGGATGGGCTTTTGCCGCCTCCCGCTTACTTTCCACTCAACGTAAAAATGAATAAACAGGGATATGATAGCATTGATGACGTATACGAAAAAGGTCTCAACGCTCTTAGCCCTGATGACTTTGAACAAATGGCCGAGGCCACCGGGGCGGTTGTTTTAGACGTACGTCCAGAAAGTCAATTTGTGAAAGGCTTTATTCCGCAATCTATTTTTATTGGCTTAGATGGTGGTTTTGCACCATGGGTAGGTGCTTTGCTTCAGGACACCCAGCAACCATTACTTTTAGTAGCCCCTAAAGATCGTGAAAAAGAAGCCATTACCCGCTTGGCCAGAGTAGGCTTTGATAATGTGCTAGGCTTCTTGAATGGGGGCATAGCAGCCTGGCAAGATGCTGAGAAAGAAATAGATTCTTTAGAAAGCCACATTGTGGCCCAGGTGGAACAAAAACAAGCGGAAAGTCCAATAGCCATTGTAGATGTGCGCAAAAAAAATGAGTTTTTAAGTGAACACGTTAAAGAGGCACTAAATATACCGCTAGACGATATTAATAGCAGTATGGCTGAGTTTCCTCAGAATGAAGATTTTTACTTGCACTGTGCGGGAGGGTATCGCTCGGTAATTGCAGCCAGCATTTTAAAATCGAGAGGTTACCATAACATTATTAACATAGAAGGAGGCTTTGAGGCTTTAAAAGACAGTGACCTCAAGACCACAGACTATGTATGTCCGTCTACACTGTAATGAAAAAAGACTTTTGGAATAGCCGGTATGACAGACCGGAATATGCTTACGGTGAAAAACCTAATGACTTTTGGGCTCAATGGCTAATGGATAAAAAACCTGCCAAAGTGCTATTGCCTGCTGAAGGAGAAGGTCGCAATGCTGTTTATGCCGCCCAAAAAGGCTGGCAGGTATGGGCCTTTGATCAAAGTGAGGCCGCCCAAAGAAAAGCTCATATGCTGGCCAATCAAGCCGGGGTTGCGCTGCAAGAGTTTAAGGTGGCAGAGGCCCAAACTTACCGCCCTCCCATTACTCCGCAAGTAATCGGCCTGTTTTATGTGCATCTGCCACCCGACTTTCGGGCAGATTTCCACGCGAGTTGCGTGCAATGGCTGGCCCCAGGCGGCTATTTGGTACTGGAAGCATTTAATCCCAACCAGCTAAACATGGCTTCGGGGGGACCCAAAGTACCTGCGATGCTCATGAAAGCGGCTGAGCTAAAAGAGGAGTTTAAGGGTTTGATAATTGAAGAGGCTCAAGAGCTTACCGTAGAATTGGATGAGGGTCCTTACCACCAAGGTAATGCCGCGGTGGTACGTGTGGTAGCGCGCAAGCCAGATTAGGAATTACTGCATTTGGTTTTAGAGGCCTCTGCTCTTTGTATCTTAGCCGCATGAAAAAATTTGCATTATACGCGCTGTTAACAAGCGTGCTTGCTTCTTGCTCGCAGGGTGGTTTGCACCAAGAAAGATTGGATGGCTACGCCCAGGGTTCCACTTATCATATTACGTTTTTAAGCGAGCAAGAGGTTGATTTTCAACGACCTATTGACAGTATTCTTAATGCCGTAGACCAGTCGGTAAGCACCTATGAGCGGGGTTCTTTAATTAGTAGGGTAAACCGTGGAGATACGGTTAGACCCGATGAAATCATGCTCACCATGCTGGGTCAATCCAAGGCTGTATATCAACAAACCCAAGGCGCTTTTGACCCTACCATAGGCAGGTTGGTGCAATTCTGGGGATTTGGTCCCAAGGAGCAACGCCAGGCCGATAGCAGCAAAGTAGATTCTTTGTTGGCCTACTCGGGCTTGACCCATTTGCTGTGGAGTAAAAACCGTTTTTACCTACCACAAGGTTTCCAGTTAGATTTTAACGCCATAGCCCAAGGTTATACGGTAGACTTAATTGCCCAGTTTTTGAATCAAAAAGGTATTGTAAACTATTTGGTAGAAGTAGGTGGGGAGGTGCGCTGCCGCGGAAGGAATTTAGAGGGCAAAGTCTGGCGCATTGGCATTGATAAACCGGTAGAAGAGATTGATCAGCAGAACCGCTTTCAGGTGATAGTAGAATTAGACAGCATGGCATTGGCCACCTCTGGTAATTACCGAAAATTTTGGGTAGACGAAAAAACGGGAACACGCTACGCTCATACACTAACCCCGGCCACAGGTTTCCCTGCGCGAAATCAGCTTTTAAGCGCTAGTGTGCTGGCATCCAGTGCTGCCCAGGCTGATGCCTATGCCACCGCCTTTATGGTAATGGGTAAAAGTAAGGCTGTGGAGTTTTTACAAAAAAGCCCCCACAAGTTGGAGGCTTACTTAATTTCATCTACCCAAGATTCTACTTGGGAAGTGTATCAAACTGAAGGCTTTAAAAAAGCAATACTTAACCCATCAGAGTGAATTGGTGGCTATTTGAGGGCTTTCTTTTTCATCTTTTTTGCACTTATCCTGGGGGGAAGCACCACAAAAGGAACAACTCTCACCTCCTTCATTCAAAAAAGGACTGTTACTAGCGCAAGTGCCCGAGAACTCCCCGTCTTTTTTAGCCCAAATTTTTAGGGCTATTCCGGCAAATCCTACACCCAACAAAACCGCTGCTACAAGAAAAACTTCCATGAAAATCTAATTTTAAATAATGTTTACTTCTGGTTCCAGATTAACGGCAAATTTACTAAAAACAGAGGTCTTAACTTGGTGAGCCAAGTCTTCTATTTCCGGGCCGGTTGCCTTTCCATAATTCACCAAAACTAAGGCCTGTTTGGGGTGAACTCCGGCATCGCCATTTCGGTAACCTTTCCAACCAGCTTGTTCTATAAGCCAGCCAGCGGCCAGTTTTATGGAACCGTCTTGTAATTTATAATGAGCTATACCCGGGTATTGTTTTTCCAGTTGTGAAAACTGCCCGTTATCAATAACCGGGTTCTTGAAAAAGCTGCCACTGTTGCCAATTTCGGCAGGGTTGGGTAATTTTTGGGAGCGTATATTAATTACGGCCTGCGCAATAGTATGGATGGAAGCTTCTGCTCCTTGTTTTTCCAGCTCTTGCTGAATAGCGCCATAACTGGTGTTCAGTTTATGGTTTTTAGCACTTAGCCTTAAAGTCACTTGGGTGATAATGTAGCGGCCTTTGCCTGCTTTCTTAAAGAGGCTGTCGCGGTAGCCAAACTGACATTCATCGGCTGTAAAGCCCACAAATTGACCGGTTTGTAAATCAAAGGCTCTCAGTTGGTAGAAGGTATCTTTAAGCTCTACCCCGTACGCGCCAATGTTTTGGATGGGCGCAGTGCCAACATTACCAGGAATAAGGGCCAGGTTTTCAATTCCGCCTAAGTTTAGGGATAGGCAATATTGCACCAGTTGATGCCAGTTTTCACCGGCTGCTGCGCTTACCAGCACTACTTCATCAGAGAGGTACTGCACCTCGGTACCTTTAAAATTGAGCTGAACTACCAGCCCGGCAAAATCTTTAGTGAGCAGCATATTGCTCCCTCCCCCCAGCCAAAGCACTTGGTTTTCCTGGTATTCGGGTTGCTCTAAAAGCCAGGGAATTTCGTCTTCGCTAGTAAGTTGGACAAAAAACCGGGCTTTAGCCGCTATACCAAAAGTGTTGTACTCTTTTAAATTAAAGTCTTCTTGAATTTGCGGCATTTTAGAGCAAAGTTCCGGGGTAGTTTTTAAGGGCTTCTCTTAAAATTTCTACGCTTTCGCGAAGCTTGTCTTTCTCCAGCACGTAGGCCAGACGTACTTGATTTAAGCCCATGCCCGGGGTGGCGTAGAAACCTTCGGCTGGAGCCACCATTATGGTTTTGCCATTGGTTTCAAAAGCCGAAAGGAGCCACTGGGCAAACCGCTCGGCATTATCTACCGGAAGCTGCGCCACCGCATAAAAAGCCCCTTTGGGCTTTGGACAGTCTACGCCCTCAATACTGTTAAGGCCGTCTACTAAAATATCCCTTCGCTCCTTGTATTCTGTTTTCACTTCCTCGTAATAACTCTCCGAAGTCTGTAGTGCCTGCTCAGCCGCAATTTGCGCCATGGTGGGTGGACTAAGGCGCGCCTGTGCAAACTTTAAAGCGGTGGCCATAAGGGCATTATTCTTAGAAATAAGGCAACCTATGCGCGCGCCACACATGCTGTAACGCTTAGAAACAGAATCTACCACAATAGCGTGTTCTTCCAGGTCTTCTAATTCCATGATAGATGTATGGGTTACGCCATCATAGGCAAACTCCCGGTATACTTCATCGGCAATGAGGTATAGGTCATGCTCCAGGCAAATTTCCTTAAGCTTTTCCAGCTCTTCTCTGGAGTACAAGTAGCCGGTAGGATTGCCCGGGTTGCAAATCATAATAGCTCGGGTGTCACTGGTAATGAGCTTTTCAAACTCTTCCACTTCGGGTAGAGCAAATTCTTCTTCAATTTTTGAGGTGATAGGTACCACGGTTACACCGGCATTTATGCTAAAGCCATTGTAGTTGGCGTAGAAAGGTTCAGGAATAATTACTTCGTCACCAGGGTCAGTAATGGAGTTTAAAGCAAACAATAGGGCTTCAGAGCCACCGGTGGTTACAATTAAATCATCTGGAGTAATATCAATTTTATGACTGGCGTAGTAATTGGCCAGTTTCTCCTTGTAGGAAGCAAAACCATCCGAAGGGCTGTAGCTCAAGATTTCCAGATTGGCCTTTTTAACCGCTTCAATAGCTTCAGGTGGTGTTTTTATGTCCGGTTGACCAATATTCAAGTGGTACACGGTTTTCCCTTGAAAACTAGCCGCCTCTGCAAAGGGTGCTAATTTACGAATAGGAGATTCGGGCATGGTTTGCCCTTTTAATGAAATAGCCGGCATAAGCGGTACTCTTTAAAATTGCACAAAAAAACCCTCCGGCTTACACCGGAGGGCCACAAAAGTACGTGTTCTGTATTGTTATTTAGACATCATACTGGTCTTCTCTTCTTTAGTAGGTACTGTTTTAGTGGGCTCCACTTTTTTAACACGACCTTTTATGCGTAAAACCTTTACAGGCGTAGCTGCATTGGAATTTACGGTAACACTTTTATTAATGGGGCCTACACGGTTTGTGGCGTATTTTACCTTAATGACACCGCTCTCACCAGGACCAATGGGTTCACGAGGCCAGCTGGGTACAGTACAGCCGCAAGAGCCTTTGCAGTTGGTGATAATCAGAGGTTCTTTACCGGTATTGGTGAATTTAAATTCGCGGGTGCCATCGGCATTTTGTTCAATGGTTCCGTAATCAATAACCTCAGTTTCAAAATTAATTTGGGGAGCATTGGGGTTTTTCTCCTCTTGAGCGAACGCTACAGTGGCCAATAAGGCCAAGGCAACAGAGCTTAAAAACTTTTTCATTTTGCTGTAGAATTTTTAGATGATCAAAATTACTATTAATAATGGTCTTTACAAGGTTATTTGATAAAGCTAAAATTATACCAAACAGGCAGGTTCAGCCTTGAATTGAAGTGTTAACTTTGCCGCCTTGTTTTTTTTAGTGTCTAAAAGTGAGCATTTTATGAGTATTAGCGCCACCTATGAGCATCTGAGTCAGGAAGATAAATGGTACCAATATTGGCAAAAGCACAATTTTTTTAAGTCGGTTCCTAATGAGCAAAAGGCCTATACCATTGTAATACCGCCCCCTAACGTTACGGGAGTTTTACACATGGGGCACATGCTCAACAACACTTTGCAAGATGTACTTATCCGCAGGGCGCGCATGAAAGGCTATAACGCTTGCTGGGTGCCGGGGACAGACCATGCCTCAATAGCCACAGAGGCTAAAGTAGTGCAAAAGCTCAAGGCCGATGGCATTAATAAGTTTGACTTAACTCGGGAGGAATTCTTAGAGCATGCCTGGGAATGGACCCACAAACACGGAGGCATTATTCAGCAGCAGCTCAAGCGCTTGGGTTGCAGTTTTGACTGGGACCGGGAAGCTTTTACCATGGATGAGGTGCGAAGTGAATCGGTGCTGAAGGTTTTTGTTGACTTATATGAAAAAGGCTTGATTTACCGGGGTTACCGTATGGTGAACTGGGATCCCCAAGCCAAAACCACCCTGAGTGATGAAGAGGTCATTCACAAAGATGTGCAGGGTAAACTCTACTTTGTACAGTATCCACTCGCTGATGGTTCAGGTCATTTGGAGATTGCCACAACACGCCCTGAAACCATTTTAGGAGACGTGGCCATTTGTGTAAACCCCAATGATGAACGCTATCAAAAACTCATCGGCCAACGAGCCTTAGTGCCTATTACCGGCCGCGAAATACCTATTGTAGCAGATGAGTACGTAGACCTTGAATTTGGTACCGGGTGCTTAAAAATTACCCCCGCCCATGATGTGAATGACTATGCCATTGGCCAAAAACATGATTTGGAAATTATTGACGTGCTTAATGAAGACGGCACCCTTAACGAAAACGGCTTGCAGTTTAAAGGCTTAGACCGTTTTGAGGCACGTAAGGCGGTTTGTGCAGAACTAGAAAAGCTGGGCCTTTTGGTCAAAGTAGAAGACTATGCCACTTCCGTGGGAACGAGTGAGCGTACCGGAGCAGTGATTGAGCCACGCTTAAGCGACCAGTGGTTCTTGAAAATGAAGGACCTGGCGCAACCTGCTTTAAAGGCTATTTTAGACGAGGAGCCTGAAATAAACTTAATTCCGGAAAAATTCAAAAACACCTACCGTCATTGGATGGAAAATGTAATTGACTGGAATATTTCCCGTCAATTGTGGTGGGGGCATCAGATACCAGCCTGGTATTACGGGCCGGGTAAAGAAGATTTTGTAGTTGCTGAAAACGAAACTCAGGCTTTGGGAAAGGCGCGTAAAGCCGCGTGCAATGAAAAACTGGCTTTAGCCGATCTGCGTCAGGATGAGGATGTTTTGGATACCTGGTTTTCATCTTGGCTCTGGCCTATTTCAGTGTTTGACGGCATACGCAATCCCAACAATCCTGAAATTGAATACTACTATCCTACCCGAGATTTAATTACCGCTCCCGAAATTTTATTCTTTTGGGTGGCACGCATGATCATGCTGGGCTATGAATACCGTCAGGAGAAACCTTTTAGTCACGTCTATTTAACGGGAATTGTTCGCGATAAGCAAGGGCGCAAAATGTCTAAGCAGTTGGGCAACTCGCCAGACCCCATCAAATTAATGGAGCAGTACAGCACCGATGGAGTGCGCGTAGGAATGCTCTTGACTTCACCCGCTGGTAATGATTTACCTTTTGATGAAGAGCTATGCGTGCAAGGGCGTAATTTCACCAACAAATTGTGGAATGCCTTGCGTTTGGTTAAGGGCTGGGAGGTAAGTGAGGCTGCGGCCGATGCTCCTGAAATAGAAGCCATTAAATGGTTTAGAGAAAAGCAAAAGAGCACCTTACAATCCATTGAAAAAAGTTTTGAGGAGTACCGCATTTCAGAGGCGCTGATGACCAGCTACAAATTTGCCTGGGACGACTTTTGCAACTGGTATCTGGAGGCCATAAAGCCTGGTTATCAAGAGCCTATAGCGCGCGAAGTGTTGGAGCAAACGCTGGTATTTTTTGAAGAGGTAATTACCCTGCTTCACCCATTCATGCCTTTTATTACCGAAGAAATTTGGCACTTGCTAAAAGAGCGTAAGGAAGGCGAGAGTCTTTGTGTGGCTCCTTGGCCGAAAATAGATGAGCCGCAAGAAAAGATTCTTAATGACTTTGATCAGGCTATAGCCGTGGTAAACGGTGTGCGAAATGTGCGGGCTGGGAAAAACATTGCCAAAAAAGAGGCCTTAGAATTGCATTACCCGGGCGCAGAATCTCTGGCCAGTCATCTACAGCCTTTGGTTCAAAAGCTCGCCAACCTTAACAGTATTAGGCTCAAGGCCGATGAGGAAAACCAGCCCGGATTCACCTTTTTGGCAGGCAAGTATGAGTTTTTTGTGCCGGCAGGAGAAGAGATTGACCTGGAGGCCGAAAAGGGTAAGCTTCAAAAAGAATTGGATTACCTGCAAGGTTTTATAAAATCGGTTGACAAAAAGTTGAGCAATGAGCGATTTGTCGCCAATGCCCCCGAAGCAGTGGTAGGCAAAGAACGCGCTAAAAAAGAGGATGCCCAGGCTAAAATCAAAGCCTTAGAAGAGAGTTTAAGGGCGCTCGGGTAATCTAATGGTTTAGGAAGTTTAATGGTTAGTTTTGGTGGGTTCCCAAGAAGATAGGATACGGAGTATTGAAAAAACAAAAGTGAAAAATATATCTAAAGATATTGGCGGCATACAGAAAAGTAAAAGATAACCCCAACTTTTGCAATGGATAATTTTATAAATAATAGCCGCTTCTGAAGCCCGGTAATTGCTTTCCTTTTTTTTGTTTTTTACTGAGATCAAAATATTCCTTCTAAAAAATGAACTAAAACTCAGAGGTTTTGTCTGGGGAAGAACTTTTCTTGAGCCTACTGGTTTTTCCCTTTTAAATTCTTCGAACGGTTCTTTGTAGTTATAAATGTCAATAGAGCTGGTCTTTTTAAGGCCAGTTTTAATTATTAAAAATAAGGGTCCGAGCCAAGGTAGTTCAAAAATGCTTAATTTTTTGCCACTACTTTTTTCAACAGGTATTAAAACAAAGAAAAGAGTTAAATAGCTAATGGGAGAGGTGAACAGTACACCTAGAGAAAAGTAACTTAGTAAATGGAATAAAATTAAAGACATACCCCAGACTTTATGCCACTGTGGTTTGAATAAAATAGAAAATGAAGTAGTTTCAAGATAAACCACAGCCCATAGACCCATTGAAGCTATTATTGGAAATTCAGTAATAAATCCACCAAGTGCAATAGGTTGACTATAGGTAAATTCCTCAAACAGCACTTTTGAAGCCATTGCACTTGGGCTAAACAAGTGGGGTTGCCCCAATATCCATTGAGCAATTCCAGTATAGTATTTCCAAAGACCGCTTAAGGAGTAAGTTACTAAAATTAGGCCCTGTAGCATAGTTAAATCCATTCTTATGGCTGGCGATTGGTGATTATTAAAAAGAACGGGCAAGGCTAATAAAATGAAAAGATGAACATGATATTGATGGGATATTTTACCGTATGATTGCAATAATGCGATAGTGAAAAGAGCAGATAGCGCTAGACCCAACTTTATAAGTTTATAGGGTTTAATCAAGCATATAAAGCTTAATATTAAATAAGCCAAGCCAATAATCACTTTACTTGCAAAGAAGAATTTATCAGGCAGCCAAGCTAATAACCAAAGGGGGTCAGTCGGGGGTTTATGAAACCTCTCTGCTACTGCTAATTTGTGATATATGTTAAACGCCAGAATTAGGTTGTAGCCATAGTAAAAGCCTAGAATCAGCTTAATATTCGAGTGATTGACTTTCCTACTTTTGTTGAAATAATAAAAAACTTCAAGCATCACTTGCAGGGTATGCAATTGGTTAAAGGTTGTTCAAAGCCAGTGCCTAAGTCTAAAAATTCGATTCGAAAGCTTTTTACGTTATCAAAGCAAACGACAGACCTAATCTCACGTAAAAAAGTTGATTTTTTTAATGGGGAACTACCTTTGTGCCAGTCTTGAAGTAAAGGTCTTAATATACCTCCTTGCACTTTTTTATAGCACGGATGTTGGGAAAATTTAACTTTTTCGATTCCATTCTCTAGAAAAAGATTTACGTGCAGGACCTTCTTTAAATCAGGAGTTTTGGTGAACAGCGTAAAGGCAAAGAATGGAAATAGCTCTCTCTTGGGGTGCGTGAAACGTGAACTTACAGCTATTATCACATAAAAGAAAAGAATAAACTGAAGAATGCGGAAGGGCTTAGGCATATGCAGATTCTAAGAACAATTTAATTAAATAGGGTTTCATTGTAAAAGTACAAAAAATGAAAAGAATCCTTGTTTGGTTTAGAAGCGACCTAAGAGTAAGAGACCATGCAGTGCTAGCGGCCGCAGTGGCGGAAGCTGATGAGGTCATTCCTTTTTACTGTTTTGACGATCATTATTACCAGCAATTGCCCTTTGGCTTTTCTAAAACGGGCGCCTTCCGCGCTCAGTTCATCCGCGAAAGCGTAGCAGATTTAAGAGTGCAGTTGCAGAATTTGGGAGGTGATCTGGCTATTCGCAAAGGTGCCACGCCTCAAGCAATTAAGGCCATTCATGAAGAATTCCCCCTTGACGCCATTTACCATGCGCAGGAGGTGACCCATGAGGAGCGGCAGATAGAAGAGGCTGTTCGAGGTTTGGAGATTCCTATGCAAGGTTTTTGGAATTACAGCTTGTACCACCTAGATGAACTGCCCGTGGAAGTTTCTAAGATTCCGCGCGTATTCACGCCTTTTCGTAAGAAAATGGAAAAATACAGCCACGTGCGGGAAGAAATTCCCACTCCTGAAGAAGTAGAAATTCCCGCTGATTTCTCGTGGCAGGAGCTACCCAAAATGGAAGAATTGGGGCTGGAAACAACGGATACGGACCCCCGCGCTGTACTGGATTTTAAGGGCGGTGAAACTGAAGCCTGGCAGCGCTTGAACCATTATTTCTGGGATCAAAAGCACTTGCAGGAATACAAGAAAACCCGCAACGGTTTAGTGGGAGCAGACTACTCCTCAAAATTTTCAGCTTGGCTCTCCCAAGGCTGTATTAGTCCGGTAAGTATTTACCATCAAATCAAGAAGTTTGAAAGGGAGGTGAAGAAAAACAGCTCTACTTACTGGCTGTATTTTGAGTTAATGTGGCGCGACTTTTTCCGGTTTACCGCCCTAAAGCAAGGCGAACAATTCTTTAAAATGCCTGAGAATCATGCTCCGCGCTACAGTAAAAAACATTTTGAAAAATGGCGCTTGGGTGAAACGGGTCAGGATTTTGTAGATGCCAACATGCGTGAAATTTTACACACCGGTTTTATGAGCAACCGCGGCAGGCAAAATGTTGCTAGTTATTTGGTAAAAGACTTAGGTCAGCACTGGTACACGGGGGCGGCTTGGTTTGAAAGCCAGCTTATTGATTATGATGTGTGCAGTAATTATGGGAATTGGACTTACGTAGCCGGTGTAGGGAACGACCCGCGTGAAAACCGCTGGTTTAATGTAGAAAAGCAAGCGGAGCGTTACGATGAAGATGGTTCATTTCGTAAGCTTTGGCTTGACTAGAACCTACTTTTAGCAAAGCAACCGGAGGGAGGCGGTCCAGTATTTTCATTCCTTTTCGCGTAGGTCTTTCAACTGCAATTCAAGTGCACGTACTGAAATGTTGATCTCCCAAGTAGAAAGACCCAAAGAAATGATTAACAAAATCAGTGCTACTCCAAATACTATTTCGGCCAAAAGGCTCGCTGAAATGTAAATAAGAAACATGCTTAGTACACAAAGCAATAAGCTGCTAATGCCGCTGAACTGCATTGACCGGATTATGTATACACGCTTTTTAAGGTTATTTATTTGACCTTTAAGTAGTTCACTTTGGCTTTGCCGGTACTGCTGTGCCAAGTTGCGAATTAAATTCGCTAAGGCTAGAAAGCGATTGGTGTAGGCCAACAACAAAAGTGAAATGGCTGAAAAAAGTACGGCCGGGGTAGTAAGATTGAGTTCTACAGGCACAAATAATTTTTTTGAGGGTTAAGCAATAAACCTTAGCAGAACATTTTGTTTCGGGGCATCTAGTCTAAACAGTTATTGTTTTCTGCTAGGGCAATTTTAGAATCATTCTTTAACAGTTTTTTAAAACCACCTGGCCACCACAAGCGTTATATCAACCAAAATTTAAGGCAATTATGGCTACAAAAACATCTTCTAAAACAACCCGCACCAAGAAAAAAGTAGATCTGCGTCAAAAAATAATGGAGCAGTACCAAGAGTACCGACTTTTAAATGGACATGATCCGGCTTCGGTATTTGCGTTTTGCAAGCAGTTGGAAATTACAGAAGCAGAGTTTTACAAGCATTTCAATAATTTTAGCCAGGTAAGCACCGCTTTTTGGACAGATCTCTTTCAGAACAACATTCAGCGTTTGGAGAGCACGGCCGAGTATGAAGAATTTAGCGTACGCGAGAAGCTCCTCAGTTTTTACTACAGTTTTTTTGAAAATCTCAAGAATCATCGTTCCTACGCTATGCTCACTTTAAAGTCGCAAGGCTTTTCGCTCAAGCGGGAAGGCAATGATTTAGGGCTACTAAAAAAGCATTACAAGCAATGGGCTAAGCAGCTCATTACTGAGGGTAAAATGAAAGAAGAAATTGCCGGGCGTTCTAAGCTCAGTGATAATTACGATAGCCTTTTCTGGTATCAGTTTATGTTTCTCTTAGATTTTTGGCGTAAAGACGGGAGCACAGATTTTGAGCGTACCGATGAGGCCATTGAAAAGGTCGTAAACCTCTCTTTTGATTTGATTGAAAAGAACGCTTTAGACAGTGCTTTTGATTTTGGCAAATTTATTTTTCAAAACGTACGGGTATAGCCCCCAATTTTTTCGGAACCCATTTTAGTAGAAGGCAAGCATGCAAGAACAAGATAAAATATACTCCTCTCGCTTTCAGCGCACCGGAAAGTTTATACAAACGGGCGCTAAGGTTGGTCGCAATTACTTGAAGCATTTTTCAAAAAAATTGGTAACAGGTGAAGACGATCAAAACAGCCTAAATGAAAGCAATGCCTCAGATATTTACGATGCCCTCAGCAACTTAAAAGGGAGCGCTTTAAAAGTGGCGCAAATGATGAGCATGGATCAAGGCCTTCTGCCGGAAGCTTTTAGTTCTAAGTTTGCCCAGGCTCAGTATTCCGCTCCGCCTCTTTCGTATCCGCTGGTGATTAAAACCTTTCGTCAGTATTTTGAGGAAGGCCCCGGAGCGCTTTTCGATGAATTTTCCAAGAAATCGGTAGCAGCCGCTTCCATTGGCCAAGTACACCAAGCATCTAAAGACGGCAAAAAACTGGCGGTAAAAATTCAATATCCGGGCGTAGCCAACAGCATAGAAAGTGATTTACGTATAGTACGCCCTATTGTGGGCGCCATGTTTAACGTGAGTCAAAGTGAGTTAAGCCACTACCTTTCAGAAGTGAAAGACCGGCTTATAGAAGAAACGGATTACCAATTGGAGCTGGAGCGCAGCCAGGAAATTTCAGCCGCTTGCGCAGACATCAAAGGTTTGGTATTCCCAAAATACTATCCAGAATTTTCCGCTGAACGCATCTTAACCATGGATTGGTTAGAAGGGCAACATCTCAACGAGTTTTTAGCTACCAACCCTAGCCAAGAAGTGCGCAACAAGATTGGTCAAATCATTTGGGATTTTTACGATCATCAAATCCACACGCTTAAGCAGGTGCATGCCGACCCACACCCGGGTAATTTCCTTTTTAGAGAAGACGGCACCGTTGGGGTTATTGATTTTGGCTGCGTTAAGGTATTTCCACAAGCCTTTTACGAGCGCTATTTTCACTTAATGAAACCCGCCATTTCAGATGATGATGCTGAATTTACCGCCTTGCTAAATGAATTGAGCTTTCTATTAAAAAGTGATAAAACACACGAAGTAGAGCACTTCAAAGCGGTGTACAAAGATGTATTGGAATTATTAGGCCGTCCGTTTTTCTCACCGGAATTTGACTTTGCAGACAAAGCCTACTTTGACGAGATTTATAGCCTGAGTGATGTGTATCAAAATGACAAACTCTTACGCAACGCAAAGGCGGCTCGGGGGCCGAAGGATGCCATTTACCTGAACCGAACTTATTTTGGGCTTTACAGCATCCTCCACTTACTTAAAGCAAAGGTTACCACCCACAGTAAAGTAAACGGTTTGTTTAAGAAAGCTTCATGAACAACACCCGGGGGGAGGACATTACAAAGGGTATGACACATTTGAAACTTCTTTTCACAACCACAGTATTTCTGGTATTCGGTGCGCTTTTCAGCGCCATGGGGCAAAGCCCTATCACTACTAACGCCATAGGCCTCAGGGCCGGTGATGATGACGGTTTAGGTACTGAAATTAGCTATCAAGGGCAGTTAAAAACCAACACACGCCTTGAGTTAGATCTTGGATTTAGGGATAGTGATCGCTTAGATGCTTTTAAGATCACCGGAATACACCAATGGGTACGGCCTATAGGTAGTAGTGGATTCAATTGGTACTTTGGTGCAGGTGCAGGCTTAGGCTTTGTAGACTATGACGATAACTTCCCTTTTGAACCCGATGAGGAATATGAAGAAGTTTTTGTGAGTATAGATGGCATGTTGGGTCTGGAATACTCCTTTTTTGATATGGGCGTACCCATTCAGATTTCCTTAGATGTAAACCCTCAAGTAGAGCTCATCAATGAAAATTACAGTGATGATCTAGACTTAGATTTGGCCTTAGGCATTCGTTATCAGTGGTAAGTCTATGGGTGACTTATTGAGTGAAGGATTGTAAATTTGATTAAAATTTTAATTTGAACTACTGCAGCCATTGTGGCAGTGATGCCATCGCCTTAAAAATTCCCGAAGGAGATCACCTCCCGCGTTACGTTTGCGAAAATTGCAGTAGAATACACTATCAAAACCCAAATATGGTGGTAGGCTGCATTATTGAAAAAGATAATGCCATTATGCTATGCCGCAGAGGTATTGAACCTCGCAAAGGCTATTGGAATTTACCCTGTGGTTTTCTTGAAAATGAAGAAACCATTCAGCAGGGGGCTAAGCGCGAGGTGTATGAAGAAACGGGTGCCACGGTAGAACTTCAGCACTTGCACGTAGTCTATAATTTACCGCATGCCAATCAGGTGTACCTGATTTTTAAGGCTAAATTAGAGGCTGAGGCTACTTGGCACACAACCTTAGAAAGCACCGCCATTGACTTCTTCCCTTTAGACGCTATCCCCTGGGATGAAATCGCCTTTTCAAGTAACAGCTTTGCCATTCAACATTTAATCAATCAAAAAGAAAAGAGTCAGGAGGCCCAATTAGCTATTGGCTCTTTTTTCAAAGATAAAATTCGCTAATGTCTCAGCCTTCTTTAGGCCTAACTTACAACTACCAGGCCGCTAAAAAAAATGCAGATCAGGCGCCAATAGTGTTAATGATTCACGGCTATGGCAGCCATGAAAATGATCTCTTTGGCATGGTGCCAGCCTTACCGGAAAATGTACATTATGTAAGTGTGAGAGGCTCTCATACTTTAGGATTTGGCGGTTTTGCCTGGTATGAAATTAATTTCAATCAAGTAGGGGATAAGATCAATAATCTGGAGCAGGCCAAAAATTCCCTAAAAACGCTGCGTCATTTTGTGGCCCAGTTTAGAGAAGCTTATGATTTAAAAAGCAATCCACTTTGGTTAATGGGCTTTAGTCAGGGCACCATACTCAGTTATGGTTATGCCTTAAGCCATCCCACGGAAGTGCAAAAAGTGGCCGCATTAAGCGGATATGTGCTGAAAGGATTAGTGCCAGAGCAGTATAAACCCACCGAGGTGCAACATCTGCAATTTTTTGTTTCGCACGGCTCTCAAGATGATATTCTCCCCATTTCAGCGGCACGGCAAACGATAACATTCCTTGAAAAACTCAACATTTCACACGTCTACCATGAATATCCGGTAGGGCACGGGGTTAGTCCCGATAATATGCATGCCTTAAAAAAATGGTTTCAAGAACAATTAAATAGCCTGTAAGACGTTTCTCATACTTTACGCGCTTTCAAGGCTTTAGAATTAGATGAGGTTAAGGATACGTTAAATGAGTAAAAGGTCTTGTTGTATGTAAGACTAATAGTACATTAAAGAAGTAATCTTCTCAAAGATAACCAAGCCTGTTATTTGAAATCTGATTTCGATTGGTAACCCTATTTCCCTATGATTTCTCCCAACAGTGCTTGGTTTTTTTTGCCCTTTTTTGAACCCAAGAATAATATTTACACTTTAGTATTGTAAATATTTGCTATGTATAAGTATTTCCTTTCTGCTTTATTAGCCTTGGTGTTTTTTCATTCAAAGGCACAAAACACTCAATTTCTAAAACCCAGTACGCTTCAAATATTAAAGGGTAATTACCTGGTAAGCGATTACCAATCCTCCAATCCCCTTGCTAATTACGAGCAAATTGCCTGCGAAACCAACCGCTTGGTATGTGCCGATAGCTTGCGCAGTTTTATTGAGGTAATGGAAAATTTTGGCACGCGCCATACCTTTTCAGATACCGTTTCAGCAACTCGGGGTATGGGTGCTTTTCGCAGATGGGCCTATCAAAAGTTGGAACAATTTAGTGCCCGAAATGAAAATCGCTTGCAAGTAGACTACCTCAGTTTCGATATTAGCAACAACACCTGTGGCGATGTTTTTGACGCTCGCAATGTGCTGGCCATTCTTCCGGGTAACGATCCCAACAGTAATGAGGCCGTTTTACTCATGGCGCACATGGATAGCCGATGTGCGGCTCGCTGTGACACCGCTTGTGATGCACCAGGCGCGGACGATAACGGCAGCGGTAGTGCGCTGGTTCTAGAGTTGGCCAGAGTGTTAAGCCGCTACACATTTGATCATACCTTGGTTTTTATGCTTACCACGGGCGAAGAACAAGGCTTATTGGGCGCTCGTGCCTTTGCCGAATATGCAGCCGCTCAAAACATTGAAATCAAAGCCGTTTTAAACAATGATATTGTGGGTGGCGTGATTTGCGGGGCCACGGCATCACCGCCTGGTTGCTCACCGGTTAATGCCATTGACTCCACCCGTATACGCATGTATACCAATCCCTTAAGTGACCGCAATCCGCATCAGGCTTACGCCCGAAGTATTCAGATTTTGTACCGGGAGAAAATGGAGGCGAATTTTAAGGTGCCTATGACCCTAGAGCTGGTGGGGCAAGAAGACCGAAGCGGGCGAGGGGGCGATCATATTGCTTTCAGGGAAAATGATTACCGCAACCTTCGTTTTAGTTCCGCTCATGAGCATGGTAATGGCAACCCCTTAGGAACACCCAATTACACCGACCGGCAGCATACCACCAATGACTTAATTGGTGAGGACTTCAACAATGACGGGCAAATTGATAGCTTTTACGTAGACTTTAACTACCTGGCGCGCAATGCCGTCATTAATGGCACCTCGGCTAACTTTTTGGCCAATGGTCCAGACATTCCCAATTTTACGCTTCACAATGAGCCTACTGGTTTACGGGTAGAAATAACCGATGCTTCGCTGGCCCCAGAATACCGGGTAGGCATCAAAACCCGGGTAGGCGTAGAGTTTGACTCTATTTACCGCTTTACGGGTAACTCCTTTATCATTCCCGGGCAGCAGCAAGGTGAAAATTACTACGTGGGGGTGGCTGCGCTCAATGCGCAAGGCTTAATGAGTCCTTTTAATGGCGATGAGCGGGCGGTTTCGCAGGCCACCACTCCGGCTGGAACGGTAGACAATTTGCCCTATGGTTTAGACTGCGCCAATATTGGAATAGAAGAGCTGCAGTGGCAACAAATACGGCATGGCTTGCAACTTTTGCCACCACGGCCTAACCCATATCGCGGCTATACCGATCTTGTGATTTGGTCTAAAAGACCCACCGCACCCAAGAGCGGTACCTTAAAAATGGTGAACAGCAATGGCCAATTGGTTTTTGAGCAAAGCATGCGGCTTAAGGCAGGAGCTAATACCCTGCGTTTCTCAAAAGAATTGCCCGGTGGTTTTTATTTCTACTATTTTGAAAGTTCGCAGGGCCGTACCCAAAGCCAAAAATTATGGGTGCCCTAATCCTGTAGACTTTGCACAGCTGCTCGCACACTGCCGTGCTTTTTAAGTAAGGCTGCGGCTTGTTCCTGCGCCATACCTGTTTCGGCCATTACCATGCGGGTACCGCGGTCTACCAGCTTGGTGTTGTTCAGTTGCATGTCAACCATTTTATTGCCTTTTACCCGGCCCAACTTAACCATTACTGCGGTTGAAATCATGTTTAGGGCTAGTTTTTGCGCGGTGCCTGCTTTCATGCGTGTGCTTCCGGTAATGAATTCGGGTCCGGTGTTTAACACGATGGGGTAATCGGCTTGGGCTTCTAAAGGGGAGTTTGCGTTGCAAACAATGCAGGCGGTTGCCAAACCATTTTTTCGGCTTAAAGCCAGACCCCCCACCACGTAGGGAGTAGTGCCTGAGGCGGCTATGCCCAGCACCAGGTCCTGGGTCTTGGGCTTAAAAGACTGCAAGTCTTTCCAGGCACCGTCTTCCTTATCTTCTGCAAACTCAACCGCAGTGCGGATGGCACTGTCACCCCCTGCAATTAAGCCAATTACTCGGTCGGGTTCTACACCAAAAGTAGGAGGGAGCTCTGAGGCATCTACAATGCCTAATCGTCCGCTGGTTCCTGCGCCCAGGTAAAATAAGCGCCCCCCGTTTTGCAGGCACCGCGTGGCTTTTTCCACCACCTTCTCAATCTGGGGCAGGGCTTCTTTAAGGGCCAAAGCCACCTTTTGATCTTCTTGATTTATACCTTGCAGAATCTGCAGGGTTGACATTTGTTCTATATTTTGGTACAGGCTATCTTTTTCTGTGGTGCGGATGCTCATGAATCCTAAAATTGTAAAATGAAAATCGGGCGCAAGTTATTTTTTTTCGGTTGCTTTTTGCTGTTTTGCCAGCTAAGTGCACAGCGCTTGCCCGAATATTATTTTCCCCCGGCATCTTTTTTTGATAAAACCAATTCCTTGGGTTATTACCAATCGGTGGGGACCAACTTGCTTTTCCGGTATACAAATTTTTCGGTAGGACCGCCTTTTCAAAGCCGTGAGGTTCCTGTTTTTTTAAGACCTAATGGAGTGGTAGACACCATGGCCCAATACTTTGCCTCAAGCAACGGCAATTCCTTAAATCCCTTTTACCAGATAGCCAACAATTTATTTTTTGGCTTTGGCCGAGATTCTATTTACCAGTTCAACCAAGGTTGGGCGGCTGTTGATTATCAAAGTTCGCAGTTGCCTCCAGGTCTTGATTTTTGGTACCGATCAGATCCCTTTTACCGTGATTCAACCGTCTATTTTTTGAGTGGCTTGCGCCAAAATGGCCAACCGGTAGTTTCAGACACTTGCTGGTTATTGAAAATACCCATGCAAAGCAGCCAAACACAAGTAGACACCATTCAGCCACTTTTTTACCCTTACGGGCAAAATGGGAAATTACGGTTTAACATCCGCGCAAGCGATAGTACCATTTGGGTCCAAAGCGCTTTAAATGCTTTAGACCCTGCTTTGCAATACAGCTTTGGCCAAGCAGCGGCCATTAGTAGCCAAGGCGGTTATGCTTTTGAGCCTGGGCTTTTGGGTGGTGATTTTGCCGAAGTAAATCGAGGTTCAAACGGCTACTTTATTTGGGTACGCAATGCCCTTGGGAAGGGGCTAGACTCTGCCTTTATTCCTTATTCCAATACTTTAATTGATGAAAGTTTTATAGCGGTGGCTCCTGCTAATTCAGGATGGGTGGTGGCGCTCTCTGAAGCCTATATCTTAAATGGAGACACGCTGCTGCGCGGTACACTTCATTTTTTAAATGGGCAATTACAGCTTACCCATACTTCACCGGTAATTAGCATTGACCGCAATTTTGTGCCGCGTGCTGTGCAGCAAGATCCAGCGGGTAGTGGCTACTATGTGGCCGGTGAATCGTTTAATGATTTAATTACGGAGGTGAAACCCTATCAGAACCTGGATTTACGAGCGGCTTTAATTATTGTAGATTCGCGTGGCTACAATGCCCGCACTATTGCTGTACCCGCTTTTGAATCCAAACCTGTTGCGGTTTTGTACCCGAACCCTTGTCAAGACTTTTTAAATTTAAGGCTCACGGCCGATGAGGCTACCTATTCCATTATTTCCGGAAACGGTCAATTAATGCAAAAAGGCCAATGGGCAAAGGGTCAGAAAATTTCCACCGCGCATTTAGCTAGGGGCGTTTATACCTTAAAAATACAAAGTAAAAGGGGTGAAAATCTGGGCAGTCATAGATTTAAAAAGCACTAATGCTTTTTAAGCAAAGCCATGTAAAATCCATCAGAACTCTCAGAAGGCCAAACGCGCTGGTCTTTCACCAACTCAAAGTTTTTATTCTTCTCTAAAAAAGCGGCTACCTGATCTTCATTTTCAGAGCTTAGAATGGAGCAGGTGGCGTAAACAGCCATGCCTCCTGGCTTAAGCATTTTGGTGTAATTCTGTAAAATGTCTTTTTGAATTTTCCGCACGCGATCCAGGTGTTCTGGTTGCAGCTTCCACTTAGTATCGGGGTTGCGTTTAATTACTCCGGTACCAGAACAGGGTACATCTAGTAAAAGTCTATCGGCTTTAGCGTCTAAACGCTTGAGCACTTTGGTAGAGTTTATGGCCTTAATTTCAATGTTGTGGGCGCCATTGCGTTTGGCGCGCTTTTTAAGCTCGGCAAGCTTCCGCTCCTCAACATCCATGGCGGTAATGCTGCCTTTATTTTTCATCAAGGCTGCCAAGTGCAAGGTTTTTCCTCCGGCACCCGCACAGGTGTCAATCACTTTTTGGCCGGGCTCTACCTCTAAAAATGGGGCAATTAGCTGCGAGCCACCGTCCTGCACTTCAAACAAACCCGCTCTAAAACTGGCTGAATTAAAAGTATTTTGCCTTTTCTCCAGAACCAAACCAATGGCGTTAAGCGGTAACCTTTGCGTGTACACTTTTTCTTCACGCAGCTTTTTCTGCAGTTCGTCCCGGGTGGTTTTTAGGGTATTGGTTCTAATCATTACCTGAGCCGGCAGATTTAGTGCGGCCGCTACTTTAGGCCATTCATCACCTAGTTCTTCTTGAGCCAAATCATTGAGCCACGCGGGAAAAGACTCCCGCAAGCCCACAGCATTTTTAGGCAAGTTGGCATAGCGCTCTTTCAGGTTTAAGCCTTTAACGGCCGCAAATTGAGGCCAGTTTGGTAGATCATAACCTTGGTGCTCCCACCAAATGCCAAAAAGCCGGTATAATTCTTTGCGTTTAAGCTGGGGCTCTTTGCCGTACAGGGCCCAAAGCAGGCCCCACCAACGTACAATTTCATAGGTGCTTTCGGCAATAAAGCCCCGGTCACGGGCGCCCCATTTTTTGTTCGACTTTAGGAGGCGCTCAATAACCTTATCGGCATAATAGCCTTTACCAAAGCTGGTTTCCAGGGCTTCAATAACCGCAGCTACCAAATTTTTATGCAAGCGGGGCTCTCTAGAATCTACCAAAATTAAAGGGCGGGAAATTGCTGAGGGTTGGCCTCGTTAAAAATAGCATACACCTTTTCAAACACGTCTTCTAGGCTGGGTTTGGAGAAATAATCCCCGTCAGAACCATAGGCGGGGCGGTGCTCTTTGGCACTCAATACTTGCGGGCGGCTATCCAGGTAGCGGTAAGCATTCTGCTCATCTACAATCTTTTGCAAAATGTAAGCATTGGCTCCCCCGGGCACGTCTTCATCAATAACCAACAGACGGTTGGTCTTTTTCACACTTTCCACAATATCATGGTTGCGGTCAAATGGTAAAAGACTTTGTACATCAATTACTTCCGCTTCAATACCCACTTCAGCCAGGTGTTCTGCAGCTTCCATAATTATCCGCAGAGTACTTCCGTAAGAGACCAAGGTAATGTGTTCGCCTTCGCGGATGGTTTCTACCTTACCGAGCGGGGTGCGCATTTCTCCCAAATTGGCGGGCATTTTTTCCTTGAGTCGATAGCCGTTAAGGCATTCAATCAATAAGGCCGGATCATCAGAATCTAATAGGGTGTTGTAAAAACCGGCTGCTTTGGTCATGTTGCGGGGCACTAGTACATGTATACCTCGCACGGCATTTATTATGGCGCCCAAAGGAGAGCCTGAGTGCCAAATTCCTTCCAGCCTGTGACCGCGGGTGCGGATAATTACCGGAGCTTTCTGGCGCCCTTTGGTGCGGTACTGAACCGTAGCCAAATCATCGGTCATAATTTGCAGGGCATAGAACAAATAATCCAGGTACTGAATTTCCGCAATGGGCCGCAAACCCCGCATGGCCATGCCAATGCCTTGCCCTAGAATGGTAGCTTCACGTATGCCGGTGTCGTACACGCGGTTTTCGCCATGCTTGTCTTGCAAGCCCTCCAAACCCTGGTTTACATCGCCAATTTTGCCGCTGTCCTCACCAAAAATTAACACTTCCGGCTTTTCGGCCAAGAGGCGGTCAAAGTTGTCACGCAAAATAATGCGGGCGTCTACCTCCTCTGAGTCCTCATTGTATGCGGCTGGTACTTCCTCAATTTTTAGCGGGCTTAAATCACTTTCGCTGTAAAGCAAGCGACTGTAACGATCGTGGTTTTCCTGAATACTGGTATTGAGGTAATTTTTCAGTTCTTCTTTTACATCTTCCGCTTCCTGGCGTAAATGCCAAAGGGCCTGACGAGCGGCTGCGATGGCATCTCTGCGCAAGGGGTCAATTAGGCTGCTAAGGCCTTTGGCCAGCGCCTTTAATGGCTCCGCATTACTGCTTTGGCCGGCGGCTTTTTCAATGAGACCTTGTACAGTTTTTACTTCTTCTTTAATAGGGGTGATAAAGTTTTTCCAGGCGTTTTTCTTGGCTTCCCGCGCCGCGCCTTTGGCTTCATTTTCTACCTTGTCTAATTCATCTTCGCTGGCCACCCCTGTATTCAGCATCCATTCACGCATTTTTTTAATGCAATCAAATTGCTGTTCCCAAGCCAGGCGTTGCTCGTTTTTGTAGCGCTCATGCGAGCCCGAAGTACTATGTCCTTGCGGTTGAGTAACTTCAGTAACGTGCACCATTACGGGTACATGCTTTTTACGGGCTATTTTCTCGGCTTTTTCATAGGTTTCAATCAGGGCTGCATAGTCCCATCCTTTCACATGCAGAATTTCATAACCATCCTCATCTTCGGTGCGCTGAAATCCTTTTAAAATTTCCGAAATATTTTCTTTGGTGGTTTGGTGCTTGCTGTGCACTGAAATACCGTAATCGTCATCCCAAACCGAAATAACCATGGGCACTTGCAAAACGCCCGCGGCATTAATGGTTTCAAAAAACAAACCTTCAGAGGTTGAAGCGTTACCAATGGTTCCCCAGGCAATTTCATTGCCTTTTTTTGAAAAGTTTGTAAAGTCTTTCAACTTTTTGTTGTGGCGGTAAATTTTACTGGCTTCGGCCAGCCCTAAGAGGCGGGGCATTTGCCCACCCGTGGGTGAAATATCAGCTGAAGAGTTTTTTTGAGCGGTGAGATCTTTCCATTGACCGTTTTCATCAAGGCTTTGGGTAGCAAAGTGCCCGTTCATTTGACGCCCGGCTGCGGCCGGTTCGTGCTCATGGTTGGTATCAGCATACAAGCTGGCAAAAAACTCTTGGGTGGTGAGGGCGCCAATGGCCATCATAAAAGTTTGGTCGCGGTAATACCCGCTTCTAAAATCACCGTCTTTAAAAACTTTGGCCCAGGCAATTTGAGGTAGCTCCTTTCCGTCTCCAAAAATGCCAAACTTAGCTTTTCCGGTTAGCACTTCTCTGCGACCAATCAAGCTGGCTTCGCGGCTTTCAACGGCTAATTTGTAATCTTCAATTACACTTTTTTTGAAGGCTTCTACTTGGGGATTTGCTACCTCTGATTCGCTCATATAAACTGCTTAAAGGAGTTTTTAATAGGGCTGCAAAGGTAGGTATTTATTAGCGGCTTTTAAAGGGGCCATTAGGGCCCTTGTTTAAGCTTGTAGGTTCCAATTTGGAAATTAGTAGGGGAAGAAATCACGATTTACTGAGCTCCTAAATTGGCTAAATTTTTAGTTATTGCTGTCCGTAATTAGGGTGCATCAAACTTTAAATTATGAATTTCAGCTATTGGGAGCAGTATGAATTAATACAAGCGGCAGACTATCTTATAATAGGTGCGGGTATAACCGGCTTAAGCACAGCCTTGCACTTGAAAAGAGCCGAGAGCCATAAACGAGTAGTGATTTTAGAGCGTGGTATGCTACCCTGGGGCGCCAGCACGCGTAATGCTGGTTTTGCTTGTTTTGGTTCTGTTGGTGAGCTGGTTATGGACTTAAAGCACCACAGTAAAGCCGAAGTCTTGGAGCTTGTAAAAATGCGAAAGGCGGGGCTGGAGCTACTAAAGAGTTTGGTGGGCCACCGCATAGATTATGAACCCTGCGGCAATTATGAGTTATTTGATTCTTCTGAGCAAAAGCAATGGCAGCAGCTGAAAGCAGAAATTCCGCAGATAAATCAATTACTTAAAGGGGTGTTTGATAAACCTGTCTTTGAGGAAAGTAAGACGGAATTTGGCTTTAGCGGTGTGCAGGGTATGATTTACAACCGCTATGAAGGGATGCTGAATACGGGAAAAATGATGCAGGCCCTCTTGATATTGGTACAGCAAGCGGGGGTGACTCTGCTCAACGGGGCACGAGTTCAAAAATATTCAGAGCAGCCTAACCGGGTAGTTGTGCAACTAGCCAACGGCTTAACTATTAGTGCTGATAAAGTGCTTTTATGCACCAATGCCTTTAGCAAAGACTTACTAAAAATGGAAGCTTTGAGCCCTGCCCGTAATCAGGTGCTTATTACCAAGCCCATTGAAAATCTGAAATTCCAAGGTGCTTTTCATGCAGAAAACGGGCATCTCTATTTCCGTACGGTGGGCCAGCGAGTGTTAATTGGCGGGGGACGGCAGCATTTTGCGGCAGAGCAAAATACTACGGAGCTAAAAATCACCAAACAGGTTCAGGACTACCTGGAAGAAAAGCTAAGGCAGGTTATTCTGCCAGAGCAGCCCTTTGAGGTAGACCACCGCTGGGCCGGAATCATTGCCTTGGGAACCAAAAAAACACCCTTAATTGAGCAGCTATCTGAGCGGATATATGCTGGAGTACGCCTGGGGGGCATGGGGGTGGCTTTAGGCAGTTTGGTAGGCCAACGGTTAGCAGCCTTAGCGGCTAAATAAGTAAACAGAGGCTGGGTGCCGCCCAAGCTTATGCATCTAGAAATTTATGGGGGCGCTGTAATCCACAAAGCTTAGAATCTCGTATGTAGTTGAGCGCAAGCCGTTCAAGTTAGTGGTATGGTGATTTAGTTTATGGATTAGGGGTGCAGTTTGTTGATAGGTGATCGTTTCAGAGGCATTGCCGAGACCCTGTTTAGTCCCCTTTTTTCTCTGGCAATGCCTCTTTTTTAATAATAGCCTCTTCGTAAACGGTTTATGATGTTGCTCAATTTCAGGTCTAAGACAAACCGCACATTGCTGAGGTAGTTAGCTTCTATGACGAACTGCCTATTGTGGTTTTGTAAAGGGAGGTAGATTTCCACAAAGTCGGTAAGAAATGCCAGGCGTATCCCATAGTCCCAGTAGGTAGCACCATCGGCCCAAGCCACATCGCCAAAAAGGCCTACGAAAGAGTAGAGAGGTACCGAGAGGTTCTGGCTTAACAGGTAGTTATTGGCAAAAACACCGGTGCTGCTTTTAAAGCCTCCATCGGTGGTGAAAAATTGCCGGCTCCAGAGCCCGCGGGTATCACTGCGCCCAATAAAATAATAGTCAAAAAGATAATCTTGCGTGCCGCTAAGGCCAAAGCTGTAAAAATTGTTACTAAAGCCTTGCTCTGCAAAGCGGTTGTGGAAAAACGCTCCGGCAAAGAACCGGGCAATTAGCCATTTTTTGTTGGGCAGCATAAAGCGCTGGTCTAGTTGGGTGTAAACCTTGCTGAATTTTGACGAGTACTCCAGATTGAAGTCAAAAATGGTAGGCTTAAAAATGTTGGTGTTTTCCAAATGGTAGCCTGCGGTTAAAATGGTGTAACTGGCTAAGTTGCCGCGTACCTGGGCTGCCTCAATGTCACTGGGTAGCTCACGGTCTACCCGCACTGCGCGCAAGCGTAAGGTTTGAATTAAAGGGCTAGTAGGTTGCGGTTTGCGGATTCGGAAATTTAGGCTGGGCGAAAGCCGCAGAAAACTGAGATCTTGGTTGTAGTGGAAATACCTACCGTATACTCCGGCTGTGATTTGCCTGAAAAAGTGGCTTTTAGGCAGGGTGAAATTCCATCGGGCGGAAGCCGAACCGGTAAGCTGTTGGGTGCCGGTACTGATGTTGGGGTTTAGGTGGTACTCAAAAGGTTTTTGCACCAAAATAGAGCTGTTAGATAAATTCACGCCCAGCAGCAATTGGTCGTAGGCATTGTAAGCTACCGATGGGAAATAAAAAACCTGCGTGCTTTGCGGTTCTTCAAAGCTGTTGTAAAAAGCAAAATTCAAGGGCTCAGCACGTTTAAGCAACCAACGCTTAGGATAGTAGCGGTTGTTTTTTTGACGATACTCCGTGTTTTGGAGGTGGTCATTCAGCACCACTTTGTCAAAATCCTCGTTGTACAATTGCACACTGCGCTGCCCTGAATGACCCTGAAACCACTCAGTAATTATGGCTTTACCATCTTTATAGCCGGTTAAGGAATAGGGGAGATTTAAACGCCCTTCATTTCTAACGGTGGCCGTGGTTACGGTGGGGCAATGGTCTGTTTTGGCCAGCTGGTAGTCAAAAATTTCAGCCGAGTGCAAGCCCTCCTCAAAAAACCAATCTAAAGGTTTTATGCTGTAATAGACTAGCGCTTGTTGCAGGTCTTGAGGTGCAACGGCTCTCCCTAGGTTTTGGGCCCAGTACCGCGCCATACCCCGCCTAAAATTTTGAGTGCCCATATAGGCCCGCAAGTGATTGAGCAGTAAAAAGGTTTTGCCTTGCACCATTCCCTCGTAATTAAGTCGAGAGAGGGAGTCAACCGGGTTGGCAATACTTTGATCTAAGCCCTGGCGCGCCAAAAAGAGGTACAAAAACTGATTTTGGTAGCCGTAATCAAATGAGTCAAAATCAAATAAAGTAGCCCACCAGGCTTCGCTAAACGGCACCCACCGCTCTTGCGGAAAGTAATCTTTTATAAACTGATACTTATAGAAGTAGGGGAGGCCGCGGGCCAACCAGGGCTCTGCAAAGCCATTGGGGTGCACCTGATAGCGCAAAGCAGCCTGTGCCCGGGCATGGGCCAATTCCTGCGCCATTTTAAATTCAGAATCAGGCAGCTCTAGCGAAAGCAATTCAGCACTTTGGTATTCTCCTGTTTTATTAGCTATGTACACCCACTTTTTGGCTTGCAGCAGACTATCATTTAGCTCGGTTTTAAAAAACCGGCTGATGGTTTTTGCGTGTGGTGCCAACTTCATTTCCAGCATGAGACTGGGTTCTTGACTGTACACTTTTACACCCTGGGCCAAATTTAATTTTAACCATTGCGAAGCCCAGAAAACCTGGAGATTACGGCTGGTGCCGGCAAATTGATAGACCCAAAAATAGGGGGTAAGTTTTTGCGGCTTTTTTTGCAGTTTGAGGTTGGTGACGGGCTCCAGCACTGACTCCAGCCCAAGCTTTAGGTGAAAGCTATCCAGGGGCAAACTGGCATCGTTGTAATAGGTGTAAGGGTAGGTCTGCCAACCGCTGCTGTCTTTTTGGGCCACCCTGGGCAGCCAGTCTATAAGTGCTCCGTTTTGCGTATTGGCCCCTGTGGCAGCCAGTCCCTTGCGGGGAAGGAATAATTGGTAGTGCAATACCAGCGTTATGGAATCTTTATCGGCAGCAGGAAGCGTTACAAAATGCAACTCTTTGGGTTGCCTTAACTGTGTTGGCTGACCATTAAGCCGGGCACTGTCTAACTGGAGACGGCCCGTTTCTTCTGCGGAAGCGTAGTAGGCATCTACCTTTTGAAATTCTGCTAGCTGTTGATTGTAAAACGAGTTTTTAAGGGCCAGGCTTTGAGCCGGAAAATGCAACAAAAGACTGTCTTTGTACAAATCAGCTGGAAAGCTGATACGCGTAGAACCGCTTAACTTTTGAGAGGAGCGGTCATAGGTAAGGTCATGCTGAATAAGGTGTTTTTGCCCCAGCAATCCAAGCGGCAACAGGGCTAGAAAATAAAAAATGCGGGCCTTAGTCATGGCCCGCAAAGATATTAACTCTTGGCAGCTGAAATCAGCTTCTTTAAAAATGTAGATAGCTTAATTGAAAGCATTGTATCACCTTAAATAATGATGAGCTCTTCCTGGGCAACGGCATTGGTACCGCCCAAGCCCCAAAAGTGGGGCATGGACGGCTCATCTTCAGTGGGTTCTAAACAGGCTTGCAAAGGATGACCAGCGTTAAAACCTGACCCGGAATCTATGGCGGTAGAGTCTGTAGGGCTTTCGGCTGCCTCTTCGTCTTCCCAATTGGGAGACTCGGGGCAATTAACACACACTAGGCCCGCAGGGGTCATGATCCAGGAGTGCCTTACCATATCCCAACTCCAGTAATTGTTGCGGTTATTTACTTCTTGCAATATTTCTTCCAGCCCGGGCTCTAAGGTAACGGTGTCATTTACCGCCAGATACAGTGTAAGGTATACGCGTTGCCCGTTAATTTTCTCGCCATCTGGCAAAACATAGTAGAGGGGTAATTCTACCGAGCCTGAGTCTATTTCGGCTTGGTATTCCAGTTCACGCGCATGCCGGTTGGCGCTCTGCCGGGTTAGGCCCTGAGATTCCACCCGCCTTTCCAGGTAACTGTAATCTGTGTTTCCCATGCGAATAGTGAACTGCACGGCCTTAATGGCATGTGTTTTTCCGTATTTACGCCAGGGAGGCTGAAAATCAAAGTCTGAAAAATCTTGGTACTCATACCATTCTTGTACGTGCGCAGCTTGCAGTACGCTGGGTACCAGCGCACCCCTGCTTAATCGATACGGGGCCTGGCGTTGGTAAGGTACTGTTCCTCCGTTTAGCACGCAGGCACTGCGTTGGGCACTCATGCCCATCCAGGTTCCCTTAGCTTCTAAATCTTGCGGAAAATAAAGTGTGTGGCCCTCCAACTCATGTCTTATGATGTTTTGGCTGCTGGGGCGCTGTGGGTTTTCATCGCGACTGTGCGTGAGGATAAACCCGCTGTTGGTAGGCAAGTAGGTAAGATTGCACACCTTGGCTAGTCTTGATTTAAGGCTTCTTTATGACTTTCTAGCGCTAGCTCTTTTTCAGCAAGGCTATGGCGGTTTACCGGTCTGATGATCAAGCGTATTTTACGGTCATAGCTAAAGTAATTGATAAACCAATTGAGCAACACCACCAAACGGTTTCTGAAGCCTACTAGGCTAATCAGGTGCACCATCATCCAAACATACCAGCCGGCAAATCCTTTAAGCATAAACTTATTGTAAAGCTCAGCCACGGCTTTGTTGCGGCCTACGGTTGCCATGCTGCCCATATCATTGTAGGTAAAAGCTTTCCATTCTTTTTTCTTGGCCTCACGGGCGAGGTTTGCAGCTAAGTTTTCACCCTGCTGAATGGCCACCTGCGCCAACATGGGGTGACCTTTAGGATTTTCATCGCTTAGCATGGACGCCACATCACCAATGGCAAAAACATTCTTATGCTGTCCTATCTGGTTGAGTTTATTGACCAGATAGCGTCCCTTGGCAAAATCTTCGCCTTGAGCGAAACCATCAATTAAGGCCCCGCTTACCCCGGCCGCCCAAATAAGAGTTGAAGCCGGCAGTTTTTTCTTTTGGTTGGTTTTTACCATTTCACCATCGTAATCTTGTACCGCGGTGTTTAGCCAAACCTGCACACCTAAAGATTCCAAATATTCCAGCGCGTTTTTACTGGAAAAATCGCTCATAGGCGGAAGTACCTTGTCGGCCATTTCAATCAGATGAATAGACATTCTCCTGAAGTCTAGGTCTGGGTAATCATTGGGGAGCACGTGGGTTTTAAGCTCGGCCAGAGCACCCGCCAGCTCCGTACCGGTGGGCCCGGCACCTACAATTACAAAATTCATGAGGCGTTCACGCTCCTTCAAATTTTCAGTGAGAGAGGCGGCTTCAAAGTTTTGGAGGATGAGGCTCCGCAGGTTTAAGGCCTCGGGAACGCTTTTCATAGGAATGGCTAATTTTTCCACCCGCTCCATGCCAAAATAATTGGTAGCACTGCCGGTAGCTATTACCAGATAATCATAACTCAGCGGACCAATATTGGTGTTGATAATCTGGCTTTCTGTATCCACGCTGTGCGCTTCAGCCATCCTGAAGAAGAATTTTTTTTGCTTTTTAAAAATATTACGGATAGGATAGGCAATGGAATCTGGCTCCAGCCCTGCAGTAGCTACTTGGTATAATAGCGGTTGAAAGGTGTGGTAGTTGTGCTTGTCTATCATAACCACTTGATAGGGCTGTTTTTTGAGGTTTTTAGCCAAGTTTAAACCGGCAAAACCACAGCCAATAATGACAATGCGCGGTTGATTGGTTTCAGGAATATTTAAGTTGTTCATAGTGTTGAAACTAGCAATGCGAACCGTCTTTTAAGGGTTTTGTTTGGCGAAGGAAGATGGAAGCGGGAAGCAGGAAGACCGAAAACCGAGGACGGGAAATGGAGCTACATGTTTGATGTCCGAAGTCTGAAGTCCGAAATCGATGTCTGAAATCTAACATCTAACATCCAACATCCAACATCTAACATCTCTCTACCGACTTAACGCTTAAACATAATTTTACGGCCCATTTGCGTAAAAGTGAGTTGGTCTTTTTCGGGGCTAAACTGCATCAGTATATCAGCTGGGGTAAATTCAAAGCGGTTAGGCGCAGTGGGTTTGAGTACAAAAGCGGCTTGACCAGTGGCCTGGGCTTTCAAAACATCATTTTCTACAAATACCTTAATATCCAGGGGAAAATTGCTGCTGCTGTAAGTTCCGGTTACTGCGTTCAGTTCTTGAGCAGAGGCGGCATAGCTGGTAAAATTGGGGATCTTAAAATCTTTGCCAAAGTAAGCCGAAAGCATGGCAATGGCTATTTCATTGGGATCCATTTGCAAACCATTAAAACTGTAGGCTATGCTAAGACCTTCCTCCTTAAAATGACCCGCCATAGAATTAAAACCATCAATGCCTCCGGTATGGCCGTACGCCACCCGCCCTTCAAAAGGGAAACTTAAAATACCCAGGCCATAGCTATCGCCCATTTCGGGCAGCATGGCATCGGCTGTAGCCTGATCTAAAATCTTACCGCCACGGAGCTGGTAAAAAAACCGACACAAGTCGCTAGGCGTTGAAATGAGATTGCCGCCCCCCAGCGGTATGCTCATGTGAGTTTCAGAAGCCGGTTCATAGCCGTTGCCCCACTGATAGCTCAGCGCCTGATTTTGCTTGTGGTTTATGGCTTTCCCTACCTGAGTGTGCTCCAACTGAGCGGGTTCTATTACTTTTTTACGCAAAAGCTCAGCAAAAGATGCCTGGCCCGCTTTTTCAGCAATAAGACTCAGCAACACGTAGTTGCTATTGGAGTAACTGAACTGACTGCCAGGTTCAAAGTCACTGCCGCCTTTTTGAATAATTTCAAGCAGTTTTTCAGCACTTTTAGGCTCACTGAGGTACTGGGTATAGGACTCATCATCGGTGAAGTTGTGAATGCCGCTAGTGTGGTTAAGCAGCATTTTTAGGGTTATCTTTTCGGCATTGATAATTTCAGGGTAATACACGCTCAGTTTTTGGTTACGCTTGAGCAGCCCCTCCTTTTCCAGCTTTAAAATAAGCACGGCTGTAAAGGTTTTAGAAACGGAGCCTATGCGATATTGTGTTTGGGCATTAGGTCGCACACTATCGGCCAGGTGGGCAAAACCCAATTGCCTTTGGTAGATTATTTCACCGTTTTTGGCCAGGGCTACGCTACCCATGGCTTGTTCTTCTTGTTCCAGCAAATCGAAATACTGGTTTAGCTTTTCACGGTTAAATTCCTGGGCGGTAAGGCTAAGGCTTAAAGCCGATAGGAGAAAGATTGCTGCTGTTTTCATATTCCCATTTTCACCTACTAAGGTAGAAATTATGGGAAATTAGGAGGTTGGGGTTTTTGT
>CAJXNI010000027.1 GCA_913057235.1 uncultured Bacteroidota bacterium
ATAAACTTTTCCGGTTCGTGAAAACGCACCCGCTCCCACAAACCCGGCAGGCGTTCCTGCTTATTTTTTAAGTAACGAAACTGCCCGTAATACGTGTTGCAGGTGCTGCGGATATCGGCAAACTGCTCTTCGCGCAAAGCGTGACCCTCTACGGGAAGCTTTGACAGGAAGGGGCTGAGGTCTTGGTACTCAGCACTGGGGTACTGCTCTTGACTCAAAAGTACGGCTAGCACCTGATCAGTTTCCTGTAAAGTGGTGGTAAGGGCCTCAACCCGGTTTAGGGGCCCCAATTCCAGGCATTTCTTTTTAGCCCAGGCGGTACTGCATAGTTTACTAAGTCCTTGGCGGATGTGGCCAAAGTCCAGTTGATCGGTAATATTTGCGGGGAAAAGTTTCAAACTTTTGGGCCTTTTAACTTGGGGGCAAAAGTATTGTTCTTAAAAGAGACCCAGGCTTTCTACTTTTAGAGCCCACCTACCCGAAACCTTGGCGCATATAAAATTGTATTCTAGCCATGTCTTTGCTAATTTTTAATTCCAAAGGGATTTACTGCCCGCCCGCCAAGGTGTACATAGACCCCTGGAAGCCGGTTAAAAAGGCGCTGATTACCCACGCTCATGCTGACCATAGCCGCTGGGGAATGGAGGAGTACCTGGCACATCATGATAGTGTACCGATAATGAAGCACCGCTTGGGCAGCGATATTAAAGTGCAGGGGATTGGTTACGGTGAAAAAATTCAAATCAACAGGGTAGAGTTCAGTTTTCATCCGGCCGGGCATATACCAGGTTCTAGTCAAATTAAAGTGAGCTACAAAGGCGAAACCTGGGTGGTAAGTGGTGATTACAAACTGGAAGACGATGGCTTAAGCGCGCCATTTGAGCCAGTAACTTGCCAGAATTTTATTACCGAAAGCACCTTTGGTTTGCCCGTGTACAGCTGGCCTAAACAGCAAGATACTTTTGCGGAAGTGAACGCCTGGTGGCGTCAAAATCAAGAAGCGGGTAAAGTATCCATTATTGCCGGTTACGCTTTGGGCAAAGCCCAGCGGATATTGCAAAACTTAGACACCGATATTGGCCCCATTTTTACCCACGGAGCGGTTGAGAATACCAATGCGGTTCTACGCGGGCAAGGTTACCCCTTACCGGCTACCACCTTGGTTACCCAGGATCACAAGAAGGCTGATTTCAAAGGAAGTGTTGTGGTCTGTCCACCCTCAGCCATGGGTTCACCCTGGATTAAGAAGTTTAGCCCCTATGCCACCGCTTTTTGCAGTGGTTGGATGGCCTTACGTGGTGCGCGCAGACGCAGAGCGGCAGACCGTGGTTTTGTGCTTTCAGACCATGCCGATTGGCAAGGCTTGAATGAGGCGGTTACGCTTTCCCAAGCAGAGAATGTATACGTAACCCACGGCTATAAAGATATTTTTGCGCGCTGGCTGCGCGAAGAAAAAGGCCTAAACGCTCAACCGGTAGAGACCCTTTTTGAAGGGGAAAGTTTGGAAGGAACTGATGACTAAGATCGAGCCAAGCTGGCCTAGGCCTTAGGAATAAAAGCTAATTGGCTCCCTTTGCTGTAATCGGGTAACTCTCTTTTAATGGTTTCTACCTTACCGTCATCTTTCACCAGAAATAAAGGGATGATGGAACTTTTAAACTCCTTTTTCATTTCCCGAAATTCCTCCTCATTGGCAAAGCTGCGCAACTCAATCTTTTTGTGCTGGCGGATGCTGTGTGCCAGATTGAGGTAATCGGTTGAGCCGGTAAACAGCACGTTGGCCGGAAAGTCCATGTCCTTAACCTCTTGTTCTTTTTTACTGCTTAGGCGGTACACCTTTTCGGCACCAAACTCTTCTTCAAAATATTTGGTGGCCAGGCTGTTGATTTCCGCACTACTGGTAAGGGCCATCAGGTGCCCCAGGTTGGTGAGGTCAAGCTCATCAAAAACATTATCACTTAAAATGTTGCCCTCATAAGTTTCAAAACCTTGCTTGCGGGCTTCGGCCAGGTTGGGCTTGGAGGTGTCGGCCAGTAAAACGTCTAGGCCCTGCTCTTTAAGAAAAGCTGCTAAAAACCGGGCGTTTTCATTGGCCCCCACCATTAAAAAGCCGGTAGGATCTTCACGCTCCACTTTAAGAATTTTAGCCAAGGGTTTAGCGCTGGCGCCTTGCAGAATTACGGTGCCCACAATCATTAAAAAGGTAAGCGGTAAAATCAGTTCAGCTTGCTCTGTATTTATGGTTGTAGACTCTCCCGTGGTGAGTTGCAGGGCAAAGAGTGAAGCTACGGCAGCAGCTACAATTCCTTTGGGCCCTACCCAACTCATAAAAAAGATCTCACGCCAATTAAAGCTAGAGCCCAGGGTACTGAGCCAAACGCCCAGTGGCCTAATGAGTAGAATCACAATCCCGAACAGAATCAGGGACTCCAAACCAAGTTTTTCAATCTGATCTACATTGATTCGGCTGGAAAGCAAAATGAACAGCACTGAAATAAGTATGATGCTCACATCTTCTTTAAAGGAGAGGATTTTTTTAAACTCATGCACCTTAATGTTGGCCAAAATGATTCCCATGAAAGTAGTGCTCATAAGACCCGCCTCATGGGCGATGAGCTCCGCAAAGGTAAAGGCAAAAACCACCAGGCCCAGGGCCACCACATTGCGCAAATACTTGGGAATGCGGTTTTTGGCCATCAGCCAGCGCAGGAAAAATGCGGCCAGAGCACCGATCACTATTCCGGCTGAAACCGTAATAAAAAACTCTTTAAAGACTTCCAAGGTATCGGCATTTTCCAAGTCTGAGGTTTGGATAAACTCATAGACCAATACCGCAATTAAGGCGCCCAGTGGGTCAATTAAAATGCCCTCCCATTTGAGCACATTGTTAACCCGCACATTGGGCCGCACGTTGCGCAAAATAGGCGTAACCACGGTGGGGCCCGATACTATGATGAGCGCACCAAAAAGAAAGGCCAGCCTAAAGCTCAAGCCCAGCAGGTAGTGCGCGGCTAATCCTCCGCCTACCAGTGTAATTACCGGGCCAAAAATCAACAGGTTCCGCACTACCCCGGCCTGGTCTCTAATTTCCTTAATTTTTAAGGTGAGCCCTCCCTCAAAGAGAATAATGCCTACTGAAATGGATACAAAGGCAAAAAGCAGGTCTCCGCTAAAGATTTGATCGCCATCTAGCAGCTTGGAGCCAGAGGGAGAGATAAAGGCGCTTAAAGGCCCCATGGCCAAACCAATAATGATGAGTGGTAAAATGGCCGGTATTTTTATGCGCCAGGCCAGCCACTGCGCCAGTACGCTCAACACTAAAATACCAGCAAGTTCAATCATTCCTTCCATGGAGGCGGGTTATTGGGATCTAATTCTCGTTCACAAGGCTCCGAAAATACGTTATTCTTTTGGGAGCTTGTGAGGGTTTCAAAGGTTCAGGTGCCTTAAAGGTTCAAATTTTTCAAAGCCTATTTGAGCGTGTTACGTTTAGCGCCTTCATGTTTTTAAATTTTTTGTAAACCATTCCAATAGTTTTTTATTCTTTACCCTGATAAACAAGATGTTTTTCTCAGGATATGAAAATTTACACCAAAAAAGGCGATAAAGGCGAGACCTCACTGCTAGGCGGTACCCGCGTTAAAAAGAGTGATTTGCGCATTGAGGCCTACGGTACTACTGATGAGCTAAACTCGGTAATTGGGCTTATACGCGATGCAGCCCAAAACAAGGAGCAGGAGGCTACCTTGGTGGCCATACAAAACAAGCTGTTTGCCATAGGCTCAAATTTGGCGGCTGGCCCCAGTTCCAAAATGGAGCTACCCCAGCTGGCGGAAGATGACCTAACGCACCTGGAAAAGGCCATGGACGCCATGGATGAAGAGCTGCCCCCTCTTAAAAACTTTATTTTGCCGGGTGGAGATTTGGCCGCCTCACAGGCCCACGTGGGGCGCACCGTATGCCGCAGAGCAGAGCGTAAAGTAGTGGCTTTGGCCGATGCAGACCGCGTAGATGAACGCATCATCCAATACCTTAATCGATTAAGTGATTACCTCTTTACCCTGGCTCGTTTTTATACCTACAAACACGGAGGGGAAGAAACACCCTGGAATTCAAAGGGTTAGAGAAATAAAACTTTTTAAGCCCATTACTTGTTTGGGTGCGGTAAAAAATTATTTTTGCAAAAATTAATAGTAGCATTATGTACTGGACATTAGAATTAGCAAGTTACTTAAGTGACGCCCCTTGGCCCGCAACAAAAGACGAGCTGATTGACTTTTCCATTCGTACAGGAGCGCCTTTAGAGGTGGTAGAAAACCTACAGGCCATGGAAGAAGAGGAAGAAGAGATTTACGAGTCCATTGAAGACATTTGGCCTGATTACCCTTCTGAAGAAGATTTTCTTTGGAATGAGGATGAATATTGAAACGCTCTGTTAAAGCAGAAAATACGTTGAGCCTCCCGTTTTACGGGGGGCTTTTTTTTACTCATAGGTTTTTTGGCCGCGGTTTAGCCAAAAACCCCATATGCTGTTGTAGGGGTGAATTTGAAGGGTAGCCCCGCCCTGGGGGGTGTAAATAGTTTTTTCTTGATTGAGCCACTCAAAAATGCCTCCGTATAAATTAAATACTTGGGTGTAGCCGGCCTCCTGCAATTTCTCGGCTATTTTTTCACTGCGGTACCCCACCGAACAATAGACCACTATGGGATCATTTTTGGCAATGCCGGCAACACGGCTAAGTTGAAAAGAATCATAACCTACGTGAAGCGCTCCTTTTAGGTGACTCACTTTATACTCGGCCTGCGCACGCGCATCAAGTATCGTAAACTGTGCGTAGTTTGTGGCTAAACTGTCTACTGAGATTTCCGAAACGGAATGACTCAGTAAACCCTTAAGCATGGTTCGGTAACCGAAGCTTTCTACCGGTTCTTGCGCCATAGTGCCAATGCTAAAAAGAAGACTGATAAGCCCTAAGCTTATGCAGCGATTCATAATTAAATGGATTTTAAAATAATTTTTTGCAATTCTTGCGCCTTAAAAGGCTTACTCACTTTAACATCAAATAATTCGGGCGCTTGTTCATTTTCAGAAGTTGCACACACATCGGCAGACAAAGCCACCAGCACTTTTGTAATTGAGGTTTACAAAGGCTTTTACCCAGCGAATGTGTTGATCTTTGGCACGATAACGTATCCTGTAACGACTTTCGCTTTTGTTGCATTCCAATCAATCTTTCAGACGTTTTTTCTTTCTTCCCAATCTTCCGCAAAAACATAATCCTTAAAATGGCCGTCCAGGCGGGGCTTAAGTAGGTTCACCAGCCTTCTAAACCTGTTTGTAAAACTATTTGTTGTAGTGAATTTACAATAGACTCAATACGGGTGCTGAGCTCTTCGGCCTTCTGGGTTTTACTTGTACCCGGGTCTTAAGCTCTTCATTTACCTTAAAAAGCTCTTTTGAGTTTTGCTCTAAGGTCTTTTTGCCCTGCACAATATCATTTGCAAAATCGCGGTAGGCCTTATCTACAGCATCTAAGAGACTGCCTAAGTCATAAGGGTTCAGATTAGGCGGCAAATGTTTTTTAACTGACGCCTTAACAGGCGGTGCCTACTTTTCTCCATTTATTGACTAGAGGTTTTAAATGGTCATGGTTTGGTTATGCAACTCCCAGGCAGCGTGTTGCAAGAAAGGGGCAATTTATCACTACGAGTAAAAACCGGTAAGGGCAGAAGCATCGCCCACCACTTCAGACACCGCCTCCACTTCTTCTTCAACCATTTGCTTTAAAACCAATTTACGGCCCACACAACTTATAAGTATTGATAATTGAGGGCTTAGGCCCTTAGCCAAACTAACTTTAGCGGCTCCTTCTGCTCCGTTTATCAGCCGGTCTGCATTGGCCTTCATTAATCGCACGTAAGTTTTTTCAGGAATATCGCCTGCAAAGATTAGGCTTTGCTCCTCTTCATTAATGCCCAAAATGGTGCGTACTAAGGGAGCATCGTTTTCATTTTGCCGCATGCTTAAAGGAAATAATAAACCCGAGGCCGGCAGTTCCTGGGCCTTATCGCCTAAAAATGACTTGTAGAGTTTTAGGGCAGGTTGCCTGTCAATTTCATACAGTACGTTGCCTTTAGATTTAGTAACCAGGCGGTCAAGCCCGAAAGAGTCCCAGCCCCCCAGCGAGCCATAGCCAACTTGCAGGTCTGCGTTGTAAAAGCCTACGGCTGTAATAATATTATCTTGGATTTCACCCTTAGAATTAATCACGTAAGTGCGTTTAAAATCAGAGCTGTCACCGGCAAGGCCTCTGGTAATGGCTACTTTCTCCGTTGGGTTTTGCGCATACCCTTTACTAAACTGGTGCCATTCACGTTCAAACCTTCTGAAAGTACAAACACATGTTTAAGATCTTTTTGGTCAAACTTGGCCAAAAGCACTTCACCGGCTTCTGCGCTGTTTTCAGCGTTTTCAGTTTGCTCAGTATGACCTACCACTTTGGTTTTTTCAAAGGCAACGTAGGTAATTACCAGGCTATCATCATTCACCTGCTCACCCGCAACTTCTTCTGCCGTAGAGCAGCCGGTAAGCAGTACTTCCGGCAATTTTTCCTTGAGGGTTTGCAAGGCGGGCTGTCTGTCTATCGCTTTTGATGCGCCAAAGACTAAAATGAATAGTGGGTTGAGTCCGTTACTGTCAATAGATTCAGACGAATTGGCTACTAAAACTTGTTGGTAACATTGCATGGTGGGCACTTTTTTAAACTACAACTTTTACGGTAGTTCGCACGGCAAGACGAAACCCAAAGATTAAGATTGGCGTGATTATTACCCTATAATTGGTGCTTAGGTTACTTACCTTTGCGGCTTTACAGAGAAATTAAACCCAAATTATACCTATGCTAGGTAATATAGTTCAAAAGCTTTTTGGTACTAAAAGTGACAGAGACATTAAGAAATTAATGCCCATTGCGGAGGCGGTAAATGCCGAGTATGAAAAGCTAACCGATTTAAGTAATGACGAGCTGCGCGCCAAAACGGCAGAATTCAAGGCGCAAATTCAAGAACACATACAGGAAGAGCAGCAGGAGATAAACGCTTTGCGCGAAAAGCTCAACACCTCCATTGAGGTAGACGAAAAAGAGCAGATCTATCTTCAGATTGATAAACTGGAAGAAAAAATTACCGAGCGATTGGAGGAAAAGCTGCAGGAGCTCCAATCGGCCGCTTTTGCCGTGGTAAAAGAAACTGCTCGCAGGTTTAAAGAAAATGATACGCTCACGGTAAAGGCTACAGATTTTGATAGAGAATTAAGTGACCACCTGGATGCTGTAAGCGTGGAAGGTGATACGGCCACTTGGAAAAATGAGTGGAAGGCAGCCGGGAGTCTTACCAAATGGGATATGCTCCATTACGATGTGCAATTAATAGGTGGAGCCATTTTACACAAGGGCGCCATTGCTGAGATGGCCACCGGAGAGGGTAAGACACTGGTATCCACCTTGCCGGTATACCTAAATGCTTTATCTGGCCGCGGGGTGCACCTGGTTACCGTAAATGATTACCTCGCCCGCAGAGATGCTGAATGGATGGGTCCTATTTACCAGTTTCACGGCCTTTCGGTAGACTGTATAGACAAACACCAACCCAATTCAGAAGAGCGCCGAAAAGCCTATCGGGCCGATATCACCTACGGAACTAATAACGAGTTTGGCTTTGACTACTTGCGTGATAACATGGCGCGCTCTCCCCAGGATTTGGTGCAGCGTAAACATAATTATGCCATTGTAGATGAGGTAGATTCTGTTTTAATTGATGATGCGCGTACGCCTTTAATCATTTCGGGGCCCACCCCCAAAGGCGACCGTCAGGAGTTTAACCAGTTAAAGCCGCACGTAGATAAACTAGTGCAGGCCCAACGCGCCTTGGTAGCCAAAGAGTTGAAAGAAGCAAAGAATTTAATTGCTTCCGCTGATAAGAAAGAGCGTGAAGAGGGCGCCCGTAAGCTGCTGAGAGCCTACCGAGGCATGCCTAAAAACAAAGCGTTAATAAAGTTTTTAAGCGAAGACGGTATGAAAACCCTCTTGCAGAAAACAGAGAACACCTTTTTGCAAGAGCAGAGTAAAAATATGTACATCATTGATGATGAACTGTTTTTTACCATTGAAGAAAAAAACAACCAAATTGACCTTACGGATAAAGGCATTGACTTAATATCTAGCGACACCGACAGGGACTTTTTCATTTTAGAAGACATCTCAACCACCTTGTCAGAGCTTGAAAACTCGGGCCTGGAAGGCACCGAAAAAGCCGAGAAGAAGGAGGAGATTATGCGCAACTATTCCGTGAAAAGTGAGCGCATTCACACCATGAATCAGCTTTTAAAAGCCTATACCCTTTTTGAAAAGGATGTAGAATACGTGGTGATGGACAACAAGGTGAAAATTGTGGATGAGCAAACCGGCCGTATTATGGACGGGCGAAGGTATTCAGACGGGTTGCACCAGGCCATTGAAGCCAAGGAGAACGTAAAAATTGAAGCCGCCACTCAAACCTACGCTACGGTTACCTTGCAGAATTACTTCCGCATGTACAACAAGTTGAGCGGTATGACCGGTACGGCTGAAACCGAGGCCGGGGAGTTTTGGGATATTTATGAGCTGGAGGTAACGGTAGTACCCACCAATCGCCCCATTGCCCGAGACGACCGCGAGGATTTAGTGTACAAAACCAAGCGCGAAAAATTCAATGCTATAATTGAAGAAGTTACCAAGTTGGTAGAGCAAGGTCGTCCGGTATTAGTAGGCACCACTTCCGTGGAAGTATCAGAGCTCCTAAGCCGCGCCTTAAAATTGCGTAAGATTAAGCACAACGTGCTCAACGCCAAGCTGCACCAAAAAGAAAGTGAAATTGTGGCTGAGGCGGGCCAGCCCGGTAGCGTTACCATTGCCACCAACATGGCTGGTAGGGGAACAGATATTAAACTTCCGCCTGAGTGTAAAGAGGCGGGTGGCTTGGCCATTATTGGCTCAGAGCGCCACGACTCACGTAGGGTAGATCGCCAATTGCGCGGTAGGGCCGGAAGGCAGGGAGACCCTGGCAGCTCGCAATTTTTTGTGTCTTTAGAAGATAACCTCATGCGCCTGTTTAATTCAGAGCGGGTGGCCAAACTCATGGACCGTATGGGCTTGAAAGAAGGCGAGGTGATTCAACACAGCATGGTTTCTAAAAGCATTGAGCGCGCTCAGAAGAAGGTAGAGGAAAACAACTTTGGTATCCGTAAGCGCCTTTTAGAGTATGATGATGTGATGAACGCCCAGCGTGAGGTAATCTACAAGCGGAGAAGAAACGCCCTTTATGGGGAACGCATGCAGGTAGACATTGCCAACATGTTTTACGATACCCTGGAAGCCATTTTAGCTGTGCACCATGAGGCTAAAGATTACGATGCTTTTAACTTAGATATGTTGCGGGTATTTAGTATGGACAAGCCTTTTAGCCAGCAAGATTTTGAGAAGATTACGGCTGATAACCTGCTGGAAAGCTTGCATGAGAAAGTGCTACGGGCCTACACTGAAAAAAATGAGCTAATAGCTAAAATGGCCATGCCCGTTGTGCGCAATGTGTATGAGAACGAAGAAAATAATTATGAAAATATTGTAGTTCCCATTACCGATGGCCAAAAGGGTATTAATGTAACCACTAACCTAAAGGAGGCGGTTGAAACTGAGGGTCGCCAATTAATCAGAGACTTGGAGAAGGCCATAACGCTAGCCATGATTGATGATAGCTGGAAAGAGCATCTCCGCGAGATGGATGACCTCCGCCAAAGCGTGGGCAACGCACAATATGAACAGAAAGACCCTTTGCTTATTTACAAGTTTGAGGCTTTTGAGCTTTTCAAAACTATGGTAGATAAGGCCAACCGTGAAATTGCCAGCTTCTTGTTTAAGGGGCAGTTACCGGTGCAAGACCAAAGCCAAGTGCGGGAAGCTAAGGCTCCACAACGGGTTAAATATGATGAGCTGCAAACCTCACACCCGCAGTTAGCCGCCAGCGGGGGCGGCTCTTCAGAAGCACAGCCTGTGGCTCCGCCCAAACCTAAGCCGGTGGTAAGCGAAAAAAAGTTTGGCCGCAATGATCAGGTCACCATTCAAAACCTGAGTACCGGTGAAAAGAAAACCATGAAGTACAAAAAAGCAGAACCCTTGATTGAGGGTCAGCAATGGATGTTAATTGACTAAAAAATGAAAAATATGAAATGGAAGTTTTTAAGTATCGCTTTAAGCTATACTAGGCCATCGGTTGATCATCGGCTGTAAGCCTGGCAGATGTGCAAAAACAAGAAGAATAAGCAACGCAGGCCTTAAATGAGGCGCAAGAGGAAATAGTGATGCTGGCCAAGCTCAAAGAAAAGTACTCCAAAGAAGGCATTAAGGCCAAAATAAAAACTCTTAGGAAAGAGTTGAATGATGCATAAAGTGACATCAAAGCTTTGGAAGGGTTAGAGTCTGGTTCAGTAGAAGAGCATTCTGATGAAGCCGTGACCAAGCTGCAGCAGCAAAGTGAACGACTGGAAGAAGAAATAGAGCGTTTAAAAAACTTGCCTGAAGAAGACTGGAGTGAAACCGTTCAAGTCATAAACACAAAAATAGCAGAGCTTAAAGCCGCCATAAGTTCTATTACGGCCAACATTAAGAAACAGTAAATAAACGAGTTATCCTGAATGCGGCCTGTACGAGCAATCGTACAGGCCGCATTTTTTTGCTACCTTTAGTAAAAACATCGGTCTTTTTTAGACAACCCTTTTAAAGGACCGCGGTCTAACAGAGTGTAAAGAACCATTGAAAACTTGAGTTCAAAACCAGAACATAGCATTAGAATAGAAGACTTGGGCGGTTTTGTCCAAGCCAAAGAAATTTTGCTGACTGCATCTGAACAAGAACTAGTAGCGGCTTGCCAGGCCGGAGAACGCAAAGCACAGAAAAGGGTGTATGAGCTTTTTTCGGGAAAAATGCTGAGCATTTGCCGCAGGTATGCTAAAAGTGAAGAGCAAGCGCAAGATTTTATGCATGATGGTTTTATTAAGGTTTTTCTGAATATTCAAAAGTTTAAGGGTCATTCCTCACTTGCAACCTGGATTACGCGCATTATGATTAACAATAGTATAAGCGCCATTAGAAAGGAAGTGCGGAAGGGCATCAAAGTAAAATTAGATAAGGTTCAGTTGCCAGATGCTTCCATTGAAGACTTTGAAGTGATTGAACAAAAAGGAATAAGTGCGCAAGAAGTGTTTGATAAAATTACCCAATTGCCCCTCGGCTACCGTACCGTATTTAGTATGTACGTTTTAGACGGCTACACCCACCGTGAAATTGCTGAAACGTTGGGCGTAAGTGAAGGCACTAGCAAAAGCCAACTGGCCAAAGCCAAAAAAATGTTGTACAAATTTTTAACGCAGGCTTAAGCAGTGAAAGACCCCTTACGTCATATTGAACATTTCATAAAGCAGCGCGTCAGCTTTTTACAGACGCCCGCCCCCAATGATTGGGAAGTGTTTGAGAAGAAGCTGCAAAGAGCCCTGTTTTTCAGGAGGCTTAAAGTTTACGTGAGCTTGGGGGCGGTGACGCTACTATTTTTGCTCATAAACCAAAACCTGCTTTTTGGTCCCAACTATCAACGACCCAATTCTTTTGACGGTTGGCAGGCCCCTCATTTTAAAGCGCTGCCCGCCAATGTTTCTGCAAAACAGCCCCTATCCGAGGTAAGCCTTGGCGCTGCACCCTTACCAAAGCAAAACCCTGCCTTAGCCCAGGTAAATACCCCTAAAATAAAAGGGCAGAAAAAAGCCCTTTTATCCCCTGTTAGCATCAACCAGGTCAAAGTAGCGCCACTCAGTAACTTATCTAAGCGTAATGTAATTGCACCACGCCCTAAGCTTTTACCCATTGCAGACCCCAGGCCCAGGGCTACCGGTAACAACTTAGTGTTTACAAATCCTTCGGTTACTCAAGAACTCATACTAAAGCCGGGCTTTTTGGAAAGCCGCAGTCCAGACTTTGTTTCAGAGCTAAGGCGTAAGCCCCATACTCCCAGGTATATTAGTCCTTTACAGGCCAAAAGCCCTTGGAGTTACAGCATTAATGTTTATCCCAATTTTACCTTTAGAAAGTTTAGGGTAAACCCCGATAAGGCCTATTTGCTGCACAGCGATTTTATAGATGAAATGCAGAACAATGAAAACCGAGGTTTTAGCTTAAACATTGGTTTTGAAGTTAGCCGTAGAGTAGCACCTACCACCTACCTAAATACAGGACTTGAATACATTACCAACACGTATCAGGCTAACTTTAATTTTAGAAAGTTCAGGGAAAGCAACATAGATCCCAATACCGGAGAGATACTCAATTATGATCTTAGTGAAAACCCTGAGCAGGTAATTTTTAATGATGACAATCAGTTCCATTACCTTAATATTCCGCTCAGCATTAGCTACCAGCCTTGGGCTACTAAGCATTTGCGCCTGAATCTAGAAGCCGGGGCCAGTCTTTTGTACTTTTTGAATGCAAGAGGCACAACTTTAGACTACAGCACCTTAGATATAATCAACCTTTCTGAGCGCTCTTACCGCAAATTTATGGGCTCATTAAGCATGAAAATAGGCATGCAATACTGGGTAAACCCCCAAGTGAACATTGGCCTTGAGCCCACCTTCATGTATTTCACCAACACCATTTATACCAATGATTACCCCTTTGACGTAATTCCTTATTCGCTGGGTCTTAACCTCAACCTACAAATAAAGCTCAACTAAGGTTAATTACCTTGAAGAGAAAGTAAAGTGGCTGTTTGAACTATTGGCTGGTTCTTTTCGTACTTGTTTATAAAGAATATATGAAATTCCTCACCTCGCTAATTGCCTTTACACTCAGTTTTAACCTCAGTGCCCAAAGCTACCTTCAAACCTCTCAAAACCTTTTAAGAGCGCTCAAAAACGGCCAAGATGCTAGTCCTTTTGTCCGCATAATTGCGGATGCTAATCCGCAGGAGCTGGCCGCACAAATAGACACCGATCAAAAGCGCCTGGCTTTTTGGATAAACCTGTACAACGGCTTAATACAGTATAAGCTCAAACAAAATCCTGGTTTGTACGAAGAGCGTGGTGACTTTTTTGGCGATGATATTTTAACCGTAGCGCGCTCTTCCGTAAGTTTTGATAATATTGAGCATGGCGTTTTAAGGCGGGGCACCTCCAAGTATTCTTATGGTTATTTTAAGAATCCCTTTGGCGGAGATTGGCACAAGCCCTACATGGTTGATGAAATTGACTGGCGCATACACTTTGCTTTAAACTGCGGTGCCAGCTCATGCCCACCAGTGCGTATTTACGATGAGGCCACTATCAACAGCCAATTAAATGAAAGTACTCAGCAGTATTTGCAAAGTCAGGTGCGTTATAATGCCGATGAGAAGCAAGTTCACCTGCCTAAATTAATGGATTGGTTTAGCGGTGACTTTGGCGGAGAAGACGGTGCATTGGAAATTATAAAAAACAGAGGATTTATACCTAGTACCAAGGTGTCAGTAGATTACAATGATTACAACTGGACCCTAAAAATTGGCCCCGGTGTATTTTATCAAAATGACTGAATTTTAGCCCAACTTCGCTAAAAGAGCCCCGGCTTTTTCCAGGGTTTCTTCGTTTTTAGCAAAGCAAAAGCGTAGCACCTTGTGGTCTGTAGGAAAGCGGTAGAAAGGACTGACGGGAATAGCGGCCACGCCATGCTTTACCGTTAATTCATGGGCAAAGGTCATATCGTCCTGCGTACTTACGGAGCTATAATCAGCCAATTGAAAATAACTGCCGTAGGTAGGCAATGCCTTGAAGCCGGTTGAGGCCAAGGCCTTCTCAAAAACTTTTTGCTTTTGCTCATAAAAGCCACCAATAGCGCGTAGGTCTGTAGTGTTTAAATATTCGGCCAAAGCCAACTGCACGGGTTTATTAGTGCAAAAAACCTGGTACTGATGCACTTTTTGAAATTCTTTCATGAGTGGTTCAGGCGCCAGGCAATATCCGGTTTTCCAACCGGTTACATGCAAGCTTTTCCCCAGGCTCCCCATCACAAAAGCACGCTGCTTTAAAACTTCATGACTTCTAATGCTGAGGTGCTGAGCACCATTAAAAATAATGTGCTCATAAACTTCATCGGCCAATAACAGAATGTTACTATTTTCCACAATTTCGGCCAGCGCATTTAAGTCGTCTTGGGTAAGCACACTGCCGCTAGGGTTGTGCGGAGTATTAATAATGATCATTTTGGTGCGGTGATTCACTACCCGTTTTACCTGATTCCAATCTATGCTATAATTGGGGTGTTCTAATTTTACGGTAATTGGGGTGCCGCCATTGAGCTCAATCATGGGCATGTAACAATCATAGGCCGGGCTAAAAAGAATAACCTCATCTCCTTCTCGTATGGTGGTTGCAATGGCCGTGGCAATACCTTGGGTAGCCCCTGCGGTAATGGTTATTTCTTTATCAGGATGGTATTGGGCTCCGTATAAATCTTGCGTGAAATCTACTATAGCCTGCCTTAATTCTGGTACGCCTGCCATGGGAGCATATTGGTTATGCCCCGCCTTCATGTTTTGGTGCACCAGCTCTATTAAAACCGGGTCTACTTCAAAATCGGGGAAACCCTGAGAAAGGTTTAGCGCCTGATGTTTTTGGGCTAAAGCACTCATTAGGGTAAAAATGGAACTTTCTACGTGGCTTAGTTTGCCGCTAATATGAAGAGGTTTTACTGGCATAAGATTACGCGTTTTACGCTTAGTTAGCTGAAACTTTAAGCGCAACTATGGGTTGTGGTGGTATGAAAACAATTAATAAGAACCTTATTGTTGAGCTAAAGTATATTCTTCGCGAAGGTGGTGAAAATGGCGAAGTCATGGAAATTATGGACGAGCATTGGCCGTTGAAATTTTACTTTGGGGCCGGGAGCATGTTGCCCGCGTTTGAAGCTGAATTGGAAGGTTTACAAGAGGGGTACTCCTTTTCATTTATGATTTCGGCTAAAGATGCCTACGGCCCTCTAGATCCTGATAATATTGAAGAAGTAGCTCTCAAGGATTTACCCGACAGTGAGCGTTTTCCAAATAAAAACTTTGAGAAAGGGGACCGCTTGGTTTTTAGCATGGGTAGCCGAAATGAAAGGCTGGGCACTATTAGTGAGGTGTTGCCTGAATCTGTTTTGGTAGATTTTAATCACGCCTTAGCTGGTAAAGACCTTCATTTTAGTGGTCAGGTGCTATACGTGAGGGAGCCTCGCCAAGAGGAGCATGAAGCTAAGCGCTACATAGAACCTAATGGCATACGCTCAGATAGTCGTCTTAGAGATGAGTAGCGTCTGTGATAGTGACACATTTTTTAAAGCCCTAAATGGGTTTTTTGAAGAGCATGGTTATGAGCTCTATCCGGTACTTAATCAGTTTAGAAAGTACCGGGAGGGTGGTTTTACCAATGTAATTTTCAGTAACACCCAATACGCAGACCGTCTAGTGGTAGAATGCACCTTTGGTTGCCGCATTAATTTGGTGGAAGAAACCGTAATGCCGTTTAGCAATGGTGTAAATGGCTACAAAGAGGAATCCAATACTACTGTTACCAACTTGGCCAATTATTTAGGTAAGCCTGGTTTTAAATTAAGGGTAGAAAATACTTCATCTTTGGAGGAGAGCGTCTGCTTTGTAAAAACCTTTTTTGAAACAGAGGGCTTCGAGTTTTTAGAAAAAATGACTTCTGTGCGCCAGGTAGAAGCTTTTTTTAATGCGAACCCTACAGGCAATTCTATGTACTCTTTTAATCACCAACTAAGGGCCTTTAGGGGCATAACCTTGGCCACCATTGCTCAAAACCCCCGTTGGGAGGAACTGCGGAAAGAATACCTGCAACTTTTAAGTAAATACGGAACTCCACCTATTATTATAGACAAGTTTAACCGGTTATGCAGTCATCTTGCGCGCATAAGTTTAAATTAAAAAAGCTGCCCCAAGAAACAAAGTCCTAAGGCAGCTTTTTAATTAAGGTTAGCAGGTTACACTCTACACCAGGCCTTGATCAATCATGGCATCTGCCACTTTTACAAAGCCGGCTATGTTGGCACCTTTTATATAATTTATGTGGCCACCTTCTGTGCCGTATTTCTGGCAGTTTTCGTGAATCCCCTTCATAATATTGCGTAATTTCTGATCCACTTCTTCAGCTGTCCAGCTCATACGCATGCTGTTTTGGCTCATCTCTAGGGCAGAGGTGGCAACTCCACCGGCATTAGAAGCCTTACCAGGTGCAAATAATACTTTGTGTTCTTCAAAAACCCCTATGGCTTCAGGGGTTGAAGGCATGTTGGCACCTTCCGCAACCGCTGTTACGCCATTTTCTACCAGAGTCTTAGCGTCATCTCCTTTTAATTCATTTTGGGTAGCACAGGGCAGGGCCACGTCACAGGCTACACTCCAAGGGGTCGCTCCTTCGTGGTAGCTTACGCCATCAAACTCATCCGCCACCTCTTTTATTCGGCCTCTGCGCTTATTCTTAAGATCCATAATGAAATTCAGCTTTTCGGAATGAATGCCTTCTGGTACGTGAATGTAACCTGAAGAATCAGACATGGTCACCACTTTGCCTCCCATGTGTAACACTTTTTGGGCAGCAAACTGAGCCACGTTTCCAGAACCGGAAATCACCACGGTTTTTCCTTTTAGCTCTTGATCTTTAGAAGCCAGCATTTCAGCTGTAAAATACACTACGCCATAACCTGTGGCTTCAGGGCGAATTAATGAACCACCCCAGTTCACACCTTTACCGGTAAGCACCCCGCTAAACTCATTGCGGATACGCTTGTATTGACCAAACATATAGCCAATTTCTCGACCACCCACGCCTATATCTCCGGCAGGCACGTCTGTGTCAGGACCAATATGGCGGCTCAGTTCAGTCATAAAGCTTTGGCAAAACTTCATCACTTCATTATCGCTTTTACCTTTAGGGTCAAAATCAGAACCCCCTTTACCTCCGCCAATAGGCAAAGTGGTAAGGGCGTTTTTAAAGATTTGCTCAAAGCCTAAAAACTTGAGAATAGACAGGTTCACGCTGGGGTGAAATCGTAAGCCGCCTTTGTAAGGGCCAATGGCAGAATTAAATTCTACTCGGTAACCACGGTTTACTTGTGGCTTACCTTCATCATCTAACCAAGGCACTTTAAACATGATTACACGTTCGGGCTCAACCATGCGCTCTAAAATCTTATGATTTTTGTAGCGAGGGTTTTCCTCCATAAATGGAATCACAGTTTCGGCAACTTCTTTTACAGCTTGCAGAAACTCGGCCTCGTGATGGTTTTTGGCGCTCACAGTATTCATGAACGCTTCTAGTTGAGAGGAAAAATTTGCAGACATATAATTGTCATTTTGTTTATGCGGCAAAAGTAGAATATTTAATGATTGAAGTCTGTAAAATCAGTCTACTTAGCTCATTTTGTGCGCACACAAAGTTTTACCTTTACCGGCTTTAAAATCACCTCATGAATATTTTAGTATTAGGAAGCGGAGGCCGCGAGCACGCTTTGGCTTGGAAGCTTGCCCAAAGTCCAAAGTGCCAGCAACTTTTTATTGCCCCCGGAAATGCCGGAACACAGTTAGTAGGCACTAATTTGGCGCTAGACCCAATGGATTTTAAAGCCATAGGAGCCCTTTGTAAGGAAGAAAATATTGCCATGGTGGTGGTAGGCCCAGAGGCGCCTTTGGTAGCTGGGTTGGTAGATTACTTTCAAAGCGAAACTGCCTTAAGCCACATTCAAATGATTGGCCCTGATAAGGCCGCTGCCCAATTAGAGGGAAGCAAGCGCGTGGCCAAAGAGTTTATGCAAAAACACCACATTCCTACCGCTTTGTACCAAAGCTTTAAAAAGGATGAATTGGCACAAGGCCAGGCATTTTTAGAGAAAATGCAGCCCCCCTATGTGCTCAAGGCCGATGGCTTAGCTGCTGGCAAAGGTGTACTCATTTTAGAAAGTTTACAAGAAGCTAAAGATGAATTAGCTGCTATGCTGCAAGGAAAATTTGGGGCCGCCAGTGATGAGGTGGTTATTGAAGAGTTTCTGAGTGGCCGTGAATTTTCGGTATTTGCCCTCACAGACGGGAAAAATTATCAGATTTTACCGGTGGCTAAGGATTACAAGCGCATAGGAGAAGGGGATACAGGATTAAATACCGGGGGCATGGGTGCGGTTTCACCAGTGGCTTTTGCCGATGAAAAACTCATGCAAAAAGTTGAAGAACGAATTGTGAAACCAACCATTTCAGGCATAGCCCAAGCGGGTAATTACTACCGTGGCTTTGTTTTCTTTGGTTTAATTGAGGTTAAAGGAGAGCCCTATGTTATTGAATACAATGTGCGCCTGGGAGATCCCGAAACCGAGGTGGTGCTGCCCCGGGTAAAAAATGATTGGGTGCAGTTGCTTAAGGCTGCCGCTCAGGAGACTTTGGGTGGAGAACCTTTGGAGATTGATGAAAATTTTGCTTGCACAGTTATGGCCGTGTCTGAAGGTTACCCAGAAAGCTATGAGAAGGGTAAGGTCATTTCGGGTTTAACCCAAATACCTCAGCTACAAGATGTGATTAGTTTTCATGCAGGAACCAAAGCGCAGAATAAGGAAGTAGTGACTGCTGGTGGCAGAGTTATAGCTTTTACCGGCTTGGGCCCTACAAAAGAAAAGGCTTTGCAACACAGTTACAAAGCCTTACAAACTATATGTTTTGAGGGGATAACGTACCGTACCGATATTGGCCACGATGCGTAAAAAGGCATTACTTTTCGCCTCTGCGTTGGTGACCTAACATTTGTCCCATCCAGTATAAAAATAAAATGGAACCAATTAGTATAAATAAAAAGTTGGGGATATTTCCCAAAGTGGGAAGAATTTCAAAAGTCCAGAGAAGAAAATCACCTAATCCTTCAACAATGTCTTTTACTTGCATGGGGTTAAAATTTGGGCTTCAAAAGTAGCTAAAAAGCAATCATGTTTGCAAAACTGTTTGACCATATTAGCGTAGGGAGTTTGGTAAACGCTTTAACGTTTACCCTTTTGCTACTAAGTGCAGTATTTCTCTTGCCGGTTGAAAGTCTGCAAATCAAAATTTTGGGTCTATCTTTAAGGTTGCCTTCCTTGCCCACCCAGCTCTTGGCGGTGGTAATACCCTTAATTATTGCCGCAGCTTTTAATGAATACACTAATCGCACCCGGCTTTTTAATGGGCACAACCATCTTATGGTGTGTGTGGGTTTTCTGGTATTTGCCGCCTTATTGGCTGCCGGGGCCTTTGAGGCATTGGTCTTATTACCTATAGCCTTTGTTTTTTACTGGAAATTAAGCCAACTGGTACGGGTAAAATCGGCCAAGTATTTATCCTTTGACATTGGCTTACTTATTGGGTTTTTCAGCTTGTTGTACCCACCACTTTTAGGCCTTTACCCCCTTCAATTAATGCTTACCTTTTTTCAGGGAAAGCTTAGCGCCCGGGCCTTTATGTCTGGTTTTTTAGGACTTTGTGCCGGGGTTTTTTTTCCAGCCTTTGTGAGCAGTTGGTTTGGTTTTAATTTATTAACATATTGGTTGGCAGGCTTGCAAAAAATAAGCTTGTCAATTAATGCCTTTGCGCAATTGAGTATGTGGACGCTGGTACCACTAGCTCTTTTGCTCTTAGCCGTTCTTCAAAAACTACCTGTCTTGTTAAGCAGGGCTAATAATATGCAAAGGGTAACTTATAGTTTTTGGTATTTAGCCTTGGTGGGGGTGTTGGTGCTTTTACTCTTTTTAAGTAGCAAAATACTTTGGATGGTTTTTTTAATACCACCTTTTGCCTGGGTAATTAGTAAAGTGCTGGCCGAAAGTTCCAACAAATGGTTTCGCGATAGCTTGTACTTGCTTTTGGCAGCTGCTGCGCTCATTCAGCTTCAGCATGTAGGATAAAGCTATTCTGTATCCGTACCCTCTTCCCCTAAAAAAAGAGCCTTCAATTCAGTAGCGTCTGATGGGTTCATCTTTCCCGCTAAAATCAAGGCCAGTTGTTTTCTGCGTAAGGCGCCCTCATAACGGGTTTTTTCAACTTCCGTTTCAGGAATTACCTCTGGCACCCCAATAGGGTTTCCTAATTGGTCAACCGCTACAAAAGTGTAGATGGCTTCATTGGCTTTGGTTTTTTTGCCAGCTACGGTTTGGTCTTCAATATATACATCTACAAAAACTTCTATACTGGAAGAAAAAGCGCGAGACACCTTGGCTTCTAAAGTAACAATGGCACCTTGCGGTATAGGCTGGTTAAAGGAAACATTGTTAACTGAAGCCGTGACCACAATCCGCTTGCAATGCCTGTGGGCCGCAATAGCCGCAGAACGATCCATCCAACTAAGCAGCTGGCCACCAAAAAGATTTTTAAGATTATTGGTATCGTTGGGAAGAACTATCTCGGTGAGAACCGTTAATGATTCCCGCGGTGTTTTAGCTTTCATGCAGAAATTTTCTGCAAAATTACGGCTTTAATTCTCGTTAAGCCATGCTTTGTAGTTCACTTGGGTGCGAATGTCTTGCAACATTTCCAAGGCAGTACTTCTACTACTATGGCGGCCTACGGCCACGCGTGTGTACTCACCGTAAGTGCCTGCTAAATAGGCCTCGTAACCGCGGGCCTCAAGAGCCGTAATATATTTATTCGCATTGCTTTTGTCGCTAAAAGATCCCACTACAATTTGAAAAGCAGGTTGCTCTAGAGGGGCCGTAGCAGATGCTTCAGAAGAGCTGTTGTAGGTGCTTTCACTGTTGGCTCTGGAAGCATCGGCCGCAGAGCCTGTGCTTGAATTCATTTCTTCACTTTCACTGGAACTCACAGGAGCCTCTTCTACACCATAGTCGCTTTTTTCAGCGTCTGATATTTCCTGGCTTTCAGCCGGGCCGTCTTTTAAATTGTAAAGACCTTCTTCCTTGCTCTTTTCAGACTCTGTAGAAACGCGGTTGGCCTCCGCATTACTATCCTCTCTATTTGCTTTTGCGTCACGGTCTTCTACAAAAACATTGCTGATGTATCCGGCCGCGCTGTCTACTTTTTCAGGATTGTAATAACTGTACAAGGCAATGGCAAATACCGGACCCAAAATGGCGGCCCATTTTATCCAGCCATTGTTAGATTTAGATTTTCCTTTGCCTTCACTGTTTTTTTGGGCAGCTTTAGCATTGGATTTGTTCTCAATGGCGCGGTTTACGCTGCGTTTAATTTGTTGTTCTCGCTCCATAGCGGTAGCTCTAAAAATATTTAAACCGTAAGAATGGATGTTATAATTAATGTCTAAAGCCGGGCTAAATTGAAGCAGGTTTTCAGCGTCATAGAATAAGCGCCCTACGCCATACAAGTTTATTTTTTTGCCTGATTGAAGAATTCTTCGCCAACTGCGTGTTGAGAAGGCAATGCTTTCCAAAGCTCTTTCATAACTCACCCCTTCTACTTTGGCAATGTGCTTGGCTAATAAGCCATCATTTTCATTAATGCGTTGGTTAAAGGCCACTCGCTTAGAGGGTGGTCTAAACATGTTGGTGGCTTGATTTACCTCAGCCGGGTGGTAACGAGTTAAAAAGGCACCGAAACCAGGCACTACCACACACTCATGGTAATATAAAAGGTCGCTTATATGTTGATCTATGGTGGTTCTCACAATGAAACAAATCTACAAAAATGACTCAATACTGCCACTGCTTAAGAACAATGCGACTTTAAAATTAGGCAATTCACTAAATTTCAAGGCCCAATAATTTTAGTACCTATGTTTAAACCTGGAACTGAACTGCATTATCAAATTGCCTTAACCTTAACCCACGGTCTTGGCCCTCGGCTAGCTAAAAGGCTCATCAGTACTTTTGGCAGTGCTCAGGCTGTTTTTAAGGCCTCCCAAAAGGACTTGGCTCAGGTAGAGCGCATAACTCAACCGGTTTTGTCCGATTTAAAAAACACTAAACATCTGGCTAGAGCCGAACAAGAATTAGAGTTCATGGAAAAGCATGGGCTCAAGGCCCACTTCTTTCTAGATAAAAGCTACCCTCGCAGACTGCGCCACTGTGAAGACGGCCCGCTCATTTTGTATCAAAAAGGAAACTGCAACCTTAATAGGGCCAAGGTTTTGGCGGTGGTTGGCACCCGTAACGCTACAGACTATGGTAAAAACTTTACGGCCAGGTTTACGGAGGAACTCAAGAACATGAGCCCCTTAATTGTAAGCGGTATGGCCTACGGTATTGACGCGGCTGCTCACCGGGGTGCTTTAGACCACAAAATACCTACCGTAGGGGTTATGGCCCACGGTTTAGATAAAGTTTACCCGCATCTGCATCGTAAACTAGCGGAGGAGATTATAGCGGCCGGGGGCGCTCTCATCTCTGAATTTATAAGCGGATCTAAGCCCGATAGGGAAAACTTTCCAAAACGAAACCGCATTATTGCCGGCATGAGCGATGCTACCTTGGTGGTAGAGGCGGGCAAAAAGGGTGGAGCTCTCATTACCGCAGACTTAGCCAATAGCTACCACCGCGATGTTTTTGCCGTGCCAGGCCGCGTAAATGATCGTTCCAGTGAAGGATGCAATCAACTTATTAAAAGCAATCAGGCGGCTTTATTCACCGGAGTAAAAGACTTGGAATACATTATGGGCTGGCAGCAAGATAAATCTAAAACCATTCAGTCTGAGCTTTTTACCAGCCTTACGGCCGAAGAGCAGGAACTTTTTGACCTCCTGGAAAAAGAGAACCGCGGCCTAGAGTTAGAATACATTTGCAACCAATTGGGAAAAACCACCTCCAAGGCATTGCAAGCTTTAATGACTCTTGAACTCAAGGGCATGGTTAGAGCTTTGCCAGGAAAAGTCTACACCAAAGGTTAAAGCATTTTTTCGAATTGGTTACATTAGCCCAAAATTGCTGGAGGGGCATGGAAACACCTGCAAATCGTAAGCTTTTAATGGCTGAAGACAATGCTATAAATCGTAAGCGGGTAGATTTACTTTTCCAACGGCATGGTATTACCTTAAATTTTGCCAATAACGGAGAAGATGCATTTAATTATGTGTTAAATGATAGCTTTGACTTGATACTTACGGGTAATGAAATGCCAATATTAGGCGGTGTTACAGCCACTCAAAAAATAAAAGAAGCATTGGGTGAGCAGGCTCCCCTGATTATCGCCTTAACGGCTCATGCCCTGGAAGGTGAGCGTGAAGAATTCTTAAACCAGGGTTTTGATGAATACCTAGGTAAGCCCATAAAAATGGAGGAGCTTAATGAACGGGTTCGTGAGCTCCTGTAATTACTTTTGCCAGTATTAGTTTGGCCACTCTCAATCCCTATTTAAGTATTATTATCCCCACCTTTAATGAGGAGGCAAACCTCAAGCGCTTAGCGCCCCATATTTCGGCTCCGCATATTCAGGTAATTGTAAGTGACGGAGGCAGCACAGACGACACCCCTCAATTGGCCCGTGAGCTAGGCTTTGCAGTAGTCAAGTCTCCTAAAAAAGGCCGAGGCCCTCAACTTAACCAAGGCGCAAAGCTGGCTAAGGCGCCGGTGCTCTTTTTTCTGCATGCAGATTGTAAGCCACCAGAAGGATTTGATCAAGCTATTAAGCAAACCATAGCCAAAGGCTATAGCAGTGGTTGCTTTAGATTGCAATTTGATTGGAACCACTGGCTATTAAGTTTTAGCGCCTACCTCACCCGTTTTAATTTTAATGCAGTGCGTTTTGGAGACCAGGGTTTCTTTGTAACCCATGCGCTTTGGCAACAATTACACGGCTATAACACAGAGCTACTATTAATGGAAGATCAAGATATTGTGCGCAGAGCGCGAAAACTCGAGACTTTTAAAATTGTGGCTAAACCAATGCTTACTTCGGCCCGTAAGTATAGAGCCAACGGAGCCCTGCGTTTACAGTGGATTTATTTTAACATTTGGTGGCGCTTTTACAGAGGCTATCCTCAAAAGGAATTACTAAATTATTACCGTCAAAAAATAGTTGATGACCGGCAGTAAATCTTCCCGTACGTTATTAATTTTTGTTAAACAACCCATCCCCGGAAGGGTGAAAACCAGGCTGGGTAAAAGCATTGGCCACCCGGCTGCTGCCGAAGTGTATAAAAAACTATTACACCACACCAAGCAAGAAGCTATGAAGGTGGCCGCCCAGCGCCAAGTATGGTATGGCCAGGCTGTAGCCGATGATGATTTATGGCAGGCGCCACATTTTACCCGGTATGCTCAGCCGCAAGAAGACCTGGGCGGCCGCATGGCATTCGCCTTTAAAGAGGCCTTTGCCCAGGGAGCACAAAAAGTGGTGATTATTGGTTCAGACTGTCCGCAGTTAAGTGCCTCAGTTGTAGAGCAAGCGTTTGAAGTCCTGGATCATGATGAGGTAGTGCTTGGCCCTGCAGCCGATGGGGGTTATTACCTCTTAGGTCTGCGTCATTTTTATGACCTTTTTAATCGGGTGAATTGGAGCACGGCTCAGGTTCTAGCCCAAACCCAGGAAAAAATTGAACAGAATGGCCTAAGTTTTCAACTTTTGCCCACCTTAAGCGATTTAGATACTCTAGAAGATTTAAAGAAATTTCCAGAATATGACCCATAAACTTGAAGAAGCTACCGCCTTTTTAAAACAAAATGGTTTTGCCAACCCCGATGTTGGCCTTGTACTAGGTACCGGCCTGGGCAAGTTTATTGACCACCTAAAAATAGAAAAGTCCATTCCGTACCAACGCATTCCACATTTTCCGGTGGCTACTATGGAGTTTCATGCCGGGCACTTGATTTTAGGCACCATTGGCCAGCAAAAGGTATTGGCCATGAAAGGGCGCTTTCATTTTTACGAGGGCTATAGCATGCAGGAAATCACATTCCCCATAAGGGTGATGAAAATGCTAGGCATTAAAAAGCTTTTACTTTCCAATGCTGCGGGCGGTATAAACCTTGATTTTAAGAAAGGCGACTTGGTGCTCATTGAAGATCACATCAATCTACAACCCGCCAACCCTTTAACGGGCACCAACTTAGATAATTTAGGTCCACGGTTTCCCGATATGAGCGAACCCTACAGCCTGCAATTGATTAACCAACTAAAGTCCATAGCCCAAAAAGAGCACATCACTTTAAAAGAAGGTGTGTATGTTTCCGTGTCCGGGCCCAATTTAGAAACCAGGGCAGAGTACCGGTATTTAAAAATTATTGGAGCCGACATGGTAGGCATGAGCACCGTACCTGAGGTTATTGTAGCGCGCCACATGAATTTACCGGTTTTGGCCGTATCGGTTATTACCGATGAATGCGACCCCAAAAACCTACAACCCGTAAACATTGAGGAAATTATTGAGGTAGCCGGCACGGCCGATGAAAAGTTGAGCCAACTTTTTGCTCAATTAATTTCTGAAGCATAGCCAGGCTCATTCACAAATTTTCCAAAATTCATTTCACCATTCGGTATAAACTCCATTTAATTCCATTGCCACATGAATAGTCACTATGACATTATTGTAATTGGGGCCGGTTCTGGAGGCTTAGGAGTTGGCATTGGTATGGCCAAGTTTGGCTTTAAAGTGCTAATGGTTGAAAAAAACCAGCACAACTTTGGCGGTGAGTGCTTAAACTCAGGCTGCATACCTAGCAAGGCGCTTATTCATGTGGCCAATACCTTGGCGCAAGCGCGTGAAAGCACCCAGTTTGGTTTTACCCTTACGGGCGAAACTAATTTAGACCGGGTACTAGAGTACGTTCACTCCAGGCAGGATATTATTCGTGCGCATGAAAGTCCTCAGTATTTAAGAGAAGAAGGCATAGACGTTGAAATTGGTGAAGCGCACTTTACGGGTAAGCAGGAAATTGAAGTTAACGGCCAGAAGGTCAAGGCCAAAAGAATTTTGGTGGCTACGGGCTCCAAGCCCCGCATGATTCAAGTGCCAGGCCAGGAGCAAATGAAAGTGTACACCAATGAAAGCCTGTTTAACCTAAAAACACTTCCTAAAAACCTTTTGGTGGTAGGTGCGGGGCCCATTGGCCTGGAAATGAGCCAGTGCTTTGCGCGCTTAGGATCTAAGGTGGTGGTAACCGACCGGGGTAACCGAATCATGAATAAAGAGCTACCAGAGGTTTCGGCTTTGGTGCAGGAGCGGTTGGAACAAGAAGGAATTGCGTTTCAACTCAACTGTGAGCTGCAGGCCTTTGAAGACGGCCAGCTCGCCTTGCTCAAAAATGAAAATGGGCAAACTCAAAAAGTTCCCTGTGATGCCGTTTTGGTGGGTATTGGCAGAGAGATTTCCTACCAGGGTCTCCAATTGGAAAAGGCCGGAGTGAAAATGAAAAAGAGCCGCCCCATCATTGACGACTACCTGCGGGCCAAAGGCAACTCAAAGGTGGTGTTTGCGGGTGATGCCGCGCAAACGCTCTTATTCTCCCATGCGGCTGAATTGCACACCACTATTTTGCTCACCAACTTTTTTAGCCCCTGGCCCTTCAAGAAAAAGTGGACTACCGACAATTTTAGCTGGGTAACCTTTACCGACCCACAAGTGGCCACCTTTGGTTTAAGCCAAAGTGAGATAGAAAACCGTGGTTTGGCCTATGATAAAATTGATTTTAAAATGGATGGTGATGACCGTGCCACCACCTCCAACTACCGCTACGGCCGCCTGATTCTTTTCTTGAAAAAGAACCGCTTAAACCCCCGTAACGGAAAAATTTTGGGTGGCACCATTGTAGCGCCCAATGCCGGAGAAATGATTCAGGAACTTATTTTGGCTAAAGAAAAAGGTTTAGGGGCCGGGGCTCTTTTTAATAAAGTGTATCCCTATCCCACCCAGAGCCGGGTTACAAAAATCGCCCTAGTGGAAGAATTTTCGGGAGGCCTTACGCCTGCTATAAAAAAGCTTCTGCGGCTTTTATACCACTAAGCTTTTTTCTTTTAACGGCAATTTAACCATAGGTCTATACTAAATGGCTAATCTTTGCTTGAGTAAATAATTAGTACCATGAAGTTTCTTTCCTTTTTAGCGGCCACTTTGTTTTCTACCCTTTTAATGAGCCAAAGCATAACCGGAGTAGCCACCTATAAAACCCTTACAGATCTACCTTTTAAAATGGACAGCACCAGTGCCAGCCCAGACCAACAGGCCATGATTCAAAAATTAATGGCCAAGGAGCTGCGCAAAGAATACACCTTAACCTTTAATAGACAAGAGTCTGTTTTTAAAGAGGTAGAGGAGCTGGAAAAGGAAGGGGGCTTGCGAATGGGCGGCTTTATGTCAATGTTTGGTGGGGCCAGCGGCCTCATTTACAAAGACCTCAAAAATCAGCAGTTTGCCGAGCAGAAGGAGTTTTTTAGCAAGAAGTTTTTAATAAAAGACAGCCTAAGCCAATACCAGTGGCAGCTAGGTAAAGAAACCAAAAGCATTGGCAAGTACACTTGTTACAAGGCTACTGCCACTAAGGTTTTTGAGCGCATGACCCTATCGCGCAACAGCGAGGGTGAAACTAAGGATAGTACCTATTCAGACACCATTAATCTCACCGCTTGGTACACCATGCAAATCCCCATTAGCAATGGCCCCGATAAATACGGAGGTTTGCCTGGCCTAATCATGGAGCTAAACAATGGCTCTACAGTGATGCTTTGCACTAAAGTGGTGCTTAATCCTACAGAGCCTGTTGAAATTGAGGCACCTACCGAGGGCGAAGAGGTTTCATTAGAGGAATACTCGGAAATTACTTTTGAGAAAATTAAGCAGATGCAAAAAATGTACAAGAGCCGCGCTGGTGAGGGAGGCGGTCGCGGCCGAGGAGGCAGCATGACCATAACCATTGGTGGTTAAACCTTTCATTCATTTCGCACTCTTAACTTTTTTATGCAAAAAATTCTCTTTACCGCCTGTGCTTTGCTAAGCGCCTTTTGGGGCTTCGCCCAAAAAACGGAGTTAAACGGCACACTTCTCGATGAAAATCAGGCCCCGCTGGAAATGGCCAATGTGTTGGTGCAAAACGCACAAGACAGCAGCATGGTTACCTACGGCTTTACCGATGCCGATGGCCAATTTCGGTTTAAACTACCCACCGGCAAAAAGTACCTTTTGGCCATTTCCTACTTGGGTTATCGCAGTCGTTTGGTACCGGTAACCCTTTCGGGCGAAAGCCAAAACCTAACCATTGAATTGGAGCCGGATACTGAAACCCTGGCAGAGGTAGAGGTGGTGGATGAGATGCCGGTGGTGATTACGGGTGACACCATTTCGTACAAAGCAGATGCTTTTACCACCGGGCAAGAACAAAAGCTGGAAGACGTGTTAAAAAGGCTGCCCGGAGTGGAGGTAGATGAAGATGGCCAGGTAAAAGTAGAGGGCAAAACCGTGGAGAAAGTAATGGTTGAGGGCAAGGATTTTTTTGACGGAGACAGCAAAATTGCCACCAAAAATATTCCGGCTGATGCGGTAGACAAAGTGCAGGTGGTACGTAATTATGAAGAAGTGCAACCCTTAGCGGGTTTAAGCACCGAAGACCGGGTAGCGCTAAACATAAAATTGAAGGAAGGCAAGAAAAACCTTTGGTTTGGTGATTACGAAGCCAAGGTGGGCGACCCGGAACGCTACCTGGCCCATACCAACGCCTTTTTTTACAGCCCCAAGGCCAGCTTTAATGTTATTGGCGATATCAACAACCTGGGCAAACCTGCTTTTACACTGCGCGATTATTTCCGCTTTTCAGGCGGATTTAGGAACCTCGCCAATCGCTCAGGTTCTAACTTTCAATTTGCCATTGATGATATTGGTATTCCCCTGGGTCAAAATAACCGTGCTGAAAATATGGTTAGCCGTTTTGGAGCCGCCAACTTCAATTATTCGCCCTCCAAAAAATTAACCGTTTCCGGTTTTTTTATTGTGAATGAAAGTGTGATTAGCAGCCCCTATACCACCACGCGTACCTACATTGGTTTAGACAGTTTAAACGGCACGGAAAATTTAGATGCGCAAAACCACCAGCACCCCTTAACCACGCTGGGCAAAGTAAGTGCCGTGTACAAGCCAGACCCCAGCCTGCAGGTGAATTACGATGCCTTTGCCAAATACTCCAACCAGCGCAATAGTACCGGACTGTTTTCAGATTTTGGTGATTTTCAAAACGACTTAACCACCCGTAGCCGGCAAGAGCCCTACGAGCTAAAGCAAGAACTGGGCTTTTTTAAAGAGGCTGGTAAAAGTGTGTACCGCGTAGAAGCGCAGTACCTGATAAAAAGGCAAGACCCTACATTTGCCCTCAGCTCTAACCAGCCGCTTTTTGTGCCGCTTTTTACAGAGCTCAGAGACTCGCTTACCCTCTTTAACAATCTGGTTCAAAACCAGGTAGTGAACAGTCGCCAGTTTCAAGGCAGTGCCTCCTATTACTATATCTTAAATGGAAAAAACCACCTGGAGCTTTCGGCCGGTACCAATTTAAATAACCAGGATTTTGAGTCGGCTTTAGCCGAAGGTGAAATTGCCGACCAGCAGGCCTTCCCCGATTCTGTGTTAAACAACCAAGCCGATTTTAGCCTCAATGATTACTTTGCTGGGTTGCATTGGAAAGCCAAGCTGGGTAAGTTCACGATTCGCCCAGGAGTTAATTTCCACAACTACCAAATATTTGATGCCCAAAACGGCACCACAGAGACGCAAAACTACAACCTGGTATTACCCGATGCTTTTGTGCGCTATGCCTTTGGTAAAAGTGAAAACCTAACCTTGCGCTACAGTTTACAAGCGCAGTTTTTTGATATCAACCAGGTGTTTGACGGTATTATTCTGCAAAGCTACAACAGCCTTTTTCAGGGAAGCAATGACTTGAGAAACGCCACCTTGCACAATCTCAATTTGTCTTATTTTAAGTTTGACATGTTCAACTTCACCAACATTTTTGCCAGCCTTAATTACAGCCGAACGCTAGATGGAGTGACCAATGCCGTAGATTATTTATTTCAAGGAAGAGAGCGCGTATTTAAGCCCATCAATTCGCCAGGCTTTAATGAAAACTTCACCGCATCGGGCTCCTGGTCTAGAAAGTTTGAATATTTTAAAACCGATGCCCGCCTCAGCTACAGCTACAACAACACCAACAATCAAGTGGATCGGCGTAATAATAACAACAGTAGTTTTAATCAGGGGTACACAGCAGGCATAGGCACCAACTTTGAGAAATGGCCTAACCTTGATGTGAACTATAACTTTACCCATAATAATTATTTGGGCGCCAATACCAGCAGCACCTTTACCAATCACCGCCCGTCATTTGAGCTCACTGCGGTAGTGTTTAAAGATTTTGTTTTGCGGGGAGAGTATACCTACAACAATTATGGCAATCCGGGAGCAGATGACCGCACCAGCTTTGATTTTTTAGATGCCCGTGTAGAGTACCAAAAAGAAGGCAGTCCTTGGCTTTTTAGCCTGCAGGGCTTAAACCTGCTCAATACGCAATTCATCCGCGAAGACGGGCTAAGTGACAACCTCATAACCACCACCGCCTACACCGTACTGCCGCGTTACCTTTTGGCCGGGGTACGCTATGATCTCTAAATAGTCTGAGTGCCAAATGGTGGGATTTTGTTACTTTTCAACGTTTAAATCCTCGTCATGCCCCCAAAAAGCCGCAATTTAATTTTTACTTCTGCTGGTGATAACTCAGTGGTACTTGAAAACTGGCTTGCTCCCAATGGTAATTATGATATAATGGTATGCTATTACGGAGAATCAGCCGAGACCTTCGCAAAATTTAGCCAATCTGTGGAGTATTGTTTCCAAAGAAAGGGAGCCAAGTACCAAAACCTTAAATTCTTATTTGAAAAGTATCCCGAAATTTTTGAGGCTTATGATTACTTCTTCCTATTGGATGATGATATAATTTTTGACGGGGTAAGTGGAATTAATAAATTATTTGAGCTTATAAAAAGACTAAACTTATGGGTGGTAGCTCCTACCTTTAAAAGGGATGGTTCCTCAAAAATTAGTCATCCAATTACCAAGCAGCGGCCTCAGTTTCATTACCGATACACCAATTTCTTTGAAACAGGAGTGCCACTAGTCTCTAAAGAGGTTTTAATGAAATTTTTAAAAGTTTACGATGAACCCATACTGGGGTGGGGAGTAGATTACATGATAACGTGGAGCATGGATCCACAAGCTACTAACAAGTATGTTCTTGTGGATGAGGTGGCCGTGATCAATCCCTTTGATGAAGCTAAAGCGAATGGACGTGAAATGGCCAAATTACCTATTTCATCTCTAACGCAAGAACAGGAAGATTGGGAGGCTTTTAAAAAAGAAAAAGGAATAGCAGAATTGGCGCATAGAAATTACAAACTGATTCCTAAGAGAAAGTTCTTTTTAAAAGAGCTTTTAAAAAGGTGGCGCAGAATTGTTACTGGCCAAAAGCAGGTGCCTCGCATAGGCTTAGGAGCCTGAAGCACCCTGCTAACTTGTCTAAAAAATCTCACAATCGAGCCTTTAGAGCATGGCTAGCCTCCGCATCGGCATAATTCCAACTGGCCACACCTAAACTTTGCTGCTGCCTTAAGTACGCTTTCGCGCGATGGTCTAAGGCCTCTTTAAAACGTTCCATACTGGTATAATTGATCCAGCGCACCTCATTGGTATTATGGCGCTCAATTTGGTATTCAATGCGGTCTAGGTTGGCATATAAAGTGGGAAATACCTGCGGATTTAAATCCAGGTAATTGTCTACGTCAATTTCATTGGCCATGCCGTGGTTCAAGTTCACGCGCGCAATTAAGGCATCCCAATTAATCACGCTGCACAAGCCAAAAAGTAGCAGGCTGTAAGCCGATACCCAACGTACCGTAAAAGCAGCATTGCGCTTTTGATACACCTTCACCGCTAAGGAAACCAGGGCTACGGCTACAATGCTTAAAAACAAAATAAGTGTAATGCGCTTGCTGGCCAAACCGTGAAAGCCTATGTAATGAAAGGTACGTATAGCCACCGACACGGTTAAAATCAGGTTTTGCAAAACCCATGCAATGGCCAGGGCCTTAAGCCAACCTTTATCCGGAAAAAAGTTGAGGTTTTTACGGAAAAAGAAAAACACCAAAGCAGCTGATAAAATCAGGCTCACCAAGAGCCAGCCCACACCTTCATGCACAAAATCCTTGAGGCTAAATTGCTCGGGTACATAAAACTGAAACCACACCCACTTAATGTCTATAATATTAATAGCCAGCAAAAGCAGGTTTAAGGAGCCAAAGGCTAAAAGGGCACTTAGGTATTCATGTTTTAGGGCCAGCGTTTTAAAGTGGCGCTTGGTTTTCAAGGGTTCCCATTTGCGCTTCAAGAAATTACCGCTTTGTAAAACCAAGGGTTGCTTTCTAAGCTTGAGAAAGGCCCACCGGGTAATTAAAAGGCCAAAAATGATGAAGAAGAAATAGGTGTAGTCCAGCCGGTCAAGGAAGCTAAAAAAGTTGCCAAAGGCCGCGTTAGACCAATCTCTAAAAATGGCATTGCCGGCATGAAACAGGGCAAAAAATACTATAAACAGCAGTAGGGGTAAAAGAGCAATACGCATGTACACTAGTCCGGCTGGTTTTCTTCCGCGTTCTTTCAAAATAGCTTGGGGAAAAATAGGCTGGCGCAGTGAAAAGAAGGAGATGGCTCCGCTAAAAAAGTTCTCCAAAACAGAGCTTTGTTGGTTGTGGAGGTATCCGCTGTAAGTGGCAAAACTTAAAACCAATACCACTACACTTACCGAAGTATTTACCAATACCACCCCAATTGCGGCCAGGCTAAAAGGAATAAGGTAGAGGAGCTCGCTTAGCTTAAACGGGCTTTGGTGTGTTACTTTTTGATAGGCCAGGAGCAGGCTGGCAAATAGGCAAAGGTTTATGCCCATACCCTCTTTCCAAAACAAAAAGTGAAACAATATTAGGCATAAGGTGAATAAAAGATTGGTTCTCATGGCGATGAATTTGCTTAAAAACGTTAGGCGCCTTGCCTTTAGTATAGACCAAAAAAAACGCCCCAGCCAAAAGGGGTGCGTTTAAACTTGTAAGATGAGCTCTAATCTTATTGGCGCTTTATGGAGCAGCCAATTTCCCGGGTATCAGCCGGGTCAATTTCCTGATTGGCTTCCAAAGCTTTAAGCGCCTCCTCTAAGTAGAATTTCTCAGCCTGTTTGCTTTGGTTCTCATACTTATCATTGATGGAGCCCCGGTACACCAATTCCAAATCGTCATTAAAAAGAAAAACGTGCGGGGTGGTTTTGGCACCAAAGGCATCCGCCAATTTATTGTTTTGATCAATCACATAGGGCGTGTTGTAGCCGGCCTCTTTAAAGTGTTTCTGCATGGCCTCCATGCTATTTTCATTTTTACGCTTGCGAGTATTGGAATTTACCAGCACCATGCCTATGCCCATTTCCTGGGTAAGCTTCCCTAAACGTGGATATTGATCTTCCCAGGCCAAAACAAATGGACAGGTGTTGCAGGAAAAAATTACCAGTAAACCCTTTTCACCTTTTAACTGGGCCAGGTTATACTTTTTACCATCGGTGCCTTGCATGCTGTAATCGGTCATAGGTGCCTTGGCTCCCAGGCCGAGCATTTTGCCGCCCTTAAAAGCCAAACTGAATACGAGTAAAAGAGCCAGGGCCCCCAGAGAAATATACTTTTTCATGAAACTGATTTTAGAATGTGATAAACCTTAAAATTAGGGGGAAGTTTTTTAGAGCGCTCAAAAGCAATGTTAAAATCGTCTCAGTAAATCAGACCTCACAGGTTTCCTAAACCTTTCAGGTCTTTGCTTTCACCAGTGATTTCTTTAAAACTACTAAACCGATAGCAGTCTCTCACAAGCCATGGTCCAAATGCGCTTGTTGGCATCTTGAGCTATGGGCCGGTAGGCTTCAAATTCAGCTACCGTAAAGTGTCCCAGAATTAAGCATTTCACCTCTCTTTTTAAGCTTTGGTCGTTTTTAAACGCTTTTTCTACCCAGGCTTTTTTCTTCTCTGCGGGCAGGCGGTTTAGATCAGTTTTCTTTTGCTGGAGGTAGGCTTTGAAATAGGCCACCAGCAAGGGGTGCTGCAATTTTAAAATAGGGCGCAGCGTTTTATTCTGAAATTGCTCAATGGCGCTTTGGGCCTTGGGGTCATGGCTCACGGCCAAGTGCGGCCTAATGGTTTCTTTCGGCTCCATGTTCTGCTTTTTTTCGGCTTTAAGCCGATGTTCTGAAAGCTAGTAAACCAATCACCGGGGCTTTAGTTGGTGGAACTAAAAAAGCTTACCCAGGGTTGAGTTGGCTTTTTGGAATGATCATGTTTGGAGCTTTACAAAGGAATATTCCCATGCTTCTTTTTAGGCAGGCTGTCTACCTTGTTTTCCAGCATTTTGAACGCCTTAATGAGCTTCTCGCGGGTTTGGTCTGGGCGAATCACTTCATCTACATACCCACGTGCCGCAGCCCGGTAAGGGTTGGCAAAAATGTCGGCATACTCTTTTTCTTTTTCGGCCAGTTTGGCTTCAGGGTCTTCTGCATT
>CAJXNI010000028.1 GCA_913057235.1 uncultured Bacteroidota bacterium
TTTGGCCGGCCGTTGGGGTTGTTGGTGGTTCCTTTTGGTAAACCCATTTTTTTGAAAATTCTTGTTCTTTTCAAATTTACGGGTTCTAGCGCTTACTTTTGATCTAACTAAACGTAAACAAATGAAGGCAAAACACTTACTGCTACTAGGGTTCTTATCTCTTTTCACATCATGCGCTCCATCCATAAATAAGATTAATGGCAACACTAAGTATTATTTAATAGACTTTAGGGAGTACACTAAAAAGGGTTTTTATTTATCGCCTGTAAACACAACAAAACCTTTTACACCCATTGGCCTTGTGCAAGTCAATCTTACTCAGAGTGCTAAACTTAAAACTATTAGAAACGGCAATGACTTGAATGGCGAGCCTAAATTCTATAAGTCTTGGGTGAAAGATACCGTAAACATCCAAACCGCTATTGACAGTTTAGTGAACTTGGCAAAGTCTATTAATGCAAATGGCATTATAAATTTTGAGTCTTCCATTAGATATGACTATCCACTGGACAAAATGAATAATACCAATAAAGGCCCCTCTATTTTAATTGTTGAGGTTTCAGGCTTTGCTGTGAAAATAGAAGATGAATAAGTAAACGCGCGAACAGATACCTAAATATTTTTCCTTAGCGCGCGAGCAGATACTTAAATAATTAGCCAACCCCGCGTTGGATTGTGAAAAACTCCGGTGTACCAATCTTAATGGTTACAGCACTCAATTAGAAAATGTGAAGTCCTTCACTCCCCCATACCCCCTAATTATTATTAGTTCTTATTTTGTCCTTAGCGCCTAAATCGTTTAAAATGAAGTGGGCAAGTAAAGTGGTTTGGCTCTCTCAAATAAACCTTTCCATTTATTATTACAGGAAATGGTTAACCCGCTTGGTATGGACTTTTATGCTGTTTAAAGCATCAAGAGCTAAAACACGTAAATTATCCTAAGTGGTTGATTAAAGAGTTGTAGGCCTGTTTTAATGAGTAGAAATCATTTTAATCATGGGCACTATTAAAAAGTCTTATTCTTTAAAATCACAGTGATAATAGTTAGGTATAAAAAAAACCCCGCAGGTCTCCCCACGAGGCTTTTCCTCTCTAACTCTAAAAGTGATTATTTTGAAATGAGCAGCCTTTGTACTTGCGTACCGGCACTTGTGCTAACTTTTACAAAATAAACGCCATCAGCTAAATCTAAATTCAACGTTTTTGCAAGCTTATTAGTGCTTACATTTTCTTGATGTACTACCTGACCTTGGCTGTTTATTACGGCTAGGTCAATATTACCTACCATTTGTAGGTTTCCGTAAATCGTAAAGGTTCCAGCACTGGGGTTTGGAGCAATCGAGAAATTAGCCAACTTGTTTTCGGCCAAACCAATTTGTGAACCAAAGGCAATATCATCTATATAATACACTTCTCCGCTTTTGGCGTTGTTACCAAAGTCGCAGAAAACTGAAAGCTTGTCATAGGTATTGTTCAAGTCAATAGCGGGAGTTGAATTGGCCATATCCCACTCAATGTAAGACCAGCCATTGTTTATCGTTGTTTCACCCGTCACCTCAACAAAAATGTTAGGATCTGCAGCGTCTTCCACCTTAAGCAGAACAGGAATACCAGAATCAACTGCCCAAATTCGGCCACTAATTACCGTTTCAGTAGCACTGAAAGGAACGGCAGTAGCCAAGCCTCCGTTACCTATGGTGGTGCCAGCCCAGGTTTGTGCTCCGGCTGTTTGGGTTTGACGCAATACCGTGTTGCTGGCATCAGTAGGATCTACTTGGATAGAATCGGTAGCACCACCAAAGCTAGCCAAATCGTAATCGGTCATGGCGTCCTCAAAGGTGATAGGCAAATCTACCTGCGTCATGGGCGGTGCGGGCATACCAAACAGAACATCGTCTATGTAATATATTTCACCGCTTTTGGCTCCGTTACCAAAATCACAGAAAATACTCACCTTATCATAGGTTGCATTGTAATCAATGGCTGGGGTATTAGGGGCATTATTGGTAAAGTCAAATACCAAAGTTTCCCAAGCACCACTAACTGTTGTGGTGTCAAAAGTTTCTACTGAAATAGTTGGGTCGGTGGCATCTTCTACCTTAAGCAAGATGGGAATGCCACTGGATTGCGACCACACGCGAACGGTCATGATTTCATCACCCATAGTAAATGGAATAGCATTAGCGAGACCCGAACCCCCTACGGTTGTACCAGCCCAAGTTTGGGCTCCCGTTGGTTGAGTTTGGCGAAACACCATATTATTAGGATCGGTAGGGTCTACTAAAATACTGTCTAAGGCACCACCGAAACTTATTAAATCATAATTGGTCATAGGGTCATCAAAAGTGATGGGTAAGTCTACCTGAGTCATAGCCGGACCACCGCCTGCCATCATTACATCGTCAATGTAATAAGTTTCACCACTTTTGGCCGCGTTACCAAAATCACAGAAAATACTGATTTTGTTGTAAGTAGCAGAGGCATTAAAGGGTAAAGTATTGGGTCCAGGATTTCCAAAGTCAAAAGTTAAAGTTTGCCAACCTCCGGCAACGGTGGTGTTAGTTTGGGTCTCAATAAAAATGGCAGGGTCATCCTTGTCCTCAACCTTTAGGAGTATTGGAGTACCCGCATTAGGAGACCAAATACGAGCCGTCATCGTTAAATTGCTTGCGGTTAGAGGAATTGGATTAGCCAAGCCGGTATCTCCCATGGTGGTGCCAGCCCACGTTTGCGCACCGCTCGGTTGAATTTGACGAAGTACAGTGTTGGTTGGATCGGTGGGATCCGTTAAAATGCTATCCGTAGCACCCCCAAAACTTACAATGTCATAGCCTACATTAGGGTCATCAAAAGTGATGGGTAAATCTACTTGCATTTGGGCCGTGGCCAACAAGCTGCAAAAAGTAAAAATAGTTAGTATTAGTTTTTTCATAATTGATTTGTATTTGATACAAACCTAAACCTTTTAGTATATAAAACCAAAAGGCTTTGTGTTAATTTAATCTCTTGTACCTTAATACCTTTATTTTTAACAACTTAGATATAGTATTTTGGAAACTATCTTTTAGTAAATTTTACTATATGGTGCAAATACATATATTTGACGCTGTAAAAAGTACACCATGAGTGGTTCCCGCAAAACAGAAGAAAATTTTTACAATGCCCATTTTAATAATGATGGGGCGTATTATAAAATTCCATTTAGCCGGTTTTTTCAATTTGGCGTGTCTGTTGATTGTGTGGTGTTTGGTTATGAAGATTCCAAACTGAAACTACTGCTAATTAAAAGAGGTGCAGAACCTTACAAAGGGGACTGGGCACTACCCGGTGATTTGGTTTACCCTAATGAAGATATTGAGGTGGCAGCCCTTCGCATTTTAAAAGACCTTACGGGTATTGAGAATTTGTTTATGGAACAAACCATGGTATATGGTAAGGTAGACCGTCATCCCGCAGGGCGGGTAATTACCAACGGTTACTATTCCCTTATAGATATTGCCCAGTACAATCCAACCGCAGCTGGCTGGGCGCAAGAATTGTTTTGGGTAGATTTAAAATCACTACAGCATCTAGCTTTTGATCATACCCAAATTGTAGCAGATGCCCTTAAAATTTTACAAGAAAAGGTACGCAGGCAACCCATTGGATTTGAATTGTTGCCCCAGAAATTTGCCCTTAGCGATTTGCAATCGCTTTACGAGGCCTTTTTGAGTGAGACTTTTGATAAGGCTAACTTCCGTAAGAAAATACTGAGTATGAAAATTTTAAATGAGCTGGATGAAGTACAAAATAACGTCTCGCACCGGCCCGGGCGCTTGTACTCCTTTAATGCCAGCCGGTACCAGCAATTGTCATCTAAAGGTTTTTCTTTTGAACTATAGAACCAACACCATAGCAAACCTGTGGAGCCAGGCTAGCGGGGCATTTTCTAAATTTTGGGTAGCCTTAAAAGGCTGAAATTATGGAGGAGCAAAGTCTACATACCCTTGATTTTGCCGTGGTTGCAGGTTACTTCCTGCTGGTGTTTGGTTTGGCGGCCTACCTCATCCGTAAAGAGAATAAAAAAAGTAATACTGCCGCCACCAGCCGGTATTTTTTAGGTGGTAAAAACTTAGGTTGGTTTGTGATTGGCGCTTCCCTGTTTTCATCCAACATTGGTTCTGAGCACTTAGTAGGTCTGGCCGGAGCCGGAGCCTCCGGAGATTTCCCGGCCGCTCAGTTTGAAATTCTGGCCGCTTTCATGCTTTTACTTTTAGGCTGGATTTTTGTGCCCTTTTACCTTAGAAGTGGAGTCTTTACCATGCCCCAGTTTTTAGACTTACGCTACGGCAGTTGGGCTAAAAACTACCTTACCTGGGTAAGCGTAATTGCGTACGTGCTCACCAAAATTAGCGTAACCATTGCGGCTGGGGGCATTATTTTCACCGCTTTTTTACAGGTAGACTTTTGGACAGGCAGTATCCTAATCGTCTTGGCCACAGGTCTATACACCGTGCTTGGTGGTTTAAGAGCGGTGGCTTACACCGATGCTATTCAGATGTTCATACTTATTGGCGGAGCCTTGGCTCTTAGCTATTACGGTTTAAACGCTCTGGGCGGATGGGAAGGATTACAACAGCGCACAGAACCCGCATACCTGAGCCTTTGGCGCGGTATGCAAGATGAAGCTTTCCCCTGGACTGGTGTATTGCTAGGCGCCCCCATTTTAGGCATTTGGTACTGGTGTACCGATCAGTTCATTGTGCAAAGAGTCTTGGCCGCTAAGAATATTGACCAGGCTCGAAAAGGCACCCTCTTTGCCGGCTACCTGAAACTACTACCGTTATTCATTTTTGTGTTGCCAGGGGTAATGGCCTATGCCCTCTCACAAGGCCCTAACCCACTACTGGAATTCCCCACACTAAACGGTGAAAAGGTGTATGATGCCGCTTTGCCCCTGCTGAGTATGCAACTATTGCCATCTGGTCTTAAGGGCTTGGTAATTGCGGGCTTAATTGCCGCCCTCATGAGCTCTCTTTCTTCTGTCTTTAACTCCTGCTCTACCCTCTTTACCTTAGATATTTACCAAAAATACCATCCGCAGGCATCAGAGAAAAAACTGGTGCAGGTAGGGCAACTGGCCACGGTGGTTTTGGTGATTTTAGGCCTAGCCTGGATACCCATGCTCAATGCCTTAGACGGTGGCCTTTTTCAAAAAATACAAAGCATTCAATCGTATATTTCGCCTCCCATTGCCGCTGTTTTTTTGCTTGGCTTATTTGTGCCTAAACTAAATGCTTTAGGGGCAAAGTATGCGCTGCTTAGTGGCGCACTGCTTGGTTGTTTACGACTTACACTAGAACTTAATAAATCACAACTGCAGGGCGTCTGGCTTTACTTTGCTGAAATCAACTTTTTACACTTTGCGCTTTTCTTGTTCCTGTTTTGTGTACTCATATTGGTGGTGGTAAGCTTCCTTACGCAGCAGCAAAGCTCTAAGCACATAAATCAGATTGAACCTATTAGGTTGAGAGCCCTCTTAAAAACAGATTCTAAGCTCACACCAACTTTAAGCGCGGTGCTACTTTTATTAATTGCAATTATCTGGTATGTATTTCAATAAGGCTAAAATTTTAAATAGGTCTATCGCATTTAAGAGTATTGCAAAAAGACCAGCAGTAGCCTACCAACTTGAAAGCATATAAAACAATATCCTGTAAACCAATCCAATACTATGAAAAACGATACGCGCTTTATAATTATGATTATAGCCCTTATTGTAGCCTTGGGTGGGCTGCTCATGGGCTTTGATGCCTCGGTAATATCTGGTGCGGTAAAGTTTATTGAAACAGACTTTAGTCTTACTAAACTAGAGTTGGGCTGGTCTGTGGCTTCACTAACCCTCTCCTCTACTCTGGCCATGATGGTGGCCGGGCCGGTGAGTGATGCATTAGGGCGCAGAACAGTCTTACGTATAGCCGCGGTGCTTTACGCTATATCGGCCATTGGGTCAGCTTTGGCGCCTACCTTTTTGCTATTAGTCATTGCGCGTATGGTGGGCGGTTTAGGTGTTGGTGCTTCGCTCATTTTGGCCCCCATGTACATAGCCGAAATTGCGCCTCCCAAAATGCGCGGAAGGCTGGTGTCTTTTAATCAGCTAAATATTGTAATTGGTATCTCACTAGCTTTTTTCACCAATTACCTGATTTTGCAATGGGGAAAAAGCGGGGCAGATTGGGCCCTCAACTGGGGCTTAGATCAGCACCAATGGCGTTACATGTTAGGGATTGAAACCATTCCGGCTGTCATCTATTTCTTCGGGTTGTTTTTTGTACCGCGCTCTCCTCGTTGGTTACTCATGAAAGGGCAATATGAAGAGGCCGTTAAAATCATGAAACGCTACACTTCTGAAGAAACGGCCCAGGCCGAAATTGAGCGTATCAAAACAGCCATGCAGAACAAAACCAAAAAGAAAGAAGGGCAGTTTTCAGATCTATTTAAACCAGGCTTAAAACTAGTGTTGCTTATTGGAGTAGTAGTGGCCGTGTTGCAACAAATAACCGGTATTAACTCGGTATTCTTTTATGCCCCTATGATTTTTGAGCAAAGCGGCATTGGCACTGATGCTTCTTTTGTGCAAGCCATTTTGGTAGGCTTGGTAAACATTGTATTTACAGTAGCCGCCTTACTGCTAATTGATAAGCTTGGCCGTAAGCCCCTGTTAGTAGTAGGCATGGCCGGCATTACTTTGTGCATGGGCCTATTGGCCTACGGTTTCAGCTCTGCTACCTATACCCTGGATGCTCCCTCTATTGGTGGCCTTCCGGCTGAAATTGACCAAAGTCTTCTACAACCTCTGCAGGGCCAGACCTTTACCAGTGATGTTGATTTTAAACAGGCGGTTGAGCAGCAACTGGGTTATGAAACTTTTAACACTTATAAATCACAGCTCATTACCGCTTCCATTAGCATGAACCCCACCTTAATTCTCATTGGCATACTAGGGTTTGTGGCTGCCTTTGCTATCTCAATTGGGCCGGTAATGTGGGTACTTTTCTCTGAACTATTCCCCAACAAAATTCGGGGTATCGCTATTTCAGTAGTAGGCTTTATTAATTCTTTAGTGAGCTTTCTAGTACAGTGGATTTTCCCTTGGGAACTGGATACTTTAGGCAGTGCCACCACATTTTTACTGTACGGGGTTTTTGCCGCCCTGGGTCTTATTTTCATCATTAGAGTGATTCCTGAAACCAAAGGCAAATCTTTAGAAGAATTGGAAAAACAACTAACCACAAGCTAAAAATTATGCATACCAAGAGTTTTCTTTTTTTAATACTGGCTGGTTTCATTGGGAGCTGCTCCACTCCGCAAGGCGCATCGGCCGAAGAGCCTAAAACCAATAGCCCCCAATTTGAACTGACTTTAAGTAGCCCTACTGCCTCTCAAAAGGCTCAAAAACTCGAAAATGGGAATTGGGAATTGCAGCCGGGAGGGTTTCTTGCTTTAAATGTAGCAGTGACTAAGGCGGGACGTTATAAAATAGAGGCTTGGGGCCAAAGCGATAGCGGCCAAATTTGGTTGGAAGATTACTACAATAATCAGGATGGCCGGGCTTACAATATTACGGGGAATTTGGCTTTTACCGATGGTAAAGCCACCGTGTGGGGCAGCCCCTTGGACACAGGAACACATCCCCTAAAAATTCACGCCCTACACGCCAAGGTTCAACTGGAAAGAGTGCAGCTTACTTTGGTGCAACCACACCGTACCACACCGCAAGTTCACAAACAAAAAATGCTTGATACTGCTTCCGGCTGGGAGCTGGTGTGGAGCGATGAATTTGAAGATTCGGGTGCCGTAGACACCAGCAAATGGAGCTTTAATGTGGGCAACTGGGGCTGGGGCAATAATGAGCCTCAGTTTTATACGCAGAATCGTCTAAAAAATGCGCGGCAACAAGATGGCAATCTTATCATTGAGGCGCATAAAAATGATTCGGGATTTGCCTGGACTTCGGCTCGTTTAACTACCCAGGGGAAACATGCTTTTTTGTATGGAAAAATTGACTTTAGAGCCAGGGTTCCAGAAGGACGCGGTACTTGGGCTGCAGGCTGGCTACTTGGTGATGCCTACCGCGATGAAATTTCATGGCCTTACTGCGGAGAAATTGATGTATTGGAAACCGTAGGCTATGAAATAAACGACACTACCGGAGCTGGTAAAAATCACGCCAGTTGCCACACCCCGGCCTACTATTTTAAAAAGAACAATCACATTACCGGCACCATTGCCTTAGACAGTATGAATACAAAGTTTCATACCTACAGCGTAGAATGGTACCCCGATAGTGTGATTGCCTTGCTAGATGGCGTGCACTATTACACCTATGATAAAACCGCCAATGATTTGGAATGGCCCTTTGACCAGCCACAGAACATTATCTTAAACCTGGCCGTAGGGGGCGGTTGGGGCGGTGCCAAAGGCATAGACCCCACCTACCAAAAACACCGCTATGTAATTGATTACGTGCGCGTGTATCAAAAGAAGAGCTAATTTTTTATGAAAAATTCATTTAAGTTGCTATTGCCGTTGGGCAGCATTTTGCTACTTCTTACGGCATGCCAAAGTCCATTGCCAAGCATGCAAATAAGTGCTTTTCAAACTTCCGCTCAAGGCGAAAAACTAGCATCGGTAGCGCACCAGCCCACCCAGGATTCTGCCAATCTGGTTTTGTACCCCGAGCAAAAATTCCAAACCATTACAGGCTTTGGTGGGGCTTTTACGGAGTCTACGGCCTACCTTCTCAATCAGATGAGTGCCGGAGTGCGCGATTCCATTTTACGTGCCTATTTTAGTGAAGCAGGCGCCCGATATTCGCTCACTCGCACCCACATGAATAGTTGTGATTTTTCGTTAAAAAATTACAGCTATGCGCCAGTTGCAGGTGATACCCAACTGACTCATTTCTCGGTGCAGCAAGATGAAGAAGACCTCATTCCCATTATTCAACAAGCTCAAAAAATCAGTGAAAACGGGTTTAAAATAATTGCCTCCCCATGGACCGCCCCACCCTGGATGAAAACCAACCAAGATTGGAACGGAGGAAAGCTTTTACCTGAATACTACGAAACCTGGGCACTTTTTTTTAGCAAGTATCACCAGGCTTACGCTCAAAAGGGTATTGACATTTGGGCCTTTACCGTTGAGAATGAACCCTTAGGCAATGACGCCAATTGGGAAAGTATGCACTATACGCCCGAAGAGATGGCCACCTTTGTAAAAAACCATTTAGCTCCCCAATTGAATCAAGACGGCATTCAGTCTAAAATTCTGGTGTATGATCAAAACCGAGGCGAAGAATTAGAAGAGTGGGTAAACGTACTGCTGCAAGATCAGGAATTACTACCGCACATTTACGGCACCGCGGTACATTGGTATACCGGCACACAAAGTTGGTTTCCGCAGTCATTGCAGCACACCCATAATCTGGCACCTGAGAAAAGCATCATTCACACAGAAGGCTGTGTAGATGCCGAAATACCCCATTGGCAAGATGATGCCTGGTATTGGAAAAAAGAAGCTACTGACTGGGGCTATGACTGGGCTAAAGCCGAAAACAAACATCTGCATCCTAAGTATGTACCCACTTACCGCTACGCCCGTGATATTATTGGTTGCTTAAACAATTGGGTAGAAGGCTGGGTGGATTGGAATATGGTGCTGGATCATAAAGGAGGACCCAATTTAGCGCAGAACTGGTGCGTAGCTCCAGTATTAGTAAAGCCCCAGGAAAATGAGGTGTACTTTACCCCGCTCTACTACGTACTAAAGCACTTTAGCCGTTTTATACAACCCGGTGCTCAAAGAATTGGCTTTTCATTAAACAATCCTGAGCTTATGGCTACGGCCGTGCAAAACCCTAGCGGGCAATTGGTGGTAGTTGTGCTCAACACCACCAAATCCAAACAAAACCTAGTCCTTTCTGTAGGCCGCCAAAAAGCCAGCCTGGTGGTTGGTGCGCAGTCTTTACAAACTATACAAATAGAACCCTGAAAGCTTAAAGGCATTTATGAGTAAATCCCATTTATACGTAGGTCAAACGCCTGTTAAAGATATCAATCCAGCTGGCGGAACTGGTGAATTCACCCATCTTGATGGCGAGGTATTTTATAAAATTAAGGGCTTTGAAAACATGGCACCGTTTTTAATGACAGTGGTAAGCCCTAACAATCATTGGATGTTTCTGGCTAGTAACGGAGCCTTAACAGCCGGAAGAAAAAACCCCGAATGGTCTCTATTCCCTTATTACACAGATGATAAAATTTTAGACAGTGCCGAAATTACCGGTAGTAAAACAATTCTAAGAGTACAACAAGCCTCTCAAATTCTGCTTTGGGAACCATTCTCTGGTTTTTACCCCGGTGCCTACTCCATAACCCGCAATCTCTATAAAAACCGGGTGGGCAATAAAGTAATCTTTGAAGAAGTTAATCATGATTTAAGCCTGCGCTTTCAATACCAGTGGACTTTCTCTGATGCGTATGGATTTGTAAAAAAAGCAACCTTGGAAAACCTGGGGGCAACAACCTGCAATTTGGAGCTTTTAGACGGCCTGCAAAATATACTTCCCGCGGGTGTAAATAGCCAATTACAAGAAACACGTAGTACCCTGGTAGACGCTTACAAAAAGAACGAGCTGGACCCTGAAAATGGTTTAGGCATCTTCTCGCTGAGCTCTATGATTGTTGACAAAGCAGAACCCAGTGAAGCCCTCAGCGCCACCACGGTTTTTACTACGGGTCTCAGCCCGAAGTTGCATCTGCTTTCCAGCCGTCAGTTACAGGGCTTTCGTTTAGGAAGAGATTTAGAACCAGAGACTTTTACCAAAGCCGTCAAAGGCGCCTACTTCACCTGCAGCCAAGAAGAATTAGCCCCTGGCCAAACTAAAAATTGGTACACCATTGCAGAGGTCAATCAGTCCACAGCGCAGGTTTTAAACCTTAAAGCCGCCTTAACTAAGCCTCAAGAGCTTATAGGGCATTTAGAGGCCAGTATTGGTGAAGACACGCAAGCCTTAAAAACCCTGGTAGGCTTAGCCGATGGCTTACAGCGCGGGGGTGAAAAGCTCAGCACGGGTAGGCATTTTTCCAACGTGCTTTTTAACATCATGCGGGGCGGTGTATTTGATGGTCAATACCAAGTTTTAAGCTCAGAACTAGGCCAATACCTGCTAAGCTGCAACAAGGAACTCTACCAACAAGTATCAGATTGGCTAGAGAATTTACCCCAACGCATTCTCTACCAAGACTTATTAGCAGAAGCACAAAGCCTTAAAAACCCGCATCTGTACCGCTTGTGCCGTGAGTTTTTGCCGCTGTCATTTAGCCGTAGGCATGGTGACCCTAGCCGCCCCTGGAATAGTTTCAACATTGATGTGCAAGATGAGAAAGGGCAAAAGAAACATGCCTTTGAAGGAAACTGGCGCGATATCTTTCAAAACTGGGAGGCCCTGGCTTTTTCATTTCCAGCCTTTATAGAAGGTATGATCGCGAAGTTTGTAAATGCCTCTACGCTAGATGGCTACAACCCCTACCGAATTACCCATGAAGGTATTGACTGGGAAATTATTGAACCTGATGACCCTTGGTCATACATTGGCTACTGGGGAGACCACCAGGTGATTTACCTGCAAAAATTATTAGAACACGCGCGCCAGCACTATCCTAAACTGGTGCAAAGCATGCTCACTGAATCTAATTTTGTGTATGCCTGTGTGCCCTATCGTATCAGAGATTACCAATCGATTAAAGAAAACCCCAATGATACCATTGACTTTGACCACGCGCTGAATGGTATATTGGAAGAGCAATACCGCAGTTTAGGCAGTGATGGTAAATTGGTAAGTCATTCTGGGCAATTACTACGGGCTAACCTCACGGAAAAATTACTGGTAATGGCGCTTACCAAATTGTACAACTTTGTGCCCGATGGCGGAATTTGGCTCAACACCCAGAGACCTGAGTGGAATGATGCCAACAATGCCCTGGTGGGGAATGGGCTTAGTCTGGTAACCCTGCACTATTTGCGTAGATTTTTAGTTTTCGCGCAAGAGCTTTGGCAAGAAAGCCCCTCAAAAACAGTAGAATTACAAAGCCCGGTGGCGGTTCTATTGAGAGAACTTAAACAAATACTTAGTGAGGCGCCAAATCAATTTAACCCCAAAAGCCGTGAAGCTTTTGTAGATGCCATGGGCAAAGCGGGTGAAAAATACCGCAAGGCGGTGTACACGGCTCAGGACCAAGACAGCACAACAGTAGCTTTTGCAGAAATTGCCGAAACGCTGGCTCAGGCTCAATCATTAATTGAAAAAACGCTGGCCAATAGCAAGCGTGAAGACGGCTTATACCATGCCTACAACTTGTTAAAGTTTGATGAAGAGGGTGCGCACGTCTCCTACTTGTACGAAATGTTAGAAGGCCAGGTAGCTGCTCTGAGCTCCCAAACCCTGGGTGCCCACCAGGCCCTGGAACTTTTAGACGCTTTAAAAAGCAGTAGCATGTTTAGGGAAGACCAGTACAGCTACATGCTCTACCCTAACCGAACTTTGGCTCCGTTTATTCAAAAAAATAACCTGCCAGAACATACCCTCAAACAATCAGCTTTAATTCAAAAGCTTTTAAAAAGCGGTAAAAACAAGTTGGTGGAGGCCGACAGCCGCGGAGGGGTTCACTTCAGCAAAAACCTACACAACGCCAAAGATGTAAAAGCAGTGCTTCAAGAAATGCAGTCTGGGCCGCTGGCTCTTGAGGCTAAGGCCGATGAATCGCTGATTTTAGAAGCTTTTGAAGCGGTTTTTAACCACCATGCCTTTACCGGCCGTTCCGGCACCTTTTACGGCTATGAAGGCCTAGGCAGCATTTACTGGCACATGGTAAGCAAGCTGCTTTTGGCCATTCAGGAGACTATACACCAAGCGGTAAAGCAAAATGCTGAACCGGCCGTGTTAGGCCAACTTTTAGCCCATTTTTATGAAACTAGAGCTGGCATTGGCATTAATAAAGATCCTAAGCTCTACGGTGCTTTCCCCACTGATGCCTATTCGCACACACCAGCAGATGCAGGCGCTCAACAGCCCGGCCTTACTGGTCAGGTGAAAGAAGATATCATTACCCGTTGGGCCGTGCTGGGTATTCAAATACACAAGGGGCAAATCCATTTTAATCCGGTTATTTTTAGTCGTAGCGAATTGTTGTCAGAAACCGAAACTTTTGAATTTGTAAACACCGATGGGGTGCTCACCGAGACCCTAGTGAAGGCGGGGCAAATGGCTTTTACCTACTGCGGTACTTTATTCGTGTATAATTGGTCTCAGGAACCTCAAATTGAGGTTACCGAAAAGGGTCAGGAAGCCCAAGCCACATCGGGCTTGACCCTAAGCCCAGAGCACAGTGCTGCTATATTTAATCGCAACGGTGTGGTGCAAAAAGTAGAATTGTTTTACCCCTTTAGATAAACGCTAAAAGCATGTCTTATTCCAAACAAAAAATACGCTCTCTTACCGGTGTAAATGTTGCGGGCTTTACAGCCGATGAACTACACCACTATTTTTTAAGCACCCTCAAGCAAGGAATGCACGGCTTGTGCTTTAGTGCCTATGAAGAAGGGCAAAAACCTGGGGATACCCTCACCTATTCTCAAGTGGAAAAGCGCCTGAAAGTCTTGAAACCCTACGTGCAGTGGATCCGCACTTTCAGTTGTACGGAAGGTAATGAGCTTGTTGCCAAAGCCAGTAAAGGCATGGGGCTAAAAACCTTAACCGGAGCCTGGCTGAGTGACGATCTGGAAAAAAATGAGATGGAAATTGAAGCTTTGATTGACTTAGCGCAACAAGGTTATGTAGACATTGCAGCTGTTGGCAATGAAGTGCTGTACAGAGAAGAGCTGGATGAAAAACAGTTGCTAGAATATATTGGCCGGGTAAAAAAGGCGCTCCCTCACCTCCCGGTGGGCTACGTAGATGCTTACTATGAGTTTGAAAACCGCCCCCAATTAGCCGCAGCCTGTGACGTGATTTTGGCCAACTGCTATCCGTTTTGGGAAGGCTGTCCGCTGGAATATTCACTGCTATACATGAAAGACATGTACCATAGAGCGCAAAAAGCGGCTCCTGAAAAAAAAGTGATCATTACTGAAACGGGCTGGCCTAGCAAGGGCGAGGACTTCAACGGTGCACACCCATCGCATGAAAATGCTATCCGTTATTTTTTAAATACCCAGCAATGGGCTCAGGAAGATAATCTAGAGGTTTTCTATTTTTCTTCTTTTGATGAAGACTGGAAAACAGGTGATGAAGGAGATGTGGGCGCCTACTGGGGCTTATGGGATAAAAACGGGAACTTAAAATACTGAGATGAACCAAAAGAGATTGCCTTTTGCCAAAGCCATTTGCTACTCGGGCTTCCGGGAAGGGCAAAGCCCTGAGACAGACACTTTCCCAAGCTATGCTGAAGTTAAGGAAGACCTGGAAATATTGCATGAAAACTGGTCTTTCTTGCGACTGTATGCTTGTGACCAGCATGCTAAAACCGTCTTGGAAGTTATTGAAAAAGAGGGCTTCAATTTTAAGGTAATGCTTGGGGCCTACATCACTGCCGAGGTAAACAACCCCAATTGCCCCTGGGGCGGTGAATACTCAGAACAGCAGCTGCGCGAGAACAAGGCTCATAACAAAGCAGAGGTAAAGAGGCTGATTGAATGGGCTTACCGCTATCCCGAGATTATTAATGCGGTTTCTGCCGGCAATGAGGCTACGGTTGACTGGACCGACCATTTGGTACCGGTGGATAGCTTGTTGCGCTATGTAAAGAAAATTAAAGAATGTGTGAGCCAGCCGGTTACTTTCTGTGAAAACTATGTGCCCTGGTTAGACAAGCTAAAGCCCGTAGCTGAAGTTTTGGACTTTATTTCCATTCACACCTACCCGGTTTGGGAATATAAAAGCATAGAAGAAGGTTTGGCGGTGAGTAAAGCTAACTATGAAGCGGTGGCCAAAGCTTACCCCAACCATCAAATTGTGATTACCGAGGCCGGTTGGGCCACTCAGTCTAATGGAAGAGGCATTGAACCCCATCAGGTAAATGAAGAATTTCAAAAACGCTATTATCAGGAATTAATGGCTTGGGCCGATGAGGCGCAAATTCTCATTTACTATTTTGAAGCTTTTGATGAGTCTTGGAAAGGCTCTGACCACCCGCAAGAACCGGAAAAGCACTGGGGCCTCTACCGCCTTAATCGCAGCCCAAAACTGGCTATGACTCCATAGGAAGTTCTTGCAAAGAAATAAACGTTCGGCCTCGGCCTCTAATGCAGCCTCTGTTTTTTCTATGGCTTCCAGCATCCCTTTGGTGATGCGGTAATAATTTAGAAAAGCCAGATAATGCACGTTCAGCTCTTTTCGTAGACTCTCATTGGTGAAAAGTTCTTTAAAAGACAAGGGGGCACCTCAGGCCGCTCTATTTCAAAAAAAGGCGAAAGGGAATCACTTCGCACATGCTTTTCATAAGCTTCTGGGAGCATGTAGGCCAAAATTACCCGCTGCATATCTATTTCTTGAATGATGGTCATTATTTGGCCCCAAAGTTTTTGGTAGCCCAGGTCTTTAGAAACCTTTTTAAAATCATTCAGTTCGGTAGCCAATTCTACTAAAGTGGTGCGTAAACTCTTATTCTCAATAAGTGGCAACTGCCCCCAATTAATAATGGAGGTGAGTATTCCAGAACTATGGCTGGAGGTGTTAAAAACAATGGCACTAAAAAAATTATTTAAGATTCGGTCTTCAGTCGGAAGGCTATCAAGGTAGCAGTAGCTAAGTAATTGAGCCGCAGCTAAGGTGCTTCGCTTGGCGTGGCTTTCATCAATAAGCAAGGCTTGTTTGGTGCTGTCTAACTCGCGGTAAATCTGTACGATGTATTCTTTTTCGCGATTCAGGTCTTTAAAATCCTGCCAAAGATTATTGATCACAAAGGCCACTATAACGCCCGATACCACTACAAAAAACTCGGCTAAAAACCATTTTACCTTTCTCATGATCTTTTATTTTTACTGCTTATTCCTGATGCTAAAAGTGTTTGGTCTAAGTTCTTAAAAGATTTTTTTGCAATTTCGGGCAGGCCCGCCTGAATGAAATAGTCGGGCAGGCCCGCCTGAATGACGAGGCCGGAAAGACCGGACTGAATCACCTAGTCGGGCAGGCCCGCCTCGATGATCAATTAGGGCAGTCCCACCTGAATAACCTAGTTGGGCGGGATAATGCAAAAAATATGAACCCAGTAGAAAAATACATTTGGGTACAATCATCTCCCGGTAAGGAGCTGATGGATTATTGCTATCACCTGTGCACACAGCAAGGGCTTAGCCCAAAACTGAGTTATGGCATTCCCTTTTATTACGGCCAGCGCTGGGTTTGTTACACCAATAACAAGCCCAAAGCTGGCATGGAGCTTTGCTTTACCCGAGGCTTCGAATTTGAAGACCCTACCGGGCTTTTACAGGCTCATGGCCGAAAAATGATAAAAGGAGTTACATTTAAAACTTTAGAGGAGATAGACGAGCCGGCACTTTTGGCTATATTAGAAACTGCCATCAGGCTTGACCAAAACCGTTAACCAGAACTTTTAATACCGTAAGCAACTATGAATCAAACAGCCTCCCTTGTTTTAATTGCCGCCTTATTCATCATCATGTTTGGTATGGGGCTTACCCTTACCCTCCAGGACTTTAAACGGGTCTTAAAGTATCCCAAAGCTGTTTTGGGCGGATTGGTCAATCAAATCATACTGCTACCCTTGGTAGGTTTTGCTATTGCCTTTACCTTTAATTTAGAGCCTGCTTTGGCCGTGGGGCTTATCATTTTAGCTGCGTGCCCGGGAGGGGCCACCTCTAATTTAATTGCTCATTTGGCTAAGGGCGACACTGCCCTGAGCGTGAGTCTCACCGCAGTGAGCAGTTTAATCACTATTGTAAGCATACCCCTTTTAACGGCCCTGGCGCTAAATACCTTCATGGGCGTTAATGAAGAGGTAAATATTAACGTGCCACGCATTTTTGGGCAGTTATTGGTAATAATTGTGATACCCGTTTCCTTAGGCATGTGGGTGCGTAAGAAAAAGCCGGCTTTTGCCGATAGCATGGAGCGCGTTGTAAAAATTGCCTCGGCCTTAGTATTGGCTTTGGTAATTGCGGGTATTGCCATCAAGGAAAAAGAAAATATTACCAGCTATTTTGAACAGGCTGGCAGTGCCAGTTTAGCCCTGAATCTCATAACCATGGCTTTAGGCTTCTTAACGGCCAAGCTCCTAAAATTAACCCGGCCTCAAACCATTACTCTGGCCATAGAGTCTGGTATTCAAAATGGCACCATGGCTATTGGCGTGGCCACCATAGCCCTCAACAATTCCACCATGGCCATTCCCGGGGCTATTTACAGCCTCATTATGTTTGCTACTGGTTTTGCCCTAATTTTAATTGGCACTTCAAAATCAAGCACCCTGGTAAAAGAGGCTTAAGGTTTGAAAATTTTAAAGGTCACCTGCGCTTTATTGGAACTTAAGCGGAGTAGATAGATTCCAGCTGGTAAACCGGCCAAATCCATTTTAGCAGCGCCACCGCTGGCAAGCACTTCTTTGCATAGTATTTGTCCGCCCAAGGTTAGCAGATTTGCCTGCAAGCCCTTTTGGTTAGGTAAGTACTCTAGAAAAAGAGCATTGGCTCTAACGTAATACGCAATTGCTTTTAAGGTCTCTTTTAGCCACTGAAACGTTGGGCAAGGCCGCATTTAGGGCCGCCTGATGGCGGTATTCTCATTTCCAAACGGGCCTTGACGGCTGCTATCAGCCGGGCTGTACACCCAATAAATGGGCGTGCCAGATTGAAAGTAAAATTCATTCTGATCTATAAATGTGAAAATGTCTGACCAATTGTAGTTAGATACCCAATTATTAACCTGAGCGCAATTTGGCGCATTACTACTGTAGGTAAAGGTCATAGCAGCCCAAACCTCTACCTGACTGGAATTGCTGGCGGCCCAATTTTGCAAACCGGGCGCTTTACTCTGGCAAATAGAGCAGTCTAAACCTTCAGACGCTATTAGTAGAGCTTTGCCGGTGCTAAGCACATTATATATACTGCGGCTTTGATCATTGCAATCGGTTTCTGTGCGATTAGCAACTTGGGCTTGCAAGGTTACCGTAAACCATGCTAAAGTCAACAGAGTGTATAATACCTTCATTTTAAGGGATTTAAAAGTAAAGTTAACCTAAAAAAATGAGGCGGTTTGTTCTACCCGTAGAAGTTCAGGTCTAGGCTCCTTGCACCTCTTTAACTCCGGCAAACTCATCGGCCCAATGAGCCAACAACTGCGCCCAGTCTTCACGATCATTCAAACAGGGAATGAGGGTAAACTCTTCACCACCATTTTCTAAAAAGAATTCTTTAGCCTCTTCGCCAATCTCTTCTAAGGTTTCCAAACAATCCGAAACAAAGGCCGGACATACTACGGCCAGTTTTTTGATCCCCTGCTGGGCATATTTTATGATGGTTTTATCGGTAAACGGAGTCAGCCAAGGATCAGGCCCTAGGCGGCTTTGAAAGCTGGTGCTAAATTTAGCCTGAGGCAGCTTCAAACGCTCAGCCACCAAGTCAGTGGTATGGGTGGTTTGATGGCGGTAACAGAAATGATGGGCCGGTGAATCTTTTTGGCAGCAGTTCTCATAGTTGAGACAATGGCTCTTAGTGATATCACCTTTACGAATGTGGCGCTCAGGAATGCCATGGTAGCTGAATAATAAATGGTCGTAATCTTCCGGTAATTCCTCGGCAATAGACCGGCTTAAAACCTCCAGGTAATGTGGATCTTGGTAAAAAGCTTCTTTAACAGTTAGCCTAAGGTTGGGAAATTTTTCTTCCACTACAGCCCGCGTTTTGGTCACTACCGTTTCATAACTGCTCATGGCATAATGCGGATAAAGTGGTACAAGGAGCACATCCTGTAGTGCCGGGTTTTGCTCTTGCAAATCACGTAAAGCCTGCTCTATAGAGGGTTGGCCATAGCGCATGCCCAAACCAATGGGCACGCTTGTGTGCGCTTGCACCGCAGCCTGCAGGCGTTTACTAAGCACAATTAAAGGAGAACCCTCATCCCACCAAATGGAACTGTAAGCTTCAGCTGATTTTTTAGGGCGTGTGTTTAAAATAATGCCACGCACCAAAAAAGTGCGGAGCCACTTAGGCGCGTCAATCACCCGCTCGTCCATTAAAAATTCATCTAAGTAAGGTCTCACCGCTTCTTTAGTGGGTGCTTCGGGTGAACCTAAGTTTACCATTAGCACCGCTTTCGTCTGTTTCATTTGCTTCTGCGTCCGTTTTGAGTCAATTCACTTTTCCGGTTAAATATTTTTTAGGGGTCACCCCAAATTTCTTTTTAAAGGCAGCTATAAAATGACTGGGATTGGTGTAGCCTATTCGATAGGCTGCATCGTTTACCTTAATATTGCCTTTGTCTAAAAATTGCCGGGCCGTATCCAAGCGGTAATCATTTAAAAACTGAAAAACGGTTTTACCGTAAATATTCTTAAAGCCCTCTTTTAAACGATATTCATTAAGGCCTACCAGGCGAGAGAGTTCACGCAAAGTAGGGGGCGTAGACAAATTTTCCAGCAAAATTTTCTTGGCGTGCCGTATGCGCTCAACGTTTTCCTCGTCATTTAAGAACGGACATTGCTCAGTATCCGTTCCTTCTTCGCGGGTAAAATACAATGCCAACACTTCCAAGGCTTTGGCCCTATTGAATAAATCAGCAGCCGGACCTTGTACCTGGGTGCTAAATAATTGGTTTAAAGCCACCATTAAAGCGGGGGTCAAAGCCCGATCTGTATAATACTTTTTATCAATATTATCTTTGTTTAAAAAAGCAATCTCCTCACTTTCTGCCACCAACAGTTGGTGCAGCTCTTCTACGGTGGCATACAGAAACATAATTTTAGACTGCGGCCTGATTTGAATATTGAGTGGCAGAGCCATCACTGGATTGTAGAATAACAAACTGTGCGACTCTTCCAGCTTTAATTGATAATTGCCTTGGTTAAATAGAAATTCAGCTCCTCCCTCTACCCCAAAGTAAAATTGAATGAGGCTCTGATCAATTTTACGCTCTAGCTGCACCGGATGATCGGCTTGGTTTTCTACCTGAACCATAAAAACACCCTCCCCAATTCGGGTATTTTGGATACTACTTTTTGAGGTATTTTTGTCCGATTCTGAAAAGCTAAAATCTATTTCCATAATGGCTTTTTAGTAAAACATGATATTTATCATTAATGATAATCCTTTGCTGTTCTTACTTTGCGCAAAGTTAATTAGAAGCTTAAGTAGAACGACTCTAAATAGATTACTTCTTTCTTTTCGGATATAATTATTTCGTTTTGGGGCATTGAGGGAGTTTGAACTGGGATATTTTTGCGGCACATTATGAGAGATTTTAAAGAAAGTACATACACTAACTTCTTTTTAATTGGGATTGATCACGATTCAGCCCCGGTAGAAGTTAGGGAATGCTTTACCATGAATGAAGAGCAAGTAAGTCATCTCACCCATGAGTACCTGCAAGAAGGTGGAGATGCTTTAATGGTTTTGGCTACTTGTAATCGCACGGAAGTGTACGCCTTTGGTGAGTGCCCGCGCAGCATTGTAAGTCTTTTCTGCAAACACACTGGCAACTCTAAAGAATTATTTGATCAGTATAAAAATATTAAGCAAAACACAGAAGCCATTGAGCATCTCTTTGCGGTAGGCGCAGGCTTAAAATCCAAAATTCTGGGTGATTTTGAAATAATTGGCCAAATCAAGAAGAGCTTTCGTTTTGCCAAAGACCTGGGTGCCACCAATGGTTTTCTGGAGCGTTTGGTAAACAGCACGGTTGAATGCTCTAAGCGTGTGAAAAATAAAACAGAGCTAAGCACAGGCGCTGCCTCCGTAGCCTTTGCGGCTGTTTTACAAGTGAAAGAGTATCTCAGACAAAATAGCCAACCTAAAGTGTTGTTGATAGGTATGGGCAAAATAGGGCAAACTACCAGTGAAAACCTCATTAATCAAACAGGTATTCACGACATTACCCTAATCAACCGCACCGAAGAAAAAGCCGAAAGGTTGGCCAACCGCTTTCATGTAAAACACAAATCCATTGATCAATTAGAAGCAGAGTTGAACCAGGCAGATGTGGTGATTGTGGCCACTGGAGCCGATACTCCTACGGTGAGAGCTGAGCATTTCACCTCTTCTAAAAACAGGTTGCTTTTAGACTTGAGTATGCCTAGAAACATTGAGCCCAAATTATACCAAGAACCAGGTTTTAAGGTAATTGATGTAGATCAGCTTTCAGTGGTAGCCGAAGAAAGCATTCAAAAAAGGAGAGCCCAAATACCGGTAGCTCAAATTATAATTCAGGAAAAAATAGACGAGTTTTTGCTTTGGCTCGAAAGCCGAAAAGTAGCCCCTACTTTGCAAATGATGCGTCAAAAAATGGATGAGTGGAAAAGCCGCGAGCTGGAAAACGTAACTAAAAAATTTCCAGAGCTAAACCCTGATCAGGCCGAAGCCTTTGCCAGCCAGATTCTCAACCGCATTACCGGTCAGTTTGCCCGTAAACTTAAAAACGGTTCTGCTGATATTCACGGAGACCTTCGTACCATTCACCATATCTTTGAGCTCAATAATTAAGTAGCATTGAGCACCCCACTTTTAAGAATTGGAACGCGAGACAGCAAGTTGGCGCTATGGCAAGCTTTGCAGGTTCAAAAGAAACTGGAAAATCTTGGTTTGGCCACACAGTTGGTTCCGGTAAAATCACCCGGTGATTTAGACCTGAGTACGCCTCTGCATCAATTTGGCACTACCGGCATTTTCACCAAGATGTTAGACGTTGCTTTGGAGGAACACCAAGTGGACTTAGCTGTGCATTCATTAAAAGATTACCCCACTAACATCCCGCAGGGTTTGCATCTGGCCGCAGTATTACCCCGTGGCGCTTATCGCGATGTTTTAATTCCCAAGTCAGACGCGGCCTTTCTAGAAGAAGACGGGGCCGAAGCCATGATCGCCACCGGATCCATCCGCAGAATAGCGCAATGGAAAAACCGCTACCCCAACCACCAAACTACCAACTTGCGTGGCAACGTACAAACGCGCTTACGCAAATTAGATGAGAGTAATTGGCAGGGCGCCATTTTTGCCAAAGCCGGTTTAGAGCGTATAGGCTTGCTGCCCGAAAACTATGTAGAACTAGATTGGATGATTCCTGCCCCAGCGCAAGGTATTGTTGGCATCACCTGCCGTGCGACTGATCAGGAGATGGTGCACAACTTAGCCCAAATCAATGATGCCACTGCTTTTTTACAAGCCAAAATAGAACGCGACTTTCTCAATGAAGTAGAGGGTGGCTGTTCTGCTCCGGTGGGTGCTTTAACACAACTTTCTAAAAACAACATTTTGCTTAAAGCAGGTGTTTTTGCTTTAGATGGAAGTAGTGCTATAATTAGTGAAAAAGAGGCTCCAATAAAGGAGGCCCAAAATTTGGGCCGAATTACAGCGCAGGACGTACTTAAAAACGGAGGCGCAAAAATTATGGAAAGCATTGCCAATGACTGAAGAACAGAAACCCCTGATTTTTTCTACACGCAGTCTGGAAAAAGAGCTCAAGGCCAAACTGTTAGAAGCCGGATTTGGCTATGAAGAAAAAGACTTCATAAAAGTATCGCATGACTATGAGATAGATACCTTTAAACTAGGTATAAACAACCCAAACAGTCAAGCGCGAATTTTCACCAGTAAAAATTCAGTAATTAGTCTTCGCAGTTATTTGGCAGATTACCCCACAACACTCAGCCCTAAAAAAGTTTTTACCGTTGGCATTAAAGCCACGGAAATGCTCAAAAACCTAGGCCTTGAAACTTCGGCAAGAGCCACTAACGCCATTAGTTTGGCGCAGATTATTGCCCGCAACGCAGATGTAGAAGAAGTAGATTTCTTTTGTGGCGACCAGTCACTGGATGACTTGCCCGAGTACCTGGAAAGCAAAAAAATAAAGGTGAACCGCTACGTGGTGTACCACACTCAGCTAGTGCAGGAGCAGGTGCCCACTGAAGCAATAAACGGACTGATTTTTTTGTCGCCTACCGCGGTTTTTTCCTTTTTTAAAAAAAACAAAATTGATGTGAATGTGCCCGCCTTTTGCATTGGTGCTACCACGGCAGAAGCGGTTCGTTTACGTTGCGACAATCCGCGGATTTTAGCCAGTGAGCCTTCTAAAGAATCGGTGGTTGAAAAAGTGATAGAATATTTTAAAAACAAGTAAATCAGCAGGGGCTCAAGGCCGATGCATCAAGTACCCAATACCATGAGTGAACCAAAGAACGATTTATTCCTGCGCGCACTGCGTGGAGAAAAAGTAGAACGTCCACCCGTTTGGATGATGCGTCAGGCCGGGCGATACCTTCCAGACTTCATGAAGTTGAAGGAAAAGTACAGCTTTTTTGAGCGGGCCGAAACGCCTGAGCTAGCCACTGAAATTACCGTAATGCCCGTACACCAGGTGGGGGTAGATGCCGCCATTCTTTTCTCCGATATTTTAGTGATACCCAATGCTTTAGAGGTTCCAGTGCAAATGGTACCCGGAACTGGGCCAGTCATTGAAAACCCCATACGCACTATGGGCCAAGTGCAACAGCTGCCAGACATAGATGTAAAAGATCGCTTGCACTATGTTTTTGAGGCCATTGAACAAACCAATCAGGCGCTAGAGCAAGTAGTACCGCTTATTGGTTTTGCCGGTTCACCCTGGACCGTATTTTGTTACATGGTAGAAGGGCGCGGCAGCAAAACCTTTGACAAGGCTAAAGAATTTTGCTACACCCAGCCCGAAGCCGCCCATTTATTGTTGCAAAAAATCACCAATACCACCATCGCCTATTTGCAGGAAAAAGCGGCCCGCGGTTGTCACGCTTTACAAATTTTTGACAGCTGGGGTGGCCTACTCGCCCCCATGGACTACGAGCATTTTTCACTAAAATATATTCGGGAAATTGTAGACGCATTGCATAAAACCACCCCGGTAATTGTGTTTGCCAAAGGTTGTTGGTTTGCCTTGGAGCAAATGGCGCAGATGCCTGTTTCAGCCTTAGGCGTAGATTGGACTATCACTCCCCAAATGGCGCGAGAGTTTACCAAGTTCAATGCCACCCTACAAGGTAATTTTGATCCGGCACGCTTACTGAGTCCAATCTCAGAAATAGAAAAACTTACGCGCCAAATGATTGATGATTTTGGCACCTATAAATACATTGCCAATTTGGGCCATGGCATTTTACCCAACATTCCGGTAGACCATGCCAAGGCCTTTGTAAACACGGTAAAGTCCTACAGCTAAAATGAGTCAAACCAAAGAAGCATTCACACAATTTATACGTGATTTACAAGATCAGATTTGTAGGGCTTTAGAAGACCTAGACGGGCGGGCGCGCTTTAAAGAAGATTTTTGGGAACGCCCAGGAGGCGGAGGCGGCCGTTCCAGAGTAATGGAAAAAGGCCAAATATTTGAAAAGGGTGGTGTAAGCACCTCAACCGTTCATGGTAAAATGCCTGAAGCCCTTAAAAAAAACATGAATACCAAAGGTGAAGATTTTTTTGCCTGCGGTATCTCTTTAGTCATACACCCTAATAATCCTTTTGTACCCACGGTGCACGCCAATTACCGCTACTTTGAAATGTACAATGCCCAGGGCCAAAAAATAGACGGCTGGTTTGGCGGTGGCACAGACCTTACCCCCTACTACCTTTTTGAAGAAGATGCCCGCCACTTTCACCAAACCCAAAAACAGGCGGCTGATGCTCATGGCCCGGAACTCTACCCAAGATTTAAAAAGAAGTGTGACGAATATTTTTGGAACCACCACCGTGCAGAAGCGCGCGGCATAGGCGGTACCTTCTTTGACTACCTCAAGCCTGATGAGCAACACAGCCTGCAAGACTGGCAAAACTTCACCCAAGATATGGGGCGCTCTTTTTTACCCGGCTATGTGCCGATAGTGGAAAGAAGAAAAGATTTACCCTACAGTGATCAGCACCGCTATTGGCAGGAATTGCGCAGAGGCCGCTATGTTGAATTTAACCTGGTGCATGACCGCGGCACCCTCTTCGGGCTTAAGACCCAAGGCCGCACCGAAAGTATTTTAATGAGCCTGCCACCCAGGGTGCGCTGGGACTACAACCCCCAAACCGAAGCCGGAACGGAAGAAGCACGTCTTCTGGAAGTGCTTAAAAATCCCAAAAGCTGGATTGATTAAAAAAGTGTACAATTATGCTACAACGCCCTAGAAGACTACGGCAAAGTGCCGCTTTGCGCCTAATGAGCGCAGAAACCCATTTGCAAGCCAGTGACTTTATGGCTCCGCTTTTTTGCATAGAAGGTGAGAATATCAAAAGTGAAATTAGCTCCATGCCTGGCTATTTCCGCTACAGCCTGGATTTACTTTTAAAGGAAATTGAAGAGCTAACCGCTTTAGGCTGCCAGGCCTTTCTGCTTTTTGTTAAGGTAGAAGAATCGCTGAAAGACAATACCGGCAAAGAGGCGCTAAATCCGCATGGCCTCATGCAACAAGCCACCCGAGCTATTAAAGAAGCCTTTCCAAATATTTGCCTCATGACCGATGTGGCCATGGACCCCTACTCCAGCTTTGGTCATGACGGTGTGGTGTATCAAGGTAAAATTGATAATGACGCCACCCTCGAAATTCTTACCGAAATGGCTATTAGTCATGCCCAGGCGGGGGCCGATTTTGTAGCCCCCAGCGATATGATGGATGGCCGCGTAGAAGCCATTCGCATTGCCCTGGATACAGCCGGTTTTCAAGATGTAGGCATCATGAGTTACAGCGCCAAGTATGCTTCTTGCTTTTACGGTCCCTTTCGGGATGCTTTAGACTCAGCTCCTGCCGATAGTGATCAAGCGCCCCGCGATAAGAAAACCTACCAAATGAATCCGGCCAACGCTAAAGAAGCCCTGCGTGAAGCGCAATTAGACTTGAATGAAGGAGCCGACATTCTAATGGTAAAACCGGCCATGGCCTATTTAGACATTATTAAGAGTATTAAAGAAATTTCCACTGTTCCTGTAAGCGCCTACCACGTAAGCGGTGAATACGCCATGATAAAAGCAGCCGCGGCCAATGGCTGGCTCAATGAGCAAGAAGCCATGCTGGAAAGCCTTACCGCACTCAAGCGCGCAGGTGCCGACCTCATTGCCACCTATTTTGTGAAACAGATTTTGCAACACTTAAAACAGACTTGATTAATCGGCTCAAAAAAATTGTAGAAATGGTAAAAACGTAGATCGTATGAATACGCGAACCAGTAGTCAACTATTTAAAACTGCCTCGCAATACATCCCAGGCGGAGTAAATTCTCCGGTAAGGGCCTTTAAAAGCGTGGGAGGCGACCCCATCTTCATCAAGCATGCAGAAGGCGCTTATATGTATGACGCGGATGATAATAGATACATCGATTACATTGCCTCTTGGGGGCCCATGATTTTGGGGCATGCCTTTAGACCCGTTATTGAGGCCATACAAGAAGCGGTAACCCGCTCTACTTCTTTTGGAGCTCCTACTGAAACGGAAATAAAACTGGCGCAGTTAATCTGTGAAAACATTCCCAACGTAGACCGGGTGCGTATGGTGAACTCCGGCACGGAAGCCACCATGAGTGCTATTCGCTTGGCGCGAGGATTCACCGGCAAAGACAAGGTGATCAAATTTGCAGGTTGCTACCACGGGCATGGCGATTCATTTCTAATTCAGGCGGGCAGTGGTGCAGTTACGCTAGGCAACCCTAGCAGCCCGGGTGTTACCAAAGGTACTGCCCAAGACACGCTTTTAGCCGAATACAATAATTTGGAATCTGTTGATAAACTCTTGGAGGCCCACCGCGGTGAAATTGCAGCCTTAATAATTGAGCCTATTCCGGGTAACATGGGCTGCATTTTACCCCAAGACGGCTTTTTGAAAAAACTACGTGAGCGCTGCAGCCAAGAGGGTATCCTTTTAATTTTTGATGAGGTGATGACGGGTTTCCGCTTAGGTTTTGGCGGTGCCCAGGCCGTAACCGGTGTTGAAGCCGATTTAATCACCTACGGCAAAGTAATAGGTGCGGGCATGCCAGTAGGCGCCTATGCCGGTAAAGAAGAAATAATGGAATATGTAGCGCCTAACGGCCCTGTTTATCAGGCGGGAACCCTAAGCGGTAACCCCATTGCTATGACGGCCGGTTACACCCTATTAAAGCACTTGCTGGAACAACCGGAAATTTACGACTCTTTAGATCAAAAATGTACGCGTTTACACGATGGTCTCAAAGAACGCTTAGCCGAAACAAACTTACCCCACACCTTAAATAAAATGGGGTCTATGGTAAGCCTACATTTTACCAATGAAGCGGTTACCGATTTCACTTCGGCTAAAGCCGGAGACAATGAATTCTTTAAGCGATTCTTCCATCTGATGTTAGACCAGGGGATCTACTTTCCCCCATCGGCCTATGAGAGCCTGTTTTTAAACGATGCCTTAAGTGAAGAAGATATTGATTATACCTTGGCTTCAGCCGAAAAGGCTTTTGCACAATTAATTTAAAACAAAAAACCCTGGCTTCGCAAAAGGGAAAGCCAGGGCCTCTCATCAACCAACCAACATATAGGTAGCAGAACGCTACCTTCTCTCAGCCAATTTTTTAGTCTTTAGTGCTGCTTACTGCTAAGCTGTAAACCACTAAACCGAAACCAATTTTGTTAATGGCATCAGCAATGTTGTAGAATAAATCTACGCTGGAAGGATCGCCAAATCCACTCAACCATCCACCAGGCATAAACATGTAACCAATGGGGTAAATAGCCCAACCTACTAACACAAACCAGGCAAGAGTTCTAATACTCTTAGCAACCATTGGGTTATCGGATTTATCACCTAATTGTTTTACCTCGCCAAACCAGGCAGTGTAAAGGATATATACATAACCTATGGTAGATAGAACGCCCCAGGTTACGGAGTGAGTAGTGTCGCCACCTTCTGGGTTAAAGGCTTCACCAATGTAGCCAGCCACTAACATCCATGCTGATGCTAGTATTAACTTCCAAAGTAGCCCTTTAGTGGCTCCTGCTGGTTTAGTTAAAAGGTAAAACTCCACACACATTAAAGGAACCGTAAGAGTCCAGTCAATATACCTAAGCGCGGTAGGGTTTTCACCGGTTTGAGCATAATAATCGCGCATGTAATAATAGTGCACGGCTGCAATACCTGTGATTAAGCCTGAAACCAGTAAGCTGGTTTTCCACTTGTCTTGCACTCTTGAGCGCTCCATAAAAAAGAACACTGAAGCAGCGAACATGGCCATGTAACCAGTAAAGAAAGTAAAGGCTACTGGATCATCCTTTGGAATTGTTAATACGTCTAAAAGCATAATCGTTAATTGTTTTGTTTAACTTAATTGAACGAGTCCTAAACATAGGCTTTTTTAAAAAGGTTTACAAGTTTTAAAAATATTTTTACTTCCCTCTTATTTCCAGCCTGTTAAAAGAATAGAGCATCGCCAGCGCCCCTTCTCTGGCACTCTTACTTGTTTAAATTTTAGCCCCCTTTTTCTAGACACACACTCGTTAGGGAATGGCGCTAGCAATTGGAATGCTATGCTTAATTTTGAAACTTAGATGTGATTACTTTTATGAAGAATTTGATCTTTATCGGCTGCAGCCTGGTAATTTTTCTTAATGCCCGAGCACAAGGTTTGCCCCTACTCAAAACCTATAATTATAAAACTGAGGTATTTGGGAATGACGGTGTTTATGCGCACGCTTATGAGCCGCAGAGCCATCGGATTTTTATAATTCAGCGCAACACCAATCAACTACTCATTTTAGATATTTCAGATCTTACCAAGGTGCGGGTGGTTAAACAGGTTTCGCTGGCTCAAGGCGGAGCCCAACCCAATGATGTAGCCGTAGCGGGAAATATGGTTGCAGTAGTTACTGAGAATAATTTGCCTCAAGCCAAAGGCAAAGTTATGCTATTAGACACCAACGGAAATTTTCAAAAGCAGTTGGATGTTGGCGCCATGCCTCGCAGCGTAGCTTTTGGTAATGGCGGAACGCATCTTTTGGTGGCCAATGAAGGAGGTCCAAGTGACGATTATTTCTCAGACCCTAAAGGAGGAGTCTCAGTGGTAGCGATTTTTGGTACACCACCTGCCCAACTCACCCAAACTAACGTTGTAACCATTGATTTTAGCCGCTGGGATACCACTCAACACCACCCTGACTTACGCCTGTTTAACAATGCAGGCCAAATGCCTTCAGCAGATTTAGAACCTCGAAAAATTGCCGCGCTGAGCGGTTCTTCTAAAGCAGTGGTAACATTAGGTACCAATAATGGCTTAGCTTTTATTGACTTCTTTAGCGGCACGGTAGATACGGCCTATGGCTTAGGCCTAAAGGATATGGGAGTGACTAATCAGGGCTTTGATGGCGGTAGCACCGGGGCCATTAACATTAGGCCGCGTAGCCAAATATACGCCTTGTACAACCCCACTGGGGTGGCCCATTTTAAGGCCAATGGTGAAGATTATTTCCTTACCACCAATGAGGGTTTACCCCGAGATTATTCGGCTTTTTCAGAAATACAGCGCTTCAAAAACGCACCCACCTCAGCCGCGGCATTTCCCAATAAAAACACCTGGGTAGAAGACAGCGCCATTGGCATGCTGGAAGTAAGCACAGAATTAGGTAAAGCACGCAATGGCTTCATTCATGATAGTTTAGTAGCCTTTGGCGCAAGATCATTTTCAGTTTGGAATGACAGCGCCCAGCTAATTTGGGATTCAGGCGAAGAAATTGAGCAAACGCTGGCCACTTTGCAAGCGCCCCATTTTAACTCCAGCGCCAACTCCAATTCCAGCCGGAAAGCTGAGAGCCCCAAAAGAGGGCCGCAGCCCAACTCTGTTACCGTAGGAAGCGTTGATGGAGTGCGCTACGCTTTTGTAACACTCAAACAAATGGGCGGCTTTTTGGTGTACAACCTTAATAACCCTAACGCTCCCGTTTTTGAGCAGTACGTTTTAGATCGTAATTTTTCAGTACCCGCTAATGACACCGCTGCCGGAGATTTGGGCCCTGAAAAAATAACTTTTGTACCGGCTAGCCAAAGTCCGAACGGCATAGCGCTCTTAATGGTAAGCCATGCTGTAAGCGGCAGTTTTAGTATCTACCAATTAGGACAGGGAATTGGCCTGCAAGAAAGAGCTCTTAATCCATACCTTTCTATTTGGCCCAACCCTTCAAGCGGCCTTTTTCACACGAATGCCCACCAAAAACTTCAAATTTTCAACGCCCAGGGTCAATTAGTTCAAGAGGTGTACCAAGGGGAGCCTATTAATTTAACCAATGCGCCAGACGGTTTTTATTTGGTTCAAACGCAATCGGGCGAAAGCCTGCGCATATTAAAAAAATAATGGCAAAAAATGTTTTTGGAGAACCTTTAATCACCTGTAGCACAGAGCCCTTAACAGGTTTTTACCGAGATGGCTGTTGTGAAACGGGCCCGCAAGACTTGGGCAGCCACACGGTTTGTGCGCAGGTAACGGCAGAATTTTTAGACTTTAGTAAAAGTCGGGGAAATGATTTAGTGACCGCGCGCCCTGAATACAATTTTCCGGGCCTAAAGCCGGGCGACTTCTGGTGCCTGTGTGCCAGCCGCTGGTATGAGGCCTACCAAGCAGGTAAAGCACCCCAGGTAAAGTTAGAAGCTTGCCATGAAAACGCTTTAAACGTGGTGCCTTTAAAAACGCTGGTACAGTATGCCATTGGCACTAAAGATCTTTAAAATACCGCTAAAAATATTTGAGAGCAATTATGAAAGGTGGTGAGGCCCAAAAATTCATTGACTTCTACCAACAGTTGGCGTTAAACCCGGCCGTTCTACCCCAGCGGGTGAGGGTAATGAATCCCTATCAAGATCCCAACTCAGAGGCGATGCGCCTGGTGAAGGCTTTTCACCTTCAGTTTTTCAATGATAATCATCCACGAAAGCTTTTAGTAGGTATTAATCCCGGCCGGCACGGAGCTGGTGTAACGGGTATTCCTTTTACCGACACGCCAGCACTGCAAGAACATTGCGGAATTACAACCCCTTTGGAAACGCGTGAAACCTCGGCCACTTTTGTGTACGAGTTTATTAAGGCCTATGGGGGGGCTGAGGTCTTTTACCAAGACTGGTTCATTGGTGGGGTTTGTCCTTTAGGCTTTTTGGTTAGAAACAAAAAAGACAACTGGGTTAACTGGAATTATTATGACGATCGCCAGCTTCAGGAAAATGTTACGCCCTTTATCCTGGCAAAGTTGCAAGAGCAAATAGCATTGTGTGGCCACCCCACCCAATGTGTTGTACTTGGTACTGGCAAAAATTTTAAGTTTCTCAACCAGCTAAACAAACAGCACGCACTTTTTGAAAAAATTACGCCCTTAGAGCATCCGCGCTATGTAATGCAATATAAACTCAAGCAAAAAGAACACTACATAGCTAAATTCCTGGAAGTGCTCACTGCTTAATCGCTTGGAGGTGCGGAGGGGTAGTTTATAGTTTGCTGCAAGGGAATTTGAGTGGCACTGAGGGTCAATACCTCTTCACCGTACTGTAATTTTACTTTTAGCAGCTGCGGCTCACCCAAACTATCTTTAGTTGAAAACTGCTCGTATCCTACTAGGGTATTTTCCTGAGCCGATTTTTCCAGACTCAGACTGCGCTCATCTACCTGCATGCTTAAAGGCTGTGCTGAGGTGGGTAAGGTATCTAAAACCACAAAATAGCTTCGGCTTAAGCCGGCTGATGGTGTTCCGCCAACCTGCAAATGATAGTAAGCATCTAAAATCTTAATGGGCCCTTGTGAATTTTTGCTTTGCGCCCCGCACTGCCAAAAAACCAGGCCCAACAGGGCAATCCGTACTATACTTTTAAATTGCTTCATCTTATTCTATTATAATTTTACGGGTGCCACTTTGTGCATTCACCTGCCAACTAAGCCAATACAGACCTGGCGCCCAATTTTGCGTATTGAGCCTTACTGAACCTCCTTTAGGACGGTAATTTTCAAAGACCAATTGACCCTGACTGTTTATTAATTTGAATTGCGCCTTTTCGTTTTCAGGAAAAACAACGTTGAGTAAACCCTTAGCCGGATTGGGAAAAACCTCTACAGCGTACTCTTGATTAGGTTCAACCACTGAGAAGGTACCGCCATTTAAAACTATGGCGTAATCCTCTACCTCACCTGGCGCGTTACCACAGGGCTCAAGTGCGTTGGGGTAGGTATTAGACCGATAACCTAAACGAACGCGCATAGTAAGGGTATCAGCACCAACAAACAGGGGAGTGGTAAAATTAGCCTGCACCTGAGGTTGGGTAACTGGAATGGAAACAATCACTTCACTGGTATCAAACTCAGAATTATCGTCAAAATCTATCCAGGCGGTTAGCAGCTCATCAGTGTGCTGGTTCTGGGTAAAAGCCTCAAGGGTATAGCTGGTATTGTGCTGTAGGCTCACCAATGATCCATTTGTGTAATCGGCATACCCATCATTACCAGATGTGTTGTCTAAACCTGCCAATTTTATCCTAT
>CAJXNI010000029.1 GCA_913057235.1 uncultured Bacteroidota bacterium
ACATCTGTACCCACAGATTCACTCACGTACACGTTAGAAGCAACAAAAGTGCCCGTCATACCGGCAATTTCATCCAACACATTGGTTAGCAGATCATCAATATCACTGGCAACTATATTCCCGGCATCGGCTGTATAGGTGAAACTTGAGGAGATAACGGTAGTTCCGGTGTAGCCTAACTCATCGGCATAGCGGTTGGCATAATTAGCACCGCCCTCTACGTACCATACCACCTCATTAATGGCCCGGTCACCCAGGGATACTCCGTTTTCGTAATCGTCAATGAAGTCGCTTAAGGCATCCTCTACATTGGTGGGCGCCTCATAATCTTCATAGGTAGTACTACTTTTTAAAACCGTAGCCGGGTTTTCTTGCATGGATTCTTCTTTCTGGCAGGCCACTAGTGCGGAAATTGCCAGCAAAGTTAAAATTGATTTTTTCATGATTTATTATTCAAATGACGCCTACTCGTTGTGCTTTTCGGCTTGCGCAGTAATTAAATCTTAGGCCTAAAAAAACAGAATTACCCTACAAAGCAAAAAAAAAAAATGAAGGCACAAAACTTTAGAGTCTTTTTCCTTAAAAACCAAAACCCCGTGCAGGTAATCCTGCACGGGGTTTTAAAATTCACGTTACCAGTTGCTTAACAACTGTTATAGCACAGCTTAGAGTCTTACAAAATCTCCATCCACCCGTAAGGGTCTGCTACCTTACCCTGGCGAATGTCTGTAAGGGCTTTTTTAATTTTTAGCGCGTAGCCATCGGCTGGGGTGGCTATTTCAAAGTCTTCACCTCTAAAGCCAATGGTAGAAATTTGACTCACCACCGCTGCGGTGCCCATACCAAAGGCTTCCTGTAAAGTACCCTTGCGGGCGGCTTCCACTACTTCTTCTACTTTTATGGGGCGCTCCTCTACTTTAAGCATTTCCGTATCGCGCAAAAGCGTAAGTATGGAATCACGGGTGATGCCCGCTAAAATTCTGTCGCTGAGGGGTGGGGTAATAAAGGTGTCGTTAATCACAAAGGCAATGTTCATGGTGCCGCTTTCCTCTACCAGCTCGTGGTTCTTATGGTCGGTCCAAATCACCTGAGTGTAACCCTCTTTGCGGGCTTCATTGGTAGGGAAGAAAGCCCCCGCATAGTTGCCGGCACATTTGGTAGAGCCTACGCCTCCGGTGGCGCTGCGCGTGTACTGCTCCTCTACCTTTACCTTAACGTTGCCCGCATAATAGGGGCCTACAGGCGAAAGAATCACACAAAAGGTAAAGTCTTCTGAGGGACGGGCCGCCACAAACTCAGAGCTCCCAAACATAAAAGGCCTAATGTACAAAGCCGAGTTTTCATCATCGGGTACCCAGGCCTTATCCAGCTCAATCAATTTTTTAATACCGTCTACAAACCACTCTTCGGGAAACTCGGGCATAAACATTCTCCGGGCCGAGTGATTGAGGCGCTTGGCATTGGCCTCCAGTCTAAAAATGCCCACTTTACCATCGCCCATGTGGTAGGCCTTTTGGCCTTCAAAAAGCGCCTGGCCGTAGTGCAGGGTATGCATGGCCGGGGTAAACGTAAAGGGGCCGTAAGGTTTTATTTCGGGTTCTTCCCAGGCGCCATTGCGGTAATTACATACCAGCATGTGGTCGCTAAACTTGGCGCCAAACACCAGGTTGTTAAAATCTACACTGTCAATTTTTGTACTATCGGCCTTAGTAACTTTCATATCTATGGGTTTGTTGAAGGGGGCTACCTTTTCCACTCCTTTTACTAGGCTTGGCCCCGATCAGATTTATATCTTTGCTACAAATAATTCATAATTAAGCAATGAAAAAGATCTTATTTTTCTTAGCAGCAACTGCCTTGGTAAGCGCTTGCAAAAATAGTACAAACCAAAACGAAGAAAAAGCCCAGGAAGAAACAGATTCTTTGGCCGTAGAAACTACTGAAAGCCAAATGGATGTAACCTTTTACGGGGATACCATAAACGATGAGGGTGCCATTTCTACCGCCAAATTAGCGGCTCTTATGGCCGAAAATGATTCTGTTCCGGTAAAATTAGTAGGCACCGTAAACTCTTCTTGCCAGAAGAAGGGCTGCTGGATGAAAATGGATATAGGCAATGGCGAAGAAATGCGCGTAAGCTTTAAAGACTACGGCTTTTTTGTACCCAAAAACCTCAACGGTGAAACAGCCATTGTAGATGGTTACGCTTTTGTAGACACCATTGACGTAGATTTCCTGAAGCACCTGGCTGAGGATGCCGGAAAATCAGAAGAAGAAATTGCCGCCATTACTGAGCCGGAGGTAAGTGTAAACTTTGTGGCCAACGGAGTAATTATAAAAAGCTAAGGATGCTTAAACGATTCATAGTACTAGGATGCCTCACCGGGGCATCCTTTTTTGTGGCCTGCAACCAAATCGAGCAGCCTCAAGAAGACCAAGCGGCTGAAAGCGCTAAGTCTGAAAAAGCGGAGAAGAAACTGGAGATGTACGAAGAGAGCGAGCTGGCTTTGCTCATGCGCAAAATGTACGAGGACAATCTGGCTATAGGGGAAGAAATTAAAAAAGGGAACCTGCCGGAAAGTTTCCCCGAAGATTTTAAAACCATTCACACCGCTGTAGCCACCAACCCCGAGGAGTTGGACGCCACCTTTGATGCCCTGGCTAAGGAATACCTAAAAAATATGGAGGCCATTACCGCTGCTGAAAATCAAATGGAGGCTACCGAAGCCTACAATAACATGATTGGCACTTGTGCCAGCTGCCATCAGATTTATTGCCAGGGCCCTTTGGCTAAAATCCGCAAAATGCGCATCAAAGACATTATGCCGGCCAGTGGAACGTAAAATCGTTACTACTAAAGATCAATCGGCTACGCTGTTTGTGCCCGGTTTAGATGAAACCTACCACTCCATTCATGGCGCCTTGCAAGAATCGCAGCACGTGTTTATTGAGGCGGGCCTACAGCAATTTAATTACCTCAGCCAAATCCATATTTTAGAAATTGGTTTCGGCACCGGCCTTAATGCCTGGCTAAGTGCCCTGGAGGCGCAAAAGCAAGACTTCAAGCTGCACTACACCGGTTTGGAAAAGTATCCGGTGCAACCGGAAGAGTGGTCGGCTCTAAATTATACCCAAGCCCTGAACTTGCCCCAATCGGCCGCAGACCTTTTTGAGGCCCTGCATGAGAGCGCCTGGGAAAATGAACAGGCTATTTCGCCCCATTTCAAACTCACAAAAAGGCAGGCCGACTTTAGAACCGCTCCCCTAACCCCCAATCACTACCACCTTATTTACTTTGATGCCTTTGCTCCATCCGCGCAAGCGTATTTGTGGACGCGGGAAGTGTTTGAGCGCATGTTTGCCTGCCTGCAGGAAGATGGTCTTTTGGTGACCTACTGCGTAAAAGGAGAGGTGCGCAGAAACATGCAAGCGGCTGGTTTTGAGGTGGAAAAAATTCCCGGCCCACCGGGCAAACGCGAAATGGCCCGCGCCCGCAAACCGATTACTAAGTTGTAAAGGTCTTTAGCAATTTCTTAACCCTACTGGCCTTAAGCTTCTTGTACCTTTGTGTTTATGCAGCGGTGGCGCCTATTATTTAAAGTTTTATCCTTTTGTCTTTTTGGGGCCTTTGCGCCTCAACTTGGGGCACAGCAGTTTTTTCATGCTTCCTTTCAAGGCCTAGGCCCGGGTCAACCACCAGCGGTGGTGCATTTGCCTAATGGCGATGTGGTTCAGGCCTTTCTAAGAGGCGCTGGCACCCAAGAGCTTACCCTGGTTAAAACCGATGCCTGCGATGAAATACTTTGGTCAAAACGTTTGAGCACGCCTCAAACCCCCAGCCGCCTCATAAATATGGTGGCGCATGAAAATGAAATTTACCTGGCGGTGGTTTTAGGTCCCCAACTCCCCGATTCCAGCTTGACGCTTTTTAAATTTACGACTGCCGGAAACCTGGTTTGGAGTCAAGAGCTGAAGGGCCCACCCATGTACTGGTACAGTCTGGGTATTAATGAGCAGGGGTATTTATTCTTGAATGGCAATAGCTCAAGCAGCGCTTCATTGGCCAATGTAGTGGTGAAGCTAGACCCTACGGACACTATTTTTTGGAGCAACTCTTATACGCAAAGGCAAATCTGGGGCATGGGTGTGCCCGATAAAAATGGCGGCTTCCTGAAACTCACGGGCAATGTGGCCTATTTGCTAGACGCCAATGGTCAGCCGCAATGGATCCAAAATTACGATGCCGGTTATCAATCGGGGATTTCTCCGCTAGTCTTAGATGACGGCTTTGTCATCTTCTCCACCACCACCGCTGGTCAGAATCAATCGCAGGCCTACAAAATTGACCTCAATGGCAATGTAGTTTGGAGCAGTCCCGCTTTTTCAGGGAGCTTTTTTAGTGATGCTATTTTGCTTGAGAATCAAGAAATCCTCATTGCCAGTTCCGGTGCGGGTCCTGCCTTTGACCAAACCCAGCTGCTTTGGCTAGATGCCAGCACTGGCGCGGTGAGCAACAGCAAGTGGATACCGCCTAACAGCCAAGCTACTAACCAACCTACCCTTTCAAGCAACGGCCAGGGCCATCTGTTTTTGCATAGTCAATTGGCTACGGCTACCGCCACCAACGTAGATTTTCTACGGATTAAACCACAACTTGTAGGCACCGAGGCATGCCAATGGCAAAATGCCAACCTCAACACAAGGAATGAGGCAGTTACGGCCTTAGGCAACGTGTCCTTACCGCCTATGCAAGCGCTGAGTTTTAACCAAGAACCGGTAAACGCCAGCCTGCAAAACGCCACCGTGGCCATGCTGAAGGGCTGCTCTAATGTGCCTCAGCCAGAAGATATTGAGCTGGGCAACGACACTACCCTGTGCCCGGGTGAAACCCTGGTGCTGAACCCTAACCTTACGGTAGAAGGCAGCTACCGGTGGAGCAATGGTCAGCAGGGAGCTAGTCTTACCGTAACCCAAGCAGGCCGCTATTGGCTGGAAGTAGAGCCCACTTGTGGTCAAGCCTTTTTTAGTGATACCATCCAGGTTGACTTTTACGATGGCATGGCGCCCCAAATTTTAGCCGATCAATTTCAGTATCAATTGGGTGAAACGGCCGCTTTTACCTTACAGAACCTGCCCGACACCACCGTTTTCTGGCAAAATGCCTTTGGAGACACCAATCGTGGAAACAGCTGGAACCTGGAACTTTCTAAACCGGGCCAGCAATGGGTAAAGGCCTGTTGGTACAGCCCTGCCTCTTGCTTACTGTGCGATTCGCTGTCCTTTAGCGTTGAAGCGCCTCAGCTACAATTGCCCAATGCCTTCACGCCCAACGGAGATGGGCTCAATGATTTTTTCGGTCCGGCCGATGGCGCTTTGGTGCACTACGATTTGTGGGTGAAAGATCGCTTTGGAAAAACCCTTAGCTACACCCAGAATCATCCGTGGAATGGGGATGTAAAAGGACAAAGAGCTTTGGGTGGCGTGTATGTGTATGAATTGCACTACCAAATCTACAGGGGCCAACCCACCCAGGTTTTAGTGGGAAGCTTTACTTTGCTGCGATGAATCTAAAACCCAATCGCTTTACCATACGTGTGTACGGACTGCTCATTGACAACGAGGCCCTTTTGCTCTCTACTGAAAATATTAAGGGCAAGGTTTACACCAAGCTACCGGGCGGTGGTTTAGAGTTTGGGGAAGGCACGCTTGACTGCCTGCGGAGAGAGTTTCAGGAAGAGGCGCAAATTCAAGTGGAGCCCCAGGAGCATTTCTACACTACCGAACATTTTGTGGCAAGCGCCTTTGATGCCCGCACCCAGGTGATGAGCATTTACTACCGGGTAACATCGGCTGAAAGCCACCAAATAAAGACCGGAGATTTTAGCCAGAGGCAGAGCCTCAAAAAGCCGAGCGACCAACTACTTCACTGGAAAAAGCTAGCGCAACTAACTAGCCAGGATGTGGACTTACCCATTGATAAAGTAGTGATTGAAAAGCTTTTGCAGCAGCTTTAGTACAGCCTGCGGGAAACCAGCTCCTGCACTTTGCGCCAGAGTTTTTTGGGGCTCCAGGTATGCCACTCTAAATCATCCAGCTCTCCCCCAAAGAGAAAGTACGCATCCAGATAGTAATCCTTCAATTCCTGTAATACATGGGGTCTGCAATTAATCAGGGCCACCCAGCCTTCTTCCAGTTCATCAAACCACTCCTCGTAGTAATCCGTTTCATCGGCATGAAAATTAAGCAGGTTTTCACCGATGAAAATAAAGTGCTGAATTCCCTCCTGCATGATAGGCTCCAGCACGTCTCGTTTCAAAGTCATAATGTCATTGTGCAGCACGTCATTCCATTCCCCTATAAACTCCAGTACGGTGTAACCTTCTTCGTAATCGGCATACAGCTGTTTCAGGAAAAGCGTCTCTGCACCAAAATTATCCCACTGGGGGTGAATGATGTGGTCGTAAATTTTATCAGTAAAATAGACCTCACTATTTTGATAGCCGTAAAAAGGCGAGCGCTCATCTTCACTGGCTATGTACAAATGTCGCCAATTAAAATGAGGCTCAAGGGTGTGCACTATAAAGTTGATTTTTGTTTTTGAGCAGTAGTGGAAATTAAGGTAATTTTAGAGATAATTTGTAAGCTAGCCAAGCCTTGAAACAGGTGGAAGAATGTATTAGAAGAGGTTGTTGAATAAAAAAACAGCCGCTTCATTGAAATGAAACGGCTGCTAATAATGCTAGGAAAGGAAAGTTTTACTCTTTGGTAATCTTGTAGGTCCTTCGTCCTAACTCGCCAAAATCTAGCGTTATAAAATAAAGTCCTGGGGTTAGGGCGCTTAAATTAATCTGCTCTATAGATGTACCCTTCCAATTGATTTTGTCTCTTACAACTAATTGACCACTATTATTAAGAATGGTGTAATCTGATGCCCCATAAAAACCTCCAGAAAAGTTTACAGTAAGCTTTTCATTTACAGGCTGGGGATACAAACTAACATTACTCAAAACAACTTCTGCAGGAATGCCAGAGCCTTCCGCTACATCTTCCGCTCTTTTGTAATTAAATCCGGCAAAATCTATATCACATTGCTCGGTTAAATAACCAAAATCTTCAATGCCAATGGTTTCATCGTACAGTTGCTCTTCGGCATCACATATACATTCCCAGTATTGGGCGCGCATGCTTTGGGTATTGTTGAAAGTCCAGTTAGTGTAGTTACCAAAAAGCGCCATGGCTTGTGAGTAATTACCCGCTACCCGGTACACTTGCGTTTTATTTAAGGTATACCTAAAAATGGCATTCTGGTCATTACTATCAATATCGCTCAATGAATCTAATTCATTGTCTAAAATATTAATAAAGCGCTGCACTTCTGGTAACACAGCTCCCCCCTCAGCATGGGTTAGTTGTTCATATTGGAAGCTGTTTTCAAGGGCGCTCATACTGGCGCCAATGGCCATGTGTCTTAAGGGATGGTAAGAAGCATCTCTATTTGTGAAGGTTGCTTCTAGCAAGTCCATTAAGTCTACATAGGCCGACAAATCATCAGCTTCATTCTCGGTAAAAGTAATATTAGCCACGGCATTGCTTAACCCTGTTTTAAAGTTGCCAATTGAATAGGGACCATCGCCACCTACCCCGCTTTGCATGGTAATAGGGGTTTGCATAGGGTGCTCTAATTCCAAAACTGGATTATCGCAATCGGTATTGTTTTGAAAATTATTTTGGACACTGAGACTTAAAGCAGACGTAGTGTTATTAATACCGAAACGAACGGGAAAAGTCCAACCGCGGTCTGAGCTATGTTTCATTGGCATTTCATTAAAATCAGCATTTACAGTAGTGGAATTAAGATAATTGGTGAGCAAGCCGCCACCTTGGGTGCGTCCGCTAATATACCACGAGCCATTGGTGCCTAGGTTAAATTTATTGTGACCTTCTAATAAGTAGATACCCGTTTCGGTAGAATTACCGTCATAGAGGATTCCTACATTATTATTAATAAATTCATTACCAGCATCTTCATCTAGGTAAAGAATGCCGTCCCAAATATTGATGCCCACATCATTGTTGAGTAACCCTGAACAAGTTACTCTTGCGTCAACGCCAACCATGTCTATACCGTTACCTGAGCCTGCGCTGTGGTCTTTAATGGTTGTGGCGGTAATATTAACCAAAGCTCCGTTTTGGCTGCTTAAACCTACACCTAGCCAGCCATTGCTACCAGCAGTTACTTGGCAGTTACCAAGGGTAGAGGTGCCTGACAAAGCACTACCTACTACCCCCCGACCATTGTTGTTGAGCTGATTGTTGGTTATTTGAAAATTGCCACCATTTACGGATATACCTGTTGTATTGTTAGTAAAATGAGAATTTCGTATTTGTATGGCAGGGCCTCCGCCTAGCCAATCGGCCATTACCCCAAAGTTGCCATTGGAAAAACTACAATTATTAAATAAAGCCCCTGCGCCATTTCCATTCCAAATTCTAATTCCTGCATGTTTACCGCCTCCGGTTGAGTTTACGGTAATATGGTGAAAATCGGTTTTACCGTAAAAATACATCAGTGCGCCAGGGGCTAAGTCAACCGCGCCATAGCGCATGTCTACTTCTGTAAAAGTATTGTTATTGCCGTCTATAAAATAAACGGGCTTGCGCACTTCTACCAACTTTTGGGTGAAAGGGGGAGTACCAGCCGGACCGCTTAAATCTAGTTTGGCGTTTGCGCCAATTTCCATATAATCGCCAAATTGAAGAGAAGTACCATCAAATACTTCTTGATCAAATATTACTTTACCAATGCCTGTGAAAGTGAAGGTAGCATTGGCTAAAACGTTCAGCTTTCCTTGAACTACAAGTTCTGAACTTAAAGTGTTTAGTTGTAAATCAGCAGTGCTTTCATAAATAAGCTTACCGCCATCTTCTACTATTATTTGGCTTGAATTAATTTGAGCTTCATCGGCTATTTTTAAAACACCTCCGCTTTGTACATAAAGTTTTGAACCAGGGTTTATTTTTAAAAGCCCCCCACTATTTAAGTTTACTGTAGCTCCTTCCCCAATAAATAAATAGGCGGTATTACTTTGTACTGGATCTCCTAAATGCATTTCGCCCCCTTGGTTTATATTCAAGGTAAGATTTGAACCGCAGCTGCCACCAAGAAAAACTCTTGCTAAGCCGCCCGTTTCATCAAAATTAGCTGGATCTCCCGCTGGTAAATCATAGCGCGGTAAATTTGCATTTAAGTACAGGCGGCCGCCTTGATTTATATCTTGCCCGCCTAAGGTACTCACCACTAGTGGTACATTCCAAGTTTTAGTTAATGCACCGCCTTGTTGGGTTAATAAACTGGTACCGTTTACTATTTGATTCCATAACCAAGCCGTATTGCCACCGCCTGGGCTGGTGGTAGCCATAACATGCTCTTTTTCATCAACATCAGAATGGTAAGCATCAAAATGGGTGAGGCCGCTATTACGAGGATTAAACTCATCAATTCCATTTGGACCGGAGATATCAAAATTTAAGTTTGATGTATTAATAGCCAAGGCCGAAATGGAAGGTATAAAATTCGCATAAGCTTGTGGCATATTTACTGAGCCAACTTGGCCGCAGACAGGCAGAAAGAAACTGTTAGCGGCCAGCTCATCGTGTATTCCTCTTTTAATAGCTGTGCCAAGGTCTTCCACATCGTATCTCAAAGACCCTGGTGCGTTGTCTAAGTTTCTTTGCCCAGTAATATAAGTACGCTCCCATTTTTTACCTGGCTTATCCAAGCTCGTAACTAAATTATCTGCCCTACCATTACTGTGCACATCAAAACGCATGCGCAGAAAAACGGGGTAGTTTCTAATACCTAAAAAGGTGGCCCAACAAGTAATGGTTTTGTCATATTGGGTGAAGGAACTACCGTTTCCAAAGAGATTGCTGCCATCGTCATTGCCGTTCACTAGGGCTACATTTCGGCAATTTTTGGGATAATTGCCCAGTGCCATAACCTCAGCTTGAAAAGCATCATAATGCGGATCACTAGACTTTTTGATATTTGCAGGATAGGATATGTGGCGATATTTTTTTCCGCTGTTTTCTGAAACTACACCTAGGTTTTGAGTCCAGTGCCACAGCAGAAGTTGTTTTGAGGCAGGTGTGTTTAGGGAGGCTAGTTTCTCGTCTGCTTCATCATCATTGCTATCCCAGCTGGAGACTCTTTTTAAAAACCATTGTATGCCTAAAGGCACATGTGCGCCCTTCCACGGACTGTCAAAAGATGCAAATAACCGTGTACAATGCTCTGGCCCATACTTTTCCATGTGGGTAAGAGCATAACGGGCTACTTGCCCACCCATACTAGCGCCAATTACAACGTTTTGCTCTTCACCTAACTTGTAATAATTTATTTGTTCAATTAGGCCCGCTAAAAGCAGTCCGTTTCGTTGCATATAATCGGCACCATCCATAAAATCCAACATAATAATGTCATATCCTTCATCATGTAAGTCGGTAAGAAAATTGGGGAAGTTTTCAAAAGGGTAGTCGTCTGGTTGACAATTCCATAAAGTAGGCCAACCCGCACTCCCTAAATGAATAGACTGAGTTTGAGCTCGGCCATCGCCAGGCACAGCTCCCCCAAAGTCAATACCTTCTACAATTATAAGTGGTTTCCTGAAGTGATTTTCTTCACCCGGTGCTATATCTGGTCGGTACCATACATAGGCATTACCCAAGCCTTTTATGCCGTTCCAAGCCGAAATGTGTTGTGGTGGTAATAAATACTGAAAGCTATTGTTATTGATTAAGGTGCTACCCCAAGGTCCAGTTACCGGGAAAGGCATATCACCGCAACCAAGCGTTGTAACCACCTGCATTTTGGTGTAAAGTATGCCAGAGTTTTGGGTATTCATTTTTATGCTCCATAGCAATGTATCTTCTGCTGCGCCATAAAGTACTTTAACCACTTGGTCAAAATTTATTGTTCTGAAGCCTAGATCGTCTCCAAAATCTATTTCTAAACTTATAATGCTATCGTCTAAATTGCTAAACACAAGACTACTTGGAAACACAAAAGGAAGTGTATCAGCATAGGCTAAATTGTTTAAATTATTGCCAGACCCCACCGCAAAAAAGCGTTTCTTTTCTAAAAAGTTATTACTGCCGTTTGGATTGGGAATAAAGTTGCCTGAGGCATCTAATAACAGTGTGCTATCGACAAAGGCAGTTTGCTGCACTCTATCGTATTCAAAATAATTTAGATAAATAGGAGTAGCGTCAAACTGGGCATACAGCGCTTGTTCTTGTTTCACCAAACTATCAAAGGGCGGGATTATGTTGGTATCATTGAGAGCTCTGTCTACCAATTGTAGTAAGCTTCGGCCTGTTTGGCGGCCACCAACGCCTGGGCTATCATTAAACCCCTGAAATTGATCCCAGGCGGTTATAAGATTTACCCTGTCTAGCAGCATATTGGTTTGCCTTGAACTACTACTATCAATGTGCTGCAATGGGTTATCGCTTAGCAAGCTATCGGGCACTTGCCAAGTTAAAGGTAAGTATTGGGCAAAGCTACTAATGCTTAGGCTCAGGCTTATTAAAATTAGGCTTACTGCTTTTTTCATGGGGTAACTATTAGAGGTTAAACAAATTAATTAAAGGGTTCTAAACTAAATCTTAAAAGATTATTTGGTCAAGAATTTAATAAGTAATTTCTATGTAGGAAGTATCGTGGGCCGGACAATAAACACTATCTACATATCCAGTGTACAAATCACCACGTTGTATTGTCACAAAATATCCAATTTTATTCACCGCGTTACCTAAGCAAATACTTTTTACCGTTTCATCTTGGCGCATATAAAGTCCAAATCCCCTATTTGTTCCAAATAATGGATTTGTTTCAACACTGTAAGCCCCAGACTGATTAATAAACCGTATCTTTAACCAAGCGTGAGAGCCAAAGCTCTACGTTTTGCGTTTGGGTTTTTCCTACTTGCAGGTAATTTTGCGGCTCTCCTGCCGTGCCTCCTTTAGCATCTAAAGAGTAATATAAAGGCGCTTCCGCTTTTACCCGAAAGCCCCCGGGGTTAGGCGCAGGGCCGTAATCAAAACTAAAGGTGTAATAACCATTTTCATCCGCTCGGATAGAATCCATAACAATTTGGTTGCGAGATCTCTTGATGACTTGCTTAATAAGATATACGCGGGCATTGGGTATAATAGCCTCTCCGTTACGGGCTTTTACCACTCCACTTACTGTGGTTAGGGTACTTTGCTCTTTTTCGCAGCTAACAAAAAAAACACACAGTGCGAATAGAAATACTAGATTTTTCATTGGCTAGGTTTTTTAAAATGCCTATTGTTTAATTACGAAGTTAAGGTAATAAATGTAAAGCTGTGTTAAGCAGGTGTAAACTAATTAAGCTGTAATTAAAGAAATTGATTCCAAGCGGTTATAAGATTTACCCTATCTAGGAACATATTGGTTTGTCTAGTGCTACTACTATCTATAAACTGCAATGGGTTCTCTCTCTGTGTACTGAGGTTTTATAAATAAATCAACCCAATCAATAAGGGTTAGGGTTACAAAAGTGGGCACCCCAGAATCAATTACTTTAAAACGTTCAGACATGTCGCTAATTTAAAAAATGGCCTTGGTTAGTTGTACAATCCGCACGCGGTGCAACCGCGCGCGAGTGGGGGAAAAACCTCTGTCTGTATGAAAACCGGTGGTAATATCGGCCGTATCAAGTAAACCGAAATACTGTTCAATTTTCTCGTCCCATTCGGGCAGCGTATCGTATTCTACCGTAATGGAATCTTGCTGGCTTAGGGCCATACTGCCCCACAGCATTGAAATAGCTGTAAAAAGTGTAAATTTGCAATTCATAGCGTGGTTGTTTATATAGATTAAATAATTACGCGGTTTTCAGAGAGGCTGACCGGGCCGCCAAGCTATGGTTAGCCTTTCTTTCTTATTATTCACTACTAAAAGTTTTTAAACTCATATCAAAGCTTCCATCGGTAATATGCACGGTGTCCCCCAGGTCATTTAAAAGGGTGGCCCAAAAAGTGCCTTGCACACGGCCCGATTTGCGCTTGGGGTTATCATAGCCGTCTTCCTGTAAGAAGGTTACTTTGATCTGCCCGGCTATGGGTTTGTCATAAAAGTAACCTGACCTGGTGGAATCACGCCAATGGAAATAATTTGTTGTATCAATTAGGTCGAAGGTACCGGTATCATAAATGGAAGCAAACCAAAAACCCATATCGAAATAATCTTTACAACGACTGGTCGCGATAGATAAAAAGCCTGGTTCAATGTTTTTACTGCCTATTGGATAATAATTGGCCCAATAATCATCGCAATGGAGCCCCCCCCCGGTTGCATCAGGGATGAAAGTAAGCTGATACGCTGCGGTTTTCACCTTAGCTGAAAAAGAAGATAGGCAAGGGACTTCTACGCAGCGGTTGGGATTTTTGTATTCATCCTCGCAGGAGCTGAGAATAGCGCAAAGGACAAAAAGAGTGAGTAAGTTTTTCATAGTAAAGGGGATTTGAATGTTTTTAATTTTATGCCTGCTAAGGGCGTTATTTATAGATTAAATAATTACGTGGTTTTCAGAAAGGCTGACCGGGCCGCCAAGCTATGGTCAGCCTTTCTTTCTACTTACTACTAAAGGTCTTTAGACTCAAATCAAACTTCCCATCGGTAATATACACGGTGTCCCCCAATTCATTTAAAAGGGTGGCCCAAAAAGTGCCTTTAACGCGTCCCCATTTTTTATCGGGATGGTCGTAACCCCGTGCCTGTAAATGAGTCAACTTAATTTGCCCGGCTATGGGATTGTCATACAACTCACCTGTTATGGTAGAATCCCGCCAATAAATATAGTTGGAGGTATCAGAAACGGAGAAAGTCCCTGTGTCGTAGATACTGGCGAACCACATTCCTAACCTCAGGAAATCCGGACAGTCGGTTCCTCTTAGAGTTAAAAAACCCGCTTCTACATTTTTATCACCTTCGGGGTAGTAAGAAGCCGATGTTCCATCACATACGCTTTGAGTCTCTGGCAAAAAGGACTTACCATTCACCTTGGCAGAAAAGGAAGATGGGCAGGGCACCTCTACGCATCGGTTGGGATTTTTGTATTCATCCTCGCAGGAGCTGAGAATAGCGCAAAGGACAAGGAGAGAGAGTATATTTTTCATAATAAGAGGTTTTAATAAAGGTGAAGTTTTCCTTTTGCTAGGCAGGTGGAACAGAGAAAAGCTGTTAGGTTTATGCACTGGTTTGGATTTTTGTTCATTAAACTTATAAAACTTTTGCAAGCAAAATAACTGTGGAGGGGGGTAATTTATATTTATTCTAAATAGTTTTTGTATTTAAAAAAATACGACTGGCATCTAGTTGCGTTTAAAACTGCCACCACCAGCATTAGCTTGGCTGTTGTGCTTCAAGCTATTTGGCAAACACTGTGGGGGAATCGTGGTCGTAGATTTTATCAGTAAAATAGACCTCACTATTTTGATAGCCGTAAAAAGGCGAGCGCTCATCTTCACTGGCTATATACAAATGTCGCCAGCGATAGTGCGGTTCAAGGGTGTGCATTAATTCTTCTATTTGTATGGGTTACATCGGTGATTGGAGCAACTTAAAGGAAAATTTAGAACGTAGCAAGCACCGCATGGCCCAATTAAAAAAGCGCCAACAAAAACGGGTTGCTAAAAACAGTCCTAATTCTAAAAGAACTGCGGAATTTACCAGTCTTAGTTTGGTAGAAAAACGCAACCGGCTGATAAACAAAATCCGCTGGGTAATGCTTTTGATAGTTTTAGTTTTAACTCTTCTGTTGCTATACCTTTTATGATAGTACTACTAAGCGGAGGTTCGGGTCTGGTGGGTACAGCCTTAAGTGCGCAACTCCAGGCTCAAGGCCATGAGGTGCGCTGGTTAAGTCGCTCACCAGGCAAGAATGACCTGGATATCCAGGAATATGCCTGGAATGTGGAGAGCGGAAAAATAGATGAAGCCGCTTTTGCGGATTTAGAGGCCATCATCAATTTGGCGGGTGCGCCCATTAGCGACCGCTGGACCCCCCAACACAAAAGCGCTATTTTACGCAGCCGGGTAGATGGCACGCGCTTGCTTTTTAATACGGTGCAAAAATTAAAAACACCGCTAAAAGCTTTTATATCGGCTTCTGCGGTGGGTTACTACCCCAATAGTTTTGAGCAGGAGTTTACCGAAGAAGATCCACCGGGTAGTGACTTCCTCTCCTTGGTTTGTCAGAAATGGGAGCAGGAGGCCGAAAACTTTCAAGAGCTGAATATCAGAACTGCCATTTTAAGAGTGGGCATAGTGCTTAGTGAAAAGGGAGGAGCTCTGCCCAAAATGGCTATGCCCGTAAAATTAGGGCTAGGGGCTCCCCTCGCCTCTGGTAAACAATGGATGCCTTGGGTACACTTGCAAGATTTAGCCGCCATGTTTGTGCATGCCCTGGAAAATGAAAAAATAAAAGGCGTTTACAATGCGGTGGGGCCGTACAATGCGACCAATGCCGAGCTTACATCGGCCATAGCCAAGGTTTTAAAAAGACCCCTACTCCTGCCTAAAGTACCGGCCTTTGCCTTAAAATTGCTCTTAGGTGAAATGGCTGAAACTGTCCTAGCCAGCAATAAAGCCAGTAGTGCTAAAATTCAAAAATCAGGGTTCAGGCATGAATTTCAGGATTTAAGCCAGGCCCTTACAGCCATTTATCACAATTAAAATATCTTTGACGCCCTTGAAAATTTCCCCCAAAAATATGAGAAGTCTTTTTACCAGTGTTTTGGCCTTGTGGGCTGGTCTTATGGTGGCCCAATCTGGTTACAACCAGAGCAAGTTTAAGCAGTTAAAAGAAGAATTACCCACTCCCAATATGTACCGCACCGGTAGCGGAGCCCCGGGTGCTTTCTATTACCAGCAGCAGGCCAATTACAAGATGGACATCCGGCTGGATGATGCTAAGCAGCGCATTTATGGTGAGCAAACCATTACCTACATCAACAATGCCCCTGAAGCCCTGGAATACCTGTGGGTGCAATTGGACCAAAACATGCGGGCGCAGAATAGTCTCACCCAGCAAATGAAAAAGGGCAGCATAGACCAGCGTGAGTCGTACCGCAGTCTTAAAAGTCTTTTTTATGATTTTGACGGAGGTTTTAAAATTGACCAGGTAAAAGACCAGGAAGGCAAGCCCATGGATATTTTGATCAATTACACCATGATGCGCATTGCCCTGGATAAACCTTTGCAAAGTGGCGATAGCATCAGCTTTAGCATGAGCTGGTGGTACAACATAAATGACCGGGCTAAATACGGGGGCCGCTCGGGTTTAGAGTATTTTGAAGAAGAAGATAACTACCTCTACACCATTGCGCAGTTCTTTCCGCGTATGGCCGTGTATAATGATGTGGAAGGTTGGCAAAACAAACAGTTTTTAGGTCGCGGTGAGTTTGCCTTACCTTTTGGCGATTATGACGTTAAAATTACCGCACCAGACGATCACGTGGTTGGCTCTACGGGTATGCTAATGAATGCGGAAGAGGTGCTTTCTGAAGAACAGTTAGAGCGCTTGGAGGAAGCTAAAAAAGATTCGGTAGACCCGGTTTTTATTGTCACCCAAAAAGAAGCAGAAAAAGCAGAGCGATCTAAAAGTAAGGAAACCAAAACCTGGCATTTTAAGGCCGAGAACGTACGCGATTTTGCCTTTTGCTCATCACGCAAGTTTATCTGGGACGCCATGGCCGTGCAGCTAGGCGACCGTACTGTTTTGGCCATGAGCTATTACCCCAAAGAAGGTAACCCCTTGTGGGAGCGCTACAGCACGCGCGTGGTGGCCCACACCCTAAAAGTATACAGCAAGTACACGTTCAATTATCCCTACCAAAAGGCCATTTCGGTGCACACCGATAGAATTGGCATGGAGTACCCCATGATCTGCTTTAACGGTGGCCGCCCAGAGGCCGATGGCACCTACAGCAAGCGCACCAAATACGGCATGATTGGCGTAATTATTCATGAGGTAGGCCATAACTTCTTCCCCATGATTGTGAATTCAGATGAGCGCCAATGGACCTGGATGGATGAAGGACTGAACACCTTTGTGCAGTACCTCACCGAGCAAGAGTGGGAAGAAAACTACCCCAGCCGCAGAGGCCCCGCCTATAAAATTGCCGATTATATGCGGTCGCAGCCGGATGAAATGGTGCCGATTATGACCAACTCTGAAAGCATTTTGCAATTTGGCAACAATGCTTACGGCAAGCCGGCCACCGCCCTAAACATTTTGCGCGAAACGGTAATGGGCCGAGAGCTATTTGATTACGCCTTTAAACGCTACGCCCAGCGTTGGATGTTTAAGCACCCTACTCCGGCTGACTTCTTCCGTACCATGGAAGATGCCTCGGCTGTAGATCTGGACTGGTTTTTTAGAGGCTGGTTCTACACCACTGATCATGTTGACATTGCTTTAACCGATGTAAAGTGGTATAAACTAGACAGCCAAAACCCAGACGTGGAAAATCCGCGGAAGCGCAAAGAAGCGCAAAATGAGTTTATTGGCGACAGCCGCAATGACACGGCCCTGGAGGGCAAGCGCTATGCCGATGCCCACCCAGAAATGCTGGATTTCTACAATAAAAATGACGACTTTACAGTGTTCCCCATTGACCGTGAACGTTATGAGCGCTACCGCAATTCTTTAAGCGCGGAAGAAAAAGAGCTCTTAGATGAGGGCTATAACTTCTACGAGCTAAGCTTTGAAAATATAGGTGGGCTGGTAATGCCGGTAATTGTGCGCTTTACCTTTACTGATGGCACCCAGGTGGTTAAAAGAGCGCCCGCTCAAATATGGCTTAAAAATGAAAAGGCTTTTTCCAAAGTGTACGCCTTTAAAAAAGAGGTAGAAAAGGTAGAACTCGATCCTTTTTTAGAGACTGCTGATACGGATTTGGATAATAATCACTGGCCAGAAGCCAATAAACCCAGCCGCTTTGAGCTTTACAAGCGTAGATCTTATTCGCGCAAAAACAGAATGCAAGAGGCTGAGGAGTAGAAATACGTAGTACTGCGTATTGTTAGGCGGTTGTTTTTACAAGATGTTTGCTTCAGAAATTTTAGTAAACGTAAAACAACCACACTATGAAAAAGTACCTTTTAGCTCTTTCAGCCTGCTTAGTTTTAGTAGCCTGTGAAGAAGAAGAGAACCAAGACAACAACCAAAATGATCAGCCCACTACTCCTACGGCTTTAAACCCCACCCCTAGCGGAGATGTAGACGCTGTTTTTGTGGCCCTAAATACGGCCAGTACTATTGATGTGCCCATTTTTGGTGAGCAAACCGTTCAAATAGGCACCGCCACTGCCAACTCTTTAGATGGCACCGATATGGGCACGGTTACAGCTGAGGACCAGGAATTAAGGAATAACGGAGGCGGCTCTTATTTTTATCAGCCAGGGCCCACCAATACAGAGGGCATATCTTATGACCGCAGCGTAGAATGGAGTGTAGGCGGGGGCAGCAATGTAGGGAGCTTTACCTACAACTACCTAAGAGAAGTACCCGAAATGCAGGGTGTATCAGGCGACATTGAAGGCGAATTGGATCTTTCGCAAAATGTGACCATCAGCTACAGCAGCGCCTCAGACCTGGGAGACGCAGATAGTCTCTATTTTGCCATTTACGATGCCAAAGGCAATTACGTACTAAAGCGCAGCGGAGCCAACCAAAGGTCTATGGAATTTACCACTGCTGAGACCAGTTCATTAAGCAGTGGGTTTGGCTACATTCAAGTAAATGCTTTCACCTACTCTATTGTAAACCAAGGTGGTGCAGATTGTGCCTTTATTGTGCAAGGCTCTAACACAAAATCGGTAACTATTAAGTAAGTGTGGTTACCCTAAGCCAGCAGATATACCCCCTCCATCTGCTGGCTTTTTTAACACCGGGCCGTTGGTTTTTAGTAAGCCAGCGGCCTTTTTTTGCGCTAAAAGCACCCAAATTTGTACCATGCAAAAAAGGGCTTTCATTCTGTTCATACTTTTAGGTACGCTTGTAAGCGGATGCGGTGGCGGCCCCAAAAAACTGAGCCAGAAGAGTGAAGCCCCGCAGGTAGAACATGAGTTACTTACCAACACTACACCCAGGTCAAAGCCCGAAAATTTAGAGCGCGAATCAGCTGAAAGCAAGCCCGGAAAATCTTCCCGAGTGAACACTTTAGAGCAAGCGCGGGTGAACCGTGCTTTTGAACTCTTTACCCAAGAATGGGAAGGAGTGCCGCATCGCATGGGCGGTAGCACTAAAAAAGGGGTAGACTGCAGTGGCTTTGTTATTGTAGCTTACCGCGAAGTATTAAATCATGAATTTGCTGGCCGCAGAGCTGAGGATATTTTTGCTGAACTAAAACCTATTGAACGCGAAGACCTGCAGTATGGCGACCTGGTTTTTTTCAAGATTCGCGGTAGGCGTATTAGCCACGTGGGCATTTATTTAGGAGCAGACCAATTTGCCCATGCCAGTAGCAGTTCAGGGGTGCGTGTAAGCGCCTTAACCCTGGATTATTGGGAGAAAAGGTTCTTTAAAGGGGGGGCGCTTTGCTAGCTCTTAGGCAAGCGGCTCCAGGCTATTTTTTGGCCTTCCTGTATATTGTGTTTAGTGGTAAAGCCACCTTTTACTTCTAAAACCAGTGAGGCCGGTTTACCACTGGGTAAACTGGTTTCATCCAAGGGCTTCGCATTTTTTTGAATGCTTACTATTTCTTCTTGGGTATTGATGTAAATGATGTCTAAAGAAACGTAGGTATTTTTCATGTAGAATGATTGGGGCTGTTCAAAGCCCATAATGAAAAGCATGCCGGTTTGCTCGTCCATGCTCTTGCGGTACATCATGCCATATTCAATCTCATCTCTCCTTTCGGCCAGCTCAATATCTATTTTTTGCAGCGTATCCTGCCCATCAGCGCTCAGGAAGTAAAGCTCTCCTTCTTTTTCAAATTGAGGCTCAATACTGGTTTTAGGCGCGGTAGCCTTATCGGGCTGTGACCCACCCTTATGAGAGTTGGTACAGCCCCCCAGCAGCGCCAGAACCAAAAACCCCATACCTAGGCCAAAAACTATCTTTCTGCTTTCTAGTATTGCCATTCTATGCTTTTTTCTTTTTAGCCACAAGTGCTATTATTAAACCAAGTGCCACCAGCGGTATGCTCAACCACTGCCCTATGTTCAGCTCCATACCTCCTTCTCTATTCACCTGATTTTCTTTGTAGAATTCAATAAAAAACCGGAAACCAAAAACTAAAATTAAAAACAGCCCAAAAATAAGTCCTTGGCGCTGGGCTAGGCTTTGGTTCTGAAATACCCGCATGAGTAGGAAAAAAATCATGAGGTACGCAAAAGCCTCGTAGAGCTGGGTAGGTCTGCGCGGTATGCCGGCCGCCTCTACCGTGGCCTGCAAGCTGTTTTCACCTTGCCACTGCAATTGACTATTGGTTATAAACATGGTCCTATCTTCTGGGCTAAGGTCATTCAAGTAGGGCTTAAAATGCAAGCTAGCCAGGCGCTGCGCCATTTCCTTGTTTTCGGTTTCTGAAGAGAAGCTTAGGTGCATGTCATACAGAGGATAAACAATAGAATCTGTGACCATTTCTTCATCCTTAGGACTTACCGTAACCTGATCTAGAAATTTATCATAGGCGCTCATCAAACGGTCTCTGGCTGGGTGGGCAAAAACAGTTTGCCAAGAGCTGTTGGCCACTTCGCCATAGATTTCACTATTGGCAAAATTGCCCAATCTTATAAGGCATGCCGCCAGCGCCACGGTAATAACCACCCGGTCTAGCATGTAAAGCATTGGCTTTTGGAGCACCTTTTTGCTGTAAAAGTAAATGGCAATAATGATGGCAATGGCCGCTCCGTGGCTGGCTAAGCCGCCCTCCCACACTTTAAGAATATCTAACGGATGTTGGCTGTAATAATCCCATTGGTAGAAGAACACGTGCCCCAAGCGCGCTCCTGCTACGGTAGCAATTACCACGTAGGTAAGCAGCGTGTCTAGCTTCTCTTGAGGAATACCTTCTTTTTTAAAGATTTTCTTCATGAGCAGATAGCCCAGCACAAAACCTCCGGCAAACAAAAGGCTGTAATAGCGCAGGGTAAAAAAGCCTAAATCCAGGCCTCGTTCTAAATCCCAGGTGAGGGTTAATAGTTGGTGCATCAACAAGATTTGAGAGGGTGAAATTACTAATTCTACTTTAGGCGCGTAAGACCGGTTTTCGCCTTTTGATGAATTCCTTCGTAAAAGGGAAAGTCTTTAAAACTAAGAGCCCGTTGATAGTATTTTTTACTTTGCGGATATTGCCCACGCGCCTCTAAAACGCCTGCCAACTGCAAAGCACTATTGCCTACCGCATAGGTGGCCGGGGCCTGAGGTACTGCCAAAGCTGCCTCATATGATTCTATAGCTTTATCGGTTAAGCCCAGTTCTTGAAAAGCCCTTGCTTTACGGTAATGAAACTCCGCGTGTTCCCAAGGTTTCTGACAATGCTTCTCACGCTGCTCAGCAGCTAAAAGTCGTACAACTTCGGGGTAAAACCCCCCATCAAATTTAAGACGCGCTTGTATGAGCAGCGCATTAAAACCCCGTTGTGCTTCCACTACAGCCTGCTCATCGGCTCCTGCAAAAGTGCTACCCGCACCCAAAATTTTGCTGCGATACAGGGCCACGCTGTCTTCCTGCTGGTTGAGCAGATAATGCCAAGCCATGAAACGATAGGTGCTTTTGAAATAGTTTTGATTATGCGCCTTATTTAAATACTGCCTGAAGTAAAAAATGGCCTTAGGATCATCTAGGGTTAAGGCGATCTTTCCGGTAAGGTAGTGCAGGTAATTGAACTCTAAATAGCCAGGTCCCGCTGGCCTTTGTTGGAGGAGCGCCAGGGCCTTTTGAGTTTTGCCCTGCTCTAAAAGTATTTTGCTGTGCAGATAAATGAAAAAGCTGCTTTGAGGCACATTGAGCCCCAGTTTATACAAATCTACTTTTTCATTGCCCTCTAACTGGTAATTTACGTAACAGTATACAAAGCCAAAATACGGTTGGTAAAAGCGATAAGACTCTGAAGCCAGGCAACTGTAATAGCCCTTGCGCACCAAACGAAGACCTAAGGCAATATCACCGTTAAATCCTAAAAAGCTGGCAATATTGCGGTAGGCATTGGGCAGGCTGCCTATAGCGGCATTGAGCACCCCCCAGGGTACGTAGGTAGGCGCAAAATTGGGGTACCGTTGATAGTTCTCTTGAAGCAAGCTGTAAGCCTTATAAAAAAGCCAAGCCGCCTGAATGTTATTTTGAAACTTTCCCTGTAAGCTGGCCTGAGCCAGGTAAATCTCACCAAGAAAAACCCGTTTAAAGGGTTCCTCATCAGGCAGTTCTTCCAAACGATTAATCAGGGCATTAAGCTCGGGCTCCCGCTGATTGTAGGTTTCTTCAGTTTCATTTACAAAAAGCTCAATGCAAAGGGCCGCAGCTTCTAAATAATCGGGTACGCGATTACCTTTATTTAAAATGCGCTCTCGGGTAAGCTTTTCCTGTAAATCTTGGTAGCGTAAATGGGCAATATCGGCCAGGCCTTGTTGCATGACAGGCGTAAACTCGGCTTTTTGCGCCATCAGGCCCACCGTAAAAAAACAGAGTATTAAAACCAGTGATTTACTCATAAAAAAAGGGACCTTAAAGATCCCCTTTTTTAAATTAAATTCTTATTTGCGTGCCTTTTGGAATAATTTCCCCATGCGCTCTTCCTCTTCACGAGCCAAATCCGGATCCACTAAAATGCGGCCACTGTGCTCATCGGTAATAATTTTTTTGCGTGCGGCAATTTCAAGCTGCACTTGCGGAGGAATAGTAAAGAAAGAACCTCCAGAGGCCCCACGCTCAATGGGCACCACAGCCAAACCATTACGGGCGCTGTTACGCAAACGGTGGTAGGCCTTAACCAAGCGTTCTTCAATTTTTTTAGCGTGCTTTTCAGACTCTTTAAGAAGCGTTTCCTCTTCTTTTTGAGTTTCTTCTAAAATGCCGTCTAATTCTTTCTTTTTAAAATCTAAATGAGACTGGCGCTCCTTTAACTTTACTTCTGAATCTTCTAGCGTTTGGTTTTTCGCGTCAATTTTTGCTTTAAATTCTTTGATGCGTTTTTCGGCTAACTCAATTTCAAGTTCTTGAAACTCAATTTCTTTAGAAATGGCGTCAAACTCACGATTGTTGCGTACGTTTTTCTGCTGCGTCTGATACTTTTTAATTTTCTCTTCGCATTCCTTGATAAGGTTGCGTTTATTTTTCACCTCGGTATCGAGATCTTCAATATCGTTTTTCAGCTTGTCTAAACGCGTTTCTAAACCAGCAATTTCATCTTCCAGGTCTTCCACTTCAAGCGGTAATTCACCACGAACGTTTCTGATTTTGTCAATCCTTGAGTCAATAAGCTGAAGATCGTAGAGTGCGCGTAGCTTATCTTCAACGGTAACTTCTTTAGCCATAGAGCTTATAAATAATTGATCGGGTTTGTATTGTACTCCGTTAAAAGAACGGCAAAAGTACTGAATTTTTGCCTAAGTTTTTCAGCCAGCAGTTCTTTTGTAAACTGCTCATTTTCATAGTGCCCAATATCAGCAATAATCAATTGATTATCGGCCTCAAAAAATTGATGGTATTTGAAATCAGAAGTCAAAAAAACATCGGCCCCTGAGCCAATAGCCTTGGAGAGCAGAAAACTTCCAGAACCTCCACACCAAGCAATTTTTTGCACCTGATCTTTTACCAAAGCCGTGTAGCGCACCGTACCGCCAAAGGTGTTTTTCACCTGCTTTAAAAAGTCCATGGCGTACATGGGTTCTGGTAAAAGCCCCACCATGCCCGCACCTATGTTCTGATGGGTATTTTGCAAAGCGTACACATCATAGGCTACTTCCTCATAGGGGTGAGCCTCTACCATAGCCTCAAGCACCTTGGGCAAGGCATAATTTTCTACCAAAAACTCCAGCCTGGTTTCCGGTTCATGGTGTCTTTCACCCTGTACGCCTACCGTGGGGTTGCTGTTTTCGCTTCCGCGGAAGCTTCCCGTACCTTTAAGAGCAAAGCTGCACTCATCATATTCCCCTACTTTTCCGGCTCCAGCCGAAAATAAGGCGTCTGAAAGTACCGAAGCATGATTATGCGGCACAAAAACTACCAACTTAGAAAGCTGGCCTTTTTTGGGGGCCAATATTTTGGGATTAGCAATGCCAAGCTTCTGGGCTATTTTGCCGTTTACTCCTGTTTGAATATTGTCTAAATTGGTATGAATGGCGTAAATGGCAATGTTATTTTGAATGGCCTTGATGATGGATCTTTCCACCAAATTTTTACCGGTTAAGGATTTCAAGCTCCCAAAAATTAAAGGATGGTGAGCAATTATAAGCTGACAATCGCGCTCAACGGCCTCTTCTACCAAGGCCTCGGTAACATCTAACGTGACCAAAACCTTTTGCACTTCTTGATTTTTATTACCCACCAAAAGCCGGCTGTTATCATAGCTCTCTTGCAGGCTTGGTGGGGCCCAAGCTTCCAGAAAATGTACAATGGTTCCTATCGTTTCCATACGGGATTAATTTGAGGCCAAAATACAAAGCCAAATAATGGTTGGCTTAAAACCTCAATTGAAAATTAAGGTGAATACCGTTCCTTCGTTTGGAACACTCTCAATTTCTAAACGACCGCCCAGTTTATCTAAAGCTTTGGCTACTATTACTAACCCTAAGCTATGCCCTCTTTCCAGCTCAGTGCCAGGCTGAGTTTTGAGCACTTTGCTTGTTAGGTTATCCAAGGTTTGCGCGTCCATTCCTGTACCACTATCCCGTACAATAATTTTGGTGTGGTCTCCATCACGCTCGCTTTAAATGTAAATTCCACCCTCTTGGGTGTGCATTTTAGGGCATTATTGAGCAAATTGCGTAAAACCGTTTCTAATAAAAAGGAATCTGTCACCAGGCTTTTGATCTCTAGCTGGGAATTAAACTTTATATTTTTGGCCGTTATCACTTGCTGGGTTAAATTTTTCACATCCTTTATTAGCTGTTCTAAATCTACCCGTTCTTTTTGCACTTGGAGATCTTCTCGGCTAAGATTAATCCAACCCACTATACTCTCTAATAAGCCTAGGTTTTTATCGGTTTCTTCTATTAATTGAGGCGCCATCGCGTTAACTTCTTCAATTTTTAAATCACTCCTTTTAAAAGGATGCAGGACTCCTTTTATTTGGCTTAGAGGAGCTTTAATATCATGCGACAAAATGGAAATCATTTGACCCCGCGCGCTGGCAATTTTGGCCTGAGCAAAACTTTGCTTTTTGGCGATGCGCTGGTTTTTAAAGTTAAGGGTGCTTAATACCAGTAAAAATGCAATTACTGACAGGGTTATAATCAACTGGTAGTTAGTACTTGCCAGCTTTTTTTCTAAGGCTTCATTTTGCAATTGTTCGGTTTTTATTCTCAGTAGAATCTCTGCTTTTTGCAACTTTTCTTTACCAGCTAAGGAATCGGCTTTAAGCCTAAGCTTAGTGTGGTTTGCCAGTACTCTGTAGGCTTGTGCATAGGCTTTATTGTTAAAAAGCGCTAAGCTTTGCTGTTTGTAATACGGGGCTTTTTCGGCTAGTGAAATGGTAGCCGTGTCTAAAACTTGCCAACGTGTCTTTACCAGTATGCTCATAGAATCCAGCACCTCTGGCAGCTGAAGCCGCTGAGCGTTTAAACCTATTTCTAAATAGGTGTGCAGGCGGGCATCATTCCCACTAATTTTGCCCGATATGTTATAGAGAAAATTTGGATAGTTCTCCAAAAAAGAAAGGCGTTTGAGGTTTTTTAGACTGGATACCCCTAAATTTTGATAAAGCCTACGATTGTTGTCTTTAAAATAGCGTAACAAACTATCCATTAAAGCCAAACCTTGTTCATGCTCACCAAACTCTAAGAGCAATAAGTCCTTGGTGTAAGCTATTTTGGCCTGAGCCACAGAATCACTAGACGGCTCGTGAGCGGCCGCCACTTGTTGGTAGTCAAAAGCCCGGGCCGAATCCTTTAGATAATAATAAACCCGCACAGATTTAATGCGCTGCCCTATATGCCGGTTGAGTCTTGCAACTGCTCATAAATGCCTAACCCTCTTTTATTGTAATGGGCAGCTTTGTAAAAGGCCTCTAAATTGGCGTAAGAAACACCTATGTTTAAAAGGATATGAGCAAAGCCTGTATCTAGCGTGTGTTCCTGGTGCGTTTTAATAAATGACTCACCCAATAAAACTGCCTCTTTGTTAAGCCCCTTGCGGTGCATTTGCTCCAGTGAATCTGACACCTGCACAGCGCTTAGGGTTTGCGAAAGCATTAACTAAGCCTGAAACGCCATTAAAAAGCCACAGAAAGTAGCTAGTGCATGTAGGTTTTTCACCAAAAGTACTTGAGTTTAAGCCTCCAAAAGTACTATTAAATCTATTTTCTAAAAGTAGGGAAAGGTCCTAAAAAAAAGCCCCCCGAATTTCTTCGGAGGGCTTAGATTATGAATACTAAAAGGAATTACTTGTCTTCCTTCTCGTCATCTTCCATTTGCTCTTTCAGCTTGCTAAGGGCATCCAAATCGCCTAGCGTAGAACGCTCAACTTTAGTTTGGATTTTCTTAACCGCTTGTTTGGCTTGCTTCTGTTCAGCCTTGGCTTTGTCAGCTTTCACTTTCTTATGTAATTCAGTGTGAGAAGCCACTACTCTGCGGTTTTCAGCACTAAACTCAATAATCTTAAAGTCGGCTTTTTCATCAGCGCCAAGCTCAGAACCATCTTCTTTTACCATGTGACGCTTAGGCACAAAGGCCTCTACACCCAGGTTTTCAAAAAGTACTTCTGCGCCTTTGTCTACCAAGCGAGCTACTTTTCCTTCCATAACACTGCCTTCTTCTAGCAAGGTAGCGTAGGTTTCAAAAGGATTATCTTCTACTTGCTTGTGACCCAGGCTTAGTCTGCGGTTTTCAACATCAATGTCTAATACAACCACTTCCAGCTCGGCACCAATAGTAGTGAAATCACCAGGATGCTTCACTTTCTTAGTCCAGCTCAAATCGCTGATGTGAATCAAACCATCAATACCTTCTTCCAACTCTACGAATACACCAAAGTTGGTGAAGTTGCGCACGGTTCCTTTGTGCTTGCTTCCCACAGGGTATTTGGTGGTAATGTCCGTCCAGGGATCTGGGCTAAGCTGCTTAATACCCAGAGACATTTTGCGCTCATCGCGATCTAGCGTAAGCACTACTGCTTCTACCTCATCACCTACACTCATGAAATCCTGAGCAGAGCGCAAGTGCGTACTCCAGCTCATTTCACTTACGTGGATTAGACCTTCTACACCAGGAATTACTTCTACAAAGGCACCGTAGTCTGCTAGTACCACTACTTTACCTTTCACCTTATCACCTACCGATAGATTCTCATCCAGGTTATCCCACGGATGGGCTTCCAGTTGCTTAAGACCTAACTGAATACGCGTTTTATCCTCATCAAAGTCAAGGATTACCACGTTCATGGTTTGGTCTAGTTCCACCACCTCACTGGGGTGATTAATGCGGCTCCAGCTCAGGTCGGTGATGTGGATCAATCCGTCTACACCGCCCAGGTCAATAAATACTCCATACGAGGTGATGTTTTTAACCACACCTTCCAGTACCTGACCTTTCTCAAGCTTACCAATGATTTCTTTTTTCTGTTCTTCAAGATCGGCTTCAATAAGCGCTTTGTGTGAAACCACCACGTTTTTAAACTCGTGGTTGATTTTTACAATCTTGAATTCCATGTTCTTATCTACGTAAGCATCGTAATCACGAATGGGCTTCACGTCAATTTGCGAACCGGGTAAGAAAGCTTCAATGCCAAATACGTCTACAATCATACCGCCTTTGGTACGACATTTCACGTAACCTTTCACTACTTCCTCGTTGTCGTGTGCTTCGTTTACACGATCCCAAGCCTTAATAGCGCGGGCCTTGCGGTGCGAAAGAACCAGCTGGCCGTCTTTGTCTTCCTGCTTGTCTACCAACACCTCAACCTTATCGCCTATGGCCAGGTCTGGGTTGTAGCGGAATTCGTTTAGAGAGATTACCCCTTCAGACTTGTAGTCGATGTCTACAATCACCTCACGATCCGTCATGTTAATGATCTGACCTTCAATCAGGCTGTGCTCATCAACCGTGGTAATGGTTTCTTCGTAAAGCTTGGTAAGCTCTTCGCGTTCTTTTTTGCTTTTCGCGGCTAAACCGTACTCAAACTCCTCCCAGTCAAATTCAACGGGCTCAGCTTCTACACTTTCAGTTTGCTCTTCTTCGGTTTTCACCTCGGTAGGGGCGGGTGATTGCTCACCTTCTTTCTGCTTAGGCTCTTCTGCTTCCTTCACTTCTTCTGAAGCTTTAGGGGCTACTTCCTCTTCTTTTTGAGTAGAACCAGCGGCCTCTGCATGGGTTTCCTTTTTCACGTCCTCTGCTGATTTATCGGTGCCAGCCTGGCCGGCATCCGTTTTTTCAGCTTTGGTTTTGGCTTTTTCAGCCTTTTCTTTTACCTCTTTTTGAGAAGTGTCAGTAGTAGCCTCGGGCGTGTTTTGCTCTTTTTCCTCGGCTGCTTTTTTAGTTTCTTCTGACATTCAAAAAATGTTTGTATTCCGCACCCAGTAAGACTTAACAGGATTTGAGTAACGAAAGATGTTATTTTAAAATATTGATTTACAAACCTTTCCAGCGTCTTACCCTCCGCAAAAAAGGGCTGCAAAGGTACTGTTTTTCTTTTAGATACAAGATGTTGGATGCGAGATGTTGGAGGTTGGATGTCCGATGTTTGGTGTCGGATGTTTAAAGACTGCCGCTTAAGTTAACACCTCCAAATCTGCGGACTGTAAACTGCGGACTGTAGACTCTACATTAGGTCCTAATCCTTTACCCTACTCCAGCCCATGGTGTTGATCATCCAGCGGGGCAGGGGCTTAGTGGCATCGCGTTTTTGCAGGTTTAAATACCAGTTCAGTTTTTTCAGGATGGGCACTTTGTGGGTTTCTACAAATTCCAGCAAGGTGCCATCGGGATCTTCAATGTAGGCAAAGCGTCCGGCTGCTTCCCCCATGTCAAAGCTCTCAGCTGAATCTACCGTAAAGGGATGGCCTAAGTCGGTTAAATGCTTTTGCAGAGCATCCATACCAATGGTGTCAAAGCAAAGATGAATGTAGCCCGGGTCGCCCCAAAAGCGATCTTTGTACAACTGCTTGGAGCTTTTGCCCTCTACCTGAATCAGCTCTAGCTGAGCGGGACCCAACAAGGGTGAAAAGGCCCCTTGATAAGGCTCAGCTCGCTCTAAAATCACCCGTTGGTACTGACGGGGCTCATCGTCCCAAAGGGCTAAATCTTCCAGCGCGCCTTTTTCTTGAAAAATCACTTGCGAAAAGCCTAAAGCTTGCTTGTAAAACTCCATGCTTTTTTCCAGGTTACTCACCCCTAGCGCGGCCCCGGCCACTCCGCCAAACAAGCCGCCTTGATTTTTATACCAGGCATCAAAATAGGTGATTTCTACCACGTTGTTGTGGAGATCACGCAAGTAAAAATGCGAAGGGCGTCCGTAGCGGTATTGCACTTTGCCCAAAAGGTTTAAGCCCTTTTGCTGGCAATGGCGGTAGGCTTGCTCCACATCGCGGGTTTTTATTTTTAAGACGCCAATGCCTAAATCTCCCGGACGGGAAAGACTTTCGGGCCAAATCAATTCGCGTTGGGTGTACTGCCAGATTTCCAGACCGCCCCCGCCATTCATGTTTAGCGCCAATACGGCCTTACGGGCGTGCTTTTCGCCTCCCGTGTAGGGCAACATCAGGCCGGCCTCGGCTTCTTCTTCAAACACCGGGGTATCAAAGCCAAAATTTTGGCGGTACCATTTCCAGGTGGCGTCTGTATTGGGGTTGCCAATGCCTATTTGCTGAATGCCGCTAAAGTGAAAGGCGCTCATGCGATTTTGCTTTCAGTTTGGGCGTAGGCTCCCTGGGTAAGCTTAGCGCGGATGGCTTTAAATGCTTTCAAAGTCAATTCTACATCTTCCAGCGTGTGCGCTGCCGTGGGAATTAAACGCAATAGAATCTCACCTTTCGGGATAACCGGATAAATTACAATGGAGCAAAAAATACGGTGGTTGTTGCGTAAATCGGCCGTGAGAGCCATAGCTTCTTGCACGCTGCCTTTTAAGAATACGGGGGTTACGCAGGAATTGGTAGCGCCAATTTCAAACCCGGCTTCTTTTAAGCCGCCTTGCAAAGCGGTTACATTCTGCCACAGCTTGGCACGCATTTCGCTTTTTTCTTTGAGCAGCTTTAAGCGGTATAAGTTCCCTTGCACAAAAGGCATGGGTAAACTTTTGGCGAAGATTTGCGAGCGCATGTTGTAGCGCAAAAAGTCCATCACTTTTTTAGGCCCCGCTAAAAAGGCGCCTATGCTGGCCATGCTTTTCGCGAAGGTGGCAAAGTAGATGTCAATTTCATCTTGCACGCCCTGCGCCTCGCCTGCCCCTGCACCGGTTTCACCCAGGGTGCCAAAGCCATGGGCATCGTCTACCAATAATCTAAAGTTGTAGCGGTCTTTTAGCGCCACTATTTCCTTCAACTTTCCCTGGTCTCCTTTCATGCCAAAAACGCCTTCGGTAATAACCAATAAAGAGGCGTTGGGCGTGCTGAGCCATTTTTGGGCGCGCTCCAATTGCTCCTGAAAGTGGGGAATATCATTGTGCTTGTAGGCCAGCGATTTGCCATTGTGCATGCGCAGCGCATCCATGATACAGGCGTGGCACTCGGCATCATACACCACTACATCATGGCGGGTAACCAGGCTGTCAATGGCGCTCATTATGCCTTGGTAGCCATAATTGAGCAATACGGCTGACTCTTTATTCTCTAAGGCAGCTAGTTCTTCTTCCAGTTGATTGTGATATTGGGTTTGGCCGGTCATCATGCGCGAACCCATAGGATAGGCCAAACCCCATTCAGCAGAAGCTTTGGCATCGGCTTCAATCACTTCGGGTAAATTGGCCAGGCCTAGATAATTGTTCACACTCCACACAATGTGCTCTTCTCCCTTAAAGCCCATGCGGTTGCCAATGGGGCCTTCCAATTCCGGAAAGATGAAATAGCCTTCTGCTTCTTGTTGATATTGCCCCAGCGGGCCGGGGTTGTTGGTGATTTTCTCAAATAAGTCAGTCATGTACTTGTTTTTCTACAACAGGTTCTTTTTCCAATAAATTATTTTGCTGCATCCACTCATCATTGTAAATGGTTTGCAGGTAACGGCTGCCATGGTCGGCACAAATAACCACGGCACAATCATCAGCGCCTATTTCTGCTTGTTTTTGCCGGGCTACCTGTAGGGCGGCACCACTGCTGTAACCCATTAACAAGCCCTGCTTGCGGGCGGCTAAGCGCGCCATTAAGGCGGCATCCTGATCGCTTACCTTTACAAATTCATCAATCAAGTCAAAATCCAGGGTTTCCGGTATAAACTTTTTACCTACGTTTTCGGCCAGGTAGCTTTTTACGCGGCTGGCGTCAAACACCCGGGTTTGGTGAAAATCGGCTAGAGCCGAGCCATAGGCATCTGCGGCCCATACTTTGAGCCGGGGATTTTTTTCTTTGAGGTAACGCGCGGTACCGGAAATGGTGCCCCCCGTACTGGCCGAAGCTATTAAGTGGCTCACCTGCCCCTGGGTTTGTTCCCAAATTTCGGCCCCGGTGGTGCTATAGTGACTGTTAGGGTTTTCAGGGTTTACGTATTGATTTACCCAATAGCTATTAGCTATTTCTTGATTAAGCCGGGCCGCCAACCCATGAGAGGACTGCGGATGCTCGCGCGGATATTTTTTATCACTCAAGTGGACCTCGGCTCCGTAAGCCTCTAATAATTTTATTTTCTCTTTAGAATGGCCGGTGTGCATGCAGCAAATAAAACGGTAGCCCCGTTCTGCCGCTAAAATGGCCAGGCCAATTCCGGTGTTTCCTGAGCTGCACTCAATCAGCGTTCCGCCTGGTTTTAGATAACCTTGCGCCTCGGCATGGTTTACAATGCTTAAGGCGATACGGTCTTTGATGGAAAGGCCGGGGTTCAGGTATTCTATCTTGGCCAAAATGGGCTGCCGGGCAAAGAGGTTGGGTAAAGTGGCCAGCGGGGTGTGACCAATACTAGCACTAAGCGGTGAAAACCTGGGCATGGTTACGTAGATTCTGTTTACAGCGGGCGCTAAGGTAAAGCATGGCTTTGGCACCACCAATTTTGCTTTACTCGTTTATGGGGTTATGAGTTTATTAGGTTTA
>CAJXNI010000030.1 GCA_913057235.1 uncultured Bacteroidota bacterium
CCTTATCCACCAGCAGAACCAAAAGAACCGCCAACCGCTTTTGGACCTGACGAGCCAAGACCCAAAAAGAAAAAAGCGAGGGTTTACCTTCGAGACGGAAAAGAAAGATTGATGCAACATACCGTTCAAACCTCCTTTTGGAGTGCGGGCGGCAAACCCATTTCGGCAGAAGAGTTTTTGAATAATCTGTTTGGCGAATTGCCCAAACTTTTCAAAAACGATGAGGAATTGCGAAAACTGTGGAGCAATCCATTTACAATAAAAACCTTACTTGAAAACTTACATACGGCTGGTTTTCCGAAAGACGATTTAATGATTTTGCAGAAATTGGTAGTTATGCAAAAAAGCGACTTGTATGATGTATTGGAACACCTTTTCAAGGGAGACTCTATCGCCACAACCAGAGAAGCCAGAGCCAAAGCAGCTGAAGTGACCATTTTTGCCTTACTCAATGACAACCAAAGAGAGTTTATCGCATTCCTAATGAGCAAGTACGTTGACAAAGGAGTTGATGAACTCGACCAAGAGAAACTCCCAATCTTGCTGACAAAAAAGTACCAATCCTTAGAAGACGCCAAAGTCTCATTAAGTGAAATCCCTAATATCCGAAAGTTCTTTGTGGAATTCCAAGAACATTTTTACAAGCAGGAAGTGATTTGAATTAGAAAATTAGGTATCACAGTATCCTTTTATTTCGACTTATCCAGAGGCTTAGTTCAGGCTTAAAACTTTTTACCTTTGCCTTGCTTAAAACAGCAGCCTAAAAGTAAAACACATGTTTGACAGTTTACAAGATAAATTAGATAAAGCCTTTCACGTACTTAAAGGGCACGGCCAAATTTCAGAAGTAAACGTGGCTGAAACCCTGAAGGAAATCCGCAGGGCTTTAGTAGATGCCGATGTTAGCTTTAAAATAGCCAAGCAGTTTACCAATGAGGTGAAAGAAAAAGCCCTGGGGCAAGAGGTACTTACCTCCCTTAAACCCGGGCAGGTGCTTACCAAGGTGGTGCACGATCAAATGGTGGACCTCATGGGCGGCACGGCCGCAGAGTTAAACTTAGAGGGTAAGCCTGCGGTAATTTTAATGGCAGGTCTGCAGGGCTCGGGTAAAACCACCCATTCTGGTAAGCTGGCTAATTACCTCAAGCGCAAGAAAAGCCGTAAGGTGCTCTTAGTGGCGGGTGACGTGTACCGCCCGGCTGCCATTGACCAGTTAAAGGTGGTAGGTGAGCAAGTAGGGGTAGAGGTTTACACCGAAGAAGACAATAAAAATCCGGTGGCCATTGCTCAAAACGCTTTGAAACATGCCAAAGAAAATGGTTTTAACACCGTAATAATTGATACCGCAGGTCGCTTGGCCATTGATGAGCAAATGATGAGCGAAATCCGTAATGTCCACAGTGCGGTCAAGCCCGATGAAACCCTGTTTGTGGTAGACGCCATGACCGGGCAAGATGCCGTAAATACCGCCAAGGCTTTTAACGATGTACTGGACTACGAAGGCGTAATCCTTACCAAGCTAGACGGTGATACCCGCGGTGGAGCGGCCCTTACCGTACGCACCGTGGTAAACAAACCCATCAAGTTTATTGGTACCGGTGAAAAAATGGAGGCACTAGATGTTTTCCACCCCAGCCGTATGGCCGATCGGATTTTGGGCATGGGTGATGTGGTTTCTTTGGTAGAGCGCGCCCAGGAGCAGTTTGATGAGGAGGAAGCCCGCAAGGTTCAAAAGAAAATTGCCAAGAATAAATTTGACTTTGATGATTTCTTAGGTCAAATTAAGCAGATTAAAAAAATGGGGAACGTAAAGGACCTCATGGGCATGATACCCGGTATGGGTAAAATGATGAAGAACGTAGACATTGATGACGATGCCTTTAAAGGCGTTGAGGCCATTATTCAGTCTATGACGCCTGAGGAGCGGGGCAACCCTAAATTAATTAATGGCAGCCGCAGAAGGCGAATCGCCAAAGGGGCCGGAAAAGACGTGAAGGAAGTGAATCAGCTTTTAAAGCAATTTGGGGAGATGAGCAAAATGATGAAAATGATGCAGGGGGGAGGTGCCAAGAAAATGGCGCAAATGATGAAAGGAGCAGGTGGTATGCCCCCGGGAATGCGTTAAATAGAAACAAAAATGTGGCTGATCAGCCACATTTTTTGTTTGGAAATTTCTTTTAGTCTGCCAATTTCCCTTTCAGGATATCAACATGTTCATTAAAGACCTTGTAGCAAGAGCGTAGGAACAGGGCCTCAATGGCATCTTCAGGCTCACCATTTTCTTGCTTAGCCTGCTCGGCCATAGAGCGATCAGAACGCGCCTGGCGGGTTTTGGTGTAAATTAATTTGCCCGCTCTATCATAGATAAAGATCATACAGGAGGTCCGCAGTTTGTAATCTTCCATCACTGATTCATTTTTGAGCCAATTGGATTTAATGTCGGTGATACTCAAATTGGATCCAAATGAAACATAAGCTATGGCGTCAACATCTGCAGGTAGGTAATTGAAAGCTTCTTTCAAGCGCATAAAGGCTTCCTTACCGTGCGTAGTGGCAAAGCCTGGAACTGTAACGCTTACATTTTCGACTGATTTCACGTTTTGAGAGGCCCATTCTTTAAAGCCCTTCGAGTTTACGTATGATTCAGGGTCTGCTAGATCAAAGGTTTCACCAAAGCCACCCAGTACCATTTTTTTCACGTCTTTCGCCAAGACCGGGTTCAAGGTTAACAACTCTCGAAACTGAGGGGAAATTTCTACCGAAATATCTTTGGCAGAATCATAATTGTCAATTACCCGATTAAAGCCCAGGCTTACCACCGCCAATTTTTTCACTTCTTTCAATCGCTTGCTGGAGGAGCATCCGCCTAGAGCGAGAATGAGCAGCGCCAGGCTTAAAATTTTAATACTTTTTAACATAAATAGGGAGTATTTAAGGGCCAGGGCAGCTTAGTAAAGCCGGCTGGCCTGATTAATTAGTGAGGCAAATATAAATGCCGCCAGAAAAGAAGGTGAGTTATAATTAAGAAAAGTTTATTGCGTTAACTGAAAAAGCCGCTCAACGGCAAGCGAGGAGCGGCTTTGTACTGTTTAGTTCAGTTTTTTAAGAGCCCATTTTCTTAATCAAATAGGCATTTAATTTACCGAAGGAATCATCTAAAGCCTGATTGGCTAAATCGTTTAGACTGTAGCGGTTATCATCTTGGCCTAATTTACCTTGTGATACACCAATAAAGGATTTATAGAATATTTTTTTACCCTCATGGTTTACCATATAAATGGTGATGGTAGAGTTCACTCTCTGTTTGGCCAAGCCTGAGGTAGAAATACCGCCCACAGAAACAGCCATATCTTCTTGAAACGCAAAATTGTTGCTTAATACCAGCACTGCGTCTATATTTCTAGGCAAATGGTCAAAAGCTGCCATGATGGTTTTCTTGTCGCTGTGCTTTATTACCGGATATCCTTTGGCGCCTTCATATTTTACCCCAAGGTTTACAAACTTGTCAAAATTCTCATCCAGGTTGTCGTTTTCAGCAGCATAGGTCTGAAAAGATTCAGAGCTTACAATCTCGGCTTCATCGGCAAACTTGCGGATTAATCCTCGGTTAAGGTCAAATAAATGGCTTTTCACCATTTCTGCAGGGTCCGTTAAAACGGTGTCCTTCATGCGCGCGTCTGAAAGAATACGAGCTTGTAAGGAGGAGTTGTTTTTCACTTTATCCATAGAATAGATGGAAATAACCGCTACATTTTCACTCGCTTTAAAGGCCTTCTTGTTTAGGGCACAGGAGGTGGCAAAAAAGGCGAGTAGCATTACGCCTGCAATTTGATTTAATTTCATTACTTAGTTTTAGAGGGCTAAAAATAGTTTTTATTATCAAAGCTAAATGTCTAGGCTAAAAAGTTTTGAAGGACCCGTATGAGCAATTGCTATGAGCAGGTGCGCTTGGTCATGAGGCAGCAGATATTTACTGGTTTAGAACGGTAAGGCCTTTTTCTATTTGTTAATTTCGCCATTCACTTTTTAAACAGTAGGCATGATTATTCTAGACGGTAAAAAAACCTCCCAAGAAATACGCAATGAAATTGCGGAGGAAGTGAAAACCATTTCCGCTAAAGGAGGTAAAAAGCCCCATTTGGCGGCCGTTTTGGTAGGGAATAATGGTGCCAGCATAACGTATGTAAATGCCAAAATCAGAGACTGTGAAGAAGTAGGCTATACCAGCAGCCTCATTAAACTCTCAGAAACCATCTCTGAAAAAGAGCTGTTGCAAGAAGTGGCCAAACTTAATGCAGATGAGGATGTAGACGGGTTCATAGTGCAATTGCCGCTTCCCAAGCATATAGACGAGCAAAAAGTTATTATGGCCATTAATCCTGAGAAAGATGTGGATGGCTTTCACCCTGAAAATTTGGGCAAAATGGCTTTGAATTTACCGAGCTACCTGCCGGCTACTCCTATGGGTATTATGGACTTGTTAGACCGCTACAATGTAGAAACCGGGGGTAAGCACTGTGTGGTAGTGGGTCGCTCGCACATTGTGGGTTTGCCGGCCAGCATTTTAATGGGCCGCAACTCCTATCCAGGCAATGCCACGGTAACCCTCACCCATAGCCGTACCACCAATTTAAAAGAGCTTTTGCAGGATGCCGATATGATTATTGCCGCTTTGGGAAAACCTAATTTCATTACTGCCGACATGGTAAAAGAAGGGGTGGTAATTATTGACGTGGGTACCACACGGGTGGTTGATAAAAGCAAAAAATCAGGGCACCGCCTGGTAGGCGATGTAGATTTTAAAGAGGTAAGTAAAAAAGCCGGATTTATTACCCCTGTGCCAGGGGGCGTGGGCCCTATGACTCGGGTGAGCTTGCTTAAAAATACTTTAATGGCCGTGCGCAAAAAGCTTTAGCGCATGGCGCGGTCCATCTCGCGTTTTAGTGATTTTTCTTTGAGCGAATTGCGTTTATCGTGCAATTTTTTACCCTGAGCCAGGGCTATCTTCATTTTGGCTAGTCCTTTGCTATTTATGTAAAGACTGAGCGCTACAATGGTGCGATTTCCTTTATTAACTTCTTCCTCAAGCTTTTTCAATTCACGTTTGTGCAAAAGAAGTTTGCGTTCGCGGGCGGGCTCGTGATTGTAAATATTACCGTGGTCATACTCGGCTATATTCATGTTTTTAATGAATAATTCTTGGTCTTTAAAATAGCAGTAGCTCTCGGGTAAACTTACTTTACCCTGTCTAACTGACTTAATTTCAGTGCCTACCAGTTTTATGCCCGCTTCAAAGCTGTCCAGAATTTCGTAGTTGAAACGTGCCTTTCGGTTTTTTATGTAGATTCCGTCTTTTGACATTTCACAAAGGTACTAATTGCCAATCGCCTATCTCAAAAAAGAAGCACAAGCCTCGTTTAAAAGCAACCGCTGTGTAACTTTGCGGCATGTATAAAAGTTTGCTTCGCCCCCTGCTTTTTAGGCTTCCGCCCGAAAGGGCCCACCACTTTACCTTCAACCTGGTTAAGAACCTACACAAGCTGCCCGGTTTTGGAGCCATAACCCGCCAGAAATTCAGCCAGGCCAAGCCAAATCAGGCTTTAGAACTATGGGGCTTAGAATTTCCCAATAGAGTAGGTTTGGCAGCCGGTTTTGATAAGGACGGCAAACTTTTTAATGAGCTTTTTAATTACGGTTTTGGTTTTATAGAGGTAGGCACGGTTACGCCCAAGGCTCAACCCGGTAATCCTCAGCCCCGCATGTTCAGGCTCCCGGCCGATGAAGGCCTGATTAACCGCATGGGTTTTAACAATGAGGGAGTAGACGCGTTGGTAGAGCGCTTGAAGAAACGCAAAAACAAAGACCAAATCCTGGGCGGAAACATCGGCAAGAATAAATCTACCCCCAACGAAAAGGCCCTGGACGATTACCTGATTTGCTTCAAAAAACTGCATCCCTGGGTAGACTATTTTGTGGTAAACGTTTCTTCGCCTAACACGCCCAATTTGCGTGACCTACAAGAGAAAGAACCCTTAAAAAGAATCTTGAACGCCTTAAAAAAGGAAAACAGCACCTACAAAAACCCTAAACCCATCCTGCTAAAGATTGCCCCTGATTTAACCAATGCGCAGCTTGACGATATTGTGGAAATTGTTGAAGACACAGGCATAGACGGATTGATTGCCACCAATACCACCATTAGCCGCGACCATTTAAATACTCCTGAAAATACAGTGGAGGCGATAGGCGCGGGAGGCTTGAGCGGTAAGCCTGTGCGTGAGCGTTCCACGGAGGTGATTCGCTATCTGCGCCAGCGGACCCAAAGCCCTATTATTGCGGTGGGCGGTATTTTCACTGCTAAAGATGCTCAGGAAAAACTAGCAGCCGGAGCGCAATTGGTGCAAGTGTATACCGGTTTTATTTATGAGGGCCCCGGCATGGTTAAACGCATTAATCAAGGTTTAAAACTCCAATCATCTTAGCACTTAAATGCCCCATGCATCATGGCCAGCTCTTGGTGCAATCTTTGAAAGTACGGAAAAGCCTTTGCCATACGGGAGCCGTACCAGCTGAATAATTCCCCGTCTACTATCTTCACTTTTTTACCCGTTTCCCGCGACAAAAAGTGCGCATCTGCGGTGGTAAAGGCGTAGGGTTCACTGCTTAGAATAATTTGTTGGGCACTGCTTTGGCAAATTTCCTGCAAACTCATGGTGGGGTAGCGCTGCTCATTTTGGGGCGCCTTGTTTTCCAAGCCACACTCTTGCATCATGGCTGAGATAAAAGTGTCGGCTCCTGCCACCATGTAGGGCTCTTTCCAAATAAAATACAGGCTGGGCACTGCCAACTCAGTTTTCGCTAAGGCACGTAGATCATTTATCTGGCCTACCAACTTTTGAGCAGGCTCTGGCCGATGACACACTTCGCCCACGGCTTGCAACATTGCTAGGGCATCATCTACGGAAGTGATATCACTGAGCCATACCGGGACGTCTTTAGCGAGCGTCTCAATCTGCTCCTTGATATTTTCTTCTTTGTTGCCAATAATCAAATCAGGTTGCAGCTGCCTTATTTTTTCTATCTGAAGGTCTTTGGTGCCCCCAATCACCGTCTTCTTTTGAAGCCAGTCTTTGGGATGCACGCAATAGGCGGTAATGCCTACCACCTGCCTCTCTAAACCCAAGTAGGCCAAGAGCTCCGTTTGCGAAGGCACCGTGGAGATAATGCGCTGTGGCGCCTGCGCTATTTCAATCTTTCTTTGGGTTTGGTCTGTGTAAACCGCCATTAACTCAAGGCCGCAATTAAGTCTTGCTTGGTGATAATGTGCATTTTATCATGGCTCAGTTTAACCATAACAGCCGCATTGTCTTTCGTGATTTTTTGCGCTATAGTTTTCACCGATTCATTGGCTTCCACCGTTGGAAAAGGGGCATCCATCAACGTTTCCACAAATTGTTCGGCTAAATCAGGCTGGGAAATAAGGGCCGAGAAAAGCTTCGTATCATCTAAAGCACCTACCATTTTTTCACCGTCCATCACGGGCATTTGCGAGATTTTATGGTGCTGCATTTTTTGAATAGCGGCACTAATAGTATCTCCCGGGGCTACCGAAACAAGGGGGAGGTGCTCATGGGCCTTTACCAGATCACTCGCGGTGCTGTCTTCCGTGGTGAGAAATCCGCGGTCACGCATCCAGTCGTCATTGTAAACTTTACCAACGTAGCGGCTGCCGTGGTCGTGAAATAGCACTACCACCACATCATCAGGCTTTAACTCACTTTTAAGTTGTCTTAAACCCTGGAAAGCAGAGCCGCAGGAGTAGCCCAAGAAAAAGCCCTCTTTTTTGGCTAACTCCCGTGTGGCCAAGGCCCCGTCTTTATCGGTTACTTTTTCAAAGCGATCAATGATGGAAAAATCCACATTTTTAGGGAGAATATCTTCGCCAATACCTTCGGTGATGTAACTGTAAATTTCTTTTTCGTCAAATTCTCCGGTCTCGTGGTATTTTTTAAAAACCGAGCCGTAGCTGTCAATCCCCCAGATTTTAATGTTCGGGTTTTTCTCTTTTAAATATTTTCCTACCCCAGAGATGGTACCACCGGTGCCCACGCCTACCACAAAGTGAGTGATACGGCCCTCGGTTTGCTCCCAAATTTCGGGACCCGTGCTGTTGTAATGCGCTTCGGCATTGCCCGGGTTATCGTACTGGTAAGGGTAGTAAGAATTGGGGATTTCTTTGTGCAAACGTTCCGCTACAGAGTAGTAAGACTCAGGGTGCTCAGGTGGTACGCTGGTAGGGCACACGTGAATTTCGGCTCCCATGGCGCGCAGCACGTCCATTTTTTCTTTGCTCTGCTTATCGCTTAGGGTGCAAATGAGTTTGTAGCCTTTTACAATGGCGGCCAGGGCCAGACCCATACCGGTATTGCCACTGGTGCACTCAATGATGGTTCCGCCTGGCTTTAGCTTGCCCTCCTTTTCGGCATTTTCAATCATTTGCAAGGCCATGCGGTCTTTCACCGAGTTGCCTGGGTTAAAATATTCTACTTTGGCCAAAACCTCGCAGGGAAAATCTTCCACAATTTTGTTCATACGAATGAGCGGAGTGTGACCAATGGTTTCTAAAATGTTATCGTAAATCTTCTTTACGGGGCGCATAGGGTGTTGTTTTATAATGCTTTCACTATCGGCTTAAAGCCAAAAAATCTGGCGCTGCAAAGCTAGTCAAAACGCAAGGCTTTTACAGGTTTTATGCGGGTAATTAAGAAGGAGGGAAGCAAGAGGCAAATGAGGCAAATTAAAACGGTACCTGCGTTAAGGCCTAGCAAATGCCAGGGGTTGAGGTCTATGCTTACTTGGCTCACGTAATAGGTGCTGCTGTCTAGTTTAATCCAGCCAAATTGTTTCTGCAAAAAGGCCAAGCCAATGCCAATGAGATTACCGTAAGCCAAACCTTTTAAAATGAGGTAGGTTGCGTTGATGAGAAAAATTCGTTGTATGCTCCCATTGGTGTCGCCCAGGGCTTTAAGTAAGCCAATCATTTGGGTACGCTCCATAATTAAAATGAGCAGGGCAATACTCATGTTTACCGTGGCCACCGCAATAATGATGATTAGGATGACCAAAATATTTAGATCAAAAAGGTCTAACCATTGAAAAATTTGCGAGTTGAGTTGGCGGGCGCTAATGGCATCATACTCAAAGGGGAGGAGCAGCCTCAGGTTCCGGGCCAATTCGTTCATTTGGTCAGGTTCCTGCATAAAAATTTCATAGCCACCAACCTGCGTAGAATCCCACTGATTCAGCCGCTTTACGTGATTGAGATCTCCCAGTAAAAAGCTCTCATCAATTTCATCAAAATCAGTTTTAAAAAGCGCAGCAATGGTAAACCTTCTAAAAAGCGGGGGGCGGTTGGGCCGGATGAAGTACATGGTTAAGGTATCGCCCAGGGCTAACTTTAGCTTTTGGGCCAGCACGCTGCTCAGGGCAATGGAGTCGTTATAGCCTTTTTGGCGATAGTGGGGAAGCTGCCCCTCCTGCAAGTAGGTCTTAAAGTTATCCCATTGGTAATCGGGGCCCACCCCCTTAAGTACCGCCCCTTCAAACAGGTCTTTATTTTTAATGATGCCAGCCTTTTGACCAAAAGCCTGCACGTGACTAATGGCAGGGTTTTGCCGAAGTTGGTGGAGCAAGCTATCGCCCAGCTGCACGGGTACTTGTTCGTATACGGGATTGGGCTGATAGTTTAAGATTTGCACCGCTCCGCCAAAGCTTATTATCTTACTTTTGATTTCTTTGCGCAGGCCGTTGCCGGTGGCTACTGAGAGCACCATTATCACCATGCCCAAAGCAATGGCCCAAACCGAAATACGAATAACCGGCCGCGAAAGCCTGCGGGCTGCGGTTTGATTTTTAAGAATTCTTTGAGCTATAAAAAACTGGAAATTCAAACTATGAAAATTCTCTCTGAGCGCGCCAAATATAGGCATTTGTATGGCCTGTTGGCGGTAATGTTTTTAGCCTTCACAGGCCTCAATGCCCAAACGGAAACCCTGCAAGTTGGAGCCGAGCGACCGGGTGCTTACCTGCCCTTGCTTTATGGGAAAAAAGTGGGGGTGGTGGCTAACCAAACTTCTAGGGTGGACAACCAGCACTTGGTAGATTACCTGCTGGCCAATAAAGTGCAAGTGCAAAAAGTGTTTGCGCCTGAACATGGCTTTAGAGGGCAGGCCTCTGCGGGCGAAAAAATAAAAGACGGGAAAGACCCAGCTACAGGCTTACCGGTGGTGTCTCTATACGGCAGCAGCAAAAAGCCCAGCCCCGCCATGCTGGCCGATGTAGATGTTTTGGTTTTTGATATTCAGGATGTGGGAGCCCGTTTTTACACCTACATTTCAACGCTTACTTACGTGATGGAGGCGGCTGCCGAGAATCATAAAAAAGTAGTGGTTTTAGACCGGCCCAATCCCAACGGGCATTATGTGGACGGCCCTGTTTTGGAGCCAGGTTTTGAGTCTTTTGTAGGCTTGCACCCCGTGCCCATGGTACACGGCATGACGGTGGGCGAATACGCTAAAATGGTAAACGGTGAAGGTTGGCTGGCCAATAAGGTGAGTTGTGATTTAGAGGTGATTACTTGCCAAAATTACCAGCACAACATGCGTTATGAATTGCCGGTGAAGCCCAGCCCCAACTTGCCAAATTTTGATGCCATTACCCTCTATCCTTCGCTTTGTCTTTTTGAAGGTACTCCGGTAAGTGTAGGCCGCGGTACCGATTATCCCTTTCAGCAAATAGGCGCGCCCTGGTTTACCGATAGTAATGTGGTGTTTACCCCTCAAAGCGGTCCGGGGGCTAAGTATCCACCCTTTGAAGGGCAAAAATGCTTTGGGTACCGCCTTAACCAGTTTGCCGAATTCTACCTGCGCAATGCCGGAGAGATTTACCTTTTTTGGTTAATTGAAGCCTACAAAATGGCCCCAGACCAAGAGGCCTTTTTCACGCCTTTCTTTAACAAGTTGGCCGGTAACGCCACTTTGCAAGCGCAAATAAAGGAGGGGCTTTCGCCCGAAGACATCCGCAAAAGCTGGGAGCCACGTCTTACTGCGTATAAGCAAATGCGCAGAAAGTATTTGTTATATCCATAGGCTATACTAAACCCTCCAATTTATGAAAGGACCTAAATTTTTGAAATATGTGAGCCCCGTTTTAAAGGCACTGCAATTAAATGGTGGTGCTGGAAACTCTTCAGATATTATTGATGACGTTGTAGAAAGCCTAGGTATTACAGAGCAGCAGCTTTCGGTCACCACTTCCAACGGGCAATCTAGAGTAAGGAATCAAATTCAGTGGGCCAGATTCTATCTCTTCAAAGCAGGCTACATAGATAATTCTGAAAGGGGTATATGGCGACTAACAAAAGAAGGTTTGGCGGCAGATTTAACGGAGTCGGATGTCTACGGCCTTTTTAAATCTGTACAGAATAAAGTAGGTCTTAAGAAGAAGGTTGGGTCACATGACAATCTTAAAGCAGACGATCATTCTACCGAGGATGAGGAGCATTCTGCTGAACTTTTAAAATTGATAAAGTCAATTTCGCCAGGCGGTTTTGAAAAACTTTGCAAACGATTGCTAACGGAAATTGGTATCCACGATATTGAGATAACGGGAGGATCAGGAGATCAAGGAATAGACGGAACAGGAGTGGTGAAACTTAATGATGTAGTGAGCTTAAACATAGTTTTTCAATGCAAAAGGTATCGCGAAACTGTTTCACCGCATCATGTACGTGATTTTAGAGGCGCAATGCAAGGAAGAGGTGAAAAAGGCTTGATCATATCGACTGGCAGATTTACAAGGGATGCTAAAAATGAAGCCAATCGGGACGGTGTTACCCCAATAGAACTCATTGACGGGGAAAGGTTAGTTGAGCTATTCGAAAAACATCAACTTGGTTTGAAACCTGTGACAGTGTTTGAAATAGATCAAGATTTTTTTGAAGCGTTCAAGTGAATGCTTTTACCTCATTTTCTAGACCCTGAGCAAAAACTTATAGCGTTAGGTGGGCATGGCCTTCAAGGAAAAATCGTTCTGATTGAAGCGGAAACCTAGTAAGAACGGGAAGCTCCGATTAGGGGAGGAGATCGCCCGTTCGCACTTGATTTCTGCAAAAAGCAGGTTGTTTTTTCCTTGGAAGCCTTGATTTTTTTGGCTCTTTTTGTACTGAGGCAAAAACGAGCAAATAACTATTAATCAAAGTATATCAGATAGTTAATAATGCTAATGTTGCTAAACACTTTAGCTCAAGGCTAGCGGCTTAAAAATTATCTTGACCAATTGTAAGCCTTTAATTTTATCCATTCTACACCGGCAAAAAGCAGCTACTTCTTACCTTCGCAGCACTATTGATTTTTAACCTCTTAAAAATATTTTCATGAAAGTTACCGTTGTGGGTGCAGGGGCCGTGGGGGCCAGCTGCGCAGAATACATTGCCATTAAAAATTTTGCCTCTGAAGTAGTTTTGGTAGACATTAAGGAAGGCTTTGCCGAAGGTAAAGCCATGGACTTAATGCAAACCGCTTCTTTAAACGGCTTTGATACGCAAATTACTGGCAGCACCAATGATTATTCCAAAACAGCCGATAGCGATGTAGCGGTAATCACTTCAGGCATTCCGCGTAAGCCAGGCATGACGCGTGAAGAACTTATTTCTACCAATGCAGGTATTGTTAAAACAGTAGCGGAAAACATTATCAAGCACTCACCTAACGTAATTATTATTGTGGTATCTAACCCTATGGATACCATGACTTACCTGGCGCATCAGGCCTTAGACTTACCCAAAAACCGCATCATAGGTATGGGCGGTGCTTTAGACTCTGCCCGCTTTAAGTACCGCTTAGCGGAGGCCTTAAAAGCCCCTATTTCGGATGTAGACGGTATGGTAATTGGCGGTCATTCAGACACCGGCATGATTCCTCTAACCCGCTTGGCCACGCGCAACAGCGTGCCCGTTTCGGAATTTTTATCAGCCGACAGGCTAGCGGAAGTGAAAGAAGCTACCAAAGTAGGGGGTGCCACCCTGACCAAATTATTAGGTACTTCAGCCTGGTATGCACCGGGTGCAGCAGTTTCTTCAATGGTACACGCCATAGCCAATGATTCGCATAAAATGTTTCCTTGCTCTTGCCTATTAGACGGTGAGTACGGATTGAACGATCTTTCTATTGGCGTACCAGCTATTATTGGCGCAAACGGTATTGAGCGCATTGTGGAGATTGATCTGAATGACGAAGAAAAAGAGGCTTTGGCCAACAGCGCCACTGCAGTGCAAAAAACCAACAGTTTACTTTCTTAGTAACGATTTAAGTATATTTCAAAATACGCCTCGTGAATTACATTCACGGGGCGTTTTTTTGGCGGGGCTGAGGTAATGCTTCATGAGCCAGGCAATAAACCAGGTGCTGAAAAAGGTGAAGCTGCTGTAAATTACCGCCACCAAGGCCATTTCTGAACTGTTTAAAACAGAGCTGGCAATAAATATAGCCAGCGCACTATTTTGCAAGCCCATTTCTACCGCAATGGTGTAAGCACCGTCATGCTTAATACCCATGTAGCGGCTCACATACAAGCCAAAAAACATGGTGATTGCGTTAAGCAAAACCAGCGGTATCAGAAGGTTCAGGTTTTCCAGAAAGGCCGTGGGCTGGCCATCGTCTTCTACAAATAGCGCCAGAGCAAAAACCCCCAAAAGGGTGGCCGGCAGCAGAATACGCAGTGCAGGCTTTACTTTTTCTAGGTACTCACTGGGGCCGTACTGGTTAAGGCCTATACCGGCCACTACGGGCAAAACCACCGTAAATAAAATCTCCTTAAAAGTGTCGGTCAGGCCGATGGAGATATGGGTGTTTTCAGCCCCTAGAAAAATCTCCAGCGCCAGACTAACGTACAGCGGAATGGTAAATAAAATGGCAAAGCTGTTGAAAGAGGTGAGTGATACCGAAAGGGCCACCCTCCCTTTGAGCATGTGCGTAACCAAATTAGAGGCGGTACCGCCCGGAGCTGATGCAATAAGAATGATGCCGGCCTTATAAATAGGCTCAAGAGGCCAAAAGTACACCAGGGCAAAGGCCAGCAGGGGCAGGGCAAAAAGCTGCGAGGCCAGACCGGTAAGAATGGCCTTAGGCTTTAAAAAAACCCGTGTAAAGTCTTTAAACTTTAGGTTGATGCCAATACCCAACATGATAAAGGCAATAGCTCCCGGCATTAAATAGTCCATAAAACTGCTCCTGAAGAAAGCTGAGCCCTGCGCAGCGCTCTTTTAACTAATCATCTTGCGCATCAGAAGCTGTTTCCTCCTTTTTTTGTTCAGCTTCCAGCTGCCTTATTTCCACGTTGAGCATTTTCATTTGACCCTCTAAACGATCAAGTAGCTCTTGCTGGCGCTTTATTTTTTTCTGTGCTTCTTTAACAATGGGTGATTTTGGATCACTGCTGCTAAAGAAACTCATGTTAGTTTCCAGTTGGCCAAGCTCCTTTTTAGCCTCTTCTATATTTTGCCTTAAAGATCTACGCTCTTGCTTGAGTTTTTTATCGCCACCCTGCGCCTCCAGGCTCTTCATTTTATTTTCAAACCTGATGCGGTTCGCTTCTTCGCGGCCTAAATCAATGGCGGCAAAATGGGCATCTAAGGCATCATTAAACTGTTTTTCAATTTTGCCTTTGCCGCGCGGAACGGCTCCAATTTTGCGCCAGCGGTTAATAAAGTCTTTGAGCTCATTAACACCTTCTTTGCTATTTTCAGTGTTTAGTTTGTGTTCTTTAAGCTCAGCCAGCAGGGCATTTTTAGCCTCCAGGTGTTTTTCCAATTCCTGATCGCGGCCTTTGTTGTGCTCCGTTAAGCGATCAAAAAAGTGGTTGCAGGCCGCCCTAAAGGTTTTCCAGATTTTATCGCTTTCCTTTTTGGGAACATGGCCAATTTTCTTCCAATCGGCTTGAATTTTCTTGAGCTTATTGGCGGTTTCACGCCAGTCTTCACTGTCTTTTAAAGCCTCTGCCTCAGCCACTAATGCCCGTTTTTTCTCCAGGTTGACCTGATGTTCTTTTTTGAGGTTCTTGTAAAACTCGTTTTTCTGATGGTTAAAATGGCGCATCGCCTCGCGGTAGTCTTCCCAAACGGGGTCATTGTCGGGGTGATTGAGCCGGCCTATCTTTTTAAAATTTTCACTGTACTCCTGAACTTCCTTCATGGCTTTTTGCCATTGGTGGTGCTTGGTAAAATCAGTGGCAACGGCCTTTATTTTTTCCACCCAGTCCCGCTTTTGGCCTACTAGAATTTCCCGCGCTTCGTGTAGCTCTTGAAAATAGGCCTCTCTTTTGTCATGCAGCTCTTTAGTGATATCACTGAACGTATCCCACAATTTTTCGCGTAAATCAGGTTCTACCGGGCCCACATGCTTCCATTCTTTGTGCAGCTCTTGCAACAGCTTAAAGGCTTTGGGCTGATCTTTCCATTCCAGTAGTTCCTTTGCCTTTGCAATCAGCTCTTCCTTTTCTGCCCGGTTTTTTTTGTAGTCTAAATCGCGTAGCTCCTTATTAATGTCTATGTACTCATAGAAATTGTGCACATGGTGATGCCAGGTTTGCCAAAGATTGTGACTTTCGGCCCGCGGCACCGGGCCGGTGTTACGCCATTCCTGGCGGATTTCATTGAACTCTTTAAAGGTTTTACCAATAGACTCTTCTTTGTTTACCAGGTTTTTGAGCTTTTCAATCAGCTCTTTTTTCACCTTAAGGTTCAGCTCTAGTTTATCGCTAAGCTCTTGGTAGTATTTTTTTCGCTGGTGGCGGTATTGGCCGTACACTTTTTTGAAGCGCTCGCGCAAGGGCTGAATAAATTCAAAATCAATTTCATTACCGCCTTGCTCTTTGAATTCTTCTAATTTTTGAGCACGCTCTTCGTTTAGGTTGCGGAGCAGATATTTTCGAATGGCTTCAAAATGATCTTTGAGTTTTTGCGCGGGTTGTTGTGCCAAAAGCTTTTCCGCTTCACTCACCAGTTTTTCAGGTTGGTATTCGGCATAGTCAGGCAGTTCCAGTTCCTCAGGATGCTCTTCAGACTCGTCATCACTCTCTACTTCCTGGGTATCGTCTTCATTTTCCAGGTCCTCATCGGTTGCGGCCGTTTCTTCTTCGGGCTGTGGCTCTTCTTTTTCAGGCTTTTCAGCCGATGGTTCCGCTGAGGGTTTTTCGGTTTCAACGGGGCTCACCGTGTCAGCCGACTTTTCTTCAACCGGTTGCGTGTTATCCGTCTTCACCTCTTGGGCTTCTTTAGGTTCAGGCTGGGGCCCGTCTTCGCTTGCCTCAGTCTGTTCGCTTTTAGGGCCTTCACCTACTGGGTTATTTTCTTCCTTATTTCCGTCAGTCGGTTGCGACTGGTTGTCTTGCAAATTCTCCATGAATATGATCTCTAGTAGGCAAAATTATAATTCATTCCATATTTCCCACGCCTTTTCGGCCTGTAATTCAAGCATTTTTAAACCGTTGGCAATTTGGGCTCCTCTAAATTCTGCCTCCTTAAGTAAGGCAGTTTTGGCTGGGTTGTAAATTAAATCATACACCAAATGCTCCTCGCTAAGGTGGTATAGCTCAATAGGGGGGCGGTCTTCAACCGCAGGATACGTACCGCGTGGGGTGGTGTTAATCAACACGCGGTGGTCTTCCAGCAACTGGCCTGCTTCCAGGTAGCCTATCTGTCCTGAACCTTTGGGGGTACGGCTCACCAGCAGGTGGGTCATGCCCATTTGATCCAGCGCATAGGCTACGGCCTTGGCGGCACCTCCGCTGCCCAAAACCAAGCAGCGTTGTTGGTGAACGCTTAAGAGCGGATCAATACTTTCTTTAAAGCCCCACCAATCGGTGTTGTGACCAATCCATTGACCCTTATGCTTCACTACCGTGTTTACGGCTCCTATGGCTTTGGCATCGGGCGACAGCCCATCTAAAAAGGGAATAATTACCTCTTTGAAAGGAAAGGTAACGTTGTAGCCTTTGAGGCCAGGGTGGTTGAGGAGTAGGGCAGGTAGTTCTCCTATGCCATTCAGTTCAAAATTTTCGTAGCGATAGTGGCTTAGCCCCAGAGTGGCAAACTTGCCTTGGAAATAGTTTTGAGAGAAAGAATGCTTGAGTGATTTTCCTATAAGTCCAAATTTCACCGCTTATGTTTTTGCACTGATTTTACTTCTACTTTCCAAAACCCAAATAACGGCAAAGCCTACTATGGCAGCTACCAAGGCCCAAATTAACTGAGGGTCGGCATCAAAGTTTTGCGGCAATACGCTTTTTTGGGTGAGGGGAATTTCTTCACCGTGCCGGTCAAGGGTAGTTTGGGTGGTAATTTTCCAGGGCCAGACTTTATTTAATGAGCCAATCATAAATCCGGTAAGCATGGCAATGGTGGTGTTTTTGTAATGCTTGAACATCCACGAAAGTAGGCGGGCGAAGCTGAGCAGGCCTACCACGCAGCCACTTAAAAAGAGCAGAATGGTTTGAAGATCCAGTTCAGAGAGGGCATTTAAAATATACTTGTACTTGCCTAAAAGCAATAAAATAAAGCTGCCTGAAATTCCGGGCAAAATCATGGCACAAATGGCTAGAGACCCAGAAAGGAAGATGAACCACCAAGCTTCAGGCGTTTTGGCTGGCGAGGCTACCGTAATGAAATAGGCCAGGCCTATGCCCGCTACCATGATAATCACTGCGGTGGCATTCCATTTTTCTACGCTTTTACCCACTACCACTGCGCTGGCTACAATGAGGCCAAAGAAAAAAGACCAAACCAAAACGGGCTGGGTTTCTAAAAGATGGCTGATGCCCTTGGCCAGGCTTAAAACAGAAACGGCAATACCACTGAGCAGCACTAGCAAAAAGTTGGCATTGGCTTTTTTCCAGGCACTGGGTAAACCTTCTTTAAACAGAGCGGGAAGAGCTTCAGTGCTAATGGACTGGATGGAATTGATCAGCTCCTCATAAATACCGGTAATGAAAGCAATGGTGCCACCACTAACGCCCGGAACCACATCGGCTGCGCCCATGGCCATACCCTTTAAAAACAGAAATACCCTTTGCATACCCGTAAAATTTGGGGCAAATAAACTTAATTATTTATAAAGATGAATAGCGCTGTAACAACATTCATTCATGGCTCAAGAATAACGGGGTTGTGGATATTAATTAACATCCGGGTAATTTTAAAAAGCTTTTAATAATGTGATATTAATTATCATCTCAATTTAGCTTAACAATCTTAAAGTTGCTTAGCAAATTATAAACACAACTAAGCAAACTATGAATCGATTGGTATTAACATTACTAGGACTTTTGAGCGCTGGGCTGCTTTATGGGCAGGTGGCAGCTATAAAAGGTTCAATTTATGATGAAAACAACTTACCTATGCCCGGTGCCTCAATTTTTATTGAGGGGAGTAATTTAGGAACAACATCTGACTTGGCTGGAAATTTCACCTTGGTTGGTGTACCAGTTACTACCCAGGAAGTTACCGTTTCGTTTATTGGCTATGGCACGCAAAAAGTTGTGGTGGCTCTTGCTGAGGGTCAAACAGAGCAACTAACTATAAACATGCGTCCTGCATCTAATAACCTGGGCGAGGTTACCATAGTTGGAACCTTAAAAAGGGGGCAAGCTAAGGCCATTAGTGTACAACGAAATAACACGAACATTACCAATGTAGTTTCTTCAGATCAGGTAGGTCGTTTCCCTGATGCAAATATTGGGGAAGCCATGCGCAGAATTCCTGGAATAACCATGCAGAATGATCAAGGTGAGGCTCGAGATATTATTATTCGCGGAATGGCGCCCCAATTAAATTCGGTAATGGTGAATGGTGAGCGAATTCCTTCTGCCGAAGGTGATAACCGCAGAATTCAAATGGATTTGATTCCAGCAGATATGATTCAGACCATTGAAGTGAATAAATCTGTAACCCCTGACATGGATGCTGATGCTATTGGCGGAGCGGTTAATTTAGTTACCAGAGCTGCCCCAGGGAATCAAAGAATCTCTGTGACGGCCGCTTCGGGTGTAAATTTACTTTCTGAACAACCTATTTGGACAGGAGCTTTTGTTTACGGCAATAGGTTTGCAAATGATAAATTAGGAGTAGTAATTTCAGGTTCATACAATGACCATGATTTTGGTTCAGATAATGTAGAAGCAGAATGGGTTACTGATGACGCTGGCCGAACTTATATTGAGGATTATCAGCTTAGAAGCTATTTAGTGCGCAGAGTACGCAGATCCGTTTCCGCAAACCTGGACTACAAATTGAACAAGAACAACACCGTCTTTTTTAATTCTATTTACAACTGGCGCGATGATTGGGAAAATCGTTTTCGCTATAGAGTTACGGATATTGAGTTTGACGAAGGCCTGGGGTCATTTGTGGGTGAGGCTGAAAGAGAAACCAAGGGTGGTTTAAATAACGATCGTATTCAAAACAGAAGGTTGGAAGACCAACGCATGTGGAATTACCAAATTGGTGGTGAACACTTGTGGTTTAATAAACTGAAGGTAGATTGGTCTGCCAACTTGGCCCAGGCCAGTGAGGAGCGACCTAATGAGCGATACATTGTTTTTAAATCTGATGATGTTTATCCTGTCAATTTAAATAATGACAGCCGCTTTCCTATTGCCGTTCCTAATAACAGCAACCAATTTGATTTGGGTAATTTGGAGTTTGATGAGCTTACGGAGGAATATCAATATACCGAGGAGCGTGATAATAACTATCGATTGGATTTTGAACTTCCGATTGTGGGCAGAGGTAAATACAAATCTATCTTAAAATTTGGAGGCCGTTACCGAGGTAAAGAGAAGTTTAGAGATAATAATTTCTTTGAGTATGCTCCCTTGGCCGATATTGACCCCAATGCCATTGGAACGGTAGACATGACGGATCCGGGCTATTTAGTTGGAGAAGAGTATGAAGCTGGTGATTTTGCATCTCCTGAATATTTGGGAAATCTGGATTTAACCAATAGAAATCAGTTTGAAGAAGAATCAAAGCCCGCTGACTTTGCCCCGGGAAATTATACTTCAACAGAGAATATTACCGCTGGTTATATTATGGTAACGCAAAATTTTGGGTCAAAGCTTAGTGCTATTGCTGGTGTTAGATTAGAAAATACGGCAATAGATTACACCGGTAATCGCTATATTGATAGTACTGACGAGGTTTTACCAGTAAGTGCCACCCAAAACTACACCAACGTATTACCTGGTTTGCACCTACGCTATGCCCAAACAGAGAACTCAGTATTTCGTTTTTCAGTAAATCAAACCTTGGCACGTCCCAATTACTTTGATCTAGTACCCTTTCAGGAGATTTTAACAGATGATGAAGAAATTAATTTGGGGAATGCAACGCTTACGCCCGCTGTAGCTACTAACATTGACTTGAATTATGAGTATTACTTTAAAAGTATTGGTTTAATAAGTGGCGGTGTTTTCTACAAATCAATTAATGATTTTATCTACAGTTCTGTACGGGATAGTCTGGTAGCAGGGGAGGAGTTTGATATTACTCAGCCTAAAAATGGAGGTAATGCCCAACTACTTGGTGCTGAAATAGCCTATCAAAGGAACTTTGATTTTATACCCGGAAATTTTTGGAAAAACATGAACCTTTACATGAACTATACTTACACGCAAAGCGAAGTAAGCGGTATAGAAGGAAGAGCAGATGGATTAAGCCTTGAAGGTACCGCTGGAAATATGTTTAACCTGTCTTTAAGCTATGAGAGTGACAAATTTTTAATACGCACTTCCATTAACTATGCCAGTGATTATATTGATGAATATGGAGGCGAGGCCTTTGAGGATCGCTACTACGATCAACAAATGTTTTTGGATATCAATGCCTCCTACGCTATAAAGCCTTACCTAAGGATATTTGTGGAAGGTATAAACCTTACCAATACCCCTTTACGCTTCTACCAAGGCATCCCTGACCGCACCATGCAGGTGGAATATTACAATGCCAGAATTAACCTGGGTTTAAAGCTTGACCTTTAGTTTATGAAGTTTAAAAGTATTTTATACCTGAGCACGTTTATGGCAGTATTGGCCTGTAAACAAGCATCTCAAGAGAACAACTCCACAACTGCCACTGGTTTAAAACCGGTGGTAGTTACGCACCAAACGCCAGATGATACAGATGATCCTGCTATTTGGGTTAACCAAAAAGATCCCAGCCAAAGTTTAATAATAGGTACAGATAAAGGGGATGAAAATGGTGGGTTATTTGTCTTTAACTTGGCAGGTGAGCTAGTTGATAGTTTAAGCTTTTACCCATTAAAACGTCCCAATAATGTAGACATAGAATATGGCTTTCAATGGGATAGCACCATTTTAGATATCGCTGTTTGTACTGAGCGAAATACCAACAGCATTCGGGTATTTAGCCTGCCAGACATGCAGCCTATTGACAATGGTGGTATTGCTGTTTTTGAAGATCAAGCTCTGCGGGCTCCCATGGGCATTGGGCTCTACAAGGATGAACAAGGCTATATTCACGCTATTGTTAGCCGTAAAGAAGGTCCGGCAGATGGCTATTTACAAATGCTTAGGTTGGTATACGATACTGCCGGTTTTGTAGTAGCTGATCAGTCTGTATATTTTGGAAAATTCTCTGAACAAAAGGAGATTGAGGCACTTTTTGTGGATGATGCCAGAGCAGAACTTTACTACAGCGATGAAACCTTTGGCGTTCGCAAGTATGACCTAAAAACGCTTAGAGAACTAGGCGTTTTTGGACAAAGCGATTTTAAGGATGACAACGAAGGGATTTCCTTAGCGCCAGACTCATCCGGCTTCCTGCTGATTTCCAATCAGCAAGCGCATACATTCAATGTTTACAATAGGTTGGATAATAGGCTAATTGCCGAATTTGGAGTAGAGGCCAAGGAGTCAGACGGTAGTGAAACCTATCTGGGCTACCTAAATGAAAAGTTTCCAGAAGGGATTTTCGTTTGTATGAGTGAAGGAGCCGTTTTCCACTATTATGACTACCGAGATATTAAGAAAGTGATTCGCCAAGCGGGTCGTAAAAACATGTAGACTTGAATTTTTTAAAAGCTTAGGAGCAGGCTAGATCTTCGCACTGGGTTTGTTTGATGATTTGCAAAAAAGTCTAAATGAACACACTTTAACAAGAAGAAAGAAATGGCCGCAAGAGAATCCTAAAGTAAAATTTAGGTATACCTTTTTTTGACAGGTTCAAGAAATTGAAACCTGTCTTTTTTTTAGGATGGTGGTTACAAATTAGCCACCAAATTTTGCAGGGTACGGTTTTGCTTTAATTGGGGAAAAAGCTCAAAAAACAGAATGCGTTTTTCAGCATTTAAAACCAGGGCTTTTTTGAAGTAGATGGTGGCTTCATCAAACTCTTGCATGGTGTAGAGGTATCCGCTTAGGCGGTAGTGCATATCTGCTGATTCTGGATTGAGTGCGATGCCTTCGTATAAAACCTGCATGCCGTTGTCAAACTCACACATGTCAAAAAGTAATTCGGCCCAGTCAATGTATAAATCTGCCTCGCTGTAGCCGCGCTCCGCCATTCTTTCGTAAAAGATTTCGGCTTCTTCCAGGCGGCCGGCCCTACGATGTATACTGGCGTTGAGTTGTAAAAACCCCGTATCGTCTTCATCCAGCTCCAGTAATTTTTGGGCGTAAAACAGAGCTTGGCTCCAATCTTCATCTTCATCTTTCAGTAAAGCCAGTTCCAGATACGCTTCCTCAAAATCAGGGTCATATTGTATAGCCTTGGTAAAAAAGCTTTCGGCTTTAAGCCTGCGGTGCAGTCTTAGGTAGCACAGGCCCATACGGTAAAAAATATAGCTACTCTCTTCATCGCTTTCCAGCGCCAACTCATATACTTTTAGCGCTTCGTCAAAGCGAAAGTGGTACTCCAGTATTTTAGCCTTTTCAAAATAGGGAGCCATAAACCACTCATCAATCAAGTAGGCATATTCAAAGGCCTGGAGCGCTTTTTCATGCTCGTCAATTTTTTCATTCATAACGCCTAGTTGATACCAGGCAATTTCGCTGTAGGGATTTTGATCTACAAATTTTTCAAAATAGTGGGCGCCTTCATCAAAGTTTTCAAGCAACTCATAGCAGGTGGCAATATGGTACAGGCCCACTTCATCTTCAGGGTTGGCGGCCAGCGTTCGCTTTAAAAAACTAATAGCCTTAGCCGGTTGCCCCAGCAATTGGTATTCCATGGCAATTAAAGGCCAAACATCCTCTGGGTACTCAGTGTGTTTTAAAGCTTGTTTAAAATGATAAATCGCTTTTTGGTGGTTGTGCTGTTTGCTTTGCAGGCTGGCCCTAGACATGTGCAGTTCAAAGCTATCGGGCGCCACCCGTTCTAGCTCTTCCATGGCTTTTTTAGCCTCTTGGGTTTTATTGGCTGCGGTTAAAAACTGCACCTTGCGGGCCATAAAATTAGCTGCGCCCGGGTGTTGCTCCGCGGCCATTTGCACAACCAACAGCGCTTTATTGATTTTCCCCATGTCATAGAAGTAATCAGAAAGCGCTTCAAACTGGTCTACGTCATAGTAGCGTACGGTTTCATCACTAAGCATCTGATTAAAAGACTCAATCAGGTGCAGCAATTCAAATAAGCTTTCATCGTCTTCCATACAAGAGAGATTTACCTTTTGTTACTTAAAGGTATTTAAATCCTTGGGCGCAAAAGTACAATCCTAGTTACGCTTTTTAACATTTTAATCAACAGAATATAGACCAGTATATTGTAGGCAGGCCAAAGCACTTTCTATATTTGCCACGCTAAATCTTAAGCATGACATTAATAAAATCCATTTCAGGTATACGCGGCACCATTGGTGGACCTAGCGGTGAAAATTTAACGCCTTTAGATGCCCTTGAGTTTGCTGCGGCTTACGCCCGATGGCTGAAGAAGAAATATACCAACTCTAAGGTGAAGGTAGTGATTGGCCGTGATGCCCGCCCCAGCGGCCCCATTATCCAAAACCTGGTGCAGAATACCCTTTTAGCCTCTGGGGTAGAGGTGGTAGACCTAGACTTAAGCACAACACCCACCGTGGAAATGGCTGTGGTATTTGAAAAGGCACAAGGCGGCATTATTCTAACCGCTTCCCATAACCCGGTGCAATGGAATGCCCTTAAATTGCTTAACGAAAAAGGCGAGTTCATCTCGGGTGAAGATGGGGCAGAGCTCTTACGTTTGATTGAGGCCAAAGATTTTGATTTTGTTCCGGTAGACCAGCTGGGCGCGGTTACCAAAGATCAAAACGCTATTGCTAAGCACATTGAGGCCATTTTGGCCTTACCCTATGTAAATACTGAGGCCATTCAAAAAGCCAACTTGAAAGTGGCGGTTGATGCGGTGAATTCTACCGGAGGCATAAGCATCCCGGTTTTATTGGAGCGTTTGGGCGTTAGGCAAACCGAGTTGTTGTATTGCGAGCCTAACGGCCAATTTCCCCATAACCCAGAACCGCTTAAAGAGCATTTGGGAGATATTATGCAACGCGTAAAAGACAGCGGCTGCGATGTAGGCATTGTGGTGGATCCTGATGTAGACCGCCTGGCTTTGATTGATGAGCGGGGAGAAATGTTTGGCGAAGAGTACACTTTGGTGGCTGCAGCCGATTACCTCTTGCAGCACAAACAGGGCCCTCTGGTAAGTAATTTATCGAGTAGCCGCGCTTTGCGCGATTTGGCGCTAGAAAGGGGGCAGAGCTATCACGCTGCTGCAGTGGGGGAAGTGAACGTAGTCACCAAAATGAAAGAAGTAGGCGCTGTGTTAGGCGGTGAAGGCAATGGCGGGGTCATTCTTCCCGATTTACACTACGGCCGCGATTCACTGGTAGGCATAGCTTTGGTGCTGTCCCACTTGGCTACTTCGGGCAAGAGTTTATCGGCTTTAAAAGCCGGTTACCCGCAATATTTTATGGCTAAAAATAAAGCCCAGCTTAGTGCTGGTATGGATGTAGATGCGCTGCTAAAGAGCGTGGAGCAAGAATATAAAAATGAAGAATGTTCAACCATTGACGGATTGAAAATTGACTTTGAAGACGAATGGGTGCACATGCGTAAGTCAAACACCGAGCCTATTGTGCGCATTTACACCGAAGCCAAGAATCAAGAAAGAGCCAATGAATTAGCCCGTATATTTATGGAGAAACTGGAAGGCTAGCACCTTTCCTACAAACCTTTTGGATTATGTCAAAAACCACTTTGGCGGCCCCCCAGTTAGAAACCCAGCTGGAGCAGCATTTTAAGCCCTTTAGGGAGCACACCGTGGGCCATGAAGCCTACCTTAAAGGCCCTTACGGGGAAAAGAAAATTATTTATGCTGATTGGATTGCCAGTGGCCGTTTGTACAAACCCGTAGAGGAGAAACTTTCCACTTTGCTGGGGCCTTATGTGGCCAATACGCACACCGAGACTTCCTACACGGGTGCCTTAATGACCAGGGCCTACGCCCAGGCCAAAAAGGTGATAAAGCAGCACGTTAATGCGGGGCCTAATGACGTGCTCATTGCCACGGGTACCGGCATGACGGGGGCAGTACTGAAGCTGCAGCGCATACTAGGACTAAAATTACCCGAGCAGTTTAAAGATCGAGTGCACTTAGATCCGCAAGAGCGCCCCGTAGTATTTATTAGCCACATGGAGCACCACTCCAACCAAACCAGTTGGCTGGAAACTACCGCTGAGGTGGTGCAAATTCAACCCAATGAAAAAGGGGAAATGGATTTGGGGAGCCTGGACGCCTTGCTGGAAAAATACGCGGACCGCGCTATTAAAATTGCCAGTATCACTTCGGGTAGTAATGTAACGGGGGTGCTTACGCCTTACACAGAAGTAGCCAAACGGATGCACGCCCGCGGAGGTCTTTGCTTTGTGGATTTTGCCTGCAGCGGCCCTTACGTAGAAATTGACATGAATCCAGTCGAAGAAGGCGCTTACCTGGATGCCATTTTCTTTTCGCCACACAAGTTTTTAGGCGGCCCCGGCAGCAGCGGGATTTTGATTTTTAAAGATAAGCTCTACAAAAACAAAGTACCCGATATACCGGGAGGCGGAACCGTAACCTGGACCAACCCCTGGGGCGGGCATCAATACATTGCTGATATTGAGCTGCGAGAGGACGGTGGTACCCCGGGGTTTTTACAAACCATCAAGGCCGCCTTAGCCATGCAGGTGAAGGAAAAAATGGGAGTAGCCGAAATTCAGGCCCGTGAAGAAAACCTTTTGCGCTACCTCTTTCATCGGCTTAAAGCCATACCCAACTTGTTTATTTTAGCCCCTGACTTGGTAGAACGTTTAGGCGCCATTTCCTTTTTCATTGCCGATTGCCACTACAATTTGGCGGTAAGCTTACTCAATGATCTTTTTGGTGTGCAAACCCGCGGGGGTTGCAGTTGTGCCGGCACTTACGGGCACTACCTGTTGGAGGTAACCGAAGATTACAGCAATGAAATCACTTCGCGTATAGATGCTGGAGATATATCTTTGAAACCTGGCTGGGTAAGACTCTCAATCCACCCCACAATGAGTAATACTGAGGTTGAGCAGATTTGCGAAGCCATTGAACATGTGGCGGCCCATTGGCAAGACTATGCGGAAGATTACATCCGTTTGCCCAATTTGGAATACAAGCATAAAAAGAACATGCCGGTAGGCGAGGAGGTTTTAAAAGAATGTTTTAGCTAAATGGCAGAACCTATTTATTTAGATAACGCAGCCACAACGCCCATGCACACCGAGGTGCAGGCGCGCTTTACAGAGCTCTTGGCCGGGCCTTATGGCAATCCTTCCAGTACCCATGGCTTTGGCCGAAAAGCACGTATTGTGGTAGAGAGTGCCCGCAAGGCCATAGCTAAGGAATTGCACTGCCAACCAGGTGAGCTGGTGTTTACCAGTGGCGGTACAGAAGCCGATAACGCGGCCTTGAGCCTGGCTATTACTGATTTAGGTATTACCCGCATTATTACTGCTCCCACTGAGCATCATGCGGTGTTGCATGCAGCAGAGCGGCTGGCTAAAGTTCATAAGGTGTCACTGGAAATACTGCCGGTGAATGCCTTGGGTGAGCCCGATTTAGCGGTGCTGGAGCAGAAATTACAAGCAGGCCCTCGGGCTTTGGTTTCCCTGATGCACGGCAATAACGAAATCGGCAATTTGCTGGATTTGAAAAAAGTAGGCGACTTAGTGCACCAATACGAGGGCGTGTTTCACAGCGACACGGTGCAGACGGTCGCGCACTTTCCCATTAACCTGCAAGACTTACCGGTAGATTTTATAACTGCTTCGGGCCATAAATTTTACGGGCCTAAAGGGGTGGGTTTTCTCTTTGTACGCGCCAATCATAAGGTGGGCTCTTTTATTACAGGCGGTGCTCAAGAACGAAACCTGCGCGGAGGTACCGAGAATGTGGCGGGTATTGGCGCCCTACACAAAGCTTTTGAGCTGGCCTATCAGAATCTGGCCAGCGAGAAAGCGCATATTTCAGAATTGAAACAATACCTGCTGGCCCAGTTAAAAGAGCATTTGCCGCAAACCCGTTTTAACGGCTTAAGTGAGCAAATGGACCGTAGCCTTTATACGTTGGTGAGTGCCGTGTTTCCTCAGTTTTTAAATGACTCCATGCTGCTTTTTAATTTGGATCTAAAGGGCATCGCTGTTTCGGGTGGTAGTGCATGTACCTCGGGTAGTTTGCAAGGTTCGCACGTAATTAAAGCTATAAAACCTGAAAATGAGGCTCCGGTCATTCGGTTTTCACTGGGTAAAGACAATACCCGTGAGCACATTGATGCGGTGGTTAAGGCGCTCAAAGAGATGCAGAAATAATTAGTGTCTCTAGATTCTAAATAAAAAAGGCGGTTTCATTTTTGAAACCGCCTTTTTTGTTTTGTACCCTAATTCTTATTCTCCGTCTACCACGGTAACTGAAATGGTTTTGCTCATTTGCTCACCGTAAGAGCGGTGGTAACCATCGGCAAACTGCATGGTTAAGGTATGCGTACCTACGGGTAAATCTAAACTATCACTGGTTTGGCCTTTACCGTAGTGAATGTTTACGCTATCAGCGGGTACCACAGCGCCCTCCTCAGCAAAACTTCCGTTGATGATTACGTGGTGGTGACCTTTACCTTGATTTGCTTCACCGGCTGGTTCTACCTCCATGCCGTTTATGCCAAATTCCACCAGCACGGGGGAAGTTACGGTATCGCCATCCTCTAGATTGGCAAAATACACCTTGGCATCAGCCGGCACGGGTAATAAATTGCTGGTGGCACTATTTTCTTCGTGATCGTGATCATGAGTAGCAGTGCTATCAGCGGCAGCATCACTTTCTGAGCCGTTGGCCGGAGCATTGTTACAGGCTACCGCCAAACCAAGCAAAGCAATAACAGGGAGAATTATTTTTTTCATGTTTATTTTTTAAAAGATTTTCAAAAATAGTAAAGCCTTTCAACTAGCCGTGCTAATGGCTATTTTTTCACGGTAAATTCTCTGATGATGGTGTTCACCTCGGGGTTCACCCGTAAACCTTTTTTATTGAGTAACTCTAATTTTATGACGTTTTCACCTTCGGGCAATCCTTGAAGTGCAAACGGTTTCCAATCGGTAATGAGGTATTTTTCACTTTGGTTGATGGTCATTTGTACTTTAAAACCATCGGCACTAAGCCGCACATTGTGCAGATAAAAATCCAACAGTATAGATTGAGCATCTGCCCCGGCATAGGTGCCTTTGGGGCGACTGTAAAAGAGGGTAGGCTCATTTAAAGGATACAGCTTGGGCTGGTTGGGCTGACTTTCCTTTACGGTAAATTGAAAGGCTTGGTAGGCTTCGGCATTTTTTACGCTTAGGTGGTAACTGCGTGATAAAAAGGCAATAGCGTAGTAGTGCCCAAGCGGTAACTCTTTGCTGAATTTTGATACTTAATGCGCGCTGTAGGGATTATTATTGAGGATGAGGTGTATGTGCTGCCCTTTGCTAGAGTTGGCCAAATTGATTTCATCGGGTGCGGGCGTTTGCGCTTGTAATTCAAAATCGCTTACGGTAAAGTCAAATTCTACATCGCTACGTTCAATCACCGCTTTATCTACCGGTGCGTTTAAACCCAGTTTTGGCTTAGTGCTAAATTGATGGTAGTCTTCTAAAGGCAAAACCTTAATACCCGAGTTACTGCTATCCAATAGCACCAACCCTTCTGCGGCTTCTTTTCTGCTGCTGTCTTCAACGGCCTCGCGGCTGTTGGCAGTAGATTCTTGGACGCTTTCCTTATCAGCGGGCTTGGAATTGCAAGTACTAAAAATTTAAAGTAAAGTTGCTAAGGTGACGAGCTTTTTCATAATAATATTTTCAAAGCCAATGGCTTAGCAGGGGGTATTGTTTAAAAGATGCTGGTAGACCTCAAAAAAGAAACGCTTAGGCATAGGGTTGTCGCCAGGTATAAAAAAAGACACCCCCTTGAGTGCCCAGGCATCAAGGGGGTGAAAATATGAAGCAGTAGTTAGGCCTTGCTACCCAGCAGCACCACTTCGTGCAAAACCACTTCCGTAATGTATTTTTTGGTGCCTTGGGTTTCGTATTCGCGGGTTACCAGCTTACCTTCTACGGCAATTTCCTGCCCCTTTTTTACGTACTTCTCAATAACCTTGGCGGTGCCATTCCAGGCTACCAGCCGATGCCATTGGGTATCGGTGATTTTTTCACCTGCTTGGTTTTTACGGGTTTCATTAGTGGCCAAAGAAAGATTGGCTACGGTGCCGTCATTGTTCAGCTGTTTTACTTCAGGGTCATTTCCTACGTGGCCAATTAGGCTTACTCGGTTACGCATAGTACTCATGGTGTTTGATTTTAAGGCTGCTCTTGTTTGAAGCAGCGAATTAATAATGGTACAAAGGTGTGGGGTGCTTTGGGCTCCAGCCGGATGCTACGCAATTAAAAAACGTGTAGAAACGTTTTTACACGGTTAGCAGAGGGTGCTTGTCTCTTTCTAAATTTTTCTATTTTTAGGCTATGGAAACCTCAAAACCCCTGCGAGCGTGCCTGGAATGCGAAGAGGAGCTGCAAGGCCGCAGCGATAAGAAATTTTGTGATGATGCCTGCCGCACGGCCTACAATAACAAAAAGAAAGCCCGCACCTCTTTGTACTTGCGCAAGGTAAATCGGGTATTGGCGCGCAATTACAAAATACTGTGCCAGTTAAACCCTAAGGGCAAAACGCGTCTAGCGCGTGAGCAGCTTTTACAGCGCGGCTTTAACTTCAACTTTTTTACCAATTTGTACGAAACCCAAAGCGGCACCCGCTATTTTTTTGTGTACGAGCAAGGCTATCTGCTCCTGCCTGAAGATCAGGTGGCCCTGGTGCGCCAAAAAGACTATTTAAAGGAGCGCCTGCTGTGATGGGTGATTGGTTTTATTTAAACGTTGTGCTTCATTAAAATGAAAAAAATTATACTCATTCTATTGCTCATTCCATATGCTCTATTCGCTCAAGAATTTGACATTACAAGTTTCATTGAAACAAACTACGACAAGGTTGCAGATTCTACTATCTGTAAGATGGCCATTGATTCATTGACTTCAGAATTGAACCAAGAACTAGAGCAAGGAATGAGTTGGGATTATGGAGCATTTTACAAGTCTGAAGACGGTTTAATTAAAGTTTACCATTTTTCAGGAGAAGGTTGTGGAGCATACTGCAATCCATTCTATCAATCTATAGTGTCAATTGACATTCCTAAGAATGATTCCAATGACTTCATTGAAACAGATGAGCTTAATTTTGATTTGGATAGTATCGTTACCTTGAAAAAGGGCAGGTTCTATCTTATTTTCGGAAACCACAGCGGACGTCCTAGGGGAGTTGAAAGCGTTTGGGGTGAAACTGTAGTTCTCTGTTCCATAGACGAAGGGTTAAAAGTCATATGGCGTTTCAAGTCAACAACATCAAGTATGGTTGACGTAGACTCTCCTTTTAGCGAAATTTCCTTCGATCCTAATAAAATGACCATTTCCTACAGCTATGATTGGTATGACGAGATGGATGAATTCAAAATATATCGAGTTAGTGGAATTTGGAAATTTAATGGAGTTACATTTAAAGAAGAAGAAAGAATAACGGAGTACAACAAAGAATAAACGCCATTAAAACAGGCGTTTATTCAAACCGTTGGTCGGCATACAATGAAAGCCCACCGCACAATCAGCACATTTGGTTTTAGCCGACACGCAAAGCCAACGCTGAAATGCGAAGCATTCACGAACACCTTTAAAAATTGAAGTGACGTGAGTAAAAATCAAAAGAGCTGTGTTTTACCAACGCTCGACAAGAAATAAATGTGAATGAATAAAAAGGACTTATCAGAATCGGACATAAAAGCAAAGTTTATCACTCCTGCAATACTGAATGCAGGGTGGGACGAACTGACTCAGCTTGGACGTGAGATATTTTTCACGGATGGACGTATCTATGTGAAAGGAAAACTGACCGCTAGAGGAAAGAGAAAATTTGCTGACTACATTTTGTTCTACAAACACACCCGTCCAAAACATTTTAGCCTCTTAAATTTGGCCACAGGTATCCAGTGAGTTACCATTTCAAAACAGTTGTTTTCAAATATACCCCTAAGGGTCAAAAAAGGGCCATTTGGGCTGGAGGTTTTTCGGGCTCCTCAAAGGGTTTATTGTTCCAGTTTTCCAATGATATTTTAGAATATAAGTAAAGCCTTAAAAAGGTGATCAAATTAGAGAGGTGCCAAGGATATTGTGCTTTGCTTTTGAGGTATCTAAGCAAAAGCA
>CAJXNI010000031.1 GCA_913057235.1 uncultured Bacteroidota bacterium
GGTCATCAAAATTGTAGATGCGCAATTGGTTTTTAGGGTCCAAAAGAAGAGGGGCTACCCAGTAGCCGTCAGAAGATCTGAAACCCGCCTCTTGGGTGATACCTCCGTCATAGCTTACTCTTCGTCCGCCAAACTGAAAACTTCCCATCAAGTAATCATCATTTAAAGGGTGAATGAGGCCTTCCATGCCATCCGCACCAAAAAATTCCAGCCAGCCATCTTCGCGTAAAATACTGGTACCATTATCTTGGCTACCGGTTACAGTGCGGTAATGGTTGCTTTGACTTACCGCCAAGTTGTAGTTTTCACGGATGCCCGTACCGTCACTTATAATTTGCCAGGTTTGGCCTTTGTCACTGCTTTTGGCCAGGTATCCATCGGTTGCTGCATATAATACCCCATTAACCGACTGGGCCATGCGTAAATCAGCGTGTACATATTGGCCTCCGTTAACGGTTATGCCGTTGCCTAAAGCCCACCAAGCTACTTGCGAAAAATTTCTTCCACCATCAGTGGAGGCATAGAGGTCTAACATCCCAAAAAGCAGATTGCTGGTGTCATGATCATTTACGGTAAACCCATCACAGGTACCACGCGGGTTGCTTAATCCTGTAAAAGTATTCCCTAAATCATAGGAAACGGCCACGCCATTATTGGCAGCCACCCACACACAAGAGTCGCAAGGTGGAGCAGTGGCTATTTTTATTTCACCGTTGGTACCTACCGGTAGCGAAGGGCTTGGGTTAAAGGTGGCCCCCCGATCCGTAGAAATCCAAATTTGGTTATTTCCAAAACTGCTATTGTAGACATACAAAATATCGTTATCTGTAGGGTGAAAAGCAATTTGACTGATATTACTAAAACGCAGAGAGCGGCTGTAAGTCTGCAAATTATCAGTACTGGTGTAAAAGCCCTGATTGGTGCCTATAAAAATGAGGTTGGGCACTCGGGGGTGATAGCGTATCACATTCACCTGATCATTGGTCCCCAAGCCGCCCCAGCCCAAATTAGCGGGTGAAAAAGGCGACAACTGCCAGGTGACCCCGCCATTGGTAGAGTGGTAAATTCCGTGTGTGGTGCCATTGTCGGCATTGCGGATATTGGCAAATATTTCTTGATGGTTGGTAGGGTTTACAGCCATGGTATTGACCCCGGTAGCGGGCAAAAAGTCTGTGGTAGACTGCGACCAGCTCTGCCCTCCATCCTGTGTATACCAAAAACCACCGCTGCGTGAACCCAGGTAAATAACGTTAGGATCAGGAGCATGCACGTAAAAAGTTTCTACCCGGCCCAAGCCTGGTGAGTAATGCCCGGTGATTTGACCCAGCGTATAAGGTCCTAAATCTTGCCAGGCATTGGTGAAATGCCCTTTCTGGCGAGGCTGCTTTTCTAAAAACTGCTCCCACTGTTTTTGAGCAAAATAAGGATCAATCTGGCTGCGGTCTCCGCTAGGGAAATACTTATATTCATTGCTGTATTTCCAGCGCTGGTAGCCCTTGTAACAACTTCCTTTTTCATGGGCCTGCGTTTGGTAATAGGCCTCGGCCTCCTTAACCACTTCATAAAAATTAATCTGATGGTTGTAGTAGTGCTCTTTAAACTTTTGGCCTTGCAGGCCTGTGCAGAAAACCGAGCCCAGAAAAAAGCTAAAGGCTATAAAAATGCGCATATGTAAAATTTGGCTCCAAGATACAGTATAGCGCACAGAAGCTTAAATGGTAGTCAATTGAAAAGACAAGATATCGGTGGGGGCTTCCAGGCCCGCCCTACCTAGCTAATTAGGTAAAAAGGCTAAGGCCGAAAGGGCTGGAATGAAAAAACTTTATCCGCTTTAAAGCTTTGTACTTTTGCGGGGTGCAGCAGATTCCGCCCGAATATATTCGCAAAATTATTCACGTAGATATGGATGCCTTTTACGCATCTGTAGAACAACGCGATCACCCCGAGCTGCGCGGTAAACCAGTGGCCGTGGGGGGCTCTAAAGAACGTGGAGTGGTAGCAGCGGCAAGTTATGAGGCTCGCAAATTTGGGGTGCACTCGGCTCTGGCATCGGCTATAGCCTACCGGCAGTGCCCGCAACTCATTTTTATAAAACCCGATTTTGAAAAGTACCGGTCCGTATCGAAGCAAATACGCGCCATTTTTTTGGAGTACACCTCTTTGGTTGAGCCGCTTTCGCTGGATGAGGCTTACCTGGATGTTACCGAGAACAAAAAAGGGATTGCCACCGCTACCCGCATTGCCCGCCAAATAAGAGAACGCATTTTTGAGGAAACGCAGCTCACGGCCTCTGCGGGCATTTCTATCAACAAATTTATGGCCAAGGTGGCTTCTGATTACCACAAGCCCAATGGCCAAAAAACAATCATGCCTGAAGAGGTTTTGCCATTTTTAGAGGAGTTGCCTATTGGCAAGTTCTTTGGTGTAGGCAAAAAAACAGCTGAAAAGATGAAAAAACTGGGCATTCACTACGGCCGGGATTTGAAAAAATGGGATCAAGCCTTGTTGGTGCGTGAGTTTGGCAAGAGCGGAGTGCATTATTACAATATTGTGCGTGGGCTCCAGAAAAGTGAAGTGAAACCTAACCGCATACGCAAATCTATAGGTGCCGAACGCACCTTTTCACAAAACCTGAATAGTCAAACCGAAATGCTGGAAGCACTTACCGGCATTGGCCAAAAGCTGGCAGAACGTATTACTGCCGCCAAAGCTTCCGGAAAAACCGTAACCCTTAAACTGAAATATGAAAACTTTGAGACCCACACCCGCAGCCAAACCCTAAATGCTTACACCCAAAGCAGCCAAGAGATTTTAGCGGCTGCCCAAAAATTGCTGCTTGAAAATGGCCCCAACCAGGCGGTACGATTATTGGGCATTACCCTTTCTAATTTAAAACCCGCCCAGAGCAAGGCAAAATCAGTACAGCTTACCCTTGATTTTTAGATATTTGCCCAAATGAACCGCCATGAAATTTTTAAAATACGTATTGAGCCTCGCCCTGCTGGTTGGCATTACCGCCTGTACCGAGGAAGATTTAAATAAAGTACTGGATACCATTAACAACAACCTCACCGATGCTGAAATTGCGAATGGCCTCAAAGAGGCCCTGCGTGTGGGCACCGATTCCTCCACAGCCATTTTAAATACCGAGGGAGGTTACCTGAATGATCCGGTGGTAAAAATCTTGCTCCCACCTACCTTGCAAAACAGCATTGAAAATTTTAAGGCACAGTCTTTAAACCTTGGTATTATTACCGTTACCGGAAATGATTTGTACAATGGCACTACCGTTTTAGGCGTTACCATACCAGGATTGAAGAGCAAAGAAGATGAATTGGTAAAAGGCATCAACCGGGCCGCTGAACAAGCAGCCGGCACGGCTGCGCCAATCTTTGTAAATGCCATTGCCGATATTACCATACAAGATGCCAACAATATTTTATTTGGCGGCATAGATACCGCAGCCACGGCCTATCTGCGCCAAAATACTTACAGTACGCTTTACAATCAATACGAACCTCAGATTGATCAGGCTTTACAATCTGTAAAAGTGGGTAATTCCAGTGTGGTAGATGAATACGAAAGTTTTGTGGCCGATTACAACAGCGTTTTAAATACCGGGCTGCCCGGCTTTGGAACCATTGGCAGCCTAATGAATTTGCAGCCCATCTCAGCCACAGACCTTTCTGCGCATGGCACGGGTAAAGGCCTCAATGGGCTTTTTCTAAAAATTTCAGAAGAAGAAAAAGACATCCGTGAAAACCCATTAGCACGGGTCAACAGCATTTTGGAGCGGGTTTTTGGCGCTTTAGACTAAGCTTAACAGTTCTTATTTGGCCAGAGCTTTAATTCTTGTTATCCTTGAAGTTTTACTAATTTAAAGAACAGAAACAAATGACGTTACGAAGTAAAACGGCCATTTTAGGATTGACCTTAAGCTTGTTTTTAGGAAGCGCCCAAATTACCCAGGCACAAAATGCCGTTACCGCACCTGCCCCAGCCGAGCAGGAAGTAACCTTTAGCAAAGCACAACTTACCAAGTTTGTAAATGTGGGCCAAAAAATGCAAACCGTTCAGGAAGGTATGGCCGAAGAAATTAGAGCCATGGCTGAAAAAGAGGGTTTAGATCAAGCTACTTTTGAAAAGATGAGCGCCTCTAAAATGCAAGGTGGAGACCTATCGGGCTATACCCCAGAACAGCAAGCTGCTTTTAGCAAAGTGCAGGGTGAGGCTATGAAAATGCAGCAAACCCTCATGACCAAAATTGCCAGCATTACCGAAGAAGAGGGTATGGATATGGGCACTTTTAGGCAAATTGCCATGGCCAGTCGTTCAGACGAGGCGCTGCAAAAACGCATTCAGGCCATAACTGAAAGTATGGCTGAAGAATAATTTCAGCTTTGGAGTACTTACAAAGGCCTCCCGGTTTAGGGGGGCTTTTTTTTGCCTACAGGCGAAATGTTTTTCAACTTATAGCCGTAAGCAGGGTTATAGCTGAAATTTTAGACAATGCACCGAGTTGAAAGCGCCCAAAAAATACCCATACCCTTAGAAGAAGCCTGGCAGTTTTTTGCCACCCCGGTAAACCTAAAAAAGGTAACTCCGCCTAAAATGAAAATGCGCATGGTTGATGAGTTTAAAGGTACTATGTATGAAGGCATGGTAATCCGCTATAAAGTGACACCTCTGGCTGGTATAACCCTGCCCTGGGCCAGTGAAATAACCAAGATTCAAAAACATGCGTATTTTGTAGATAGCATGATTGAAGGCCCTTTTGCCCTGTGGCATCATCAGCACCATTTTAAGGCCATACCGGGTGGCACTGAAATAAGAGACATTGTACATTACAAAGTTCCACTGGGCTTGGTGGGCGAACTATTTCACCCCTTACTTGTAAAAAGAAACGTAGAAGAAATATTTAGCTACAGACATCAAGAGGTTAATTCCCTCTTTGGAAAAATAGATTAATGCATGAGTACCTACTTTGGTATTGATTATGGAAGCAAATACACGGGCAACACGGTTATTGCCGTTTTGCAAGGCATGGATATTATGTTTTTAGCGGTTGACAAAAAGGTAGATGCCGACAATTTTATATACAACGCTACTGAGCATTTTAAGCCACAGTGGATATTTCTAGATGCCCCTCTCTCTTTACCCGGGGTGTACACTCAAAAACAATGTAAAAACACCAACTACCACTTTAGATTAGCTGATTTGGAGTGCAAGGCTATGTCGCCCATGTTTTTAGGAGGTCTGGCGGCCCGGGCCATAGAGCTTAAAAATAAACTACAAGATAATTTAGGTACCACAGTGCATGAGACTTATCCTAGAATTATGGCCCAAAGGCTAAATTTACCAGAGCAGGGTTATAAAAAATCTAAGAGCAACCTTAGTGATTGCACTGCCCAAGTGGCCAGCCGTTTTTCTAAAAATATTCGGTTTAACCCAAAAGATGTGAAAACGTGGCACCACCTGGATTCTCTGCTAGCCCTAATGAGTGCCATGGCCCACGAGCAAAATAAATGCACCGCCTATGGAGACCCCAATGAAGGCGTAATTCTGGTGTAATGGCCTTACAAGTAGTTTGGTTTAAGAGAGACCTCCGCCTGGCAGACCACGCGGCATTGCACAGTGCACACGCGCAAAACCAGCCGGTACTACATCTATTTCTTTTTGAACCTATTTTTAAAGCTCATCCTAATTGGAGCCTGCGCCACTGGCAAGCACAGTACCAAAGCGCTCTGGAAGTGCAGCATCAACTGGCTCAAAAAGGCCAGGTTATGCTTATTCTGCATGGCTCTGCGGCCGATGTTTTTAGTGATCTTGCAGAAAAATTGCCACTGGCTAAGGTGCATAGCTATCAAGAAACAGACGTAGAGGTTAGTTTTGAACGTGATTTAACACTGCAAAAATTTTTTAGAAAACAGGCCATCCTCTGGCAAGAGCATCCGGCCAACGGAGTTTTCAGAGGGCTAAAGAACCGCCAAAAATGGGATGAACGCTGGCGTGATTTTATGTCGCAGCCCTTAGCCAAAGTGATTTATAGCAAAGCTACTTTAGACCAATCAGACTGGCTGGAACATTTGCAGCGCAAATTTGCCCTGCCTGCGAAGATTAAGCCACAATTAGAAAACTACCCAGCAGCTTTTCAAAAAGTAGGAGAGGCAGAGGGTCAAAAGCAGCTTCAGCATTTTTTAAATGGCCACTACCAAAATTACAGCAAGCATATTTCCAAGCCTTTACAAAGCCGCACCTCTTGTAGCCGCCTTTCAGTGTTCTTAGCCTGGGGAAACCTCAGCCTGCGGCAGGTGTACCAAGCTTCGCGCAAAGCTTACCTGAAAAGCACCTCAAAGCGAAATCTTAAAAATTTTATTTCGCGGCTGCATTGGCACTCTCATTTTATTCAAAAATTTGAAATGGAGCACCGCATGGAGCAGGAAACCATTAATCGTGGTTTTGAGGCCTTGCACCAAGCAGCAGATGAAGAGCGCATTGAGGCCTGGAAAAAGGGAGAAACCGGCTACCCGTTGGTAGATGCTAGCATGAAAGCCCTCCATGAAACGGGCTACCTTAATTTTAGAATGCGCGCCATGTTGGTGAGTTTTTTTTGCCATCATCTTTGGCAACCCTGGCAAGCGGGCGCTCATTATTTGGCGCAACAGTTTTTAGACTTTATTCCAGGCATTCACTACCCGCAGTTTCAAATGCAGGCGGGCCTAACCGGAATTAATACAGTAAGGGTGTACAATCCAGAAAAGCAAGCGGAAGAGCATGACCCGCACGGGGAGTTCATTTGCACCTATTTACCGGCCCTGCAAAAAATTCCAGCACCACTGCGGGCCACGCCTTGGGCCCTATCGCCTTTGGAGCAAAGCTTCTATGATTTTACGCCTGGTAAAGACTACCCCTTACCGATTGTAGATGCCCAAAAACAAGCCGCCAAGGCCCGTGAAATTTTGCATGAGGCCAAAAAATGGCCGCGCGTAAAACAAGAGAGTTTACGAATTTTGCAACGGCATACCACCGCCATCCGAAATACAGAGAGCCGCACGCAAACAGTGCTATCGCAAAAGCGTTAAAAAAATATGAAGAAGGACGAGAAGAAAGAGCCCAATAAAGAATTTACGAACCCTATTGACAAGGATAAGATTACGGAATCACCTTCTACTCTACCCTATGCGCACACAGTGGGGAGCCCCGTAATTAAGCCCACTAAACAAGGCGTTATTAGAGGGCGGGCTTTGAATGCCATGGAAGAGCAAACCGATATGCAGCTCAGCCAGATAAAGGACCAAATTGATTTACTCGCCAAGCAGGCCAAAGAAATTCATGAGCGCAAGCAATTGGCAGCCTTAATCTACTCAGCCAAAATGGGCTTTAAACCCGAAATTAATCATGTGTATCACCTTTACGAAAACCAAGAAGGTGATTACGTTTTATCCATGATTGGACCCGATGAATGGGCCAAGCTTAAGTTTAAACACTTTCTCTACACCGTAAGGCTCCTAGCCGATCATACCTGGAATATTGAAGCTAAGGGAGAGACGGTTGAAGAGTAGGACTAGAGGTTATCTACCAGCCTAAAGCCCTCACTGTGCACATTTACAATGGCCACATTAGGATCATCTTTTAGGTACTTCCTAATTTTTGCCATGTATACATCCATACTGCGGCCCGTGAAATAATTATCGTCTTTCCAGATTTTTTTGAGAGCCAAAGAGCGGCTAACCAATTTGTTCTTATTTTGAACCAGTAGCTTTAATAGAGCGCCCTCCTTGGGGCTTAAGGTTCGGCTTTTTTGGTTGGGGCCTTTTAACTCCCGCATTTCTGAATCATAACTGTAACGGCCAATCACAAATAGGGTAATTTCTTCTTCAGGAGTGATTTTACGATTTAAGATGGCTTTTATTTTATAAAGCAGAACCTCTGAGTCAAAGGGTTTGGTCACGTAGTCATCAGCTCCAATTTGAAAACCTTTGAGCATGTCTTCCTTCATAGATTTTGCGGTAAGAAAGATAATAGGAATGTCGCCATCAATTTCGCGTATATCTCTGGCCAGGGTAAAGCCATCTTTATTGGGCATCATTACGTCTAAAATACAGAGCGCTGGGTCTGATCCCTTGAACTCACGCAAAGCTTCCACGCCATCGCGCGCCAGCGTAACCTTAAAGTCATGCAGCTCTAGGTAATCTTTTAATACGACCCCAAAGTTGGGATCATCTTCGGCTAAAAGTACTTCTATTGTTTGGCTCATTTTATGCTTTATTTAAAGGTAGGTAGATGTAAAATTTACTGCCTTTGCCTTTTTCACTTTCTACTTCAATGCGACCACCGTGAGCTTCTACTATGCCTTTAGCGTAGCTAAGACCCAGACCATGGCCTTTTATATTGTGTAAATCACCTGAGCTTACCCGATAAAATCTATCAAAAATGTGTTTTTGCTCTTCTTTAGTCATGCCCAAGCCATTGTCACTTACCATTAAGATGAAGTAGTTGCGGGTGCGTTCAGTCACCACCTTTATTTGGGGCGCACCGGGGGAGTATTTAATGGCATTGTCTAAGAGGTTAATAACGGTGTTGGCTAAGTGATTTTTATCGGCCAAAAGGCTAAGGTTTTCACTATTTAAAAAGCGGGTGAGTTTGCCGCCCCGGTTTTCCAGTTGTAAGGACACATGATCAATAGCTTCTTCCACAATTTTTTGAATTTCTACTTGGTTAAAGTTTAAATCCAGTTCTTGTTTATCCATTAAAGCCATACGCAGTACACTTTCTACCTGCATATTCATACGATTATTTTCCTGCCTAATCATGTTGCTGTAGTGGGTAATCTTGGCGGGGTCTGAAATAATTTTCTTGTTTCTAAGCGCATCAATAGCCAGGTTAATGGTGGCAATAGGCGTTTTAAATTCATGCGTCATATTGTTGATAAAATCGGTTTTAATCTCTGAAATACGCTTTTGCCGCAATGAAAAACTCAAAGTGCGGTAAAAAGCAATAATAATGGCCATGGTAAAAAAGAGGCTTACCGCCAGCATTACCACCATAGATTTAAGCAGGTAGTTTGTTTTTTTAGGAAAGCTCAGCGCCAGGCTTTGGTTGGAGAAGAAATCATTGGGAAATAGGGCGGTTTTGTACTGGCTGTCTTTGGGGCTCCAGTTTGCAGAAGAGAGGTTGATTTGCTGATCATTTAAAACTGCAAACTCATAAGGTAGCGCTATGCCGTACCGCTGTAATTCATGATTTAAAAGGGAGTCTAAGGTATTTTGCGAGATTAAGCTGCCAATGTTTTTTCTGCGCATTTCATGTACCACCATTTTACGCAACATCATATCTAGGTGCATGCCTTTTTGCATCATGTCTTCAGGGCGGCTTTGCAAGATTATCTCCCTATTTATGGAGTCCTTAAAACGGTAGGCTTTTAAGGTGGCTTTTTGGTCATCACTATCAAATTCCATTACCGTATCTCCGCCCAATCGCATGGTAAGTTTCAGGCTTCCGCCCGATTTACTTGGCAAAACGCTATCGGCCGAAGAGCCATTTACTTTAAAAGTGGGACTAAGCTTCTCAGTGAAAAAGGGTTCAATTTTAAAGCTTTCACTCAAAAAACGAAGTGACTCTAAGTTTTCCAATCGCTCCGAAACGTTACTAATGGCCTCCATTGCATCGCGGTCAAACTTTTCTTCTTTAAGACTAAAGGCATTTTTAAGCCAGTAGGCTTGCACCCCGGTTACGCCCAAGAGCGAGGTTGTCATTAGAATTATAAGCCAGTTCAAGCGCTTACTTAAACGAATAGATTTCACGGTCATAGGGTCAAAAGTAGAAAGCTTAAAGCCAGAATAATAGCCTTTAACGCCACTTTAACAAGGCTTATGTTTCCTTAAAAACAAAAAAGGCTCTTATAAAACTAGCTTTGAGATAACGAAAAAGAAAACATATCTGCAATGAAAACTAGAAGAGCTAAATTAGGCTTATTAGCGTTTACGATGCTAATGAGCTGTGGGCTATTTGCCCAGAATGAAACACCTAAAACGGAAAAAAACAAAGAATTAACTGCCATACCTATTAGGGATGGAGGTAATGATTTGGATGATCCCTTTTTTCTTTCCAGGGTTGAGGAAAATATGAAACGCACTAGTGTTTACCCCAACCTAGGTAAAGGTTTACTGCGCTTTAGCGGTCAGGTGCCTGAGGGAACTCTTTCAATTAAAATGGTAAGCCTTACCGGAATGTTAGAGTAAGCAGGTGTTGTTGATGGTTCTAACCTGGAAAAAAAGCAACTGGATTTAAGACACCTAAGGCGTGGTATTTACCTCATTCATCTTGGTAATAAAGTACTGAAATACCAAAAGATGTAAATTAGTTTTAGGTTAGTTTTAAAGCCAGATTGCTATTGGCAATCTGGCTTTTTTGTTTTGTTATTTTTGTGGGCTTTAATTAGTTCAAATGCTCATAACCAAGCTCTCTATAGTTATACCCGCCTACAATGAGGGCGCCACCATTCATCGTATACTAAACAAGGTAAAAGAAGTGAACTTGGTAAATGATTTAGCCAAAGAGGTTATTGTGGTAAATGATTGCAGTACAGATGATACTGAAGCCGCCATTTTGCGCTACCAAAAAGAAAACCCAGAACTGCCCATCAGCTATTATGCTCATGAGAAAAATAAAGGCAAAGGTGCTGCGCTGCACACCGGCATTAGTAAAGCCACTGGAGAGTACACGGTTATTCAAGACGCAGATTTAGAATATGACCCGGCTGAATACAACATTTTGCTCAAGCCCATCTTAAATGAGGTGGCTGACGTGGTATACGGCTCCAGATTTATGGGTGGAAACCCGCACCGGATTTTATTTTTTTGGCACAGCCTGGGCAATCAGTTTTTAACCTTCTTATCAAACATGTTTACCAATCTGAACCTAACTGATATGGAAACCTGTTACAAACTTTTTGACACCAAAAAACTGCAGGCTTTAAAACTGAAAGAGCAACGCTTTGGCTTTGAGCCTGAGGTAACCGCTAAAATTGCGCGTATTCCTGGCATTCGTATTTATGAGGTAGGCATCAGTTATTACGGCCGCACCTTTAGCGAAGGCAAGAAAATAAATTGGAAAGATGGTTTCCGCGCTATTTACTGTATTTTAAAATACAACGTAATTTCCCGCTAAAGCACTAAAGTAGCCCGGCTGATTAAAAGGAGTAGGCCAATGAAAGAGTAGGCATTATAGGCAGTTGATCTACCCGTTTATTATCAATTCTATCATAATAAAAGATATTCTGATAATTTAAAATATTGGTAGCTCCCGTGCTGATTTTTAATTCACTGTACTCACTAAACTCTATCACCTTAGAAACACTAAAATCTACCCGGTGGTAATTGGGTAAACGATTGGTATTAAAGTCTCCATAGAGCACGCCTAGCTGTCCGTTTTCTGCTGAGTAATCATAATCAATAACCCCCTGATTGCCTTGGTTGGTAAAAGGGAGTTGGCTGTAGTACAATTGCGTGGGCGTAAAGGGAAAACCTGTACCAAAATTGTAACGCAGGCTGGCTTCCCAGCTCTGGTCACGGCCAAAATTATACGTCCCCAGCAAGTTTAAGTTATGCCTACGATCAAAATTGGGGAAATACTTCATTATGCCATCGTTACGGGTAATCTCACCAATGGAATAGGCCAACCATAAATACCATTTTTTAGACTGGTATTTGGCCAGTAGGTCTATACCTCTGGCCAGGCCCCGCTCCAAAATAAACTCCTTTGAAAGAATTTCAGGCTTGCCTTGAGCCAGTGGACTGTCCTCAGTATACAATTGGTTGCGGTTTAGGTTGGTAAGTTGGTTAAAATCCTTGATGTAGCCCTCAAGGTTAACAGTTAGTTCTTTGGTTATTTCAAATTCAGCCCCTACCACCAAATGTTGCGCTCTCTGCAAACTACTGGTTACTTCCTCACCTCTAAAAGAAGATTGCAGGCTGCTTTCATTAGGAGCACTCAAGAATCCGTAAAATAAGTTCACTACATTGCGGTCTGAATAACCGGCAATCAGGTTTTGAGAGTACCAGCCACCAGAGGCTTTAAATCTAAGCCAATCATTAACATTGTATTTTACTCCTAAACGCGGCTCATAACTGGCTTCGGCTTGGCTGCCATAGTAATGCACTCTGAAGCCCGGTTCTACAATCAAGCGGTTAGCGATATATTTGTAGCGTAAGAAAGCACCAAACTCGGTAGTATTTTCAGCCTCAGAAACGGCCACACCTACCGGAGGCTCAATGCGCAAATCTGTAGCATAAGTAATAGCTTCAATGCCAAATTTTAGCTCATCGGCTTTGCGAAAGAAATAGGTGAAGTCCAAGCCCCCGTTAAACCCATTTACCGAACTCTCTTGCACTAAATCACCTTCTATGGCCGCAATATTGTAGGTAGAATAGCTAACATCACCAGACAATAAAACCGTAGAGGTAGGCGGTATGGCGGTGAAGTTAAAGCCTGCTCCGCTTGAGTTCCAATCTATGCTGTTGTCGCCCGCAAAGCGCACTCCATCGTCAAAGTTGAAACCAAAAACATTAATCTGTGAGCCATTATCGGATTGGCTCGAAAACTTGGCGTATAAATCTCTGAATCTGAAGGGCAAGCCATCAAACTCTGTTTCAACATAAGGGTAAAAAATAGAACTGGTTTGGTCTAAATACGAGGTTTTGGCCGATACCAGCATAGAACTGTAGGCCTGCCCGCGCTCATTTCTTCGGCCCAAAGGAGCCTCTACTAAAAGCTTGGCCAAGTAGGTACTGGCGTTTACTTTTCCGCTTAAGCGCTTACGGTTACCACTGCGGGTGCGCACGTCCATTACTGCGCTGTTACGGCTCCCATACTCGGCATTAAAACCACCGGTATAAACGTTTGCAGACCGAATAATATCATCATCAAAAACCGAAAAGAAACCAATGGAGTGAAAAGGATTGTAGATGATCATACCATCTAATAAAATCAAGTTTTGGATGGGGGCACCTCCACGTATGTATAATTGTCCACCTTGGTCTCCCGTGGTAATCACCCCGGGTAAAACCTGTACAGCTTTAATAATATCGGCATCCCCCCCAACAGAGAAACGTTTAATGCTTTTAGGGTCTAAGGTAACCACACTGGTAAGCACCTTGGTTTCGCGTTCTTGCCGCTCTGCGGTCACCTCTACTCCCTCTAAAAGTTCACTTTCAGGCTGCAGGTAGGCCTTTATGCTGGCTATGCGATTTACAGACACTTTTACTTCTTGCGTGTAGGATTTAAAGCCCACAAACGAGACTTCCAGGGTGTAAGTGCCCGGCTTTATATTACTCAAAATAAAGTAGCCATCGGCATTAGCCACGGTACCCGTTTCGGTTCCTTTAATAACCACATTGGCAAAGGGTATAGTTTCATCGTTGTCTTTGTTGTAAACAAAACCACGGATACCCCCGGTTTGGGCTAAAAGCCCTTGTGCTAAAAAAGAGAAGGCAAAAAGAAGTAATGCAGAGTGTTTTTTCATAAGCTAAAATTAGCGGCCCTTAGGCATAAAATATTTTATAAATCAATTCTTTCAACAAATCAGAATCAGAGGTGCGACCATTATTAATGCCTTTGGAGCGCACATCGGCTTCTCGAATAAAACTCATTACCCGGGCGCATTTTTTAAGGCTAAAATTTTTAACACCTTGTAAGTAATCATCCAAAAAATAAGGCTGCACCTTAAGCAGTGAAGCCAGCCCCCCTTTGCTTTTGTCTGCGCTTTGGTGGGCCATCATCACCAACCTAAAATAACGATGTAAAACTGGCAGCGTTAAAAGCAAGGGATGCCCTTTGGGGTTGGCCTCAAAATACTTTTGAATCTTCATGGCTCTTAAAAAGTTCATAGATCCAATAGCATTTTGCAATTCAAAGTTGTTGTAATCTTTGCTAATACCAATATGTTCTTCCACCAAATCATCAGTAATTGTGGTTTTAGGCGGAATAACTAAAGCCAGTTTTTTTAGCTCATTTACAATTCTACTTAAATCAGAGCCCAAGCTCTCTGTCAAGAGCTGCAAAGCTTTGGGGGTACTGGGGTAGCCCATCTCTTTTAAGTAGGCTTCAATCCAAGCTGGAATTTTATCATCATACAGTTTTTTAGACTCAAAAACACCCCCTTGGTTGTTTATCAATTTATAAAGTTTAGTGCGCTTGTCTACTTTTTTGTATTTGTATGCCAAAACCAGCACGGTGCTGGGCTGCGGATTTTCGGCATAAGCTTCTAAGGCGGCTAGATTTCTGAGGTTTTGCGCTTCTTTCACTAAAACCAACACCCGCTCTGCCATCATAGGGTACCGCTTGGCCTCCCCTATTACGGTGTCTATATCCGTTTCCCGGCCGTACAAAACCGTTTGGTTGAAACTACGCTCTTCTTCGTTAATCGCCTTTTTTTCAATAAGTTGTGTGAGAGCATCAATAAAATAAGCCTCCTCCCCCATGAGGAGGTAGATGGGTTTAAAAACACCCTGGTTAATTTCTTTTTTGAGTTCTAGAAATGTCATGATGAAACAGGTCTGCAAATCAACAAAAAAAGTAGAAGATTAAAGGTCTGTAAGCCTTTTAAGAAAAGGGGCCTAATAATACCTGATCAAAGCCTTTACCTTTGCCGCATGCTAAAAAACATTGTTCCACTTTCACTACCAGAACCCCCTTTAAAACTGGCAAAAAAAGAAGGCCAGGTGGTAGTGTGGGATCGCTTGCGCAAAAAATACCTGGTGCTTACGCCCGAAGAGTGGGTGCGCCAGCATCTCGTTTATTTTTTAGAACAGGAGTTAGGGGTTCCGGCATCGGCTATAGCCTTAGAAGGTGGATTTAAGCTGAACCAAAAACAACAACGCACCGATATTTTGGTGTACAGGCAAACCAAACCCGCACTGCTGGTAGAATGCAAAGCACCCCAGGTAAAAATAAGTCAGGCCACCTTTGATCAGGCGGCCCGCTATAATTTAAAATACCAAGTTGATTATTTCATTTTGAGCAATGGCCTAACTACCATTTTTGCCCAAGTGGATCACAACCTAAAAACCTATCATTTTTTGGAGAAGCCCCCGCACTTTTCCCAACTTTAAAGACTGTTTAAAAGCTGAATAAGTTGCGTTTTGGTGATGCTGCTAAAGTTCATTATCTCTAAATGATTTTGCGTAACCGTGTTTTGTTGAATGGCGTAATTGTACACTCCCAAATTATCTACGTTAATGGCAATAAACACGGCATTTATACCTACCGGCAGTCTATAGCCTCCGTTAATTAAGAAGTTAGGTGAACTAAAATTGTACACAGGTACCATGGCATTTACACTGGGTAAATAAACCAAAACACGGGTATCAGTGCGCGTCATATTGGGCCCCACCTGAATAGTTACCTCGGTAAGCGGCCTTGGGTCTGTGTTAAAATAATCGCAATTAATAAATCTAAACAAACTTCTGAGTTGAAAGCGATATAAAGAATCAATGGCGGTACCGGTGCTATCTCGGGTGGTATCGGCCACATTTACATCTTGCGCTTGCCAGTTTATTTGATTGTTGGTATCACGGGTATTGGCGGCAAACAACTCCATATTGGCGTCCATGCTATCGGTAGGTACGCCCACGCCAATTTGTGCATTGGGAGCCAGCCGTACATCGGTGCCATTTTGTTGAATGGCCAGCTCAAAAGAGCCACCGCTGTTTAAAATTTGCCCCTTAGATACGGTGCCGGCATTGTTAAAAATCATCGCCCCGGGGCTGTACATTTCGCGCAAGCGTAAGGTAACATTGCCGCTAATGGCTTGCCCGTTAGGGTGCTCAAATGCGTTGGCCGGAATGGTAAAGATGGTGCCTTCTGCGCCAGTAATAGTTTGGGCTGCGCCAGCGTCAAAAGTAAACTCTTGAAAAGCCTCGCGGCCCGCCTTCATAAACTGCTCCAGCTCTAATTTTGAGTTGGGTGGATCTACGGCATTGACTTCCAGTTTAGGTTCTTCTTCGGGTGTGCAGGCTGCTGTAATTATAAGCAACAGGGCGGCTAACAATTTTTGAATTTGGGTCATTTTCTTGGGTTTAACGTTACAGAGTGCTCCCAAGGTGTTCAAAAAAATCAGGGCCTTTAAGATGAATAAGTTTTAGGTCTATTTGGAGCTCTAAAGGTTGAGGATGCCTGAGCGGGCAACGGCTAAATCGTTAACTCAATGCCTTGGGCTCCTTAAATCCCGCATTTTGGTTTTGAGGCTCACAGCCGATAAGGTTGCTGCTATTACCGACCAGATAGGCGCCAAAATCCAGCCCACTAGCGGTATTAAGAAAATGAAGTGAAAAACCAGTCCAATGGCAACGGTTTGACCTTTATGCTGCCACATGTACTTTTCGGTTTGCCCGATGCTGAAACGCCAGCGCTCCGCGTTGTAATCAAGGAGTCCATAGCCGTAGAAATAACTTTGCACCAATAGAATTAAAAACGGTGCTGCCAGGCCCACCAAAGGAATAAAACCCAGTATGCTGAGTAAAAGTGTAAGCCCCAACTCCCTAATTAAGTTAAAGCCATTTATGACCAGGGCCCGGCCAATATCCTGTACAAACTGACTCCAACTGAAAGGGAAATCCTGGCCCAACAAGTCTTTTTCAACCTTTTCCGATAGATAGGCCAATAAAGGCGCCAATACTACCAAGACCACATATTTATAAACGCTGAGAAAAAGCAGGAAGCTTAGAATTTGCAGCACAATTACCGCTACGCTAGACCATGCTTTGCCCCAGCTGCTCAAATCAATGTTGAAATAGTTTAATACGGCCGTTAGCAGGGGTTCGGCATAGACCAAAGCGGCCCAAACTACGGCTATTAAAAAAAGTAAATTTACCAGCACCGGTAAGAGTAAATACCTCCGGTACCCCGGCTTAAGCAAATAAGGGAAAGCCTTAGCATAAGAGCCCAAGGCAATACCCCATTGTTGAAATTCCTTGCCCATAAAGATTAATTACTTTTGCCGCTTATTTCTATAGTATGGAACATGCACTGCGCGCTATTTCGCCTATTGACGGGCGCTACCACAAAGTAACCAAAAGTTTAAAAAACTACTTTTCAGAATATGCCCTCATTCAATATCGGGTGCAAATTGAAATTGAGTATTTCATTGCCCTGGTAGAACTACCGCTACCGCAGTTAGCCCAAATTGATGCGGAAAATTTTATTGCCTTGCGCGATATTTATCTGGATTTTAACCTAGAGGACGCCCAGCGCATCAAAGAGATAGAACGCACCACCAACCATGATGTAAAGGCGGTTGAATATTTTATAAAAGAGCATTTAGAGCGATTAGGCCTGGCAGACTACAAAGAATTTGTGCATTTTGGCTTAACCTCACAAGACATTAATAATACAGCCGTACCACTCTCTTTAAAAGAATTTGTAGAAAAAGAGTACGTGCCAGCCGTGGGGGAATTAGTAGTGATGCTGACTGAGAAAGCACAGGAATGGGAGAAAGTACCCATGTTGGCCCATACCCACGGACAGCCCGCCAGTCCCACCCGCCTTGGTAAGGAGCTAATGGTCTTTGTAGAGCGGCTCGATCAGCAATTACGACTTTTAAGGCATATACCGCATAGCGCTAAATTTGGAGGGGCCACTGGCAACTTTAATGCCCACGTGGCTGCCTACCCTAAACATGACTGGAAAAGCTTTGGCGATCATTTTGTGAACACGGTTTTAGGCTTACAGCACTCCTGGCCTACCACCCAAATTGAGCATTATGATAATATGGCCGCTCTGTTTGACTGCCTAAAGCGCATTAATACAATTATTCTAGACCTTGACCGCGATATGTGGACCTACATATCCATGAACTACTTCAAGCAAAAGATTAAAAAAGGCGAAGTAGGGTCATCGGCTATGCCCCACAAGGTAAACCCCATTGATTTTGAGAATAGTGAGGGCAACTTAGGTTTGGCCAATGCCCTGTTTGAGCATTTAGCCGCTAAGTTACCGGTATCGCGCCTGCAGCGCGACCTCACCGACAGCACCGTACTGCGCAACGTGGGTACCCCCATGGGCCATACTTTAATTGCCATTAACGCCACCCTGCGGGGACTGGGAAAAATCATTCTAAATGAAGAGGCGCTCCAGGCCGATTTGGAAAATAATTGGGCCGTGGTAGCCGAGGCCATTCAAAATATCTTGAGGCGAGAGGGTTACCCATCGCCCTACGAGGCGCTTAAAAGTCTTACCCGCACCAACACCACAATTAATGCAGAAACCATTGCCCAGTTTGTAGATGGGCTGGAGGTAAGCGATGCGGTAAAAAAAGAACTAAAACAATTTACACCGCATAACTACACCGGTCTCTGATGCGCAGTTTAACCATAGATGAACAAGAAATTGCTCCGGGTGAAAATCGTTTTTTAGAGCTCAGCGTTTCCCGCCTACCTTCGGGCACACCCATTCACATGCCGGTGCACGTCTTCAGATCAAAGGTAGATGGCCCTACTGTGCTACTGAGCGGAGGTATGCACGGAGACGAGGTAAATGGCATTGAAATCATCCGTAAATTTTTAGACAGTAAAATTGGGCACCAGCTGCAATGCGGCTCTGTCATAGCCATGCCCATTATAAATGTGTATGGTTTTATCAATTTCTCACGTGACGTGCCCGATGGAAAAGACGTAAACCGCAGCTTCCCGGGTAGTCCCGAAGGCTCCTTGGCCAGCATGGTGGCGCACACACTTACCCATAAAATATTGCCCGAAATTGATTTTGGTCTGGATTTTCATACCGGGGGGGCCAGCCGCACCAACTTCCCCCAAATCCGCTTTGCGCCCAATGACCAGTTGGGAGCTGAAGTAGCCAAGGCCTTTGCCGCTCCTTTTACGCTGCATTCGCCCCTCATTGCTAAATCTTTTAGGGAAACGGCTAAAGATTTGGGCAAAAGCGTAGTGGTGTTTGAGGGAGGCGAAACCCTACGCATAGACCCTAAAACCGTAAGCGAGGGTATGGACGGCATTCGCAGGGTGCTCAAGCATTTTGGCATGATTAACAAGGCTCCACAACAAATGCATAAACAACATTTCTTTACCCGTTCTACCTGGCTCAGGGCCGATGTTTCCGGACTATTTCGCCACCGCAAGGCCAGTGGTAAAGAAGTAAAGCTAGATCAAACCTTAGGCTATATTTCCGCGCCTGATAATCAGTACTCTGTAAAGGTTAAAAGCCCCGAAAACGGCTACATTATTGGGCACAACAACTTTCCCCTCAATCATAAAGGTGATGCCCTTTTTCACATTGGGGTTAAAGAACAGGGCGAGCACCTTAATTCTTAGTAGAACTGTTTTCTTGCTTAAGTTGGCTAATCCGTAGTGGACAGTACGCCTTAAAATCAAGAGTAAAAGCCTTGAACAAAAGAAAATCTTGTGTAAAACCACTTTTGCCATTTCGGTAACAGGTGGGGAAAAGATTCCAAAAGTTAACAGTCCGCAGTCCGGATAAGGGGCTACGATAAAAAGTTTAGAAAAAAACTAAACATTTCTAAAACTGCCCACTAAACTAGATAGGGAATAGGTTCTGAATTCTGGAAGATCCTTAGGCTAAAAAGCAAGAACTACTGCGGTCTGTGGACCGTGGTCTATGGTCTGCGGACTATGAACTAAAACCTATCCCTCAAAATAATCAGGGGTAAAGCCAATTAAATAGACCTTATCGGTGGCACGGGTAATGGCGGTGTAAAGCCAGCGCAGGTATTCCAAAGGTAGTTGATCAGGCGGCAGCCAGGGTTTTTCTACAAACACATTTTGCCACTGCCCCCCTTGCGCCTTGTGGCAAGTTATGGCGTAGGCAAACTTTACCTGCAGGGCGTTAAAATAAGTGTTTTGGCGCACCAGCAAATGCTGTTTAGATTGAGAAGGTACATCAGCATAATCTAAAAGTACATTTTGGTACAGCTGCTTAGAGGCCTCCCAGGGCAAAGAAGCCGAGGGCAAATTCAAGACATCCAGCATGATGACGGTTTCCAGCGGTGGTTCTTCGGGGTAATCTATTAACTGAATTTTCACCCGCGCAAAACGGTGGCCGTACAATTCCTTGTACTCGTAAATTTCTTGTATTTCGGCAATATCTCCGTTGGCAATAAAACCGGCCTTACTTTTAGCCGGTAGCCAGTGATAGTTGTTTTTCACCACCATTAAATAATCTCCGGTAGAGATCTCATCTTCCTGCCAAAGAATGCGCTGCCGTATTTGTTGATTGTAATCATTGGCGCGTTTATTGGCGCGTACAATTACCGCTGTGCCTTCCTTACCCACCTCTGAGAAGGAATCATTCAAGGCCTCCTCTACTTCATAGCCCTCCTGCAGCCAAACAAAATCGGGCCCCTCTTTGAACTGGGGTAGTTGCAACTCCTCTTCTGTTTGCAGCTGGCGCAACTGGGTGGCATTTTGCAGTAAAACGGAACCCTGGGCCTGACGCATTACTTCGGTGAGCTCAAGCTCTAAAGACTCCCGCCCGTAATGGCGCGCCAGATAGTCGGCATCCAGTGCAGGACTGCTATCGGTGAAAACCGGAGGAAGCTGCGCCAAGTCACCAATAAAAATAAGCTTGCAATCATCACCACTGTACACAAAGCTCAGTAGATCGGCCAACAGACTGCCCGATACTTCTGATTCCGCATCGGCAATCATGGAAGCCTCGTCTACAATAAAAATGGCCTTTTTACCCCGGTTGGCCCGAAGGCTAAAAATGGGGGTTCCCATACCACCTGGCTGGGGTACGTAAATGAATTTGTGAATGGTAAAAGCAGGTTTGCCCGTGTATTGGGTCATTACTTTGGCCGCCCGACCGGTGGGAGCTAAGAGGGCCATTTTAAAGCGAAAAGCCGGTAAGGTGTTTACCATTGTGTTAATTAAACTGGTTTTACCGGTACCCGCATAACCCTTTAACAGAAATACTTTTTGGCTGTGCGCATTTAAACAAAAATGCGCCAATTGCTCTAGAGCCTTTAGCTGCCCCGCAGTGGGTTCAAAGGGAAAGTTCTCCTTTAATTTTTTAAATAAATCGGCCCAGTTATGCGTTTGCATTTACTAAAGGTAAGCGGTTTTAAAAAAGAATTTTGTCAACCAAAAAAAGTTGTAGTTTTGTCCGAAACGCAACTATAAACAGCCCGTAAACACTATGGATTCAAAGGTTTCAGCAATAATAAAGATTGTACTTGGCTTAACCATAATTTTTTTGACCTATAAGCTGTATGCTATCATTCAAGAGCCTATTCAGTACGAGAAGATTAAAAAGAAACGCTACACGGCCGTGCAAGAACGCCTGGAAGAAATCAGAGATGTGCAGAAAGCCCACCGCGAAGTGTATAGCAAATTTGCGTCTGACCTGGATCAACTGATTGCTTTTTTAGATACGGGCCAAAAAGCTATTATTCAGCGTAAAGATTCTAGCTTCACCTATTACAATGAAACCTACCAACAAGAAATGCAAAAAGACACCATCATTACCACCATTCTAGGGTATGAGAGTGTAAAGGAAAGTCTGTTTGACTCAGATTATAAGCCCGAACGCTTGCGCTACATTCCTTTCTCTGAGCAGGTGCCCTTTATGATGGACGCTACCAAAATTGAGGTGAATGATGTGATTGTGCCGGTTTTTGAGGCGGTGGCGCCTGATACCGTTATTTTTCATGATGTTTTAAATAAATACGACCAATACATTGATGAAGATCATGCATTAAAAATTGGCTCACTCTCACAACCCACCCTTAGTGGCAACTGGAAATAACATCCAATTTTCGCTGCATAAAACGGAACACAAACCCAACGCAGAAAGTATTAAAAGCAGCCAAGCCCTCATTGGGCTATCGGCTGCTTCTTTTTCTGTAATGTTAGTGAATAGCCAAAACTCTCAAGTAGAAGCCCTGGCACATTGCGCCATGCCTCACAATCAAATGAAGGCTCAAGAACGGTTTGATTTTTACCAGGCGGCCCTCCGCAAACTAGATTGGCCACTTGCCGCATGCTCAAAAATACAGGGCGTTTTCAGCAATGAAAAATTCAGCCTTTTGCCTGAAAGTCTTTACCAAAAAGGCATTGGCGCCCAGGTGCTTTCGTATTCCAGCTCCTTAGATGAGGGCGATGAAGTATACAGTGAACATTGGCCATCTAGCCAATGCCTGCTTTTATACGCGCTGCCTGAGGCCGATAAAAACTGGCTTGTAAAGCAATTTCCGCAAGCCACCTTTAAGCATCAGGCGAGCAGCTACCCTAACCTGTACAAACCAGCCGCCAGTGCCAGTATTTACCTGCATCTGCACATTGCAGAACACACAGCGCATTTCTTTGTGGGCCGCAATGGCCAAGTGCTGCTTTACAATCACTTTCCATTTAACACCGAAGAAGATCTACTCTACTATGTGCTTTTCGCCCTGGAACAAAATAGGGTGCTGGCCACTGAAGAAAAACTCTATTTATCAGGCTACAGCCTTAAGGGCCATAAACTTTACACTCTGCTAAGCCGGCACATTGGTGAGGTAGAAGAGCTACCCTTACCCCCTCAATTAAAGGTGGGTTCTAAAATCAGCGCCATGGAACTGCGCCAGCATATTAATCTTTTTGCAGCATTGTAAATGACCCGAATCATTAGCGGAAGCTTTAGAGGTAAACAAATAAGGGCACCCCGCAATTTGCCGGTGCGCCCCACCACTGATTTTGCCAAGGAAAGCCTATTCAATATTTTAAATAACCATTATTACTTTGACGAGATTAAGGTGCTGGATTTATTTGCCGGTACCGGTAATGTAAGTTATGAGTTTGCCAGCCGGGGTTGCCCCGATGTGACTTGCGTGGATAAAAACCCGGCCTGCCTCAGGTTCATTCGCAAAACCTTTGAACAACTCCAATATCAGACTTACAGTGCGGTACAAAGTGACTGCCTGGAATACCTTAAAAGAGAATTTGCGGAGTACGATCTGATTTTTACCGACCCACCCTATGATTTTGAAGCCTATGAATCTTTGGTAGAACGGGTGTTTTTAAACCACCTGCTTAAAGAGGAGGGCATGCTTATTATTGAGCACCAGGCGCGCGTAAAACTGAATGAACTCCCCCACTTTCAAAAGTTTAGAAAATATGGCAACGTGGGCTTTAGCTTTTTTGCAGCTGAAGAAACTGAATAAACTTTTGAATGGCCCGGCCGCGGTGGCTAATTTCATTTTTTTGGGCGGCCTGCATTTCGGCAAAAGTTTGGTTAAATCCAGTAGGTTTAAAAATAGGATCGTAGCCAAACCCCTGGGTCCCTGAATGGCTTAGCGTAATTTCACCTTCAACCGAGCCCTCAAAAAAATGGTTTTTACCCGCTTGAGAAATATAGGCAATCACCGTTCTAAATCGCGCCTTGCGATTCTTTTCGCCTGCCAGCGCCTGTAGAAGCTTTTCCATATTGCGCTCAGCATTAGCCGGCTCCCCGGCATAGCGGGCAGAATACACGCCAGGAGCTCCATCCAGAACCTCAACTTCCAGCCCGGTGTCATCGGCAAAAACAGCCTCTTGAAAACGATTGTGAATGGCTTGTGCCTTTATTAAAGCATTGGCTTCCAGTGTGTGGCCGGTTTCATCAATCTCTTCCTTAAAATTGAGATCAAACAAAGACGCTACCTCGTACGTGGGCAATAAGGTTTGAATTTCAGCAAGTTTGTTGGGATTATGCGTGGCAAAAATCAGTTTCATCTTGCAAAAGTGCATTTTTAAGAAAAATCTGCGGCTGTTTTTAAAACCAAATAGAGAGGCCTGCCGTAGAATTTTTTAGTGCCTAAAACGCTGAAAGCGCCACTAAGTGTACAAATCACACAAAGTTTACCCCTGTTGCCTTTGCGGCCGAAACAGCCCCTCTTTAGTATCGCTTTTATTGTTATTTTTAGGCCGTAAATTCTCTAACATGCGAAAGAAATTATTCACCCTTTCAATTTTTGCCTGCCTTACCTTAGGTGCTCAGGCGCAAATTCTTGAAGTTACCCCTCCCTTTCCTACTCAAAATGATACGGTAACCATTGTGTACAACGCTACACAGGGCAATGGCGCTCTCAACGGTTTTGTGCCGGTGTATGCGCATACCGGAGTGATTACCCAATCAGGGGGAGCCGGCAGCTGGCAGTTTGTGCAAGGCAACTGGGGTACCCCAGACCCTAATGTAATAATGACACCATTGGGCAATAATCGTCATGAGCTCAGGTACCACATTCCTACTTTTTACGGTTTCCCGGCCAGTACAACTGTAAATGAACTCTCCTTTGTTTTCAGAGATGCCAACGGGGGCACCGTAGGCCGCTCGGCCGATGGAAGCGATATTTTCTACCCCGTGTATCCGGCCAACGCAGGCTTTTTAGGGCGATTCTTGAGTCCTTTAAACACCAACATTGTAAGCCAAAATGCCAACCTAACTTTTAAGGCAGCCACCAACGAAGATGCCGATATTGACATCTACGATAATGGTGTTTTGATGCAGAGTGCTACTTCGGCTCAAGCTCTAACCGCCAATTTTCAGGCTGGCTCACCCGGTACGCACTTGGTAGAGATGGTGGCTGATAATGGCACCACCGTAATACGTGACACAGCCTACTACGTGGTAAACGCCACCGTGCAAACCGCTCCGGCCCCTGCGGGCACCGAGGATGGTATCAACTACATCAGTAACACCTCGGTAGTGTTGCAATTACACGCCCCTTTTAAAAACAACATTTACGTAATTGGCGATTTCAACAACTGGCAACCTGATCCCAACTACTTTATGAAAAAAACACCTACCGGAGATGACTGGTGGGTACAAATTGACAACCTGACCCCTGGTCAGCCTTATGCTTTTCAATATCTAATTGACGGTGATTTGCGGGTGGGCGATCCTTACTCAGAATTGATTTTAGACCCCTGGAATGATCAGTGGATTGACAGCCTGACCTTCCCGAACATGCCTCCGTATCCCACGGGTAAAACTACCGGTATTGTCTCAGTGTTAAACACCGATGAGCCGGATTATGTATGGAAAAACACCAACTTTCAGGCCCCAGCCAAAGATGAGTTAATTACCTATGAGCTTTTAGTGCGCGATTTTGTGGCCGCCCACAACTACCAAACCCTCATTGACACACTCGACTATCTTTCACGCTTGGGCATCAATGCCATTGAGCTCATGCCGGTTAATGAATTTGAAGGTAATGAAAGCTGGGGCTATAACCCGAGCTATCACCTGGCGCTGGATAAATACTACGGCACTAAAAACAAGTTTAAAGAGTTTATTGACAGTTGTCATAGCCGCGACATTGCTATTATTTTAGATGCGGTACTCAACCATGCCTTCGGGCAAAGTCCTTTGGTACAAATGTATTTTGACCCCAACACCGGGCAGTTTGGCCAACCCACCGCGCAAAACCCCTGGTTTAACCAAGTGCCCACCCATGACTTTAATGTGGGCTATGATTTCAACCACGATTCGCCTGCAACCCGCGTGTTTATGGAAAGAGCTGTGAAATACTGGCTGGAAGAATACAAGATAGATGGCTACCGCTTTGACCTTTCTAAAGGTTTTACCCAAAACAATACCCTGGGCAATATTGCCGCCTGGAATGCCTACGATCAATCGCGGGTAGACAACCTGAACCGGATAAAAGGTTGGATGGAGCAGGTAAATCCCAACTCTTACCCTATTCTGGAACACCTGGGCGACAACAATGAAGAAACTGCCCTCTCTAACCAAGGCTTTATGCTGTGGGGTAAAATGACCACTGAATATGGAGAAGCGGCCATGGGTTACATTGGAAACTCCGATTTTAAATGGGCTTTTCACTCCGAGCGTGGCCACAACTTTAAGCACCTAATGGCTTATGCCGAAAGTCACGATGAGGAGCGCATTATGCGCAAATTGCTGGACTTTGGTAATGGCGTAAGCGGTTATGACACCAAGAATTTAAACACTGCGCTGGCGCGGATGGAGCTGATCTCGGCCTTTTTGTACACCATACCAGGACCAAAAATGTTGTGGCAATTTGGCGAGTTGGGTTACGATGTGTCCATCAACACCCCCAGCCGTACCGGTAACAAACCTATTTTATGGAACTACCAAAACGTACCGGCCCGGGCACGCTTGTACGATGTTACCTCTAAACTGATTACTATGCGCGTGAATTACCCCACTTTCAATAGCAATAGCTACCGTTACGACTTTAGCGGAAACACCAAGCGCTTAAACCTGGATGGTAGCGATTTTAACGCCACCATCATTGGCAACTTTGATGTAGTGCAGCAAACCGCTACGCCTCAGTTTCAAGGCACCGGCTGGTGGTATGATTACATGACGGGCGATAGTATTAACGTAAACGACCCCAATGCCGGCATTGCTTTGCAGCCCGGTGAGTATCGGGTGTACACCGATAAAAAAGTAACGGACCCACGCAGCGTAAGCCTGGACGAAAACCCGCTTTTTGCGGATGGATTTAGTGTTTACCCCAATCCGGCCAACGCGCATTTAACCCTTTCTTACACCTTTGCCGGCAGTGCACAGGTAGAAGGCGGTCTCTACAACGTAGCCGGCCAAAAGTTACTAGACATTGCTCCGCATAAAGCTGAAAATGCCAGTACGCACGAAGTAAATATTGAGGCCCTTCCTGCTGGCCTGTATCTATTGAAGCTCAACAAGGGCAACACCACCATTACCCGACAGGTAATGAAGCGATAAGGAAGTTTAGTAACATTTGCTAAAAGCCGCCCTGAGGGAAATCTTCAGGGCGGCTTTTTTTGAGGGTTATTCCCCAAGGGTTCTGCCCGCTGCAAAGTGTCCTGAGCTTTTCCTAAAGGCCAATGGCTGGGGTACGACAGTAGCTAGAGCAGGGCTTTAGGCAAATGATACGTCTTTAGAGGATTGGCTTTGCCAAGCAAAGCACCCTGGAATACCAGTTGGCAGAGGTAGCGGCCTGGGCCGGGCGTTGGACAAATAGTTTTTGCTACCCCCAAAAAAAATGCCCTGACAGAAACAAGGCTGTCAAGGCATTTCTGATTGCTTGGCTAATTAAAGCTTTAGTGCTTTTGTTCCTTGCGTTTATCGTAGGCTTTTTTGCCTCCGTAAAGAGCACCCGCGCCAATCAGCAATTCTACAAAGCCAAAAGGAGCCGGATTGTTAGACCCCGGAGGAGGGGGCGGAGCCTGGGCTGCCAACTCCCCTAAAGTGAGTACAAAAATGAAGGCTAAAAGCCATTGTACGGAGGTATTCATTTTAAAATTCTTCATGGCTAATTAGTTTAAAATAATTTTTTGCGTTACTACTCCCCCTTTCTGGTTCTGCATCTGCAGCAAGTACACACCTTGCGGTAAATCTGGGGTTTTAAAGAAATAGCTTTCACTGCGTTGCTGGTAAGTTTGTACCGCCAGAGACTGACCGCTTAAAGACAGTAGCTGGGCCTGCGCTAACTGATAATCTTTACCAAAAGCTCTAATGGTGATGCCGCCATTTTGCGCATAGCCCCACACCACGGCTTTAGCTTCCAGCTCACCTAAGCCTACCGAGGCGTTATCAATCATTAGGTAAAAACGATTTTGGATGCTGCCGCTATTATTCACAGTAAAGCGGTAGTCCAAACGATTTAAATCAATTTGCAGTTGATTAAAGCTGTCTACCAAGTAGATATTATGGCCGGGCTGCCAGTTGTTCAAAGAATCTAAACTGATCACATAATCTCCAGTTTCCCAGGCATCTACGCCTAAAGGAATAATGCGCGAGCTATTGCTCTGGCTGAATTTTGGAAGGGCCTGAATGGCGTAGTCATCTCCATCAATTTTAGAGTAGAAACTGGCTACCTGGCTGGCTTTGAATTTGCGACCATCATTACGGTCTTTGGTTTCCAAAGCATCATCCATCAGCGCAATTAAAATTTGGCTGGAGGCCGAGGTATCCTTTGTAAGATTCACCCAAAAACGTTCTCGGGTTTCTGTTTTAAACAGTTGAGTGTTACCGCCCACCACCCTCATAGCGTTGGTGAAATTAATGTCTAAACTTGCGGTAGGATTAGAGTTAGGCTGCACCATAAAGGCTTGACCGGTGGCAATATTGCCATTTGGAGAAGTTCCTCCTGAATAGGCTACTACGCCTCCAGCATTAGTCCACGTGGCGTAATCCGCATCATTAATATTGGGCGATTGATGATCCCATAGCCAAATGGTCTGAACCAAACCACTGTTTGCCGTTAAAAAACTACCCGCATCAATAGCTGAAGGGTAGGGATTGCCGGCTAATACAAAACCGTTGTCATTACCCGCACTAAAAGGATTTACGGTACCCGCACTGTAGGTGATATCCCCGTTATTTATGGTTCCGCTGCTAAAAGTGGCTGTATCTGTCACCTGCACAAAGCTGGCACCCGTGGTATTGGTTTTAGGAGTTGCGGTGTAGCCCCTTCCCGCTTCCATAGCGACAGCCGCCCCGTGAGAAGCAAAACTTTGACTGCTTGGATCATAACTATAAAAGTCACTGGTATTTGAATTAGGGAAGGCGCCCCCTAATGTGGCGCCAGAAACCGGAGAAGAAATGAACACAAACCTGCGGTAGTCCTCAAAAACCTTTGAACGCCAAACATTATAAGTGCCAGAACCTAAAACGTTTCCATCTGGACCAGTACCGGTTTGTACTAAACTGCAACCATCTTGTACCTCAATAGTACCATTATTGGTAATGGCATCTCCAACGGTTAGGGTGTTATTATCATCAATGGTGATTCCTCCGCTGGTAACGGTAAGGTCGGCTGGCACCGTGCGTTCGGAACTTGTACCATCAATTGTAAGTCGGTCAGTGCCGGCATCCATATTTAACACTACACTATTGGGTACACCTACTCCAGGACTGGTGCCTGCAACCCACTCATTTCCTGTATTGTAATTGCCGGCTGCATATTCCAAGGTAGCGGTACTACCGTAGGTGGGTGAATTGTTAGCGCAAAAGGAGCTATTCTCAAGAATTAACCTTCCATCTATGGTAGTATGGTTCCCAAAGTCAACTCCTTTATGGATGGTAACTTCAATTCCTGAACCTATGTTGAGAGTGCCCGATATATTCTGAACTACTGCTGCGTTTCCTGTCCCGCCTTCAAAAATTAGCGAGCCGTTACCAATAAGGCTCCGCGCACCGTTCACCTCAATAGAGCGTTCCTGATCACCGGCAATGGTGATGGAAAAATTATTTAAATCTAAATCTCCAGAATTTAACAACTGAAGAACGGGCGCGGAGGTCGCCCCGGTGCCATCCAAAACAATATTGTTATCAAGAATTAAGCGACCGGATGGTTTTTCATTCAGTAAGTAACCCACCGTAGTAGTACCTGAAGCATTGCTCATATTTTGATCTGTGTTGCCTACAAAGCGTATGGCGCGATTATTACTGATAAATCCAGCACCAACGGTAGTATTATTATTGATCCAATTGCCTGAATCGCCAATGCGCAGGTCACCACCAGTGGCGGTGGAAAGCGTGAGTGACGATCCGTCTTCAATGGTGAAATTACCGTTGCATTGCCGAAAGTCATCATCTGCCCCAAAGTCTAAATTTGTATTCCCTACCAACGATACATGGTGCGGAACCCCTTGCCCAGAGGTAAGGTTTTGGTACCAAGATTCCCCGGCTGAATAAGCAGACAAACCGTTGTACTCCATGGTGGAACCTGAAGCAAAGGTTGGAGGATTTGTGATTACAGCCCCACCCTGTAAAGAAAAAGTGCCGTTCACGGTCGCACTCGTACCAAAATTTCGCCCTCCAGATGTATTGTCTACATTATTGAAAACCACAGTACCCGAAACCGTACCGGCTCCATCAAAAATAACCTTGCCATCACTAGCGGTAAAAGTACC
>CAJXNI010000032.1 GCA_913057235.1 uncultured Bacteroidota bacterium
TTTCTTTTTGGGTGATGGCTCTGGCCGGCTGATACAAGGGGTTCTGCTGGCGCAGTGTGCTTTGGGCAGGTTGGTGTTGTACTACTTCAAACCCCTCTTTGGGGATGGATAAACTTAAGGCAGGGTCTGAGGAACAGCTATTAGCAATGTTCATAAGGCCAAAAATAAAAATGAGCGGAACTATTTTTTTAGTCATGTAGTCTAAACTATAAGATCTGCAGCCTTAGTTACTTTACTGCCGTAACCAAGAAGCCGAAAGCAAAAACTGCCTACGGCTAATCGTGTCATCTATTCTTGTGAACCGCACCGTGTCGCCTAGCAGGCTATATTCGTAAACGCCCGGATAAGGATTGGAGGCTACTGAATCACTGCCTACTGTGTTCATAAAGGTAATGCGGTTATCAGGGTTTAACTCAGTAATGCCCTGAATTTCTATACCCGATGAAATCATTAGGTCTACGTGAAAAGTCGAATCTTCATTAATCTGCAAACTGGCCTCTATGGGAAAGTTTAGGGTGGCCCATTGACCCGCCAATGGATGACCTTTGGTTTCATTTGTAGATTGGTCTGCTTCATCGGTGCAAGCCCAAAAGGCAAAGACCAAACCTAAAAAGGATAAATATTTATGCATGTAGTTTTTTTCAAAGATAGCAATGAGCGCATTTATTAAAAAGATTCGCCAATAAAGAAATAGAACCCAGGGCCTTCTAGCGTAAAAGCCACGTCTAAGCGGGTGTAGATGTCTTTATTGGGAAACATTAGGTATCGCAAGCCCAGGCCTCCCGTGGGTAAAAAGTCATGCAGTTGTAATTGCTGAAAATCATTGAATACCTGCCCGGTGGCGGCAAATACGGCTGCTCCCAAGCGGTCTGTAAAGCCAAGAGGAAGGGGTAAAAAACGGTACTCAATTTGGGCAGCTAGTAAATTTCTATCGCGGTAACGCCCCAGGTAATAACCGCGCATAATGCTTTCACCGCCCATTAAAGCCAATTGATTAAAAGGTGCCTTGCCACTGGTGGTGAATTGACCAAAAGTTTGCAGCGCCAGTACGTCCCGCTTATTCACAGGGAAAAAATACCGTGTATCAGAAATAATAGAGCTAAAGGAAAAATCACTGGCCCAGGCTTCATCATACCGCAAAAAAGCCAACTCTGAGAAGAGTCCATCGCGCACGTTGAGCACATTATGGCGGTTATCGTACACCAACCCTAGGCCTAAGCCCAGATTGGTAGAGCCTTCTCCGCCCCTGGGTAGGCGCAAATCCTGTGCGTCTGCCGCGCGATTAAACTGAGTGTTGTGCAGACTTTGCAAGTCTAACTCAGCACCCAGGTAAAGATTTGGGCCAATTTCACGTAGCACACGTTCTCTAAAAAGCAGGTAATTACCATCTACTCGCGCTAAGTACTCAGAAGGGGCATTTTTACCAATACCGTAAAAAAGTAGAGGGAAGCTTTGGTAGCGCAACCGGCCCAATACAAACCACTTATCCTCATCGGAGTACAAGGCATGGTCAAACCACAGCCCATACTGGTTCTCCAGAGTGTAAAAGGTAAAGCCGCTTATTTCGCTGAGTCGGTTAGTGGTATCGCGATTGGCGTAATAGACGTACAGGCTGCTAAAACCAATTTCCCAGCTGGTTTCAGGTGCAAAGGCCAAGGTAGGGTAAATCAGTAATTGGGGCTCGCTGGCCGATGTGCTATCGTAGAGAAATTGATTGAGGTAGCGTTTAATAAAACCTGGCTGAGAATCACTTTCTTGCGCAGAAACAAAGCCCCAAAAAAGGCAGCTGAAAATTAGGCTAAGCCTTGTTCTTATCATGGCCTAAAGAAAAACAAAGCCCTTTGATTAGGCAAAAGGCCTATGGCATAAGCTCAAAAAAAAGGCTGCCTCAAACCGAGACAGCCTTTTAGCTTATGAGAAGAAATACTATTATTTGATCTCAATCAATTCTAAATCAAAGGTTAAGTCTTTACCCGCCAAAGGATGATTGGCGTCAACGGTAATAGATTCATCTTTAACATCGGTTACTGTTAAAGGAATCTCACGACCATCAGGCAGCTTAGACATTAATTTCATGCCTACCTCCGGCTTTACCTCCTCAGGTAATTCTTGCTTGGGTACTTCCTGAATTAGTTCATCACTGTGCGGACCGTAGGCCTCAGCCATAGGAATTTCAATGGTCTTTTTCTCGTTAACGGCCATATCCATTAAGCCTTTTTCAAAACCAGGAATAATTTGACCTTCGCCTAGGGTAAATTCAATGGGTTCACGATCTACCGAACTGTCAAACACTTGACCATCTGCTAACTTACCGGTGTAGTGTACTCTTACGGTGTCGTTTTCTTTTACTTTACTCATACAAGTAATTTCTAATTAATTTTTCAGGAGTGGCCGCAAGCATGGTGCCTTAGCGGTGATTTATGCCGCTTTGTCACCCATTAGCTTAGGGAAGGTTAAAAAAGAAACCGTTGGTCAGTAATCCCCCCTTAAATTGATTGATCAATTCACCATTACTGCGATATCGGAAAATATCAGCGTTTTGATTGTAGTCCAGTGCATCGGAGAGATAGAGCTGATTGGTTTGCGGATCAACGGCCAAACCGTATACGTTTTGCACAGGCAGGCTAGTAATTTTTTGCGCCTGATAAGGAGGCTGGGTGTTGATCTGACAAAGCTGCTTGTTGTTTTGCACGTAAAAAAGCTGTTCGCCAGATCCAGAGGCTCTTAAAAAACGGGCGCCCTCGGTAGTGGCCAAGGCTATGGGCCCCAGAAGTTCGCCCTTGGGGTTTAACTGCCACAACTGGGCCGGGGCCGATTCTTCCAACAGCCAAATCTGTTGACTGGCTTCAACTACCTCCGTAAAAGTAAAGCCAGGCGCATAAACGCTATCTCTTGCCAAGGTAGTAGCGTCTATTTTAACTAACAAGTTTTGAGCGCTAACGTAAAGTTTGCCCTGCCGTGCCGCCATGCGACTCCCGGGTTTGGGCAGGCTTAAAACCGTGTCTAGTTGCAGTGGCTTAAGACTAAAAACATAGAGTTTGGCCTGGTACAGGTCGGTGGCAAAAAGGCGCTGGCCGGCAGATTGCAGGTAGCGTGGGGTAGCAAGGTTGGTTACCTCGGCAGTGAGCTGCCAGGTGCTGGTGTCTACCTCTAGTACCTTGCCGCTGGCGTTTAGGCTTAGATAAAACCTATCTTCAATCTGGATGAGATCCTGAAGTACATCGCCCAAAGGCAAACCACCATTGTACCGATTAAAAACCCGGGGTTCCTGCTGGCCCGTTGCTGGAAAGTAAGCACTAACGGAGGCATTGCCACGGCCAAAATTGCCTTCATTAATCAGATACACTTTTTTTCCGCGTAATTCTGGCGGCACACTTTTCCCCAAATTTTGCGGACCTACTTCCCGGGCTTCACAAGCAACAAGCATGAGAATAATCAGTAGACCGTATGTACGAATCTTAAGAACCAAGCTGATAACTAATTAAAAGATTGTAGTGCAAACCCGGTTCAGGCCGGTAGGGCAAAACCTGGTAATCGTAATCGTATAAATTCATTATGGTAAGGGTGGCTTGCAGTTTATGTTTACCTGAGTTAAGGAGATCTTTTTTCTGTAAGCTAATTTGGGCCCAGTGAAAAGCGGGCATGTACACGTTATTGCTGGCAGTGGTAAAGTAACGGTCTGTAAATGAATGGTGGTAAAGAAGCTGCCACTGCTTTAAAGCTGCTCCCAAACCCAAATTGGCGCGTTGAAAAGGCACGTAGGCCAGCTGCTGTGCCTTTTCACCTGAACCATAAGTGGCCAGGGTTTGGGAACGCGTATACCCATAGTTGGCCGATTGCGTGAGCCGAACGGGACCCCAAAACCAGTGACTCTTGTACTTGATTTCCAGACCGGTATTCTGCACCAGGCGCAGGTTTTGCGGTCGCGTGAAATTTTCAAAAGGCACCCACTGTATCCAATTATCAATGCGCGCGGTAAAAAAGGTTAACTCCCAATTTAAATAGTGGCGCTGGCCGGGCGCCCCGCTTTGGTAAGCGTAAGAAGCCTCTGCCTGCCAGCTTTCTTCAGGCCTTAAATTGGGGTTGCCACCAGGCTGCCAGTACCAATCATTTAAAGTGGGGTATCTAAAATTACGGGCCAGGCTGGCTTTAAGCCGATGGTGCTCGGTAGCTTTATAAAGAAGTCCCAAACTGCCCATCAGAGGGCTGAAAAAATCATCAATTAATTCTTGTCTCAGCAGAAGATGAGCGCGCCATTTTTGGGTAAAATTGCGGCTTACATCGGCAAAAGCCGAGGTGGTGTGCCGCACTTGTTGCTGCTGGTAGTTGCGGGTGTCAACGGCATCATTACGGTAGCGTAGGCCGCCTTCCACTGCCCAGGCCGGGCCAAAGCGGTGTTTCAGCCGTACATTATTTTGCCAGGAGTGGTACCGGTTTAAAGAGCCATTTTCAAACGGGGCCAGGTAAAAATCATTCTGACTTTGCACCCAGCCACTGTTAGCCATCAAAAAGGTGCTGCCTTTTTGATGCTGGTACTGGGCTATGGCCGATAGCTGCCGATCGTGTAGGCTGTCATAACTTTCCAGATTTCCAGTGATGGGAGGGGGCAGTTGTCGATCGGTTTGGTTGTACCAGCCCTTGAGTGAAAGGGATTCATGCGCGTTAAAACGATACTCAATTTCTTGCAAAAGGCCTTGTTGCTGCAAACGGGAATTTTTTAGCTGGCCCGTGCTAGCCGGAGCCTGGGTGATATCTAAATACTCAAAATCATTGGCGGCAGTAAAATAGTAGGCTTTGCTTTGGTACCTCCATTTATTCTTTCGGCCGCTCACCCCTAAAACCGATTGCCATTGCCCAAAGCTGCCTTGCATTTGGTCAAACTGCAGGCTAAAGGGCCCCTTGACCGGGTTGGAACTGCCCAGGCGCACACTGCCGCCCAGTGCACCGCTACCGTCACTTAAGCTGGCTGCGCCATACTGTACGTTGGCCTGGTCAAAAGCTAAAGCGGGTAGGGTACTTAAATCGGCCAGCCCCAGGCTAGGTGAGCTGATGTCTAAATTATTCCAGAACACCCGCGTGTGGTTAGAGCCGCTTCCGCGGAAGCTTAAAGTAGCCACCCCATTATTACCATAGGTTTTTACAAATATGGGGGTTTGCGTTTGCAGTACTTGGCCCAGGTTGTAGCGTCCCAATTGCGCCAGACTGTCAACCTGGAGCTTTTGCTGCTTAGCGGTGCCATTGGCCTCAATGGCATAATCCAAAACCTCTACGGCCTGTAAGGCCAGGGTGTCTGATTGGGCCGACAGGGTGTGCCCCCAAATTAAAAAAGCTATGGCCCCCAACCGTCTCATGGAAGCTTGTGAATTTTCTGCATGTGGCTTCCTCCGTTTGCGGTGAGGGCCTGCACCCAGTAAATTCCTGCAGGAAGCTTTTTAAGGCTAAAGCCATTGCCCTCAAATTCTTGGGGCTTTAAAACGCATTGGCCCTGCTGGTTAAAGACCCGTACGTTTTTGAGTGGCGTGCTGCTAAATAGCCTATCACGGCAAGGGTTGGGGTAAAAGCTTGGCTGGGTCAGGCTTAGCTCTGGCTTTAAGCCGATGGTGTTGGGCTTTAGTACAGCCAGCGCATCCAAATCAAATCCACCCGAGGCAAAAGCCGTAGGGTAGGGGTCATTGATGGGGCGGCCTTGCTGATCGCGTGTGGCCAGGCTATCGGTGAGGCTGCCAATAACGTCTGTTACCCGTATGTGGCTTATGGCCGAAAGATTGAGCGGAGCAATGGTATCCAGCTCGGCAAAGTCAAATGGTACTCCAAAGTTTATACGGTACTTTCCCGCCAAATTATGCAGTTGTGTTGGGTCTAAAGTGCCAAAGGCGCCCACCTGCTGTAGGGTGTCGGTTAGGCTAACAGCCGGAAAGCGGTAAAAATTTTGCCCATCACTGGAAATTTCGACAAAAGCCAATTCCAGAAAATTATCCGAAAGGCCGTTTTCAAAAATAGCAATATCGGCCCCCGGGCCATCCTGTAATGGTGGGTTAAACGCGTAGGTAGCGGTGCCCCCATCGCCCAAGCTAATCACTTCGCCATCTGCGGCTCCGCCAGCATCTTGGGCGGTGCCGTAGCTTACTTGACCCAGGCTGGGTTGCGCTGCATTTAAAAACCCCCGGTTTACTACCGGGCTTGCAGCCCAAGCGCTGATGAGGCTGCTGTTTTTAGGCACGGCCGTACTACCGCTCTGGTTGGCAGCCGGGGCAAAAGGGCCGGTAGTTTGGCTCCAAACACTCACGTAAAACAGAACGCCAAAAAGGATGAAAAGGACTCTCATGCCTTACTGCACTACAATTTTATGCAGCCTACCTTGGTGTTCAACCAGGTAAACGCCTGGTTTCAATTGGGCCCAGCTGATTCTTTTTTCCGCATTGAGACTGAAACGGGCTACCTTTTCACCTGTAAGGCTGTAAAAGTTTACTGCATCACCTGCTTGGCCGCTGGGGAGGTTTATGGAATGACTAGCCGGATTGGGGTAGGGGAGCAACGTGGCCAGGCGGGGTGTTTCTACGCTTAAAAAATCAACCGCCTGAGGTAGGTAAGGTCTTAAGGCCGGATTAAAGTCAGTATAGGAGGTACCAAAAAATTCACCGTTTTTCACAAAGGTGCCAATGCCGGCATTCAAGTACCAATTGCCTAAGTTGGTGCCACTCCAAGTGCCCCAGAAATTTGGGCTTCCGCCAATGCCCGAGTCTTGTTGGTAAATGAGGTCATTTAAAAAACTACTGGCGTTTACCAGTAAATTGGCATCGGCCGCAGCCACGGTACTAAGCATGGTGGCTCCGTCAATAGAATCATTAAAAAGCACGCCCCAGGCATAAGAAGCGCCATTGCCTAGAAAGTCAATTACTAGAACAGCGCTATCGCTACCCGAGCCTACCCAGGTTTTTACATCAGCTAGTGTAAATGCGTTAGGGTCAAAGGCCGGAATGGGAAGGCCGGGTTTTAGGGCGGGATTAAAGTCAGTGTAGGAAAGGGCAAACCAATCCCCCGGATTTACGCTGCTACCAATACCGGCATTCATGGTCAAAGAGGCGGTGTCGGTGCCGCTCCAAGTGCTCCAGAAATCGGGTTGGCCACCTATGCCAGCGTGTTGGCCATAAATAACATCATTTAAAAAGCCATTGGCTATGTCTACCGAAAAATTAGTATCGGCTGCAGCCACAGCTTTTAAGATGGTTTCACCATCTGTACTACCGTTGAATAAATAGCCCCAAGCGTAGGAAGAGTCTGAGGTGCCGTCTTTAAAGTCTACCACCAGCATAGCGGTATCGGAGCCGCTGCCTACAAAGAATTTAAGATCGGAGAAATTGAACTGTGCCTGGCCCCAGTAGGCAATTAGAAGCAGCGTGGTTGAAAATACTAGTTTTTTGCGCATAGGTAAACCCTTTTAAAAAATGAAACAAAAAACCTTCAGGGAAATGCATAGCAGCTAGCCTTAGCCAAATTTTGGCTAAATGAAAAGGTACCATGAAAGCTTTTATCCTGAAAGCTTACATTATGGCTAATGGGCAGGTCTTCTGGCTCACCTCTTTTTTAGCGCCTTCCCATGTACCTAAGGCACACAGTGGCAAAGGATTGCTAAAAAATGCTATTAAGGCTTACAGCTTCAGGAAAAGCTCAGGATTTGCACCTGATTCCCTTTTAATGAAACACTAATTGCATGTTTCAACCTAAAAGCGGGGCAAAGTTAGTTGTTTCTTTAGGGCTACCCTAAAAAAAAGCCAAAACACCCTAGGGCATTTTGGCTTTTAATATTGTTTGGATACTTTTCTAGCGCAGCGCCACCGAATTGTCTTCTTGCAAGGCGTGAGCGGGTATTTCACCGGTTAAGCTTTGCAAAAAGGCTTCAATTTCTTCAATTTCTTCATCGCTTAGTTCTTTTCCCAATTGGGTAATGCCCATAATGCGAATGGCCTCGCTGAGGTCTTCTACACTACCGTCATGAAAGTAGGGGTAGGTTTCGGCTACGTTGCGTAAAGCGGGAACCTTAAAAGAAAACTTGTCCATGCCGCTGCCGGTCACTTTTACCCGGCCAGAGTCTACTTTCTCAGAGCCTGTATACTCCCAATAAGGCCCTTTAAAAAGACCAAATTTTTGATAAATCTGGGCTCCCAGGCCTGGCCCGGTATGGCAGGTAGTACAACCCACTTTTATAAAGGTTTCTAACCCTCTTTCTTGCTGTTCGGTAAGCGCGGTTTCGTCTCCCTGCACGTAGGCATCAAAAGGAGCGGGAGTGCGCAGGGTTTTTTCAAACTCAGCAATAGCCACGGCCATATTATTAAAAGACACGGGGTTTTCAGCATTCGGGAAAGCCTCGGCAAACAGCCTTTGGTACTCCTCAGAATTTTGTAACAGTGCGGTTACTTCTGCTTCGCCTGGCATGCCCATTTCTATGGGATTTAAAACTGGTCCTTTGGCCTGCTCGGTAAGGTCTGCAGCGCGGCCATCCCAAAACTGAGCTACATGAAAGTAAGCGTTGTATACGCTGGGGCTGTTACGCTCACCGCGCGTTTTTTTATCATGGCCAGGAGAGGTAGGCTCATTGTCTACCCCAAAATTATTAAGCATGTGGCAGCTATTGCAACTCATTTCACCGCTAGCACTTAGCGCCTTTTCATAGTATAGTTTCTTTCCCAGTTTAGCTACCGGTCGCTCAAAAGAAGCGGCCTCTGGTAAAGCACCAAAAAGGCTTTGGGCCTGGCTCATGGTTTGGTTTTCTTCCTGCTCAGTGGGGGCAGTCTTTTCATTGGATTCAGGAGCGGGGGTGTTTTGGTTGCAACCGATGGCTAGAAGAAGTAAAGCCAAGAGGCTGGCGAGAATAGTTTTGCGGTGATTCATGATATAGTTGATTAAAAAGTCAAAAGTATTTTAGAAAGCCAGTGGAATCAAATTAAATAACGTTCATAAATACGTCCATAACTTTTATCATTTTGGCTTGTATTTCTAAGAAAATTATATATTTACGGTCTTCAAGCAATCAATCTATCTATAAGGCGCTTTCATTTAGGGGTGAAAGCGCTTTTTTTGTTCCTGCTGCAATCAATCTTTCACCCCTAATTTTTTCTTTAAATCAGGGTTTAGAAAAAGATAGCTAAAAACTTTTAGCTGCCGCGGATTAAACATGGCCACTCCAGAAATGAAAAGTGGAATAAAGTGACCGTCTTCCAAATCTTTAATGCCAAAGACCTTATCGCGCCCTTCCCACAGCACCACGCCTGAGCGGTATTCACTGTCTGGATCTAATTTAAAGTTTAGAATATCCCACTCATAGATGTATTGATTATTTTGATCCCTAAGACCGGTGTACTCATCTAAATCACGGTAATCTATTGCCACACCTTTCCACCAAAAACCATCTCTGGAGTAGAGCACCATTTTTTTAGTGAGTTTGCGCATGTATCCTACAATACGTTCACCTTGGCGCAGTCTGAATCTTCTTTCGGGGTTTTCCAACTGGTTAAGTTTTTACTTAAAACTCAGATTTCATACTAAAGTTTTTCCAAAATGTAAGGGGCGGTAAGGGAGTTTTTAGCCTCTCCAATTTTTTCGGGTGGGCCGGCATATACTAAATGGCCGCCTTCTTCGCCTCCTTCCGGACCCAGATCTATGAGCCAATCTGCACATTTCATTACATCAGGATGGTGCTCTATCACCAAAACAGTGTGCCCATTTTTAATAAGTGCGTAAAAACTAGCCAAAAGCTTTTTAATGTCGTTAAAATGCAGGCCGGTGGTAGGCTCGTCAAAAATAAAAAGCACAGGTTCTTTGGCTCCGCCTTTGCCTAAAAAGGTGGCCAGCTTAATTCGCTGCGCCTCCCCTCCGGAAAGGGTGGAACTGCTTTGCCCCAGGCTTACGTAGCCTAGGCCTACATCCTGCAGAGGCTGTAGTTTTTGAGCTATTTTAGTTTGCTCGTTTTCACTGAAAAAGGCAATAGACTGGTTTACGGTCATTTGCAAAATTTCATGAATGTTTTTCTGGGCAAACTTTACGTCTAAAATTTCCTTTTTGAAACGTTTGCCATCACAGGCATCGCATTTTATGTGCACATCGGCCATAAATTGCATTTCTATAGTTAGCTCGCCCTCGCCCTGGCATTTTTCGCAGCGCCCCCCATCAATGTTAAAAGAAAAGAATCCAGACTTGTATTTACGACTCTTGGCCAGTGGTTGGCTCGCAAATAGGTTGCGGATATCATCATAGGCCTTCACGTAAGTTACCGGGTTGCTGCGGCTACTTTTACCAATGGGATTTTGGTCTACAAACTCCACATCGCTGAGCTTGTCAATATCTCCCCCAATGCGGGTGTGTTTGCCCGATTTATTGCTGTGGCCACCTAGGCGTTTCTTAAGCGCGGGATAAAGCACTTTATTGATGAGGCTACTTTTTCCCGAACCACTTACTCCGGTTACCACCGTAAAGCAATGCAGCGGAAAACCTACGTTGATATTTTTTAGGTTGTTCTCACGGGCCCCTTCAATTTCAATAAACTTACGGGGGCTCTTCTTTTTGGCGGGAATTTCAATTTCATCTTTCCCGTGTAAATAGCGCGCAGTGTAGGAATCGGCTTGGGCCGAAAGCTCCTGAGCCGGTCCGGCATACAACACTTCTCCTCCCAAGGCGCCTGCATCTGGGCCAATGTCTATCAGGTAGTCTGCGGCACGCATAATTTCTTCATCATGTTCCACTACAATTACGGTGTTGCCTAAATCGCGTAAGTGTTTAACCACATCAATTAAGCGCTGGGTATCTCTAGGGTGTAGGCCTATGCTGGGCTCATCTAGAATATAGGTAGAACCCACTAAAGCTGATCCTAAACTGGTGGCCAAATTGATGCGCTGTGACTCACCACCAGAAAGGGTATTGCTTACCCGGTTGAGGTTTAGGTAGTCTAAACCCACCTCGCCCAAGTATTGCAGACGGTTATTAATTTCTAACAATAAGCGCTTGGCCACCTTTCGGTCGTAGGTATTCAATTCTAAACCCTGGAAAGTTTCGCGTAAGCGTTTGATGGGCATTTTTACGAAATCAGTAATGCTGTAGCCGCCAATTTTCACATAAGCCGCCTCGGGCCTCAAGCGCAGTCCTTTGCAACTAGGGCACAGCGTTTTTCCGCGATAACGCGAAAGCATCACCCGGTATTGGATCTTGTAGGTTTTACTTTCTAAATACCGGAAAAACTCATGCAGTCCTCTAAAGTGAGCGCAGCCATCCCACAGCATGGCATATTGTTTTTCAGTAAGCTCAAAAATGGGTTTGTGAATGGGGAATTTGGCCTTTTCGCTTCCGCGGATAAGCTGCTCTTTCCATTCACTCATCTTTTCGCCCCGCCAGGCTACAACCGCATCTTCATACACCGAGAGGCTGGTATCTGGAATTACCAAGTCTTCATCTATGCCCATTACACTGCCAAAGCCCTCGCATTTAGGACAGGCACCGTAGGGGTTGTTAAAGCTAAAAAGGTGAATATTGGGTTCTTCAAACTCTACCCCATCGGCTTCAAAGCGATTGGAAAACTCTCTGAATTCTTGGGTTTTATAATTTTCTATACGCAGGGTGCCGCGGCCTTCAAAAAAGGCCGTTTGCACAGAATCGGCCAATCGGTTTTGATTTTCATCGCTGGAAAGATCGGCCGTGAGCCGGTCTACTACAATTTCAAGCTTTTCCGATGGCTTAACTTCTTTAGGGTCAAGATCTTCTAGCTTTTGAATGGTGCCGTCTAGAGCTATTCTGGAGTAGCCTTGCTGCTGTAAGATTTTTAATTGCTGGGCTAAACTGCGCTCATGCAGTAGCAATGGGCATTTTACGAGTAATTTGGTCTTAGGCTGCAAGCCTTTAACGTAGTTTACCACGTCATCCACACTATGGCGCTTAACCTCTTTGCCGCTTTCAGGCGCATAGGTGCGGCCTACGCGTGCAAATAAAACTTTGAGGTAATCGTAAATTTCAGTGGTAGTGCCAACCGTACTGCGGGGGTTGCGTGATATTACCTTTTGCTCAATAGCAACTGCCGGAGAAATGCCTTTGATTTGATCAACTTCGGGCTTGTCAAGTCTTCCTAAAAACTGACGGGCGTAACTGCTTAAACTTTCAACGTAGCGTCTTTGGCCTTCGGCGTAAAGGGTGTCAAAGGCTAAGCTGGATTTTCCGGAACCAGAAACTCCGGTGATCACAATCAATTGTTGATGCGGTAGGCTAACCTCTATATTTTTAAGATTGTGAACCCGCGCCCCTTTAATTTCAATGGTTGAGTGCGATTTTGAAGTAGCTATTTCTTGCATAAGTGCCTTTGAAAATCAGTTTGTAAAATTACCAAACCACCAGAGGTTTGTTCAGTTGAAAAGAAAAATATTATATTTGAGGGCAGCCTTTATGGGCATTTCACCTTTCAATACACTTAAAAGCGTTGTATATAGAAGCATAATTACTTGATTTAATTTTCACGGATTACTAACCTGATCAAGTAGATTATGGATTATAATGCAGTTTCTGACGCGGCACTAGTGAGTGCCTATCTTAAAAATGATGAGCAGGCTTTACCGGTTTTAATTAGCCGGCATGAGCAACGTATTTTTTCTTTTGTTATTTCAAAGGTTCATGACCACAGCCTGGCCGAAGATATTTTTCAAGAAACCTTCTTTAAGGTAATTAAAACTTTAAAAAGGGGATCTTACAATGAGGAAGGTAAATTTTTACCTTGGGTTATGCGCATAGCCCATAATCTGGTAATAGACCATTTTAGAAAGAACAAGCGCATGCCTATGGTGAGTCCCACCCAAGATTTCAATATTTTTGATTTAATCAATAATGGGGAAGACAGTATTGAATCGAAGCTTATTGAAGATCAGATTGAAAGAGATCTTCATGTACTAATTAAGCAATTACCCAAAGAACAGTATGAGGTATTGAAAATGCGCCAATTTGCTGGAATGAGTTTTAAAGATATTGCCGAGCAGACCAACGTTTCCATTAACACTGCCTTGGGTCGCATGCGCTACGCTATCATTAATCTTCGCAAAATTATGGTAGCTAATAATGTGAGTCTTTCAAGAGATTAGGTGCTTGGTATAATAAGCTTTGGTGCTTTGCGTTTAGGTTTAAGTTTTAATATAATTTGTGCCTATGCGTAACACTACTACTTATTTTGAAAAGTCTAACGCTCATGACTTAAAGCCGAGCAGAGCCACCATTCAAAACATCTTAAATTTTTCAAAAGCCTTTAGCTCCCAAAAACTGGGAAATAACCAGCTTTTTGAAATGATCAGGAACTGATGTAAAGCAAATGCAGACTTGTTTTGAACTAAAAAGCCGCCCCGAATTTTCGGAACGGCTTTTTTTGAACTAAACCGAAGCCTCATAGAACTTCGGAATCAACCAACCAATCAACTATGAGATTTTTAATTAAGGTTATTACTACTAGCTACTTATAAAACGGTAGAACTACAAAGAGGGTTGGGTAGTCTAATAGAATTTCCACTTTTTTCTTAAAAAAACTTACTTTAACCTTTTCACAATTCGATTACCATTGAGCCCGGTGCTCAAGTACAGATTTAGATCACGCAAATCAAAAGGATTGGCATAATACGTTTAAGCCAAGCAGGGAGAATCACCTACATAAACCGCGTTTTTGCGCAGGTATTGGGGCAAGAAGGGCGCAGTTGTTTGCAAAAAAAAGCTTAGCCAGTGGCTCAAGGCCGATGAGGCGTATACCCTGGAAAAAAACTTACAAAACCTGAAGCCTGGGCAATCGGCTCAGCTTATGCTAAGTGATTTGGGCCCCAAACACTACCAACTACTTACACTGGACATTGAAGCGGATGATCTGGAAAATACCTGCCATTTTTGGGCACCTTGCAACTCGCCTCTTTAGAAGCATCTGACCAATCAGCGTCCCAGTTAAACTTAGAACGTTTAGAAACGCTACTAAGAAGCTTGAATGTCAGAATTCTTCTTGAAAATGAAAACCGGGAAATTGTCTTTGTAAACCAGAAATTCTGCAATTTTTCCCAAATTACGGCTGCACCTATTGACTTAATAGGAGCGGACTACTCAAAATCTCCCGATCAAAGCAAACATTCATTTAAATCTCCTGATGCTTTCGTGGGCCGTATTGACCAGATTCTAGCTGAAAAAGAGTTAGTATTAGACGAACAAGTAGAGTTTAAAGACGAGAAAGTAATGGAACGAGATTACATTCCTTTTTTAATTCATTACTAAAAATTAACTATCACCTTTATCCGTTTGCGGATTGGGTTCTTTTTGAGAGCTAGAATCTTTACTCCCCTCTTTGTGATCCACCTTTACGCTAATTTCTTCATTACCCTCTTTGCCTTTCAAGTCAATTTTAATGCTATCGCCTTCCACAATTTCAGAGTTAATGATCTGCTCTGCCAAGGGGTCTTCTACATATTTTTGAATGGCACGGGCCAAAGGCCTTGCTCCATATTTAGAATCAAAACCTTTATCAGCTACAAAAAGCTTAGCTTTTTTGGTCATAGAAATCTCATAACCCAACTCATTTACCCGGGCGTATAGCTTTTCAAGTTCAATGTCAATAATCTTCACCAGATTCTCTTTGGTTAAGCTATTGAAGAGAATCACATCATCAATACGATTGAGAAACTCTGGCGCAAAAGCCCGTTTCAAGGCTTTTTCAATCACCCCTTTTGACAACTCGTTTTGATTGTTCTTGCGGGTAGATGTGCCAAAACCAACACCGGTGCCAAAATCTTTCAGCTGGCTAGTACCGATGTTCGAAGTCATAATAATGATGGTATTCTTAAAATCTACTTTCCGGCCCAGGCTATCGGTCATATGACCATCATCTAGAGCCTGAAGCAGTAAGTTAAACACATCTGGGTGCGCCTTTTCAATTTCATCTAAAAGCACCACAGAATAAGGCTTACGTCTCACCTTCTCAGTGAGCTGCCCACCTTCTTCGTAACCTACGTATCCGGGAGGGGCGCCTACCAGGCGAGAGATGGCAAATTTCTCCATGTATTCGCTCATGTCTATGCGAATGAGGTTGTCTTCGCTATCAAATAAAGACCTTGATAATTCTTTAGCCAGTTGCGTTTTGCCAACTCCGGTAGGTCCTAAGAAAATGAATGAGCCAATCGGCTTTTTTGGATCTTTTAACCCCGCACGGTTCCGTTGAATGGCTTTTACGATTTTCTCTACTGCTTGATTCTGCCCAATAATACTTTGTTGCATGTCTTTGGCCATGCTGCTAAGACGCATACTCTCATGCTGCGCTACGCGCTGTACAGGAATACCGGTAATCATAGCTACCACTTCAGCTACGTCTTTTTCGTCTACCGTTTCGCGGTTCTTTTTAACCTCTTCCTCCCACTTTGCTTGGGCTTCTTCTAGCTGGCTTTCCAAGTTTTTCTCATCATCGCGCAAGCGAGCAGCTTCTTCATAGCGCTGTTTTTTTACCACCTGTATTTTTTGGTCGCGAATGTCTTCCAGCTTTTTTTCCAAAGATTCTATCTCTTTTGGAACGTTAATGCTGGTAATGTGCACCCGCGAACCAGCTTCATCTAAGGCATCAATGGCTTTGTCTGGTAAGTGACGGTCTGTAATGTAACGGCTGGTCAATTGTACGCAGGCCTTTAAAGCTTCCGGAGTGTAATTCACGTTATGGTGATCTTCATACCGATCTTTAATATTGTTCAGAATCTGTAAGGTTTCCTCCGCATTAGTGGGGTCTACCATTACTTTTTGAAACCTACGCTCTAAGGCGCCATCTTTTTCAATGTGCTGGCGATATTCATCCAGAGTGGTGGCCCCAATGCATTGAATTTCTCCTCGGGCCAGTGCCGGCTTAAACATGTTACTGGCATCTAAAGATCCGGTTGCACCTCCGGCACCCACAATGGTGTGGAGCTCATCTATGAATAAAATGATGTCCTCATTTTTTTCCAATTCATTCATCAGCGCCTTCATGCGTTCTTCAAACTGGCCGCGGTATTTAGTGCCGGCCACTAATGAAGCCAAATCAAGCGTAACCACGCGCTTATCAAAAAGCACTCTTGAAACTTTACGTTTGATTATACGCAGGGCTAGCCCTTCGGCTATAGCCGATTTACCCACTCCTGGGTCACCAATAAGCAAAGGGTTGTTCTTTTTTCTGCGCGATAAAATCTGCGAAACGCGCTCAATTTCCTTTTCGCGACCAACCACAGGGTCCAGCTTGTTCTCCTCCGCCATTTTGGTGAGATCTCTCCCAAAATTATCTAAAACAGGCGTTTTGGTTTTGCCTTCGCTCTTGCCTTTGTTACCGCCAAATCCTTGTCCTTTTTCTTTACTCATATCATCATCGTCATCATCACTGTAAGGTATCTCGCCGCGGGGACCTGATTTATTATCACCGTTATAGTGGGCCATGTACTCAGACTTTACATTGTCATAGTCAATTTCATACTGACTTAAAATACGCGCCACCGGGTCATCATCATTTCTTAGAATGCATAACAGCAGGTGAGAGGTTCGTATGGTATTACTTTGAAAAAGCTTGGCCTCCAAAAAGGTGGTTTTTAAAGCTTTTTCAGCTTGGCGTGTGAGTGGCAAATTCTTTTTACTGCCTACCGCAGCCGTTACGTTTGGTGTACTTATCGCTTCAATCTTTCTGCGGAAGCTACCAATATCTACGCCTAAGTCTTCTAAAATTTGAATAGCACTACCTTCTCCTTCGCGTATTAAGCCCAGCATGAGGTGCTCGGTGCCAATATAATCATGGCCTAAACGCAGCGCCTCTTCCTTACTGTAACTAATTACATCTTTAACTCTGGGTGAAAAATTCTCGTCCATTTATAGTAGTCTCTTATGATACTTTATTCATTGATGTGAAAACATCGACCACAATTGTGCCAGAATGCATGCTTCCTTTTCAAAGGTAATTTTATCTATAACGTAGGCAAATCAAAAAGTGTTGATAATTATTAACAGTTTAAGCGCCAATTTGTGAGTAAATACACAGTATATACGCAGTTGAAGCCCCTTTGGGTTGGTTATATTTGAAGCTTGTTTGACCCCATAGTCAAACCTATTTAAAACAACTGACATTATGGCCGCAGATCAACGAATAATACCCATTAACATTGAGGAAGAAATGAAATCCTCATACATCGACTATTCCATGTCGGTGATTGTTTCTCGTGCCTTGCCAGATGTACGAGACGGATTAAAGCCTGTGCATCGCAGGGTTTTGTATGGAATGTATGAATTGGGGGTGCTCTCCAATCGTTCTTATAAGAAATCAGCCCGTATTGTGGGTGAGGTACTCGGTAAGTTTCACCCACACGGTGATTCATCGGTGTATGACACTATGGTGCGTATGGCCCAGCCCTGGAGCATGCGTTACATGCTGGTAGATGGCCAGGGTAACTTTGGTAGTGTAGACGGTGACCCACCAGCCGCCATGCGTTATACTGAGGCCAAGCTCCGCAAAATATCAGAAGAAATGCTGGCTGATATTGACAAAGAAACGGTTGATACCCAGCTCAATTTTGACGATACCATAGAAGAACCGGTGGTTTTACCTACCCGGGTTCCTAATCTTTTGGTGAACGGAGCATCTGGCATTGCGGTGGGTATGGCTACTAATATGCCACCCCACAATCTAAGTGAATCTATTGATGCGGTTGCCGCCTACATAGACAATAAAGAAATTGATGTGGAAGGTTTAATGCAACACATCACCGCTCCTGACTTCCCTACCGGAGGAACTATCTACGGGTACGATGGTGTAAAGGAAGCTTTTGAAACCGGTCGGGGCCGGATAGTTTTACGCGCCAAAGCCGAAATTACTGAAGTGAAGGGACGGGATGCCATTGTGGTTACCGAAATCCCTTACTTGGTGAATAAGGCGGAGATGATTCGCAAAACAGCCGAGTTGGTGAACGATAAAAAAATTGAGGGCATTGCCGATATCAAAGACGAAAGTGATCGTAAGGGTATGCGCATTGTCTACTACCTCAAGCGCGACTCCGTTCCTAATGTGGTGCTGAACATGCTGTACAAGTTTACACAGCTGCAATCCAGCTTTTCGGTAAACAACATTGCCCTGGTAAACGGCCGCCCGCAGCAGCTTAATTTAAAAGACCTCATTAAGTATTTTGTTGAGCACCGTGTAGATGTGGTGATCAGGCGCACCAAATATGAATTGCGCAAAGCCGAGGAAAGAGCCCACGTGTTGGAAGGCTTACTGATTGCTTTAGATCATCTGGATGAAATCATCGCATTGATCCGCGGAAGCCAAACTCCTGAAGAGGCACGTAATGGTCTAATGGAAGGCTACAACCTATCCGAAATTCAGGCGCGCGCCATCTTAGATTTACGCTTGCAGAAGTTAACCGGACTGGAGCGTGACAAGATTAAGGAGGAGTACAATGAACTGATGGAAAAAATTGCCTTCTACAAGCGTATTCTCAATGAAGAAGATTTGAGAATGAGCATTATTAAAGAAGAGCTTTTAGAAGTAAAAGAGAAGTATGGTGATGAAAGACGCACCGACATTGATTTTGCAGGTGGTGATGTAAGCATAGAAGATATGATTCCTGATGAAGAAGTGGTAATTACCATTTCTCATGCAGGGTACATTAAACGCACCCCACTAAGCGAATACAAAAAGCAAGGCCGTGGAGGCGTAGGCCATAGAGGCGTTAATACCCGTGACGAAGATTTTATAGAGCACGTATTTGTAGCCACCAATCACAATTACCTCTTGTTCTTTACAGAGTGGGGAAGGTGCTTCTGGCTGAGGGTTTATGAAGTGCCTGAGGGCAGTAAATCCAGTAAAGGCCGGGCTATTCAGAATTTGATCAACATCCCTAGTGACGATAGCCTTAAAGCCTTTATCAACACCAAGAACCTAAAGGATGAAGACTATGTAAACAACAACTACATAGTGATGGTAACCCGCAAAGGGGTGATTAAGAAGACGAGCTTAGAGGCGTATTCGCGTCCGCGTTCTAATGGTATCAATGCCATTACCATCCGCGAAGGCGATACCCTTTTAGAGGCCAAGCTTACCCAAGGTAATGACGAGATTTTAATGGCGGTACGCAGTGGTAAAGCCATACGTTTTAATGAGAGCGATGTGCGCGGAATGGGCCGCAATGCCAGTGGTGTAAAAGGTGTAACCCTGGCCAATGATGAAGATGAAGTGGTAGGCATGATTACCGTTCCTGAGGGGCTGGACGATCTTTCGGTTTTAGTGGTTTCTGAGAAGGGTTACGGCAAGCGTACTCTGGTAGATGATTACCGCAAAACCAAACGGGGCGGCAAGGGCGTAAAAACCATGAGCGTGACCGATAAAACGGGCAATCTGGTGGCCATCAAAGCGGTGACCGATCAAGATGACTTGATGGTGATTAACCGCAGTGGCGTGATGATTCGTATTGGCGTGAGTGATTTACGGGTAATGGGCCGTGCTACCCAGGGAGTACGACTCATTAATCTTAAAAAGAATGATGCCATTGCCTCAGTGGCCAAGGTGCCGCATACTGAGGAGGAAGAGGAAGTGGAAAACCCAGAAGCTTCCGCTGAAGCTCACGAAGGCGAGGCTCCAGAAAGCGATGCTACTGAATAACTAAAGAAGCATTACCGGAAAAATAAAATCCCCGTAAAGTTCACTTCACGGGGATTTTTTATTTCTCAAATCTGTTCCTCGGGCGAGTTTTAAGCCTTTCCTAAAAACTGAAGCACCTGATGATTAAACGCAACAGGCCTTTCCACATTCACCACGTGACCGCATTGCGGAATAATTTGCAAATGGGCCTGCCCGTTGCTTAGGCCTACCAATTTTTTAATAGAAGGTAAAAACATGTGGTCTTCATCGCCCATGATGAAAAGGGTGTCATGTGGGCTTAGGTACTCACGGTGGGCTCGCAAGAGTGGATTAATTTCAGCGGCTAGTTTAAACCAGCGTATAAATTCTTTTTGGTAAAGTTTGCGGGCCTCACGCACAAAAAGGGAGCGAGATTCTTTGTGCTTTTTCTTCGGTAAAATAATCCAGGCAAAAAGTTTGTACAATAAAATGTACGGTACCACCGATTTAAAAATCACTCCCAATTTAATGAGGAATTGTCCACGGGTGTTCAATTTCACAATGGCCCCGCCCATAATCATTTTGCCCACCCGATCCGGGTGATTTTCGGCAATTTCTCTAATGATAATGGTGCCTAAGGAGATACCCACAAAATGGCTTTGCGCAATTTTCAGATGATCTAACACCTCTACTACTTCTTCACTAATGGAATGAAAGGTATAGGTAGGGAAGAAATTTTTCTTTTGTTCATGCGACTTAGAGTTGCCATGCCCTCTAAGATCAACCAATAGAATATTGTAACCGCCCTTAAAGTCTCTAATTTGTTTAAACCAGATGCTGCTGCTTCCCCCGGCACCGTGTATAAAGGTTACCCAAGGGCTTTGCTCGCTATGGCGGAATGTTTTGTAATGCAGCATTTTTTCTAAAAAGTGGGGAAAGGTACATAAACCCCGCCTAATGAAAATAGTTGAGGCTAGCATCACAACGCGGTGGTCAATGGGGCTAAAATCATAAATTTGCCGCCCACTTAAAGAAAAAAATTATGGGCAGAGCATTTGAGTACCGGAGAGCAGCTAAGGAAAAACGTTGGAGCAAAATGTCCCGCTTGTTTCCACGTTTGGCCAAGGCCATTACCATGGCCGCTAAAGAAGGTGGTGAAGACCCCGATACCAACTCAGCCTTGCGCACGGCCATAGCTAACGCCAAGGCCCAAAACATGCCCAAAGACAATATAGACCGCGCCATTAGCCGCGCCAGTGGCAATGATGCCGCTACCTATGTTGAGGTCAACTACGAGGGCAAAGGCCCCCACGGTATTTTGGTGTTTGTAGAATGCGCCACCGATAACACCACCCGCACGGTGGCTAACGTAAAATCCTATTTCAATAAGAGTGGAGGGCAGGTGGTACCCAACGGATCGTTGGAATTCATGTTTGACCGCAAAGCTGTTTTTGAATTTGAGAAAGCCGATGCGCTGGATGTTGAAGAGTTGGAATTGGAGCTGATTGATGCGGGCTTAGAAGAGATTGACAGCGATGAAGACACCGTGTACGTCTATGGCGACTATACCAGCTTTGGCCAATTAAGTGCCGCATTGGAGGAGAAGGAAATTGATGTTAAAAAAGCCAATTTGCAGCGTTTTGCCACTTCACCCGTAGCGTTTACGGATGATCAGGTGGTGGAAATTGAAAAGTTTTTAGAGAAGCTGGACGAAGATGACGATGTGCAAGCCGTGTACACGAATATGGCCTAAACCGTCTCGTTGACCTGCTGGCCCTTTTGGTAAAAACCATGCATCACCCAAACGTGGGGAGCGCTTAAGGCAGCTACAAAGACAAATAACCACGGCCAAAAGGCTACACTTTCTGCGCTAAACCAGGCTCCCAGGCCGATGGCAACCCCTAGAAAAACAAAGGCCAGCAAACTAAAGGGCAGGGCCATTTTTAAAAGGGCTGAAAACCCACCCGGAGTCTGCGCTTGCAAATGCCGCCATCCGCGGAAGCTGTGACCTACAATAAAATACAAGGCAAAAGCCAGCAGCAGGGGCAAGAAGCTGCCCAAAGCCACCACCAAAGCAGTTAAAGCCATCGGCCTAAAACTCGTATGACGGCTCATAAAAAGGGCCAAGGCCAAGGCGATAAGGCCCGAAGCCAGGCCAGGCTGCCACCAATACCCCATCGGGTTTAATCCATATATTTTAAGGTAATAGGCAAACTCTGCCGGGTGACTGAAAAGCAGGGTAAGCAACACTCCGCTGCCCCAAAACCAACTCAGCCTGGGGCTATATTGCTCCCAGTCCCGCAGATCGGTTTCGCCAAAATGCCAGGCAGAGTATCCAATAAAGCTCAGTAAACCCAACGCGGGGCTTAGCCACCAAAGCCCGGCCACCAGCAACATGACCAAAATATACTGGGCAAAAAAAAGAGCCATGGCCTTGCTAAACCACTGTACATTTTTAAGGCGTACCCAATGATCTACCGCCCCATGCGGTATACCCGGAAAAATGAGGCCCACCGCTAAAAACCAGGGACTCAGGTCCTGCACTAAATCAGGCAGCCAAAAATGCAGGCCCACAAATACCAGGGTAAGGGCTAAGCTGTAAATTTCAGTACGCATGTTTGGGTTTTGAGGCCACCTGTAAAGAGCGGTGGCCCATTAACGTATAGGCAGCCGACCATAAAAAAGGTTTCCATGGCATGCGCCACATTATGCCTAAATCAGTGCGAAAAGATGATTCTTCATCTAAAAATTGAAACACCTCTTGAATGGGTGTACGCTCAAACATACGCTTAAAAATGGGTTTACCTAACTGCGGCTTTTCACTGAGTAAACGTAAAAGCATCTCGTCATACAAATTGAAATGCCAGGGGTGGTAGGGGGTAGGCAGGGGCTTTTCAGCTTTTAAGGCCTCAGCAACCCGCCAGGTGTGCTCGGCTATTTTTTTGTAGGCAAAGCCCGTGCTGGCCTTTATGGCACCCGCGCTGCCCCCCATGGGAATGACTTTGGTTTGCTCCGCGTGATGGGCTTGCTTAGGATTTAAAGCCAGGGTCATGGGAATTTTGTTGACCTCATTTTCCAGAATTTCAAAGGCGCCCCAGTTTTTTCCCTGTATGTATTTTTCCAGAATGGGCGTTGATTCTGCTTCGCTTAAAACGGCCCGGCCAAAGCGGGTGAACTCTACCAAAGCTTCGGTGGGGCTGGTGGGTAAAACGTACATAAATTGGGTGCCCTTGAATTGGGGCACCTCAAAATCCATGAGCGTACAGAGGTCGGTTTCAAATACCGGTTTTTGAGTGCGAATGCGCCAGCCCACAAAACTCTGCCACAAAATCTCCGAAGCAGCAATGGGCTTCTGCGGGGGGCGGCTGTCAAAAATATAGCGCGCTTGAAATTCTCCAGCAGGAGTTTGCGCTTGCGCACCATGGCCGTTTTCGCTTAGCTCGGTAACAGGCTCCTGTAACCAGGTGATGGTTTTATGCTCCGCTATGAGCGCCTTGGCTCTTTGGTACACCTCTTTACTGCGTAAGTGTACGTACTGGTAAGGCGCCATGCTTTCGGCCTGTGAGCCGTTGAGTAATACCCGGGGCCAATGGTGACTTATAACCGGTTGGTTCAGTACAAAGGCCGGGTCTTTTTGGTTGGTCCAAAAACACCAGGTGCGGTCGTTGGTTTCTTTAGCATTGGGCTCCAGAATTAAAATGGTAACCTGCCCAAGAAGGCTCAGTTTTTCTAGTGAAAACAGCAAATTTATGGTAGCCGCGCCCAGGCCCACCAAAATATAATCGTATGCGTTGGTTGCGTTCAATTTCAGGCGGTGGTTACTTTTTCAATCCATGCTTCTGCGGCCTGGAAAATACGTTCTTTTTTCTCGGGATTCATTCTTTTCAAAGTAGCCAGCATCATACCCATGCGTTGGTTTTTGGCAAAAGTTTCGCGGTGGCGGTCAATAAAACCCCAGTACAAGCCGTCTACAATATCACACCAGTCTCCTTGCCCGTAGTCGCTCATTTTTTTCAAATAATTGCTTCCGCTGATGTAGGGTTTGGTGGCAAAAATACCACCCTCGGCAAACTGACTCATGCCAAATACATTGGGCGCCATCACCCAATCGGCACTGTCTACGTACATTTCCATAAACCAGCGGTAGACTTCCTGTGGATGGAGGCCACTCATGAGCATAAGGTTGCCCGCCACCATCAGTCGCTCAATGTGGTGGGTGTAACCGTATTGTTGGGCTTTTTTAATGGTGTCGTCTAAAGGGGGGATGCCCGTAGTTCCCTCATACCAGGCCTTGGTGAGCTTCCGCTGGTGGTTGAAGTAGTTTTCTTCTAAATCGTAGTAATGGTAAATGCCGCGCAAAAATTCACGCCAGCCCATGATTTGACGCACAAAACCTTCTACGCTGGGGTAGTGCGTATCATGCTGGTGGTAGTATTCTAAGGCTTTGTCTAACACTTCCTGCGGGGTAAGCAGGCCCATGTTGAGGTAGGGCGAAAGCACGGAGTGAAAAGCAAAAGTCTCCTGGCTGTGAATAGCATCTTCGTAAGGGCCAAAATCCTCAAAACGCTCTTTTAGAAAGCTATTGAGTTTGGCTAAAGCCGATGCCCGCGTGGTAGACCAATTGAAACCATCGGTAGTGCCGGGGTGGTCTTCAAAAAGTTGGTTCACCAGGTCAATCACCTCCTGATCATGGTCGGTTAGCTGGCTTTGCGGTTGGGCTGGGATTTCAATGTTTTTGGGGAGCTTTTTCCGGTTTTCGGCATCAAAGCTCCATTTGCCGTGCAGGGGCTCATCGCCTGGAGCGAGTAAAATATTGAGGGCCTTACGCTTTTGTTTGTAGTACACTTGCATAAAGGGCTTTTTGCTGTTTTTCAGGTAATCACCAAAGTCCTCCTTAGAAAAGAGAAACTTAGGGCTTGCCACCTGGGTAAGCTTAAGATTGTTTTGCCGGCACCAGTTTTGAATACGTTGCGCAAAAAAATGGTCTTCAATGGTGTAGGTGACCACTTCCTCAAGGCTGTTGAAATCTTTAAGTACTTGGTTGAGCTTGTCTTCATAGCTCTGGTTCTGGTTTTGCGCATTCAGGGCGCGGTATTCCAGGCGGTGTTCCTTTTGCAGCTCATCGGCATGGCTGCGCATGGCACTTAAAAACAGCACCAATTTTTGCTTGTGGTACTTGAAGTGGGTACACAGTCCGGCATCTTCGGCCATGAAAAAAAGCGTGTGCTCATCGGGTTGTAACCCCTCATGCGAGGGGAAAAGACAATCTCCTAAAATCAGCGCCAGGCGGGTGTAAGCCATGTGAATACTTTTATGGGCTTATAAACTGTTTACCCCACTTAATGTTGAAGGTCTATGAAAAAACAGCACCTGCCTGAGAAAATATGTAAGGTTTGTGGCCGACCCTTTACCTGGCGCAAGAAATGGGAAAAGAACTGGGAGGAGGTGAAATACTGCTCTCAACGTTGCCGCCAAAACAAAAAGAACTGATTTCTTAGGAATGGCTTTGAGCTTTACTCTGCCTCGGTTGTTAGTTGCAGGTCATTTTCGGCCACACCTGCCATCTCAAACAATTGCTGAATCCATCGGGCCAACTGATCTTTTTCAGAATCTGTATTATCGCGCGTAACGTTCACCAGGTCCCAGCTTATTCTTTCCTGTCCCTTAGTAATGCTTAGTCGAATACGGTTATTGGCATTTATTTCTGGTTTGCCCTAAACCAATTGGAAGGCAGGCAACTCACGGGCCAGAAATAACCATTCTTCCACAGTTTCAGCGCTGAGTTCTTTCTGATACTCCTTGGATTGGCGTACTTCAGTTTCTCCGGTAGAAATCTCTTTGATGGAAGCCAATGCGAGCCAATTTTCACCAAGCTTGGTGAGCTTAACCATGGCCATTTTATACTTATTGTTGTCAATGATGTCAACCGAGATTTCCTCTTGCGCCCATAAGCAGCTTGAAAGGAAGAATAGAATAATTGCGAAAGGGTAACTTAAATTTTGCATTGGACTTATTTTTAAGAGTAAGTAACGCCTCTGGCCCCACCAAAAACCGGTGAACAGTATATTAGCGCCACACTTCAACGCATGAAAAAACTTTTTATTCTTATTTGCCTTTCGGCCGAATGTGCATTAGGGCAAAGCTTTACTGGTTTTGTAACCCATCTTCAAAATTCTGCGCCACAGCTTGCAGCGCTAGGCTCGATGTAAAGAGTATCTCCGTTTACCACGCTGGAGCTAGAGACAGCGCTATTGAAAGATGTGAAATCTGGATCAGCACCGGCAACGTTACTCACACGCCATACGGTGACATTGGCAATTAAACTTACACATAATGCGCTTAGGGTAAAAAGTACATTCTTTTTCACAGTGATTGATTTTGGTGAAGCTGTTGGGTTTGGGCGCCCGTGTTATTTAATAAAGGATTTAATTGATTTGCATTTACTTCTAACTCATGGTTTACCAAAGGCTTAATGCTTTTACTTAAGCCCGGTGCAAGACCAGGTAATGAATTATGGTATCAAAAGAACCATTCTTTACTAGGGTTAAACAGTAAGACTTATTAGTTGGTAGATTTTATTGAGTAGCTGGTAAAGGCCTGAGTTCTGATTAGAGATTGAAGTGAATTTGGGTCAGTCTCTTGGAAAAAAATTAATTGGTTATGGGAGCGGGGCTATTGAATTTCATAAGTTGAAAATCCCACTAAAAAAGCCGCCCCTGTAAAGAGACGGCTTTTGAAGCATTGATTGGTTAGACTTCTTTCTACTTCACCACGCGTTGGGTTGCCCCCTTGTAACGGATCAAGTATATACCACTGGCTTGTTGGGCCAGGATTGGCACCTGCGTTTCGGTAACCCTTTGCTGGTAAATTACCTGCCCGGCCGTGTTGAGGAGCGTAATGAAACTTAGCTTACCAAATGTTCTTAACAGGTCTAAAGTTTTTTCCAAAAAAAAGATTTGGTATCTCTCCCATTCCAGCTTTGCTACTTTTGCCTATCTAATGAAGGCAGCATTTAAAGACTATGTATTTCAACTAACCGGAGCCCGGTCCATACGTAAAAAAGAGTCTATTCAAGATTTATGGAGCGGCTACGGTGAAATTCTCCGGCTTCAGTTGCAAGGCGGGCAATATCCGCAAGTGATTGTCAAATGGATGTCGGGCCAAATTACGGCAGAACACCCTCACGGCTGGCAAGGTGGCCTCAGTCATCAGCGGAAGCTTTATTCCTATAAAGTAGAGCAGCATTGGTACCAACATTTTGCCTCCCGTTCGCAAGCGCGGGTGCCCGGGTATTTGGGCTACACGCTAAAAGGGGTTGAATCTCTCTTGGTTTTAGAAGACCTGAACGCAGCAGGTTATCCCATCCGCCTGGAGCGGCTGAACAGGGCTCAATTTGAAAATTGCCTCGCCTGGCTGGCGCAGTTTCACGCTTCTTTTATGGGGGTTAAACCCGATGGACTTTGGGAAACCGGTACCTATTGGCACCTAGAAACCCGTCCCCAGGAATGGGAGGCTCTAAAAGATTCAGGATTAAAAAAAGCAGCTGCTATTCTAGATGAAAAACTAAAGGCCAGCCCCTACCAAACTCTGGTGCACGGTGATGCCAAGCTGGCTAACTTTTGCTTTGCACGGGATGGTCAGGTGGCGGGCTTGGATTTCCAATACGTGGGGGGCGGTTGTGGCATGAAAGATTTGGCCTATTTTGTGAGCAGCTGCCTAACAGCCCAAGAATGTGCAGAACAAGAAACGGCCATTTTAGATGTCTATTTTGCGGCCTTAGAGCAGGCCCTGGGCTACAACGTTAATGAAATTGAAAAATCTTGGCGGCCGCTTTACCGGGTTGCTTGGGCCGATTTCTACCGTTTCTTAAAGGGTTGGAGTCCCCAGCACTGGAAGGTACATGATTACAGTGAAAAAGTAACCCGTGAGGTACTCCACTCGTTATGATACAAAAGGCAAATCACCTCCTGGAAGTGGCCATTGATGCGGCCTTAAGCGCAGGGGCATTCATCCGCCAAAAGCGCCATGAAACTATTGCCTTACAGCACAAAGAGGCGGGTAGCAGTTACGCTACCCAGGTGGTAACTGAAATTGACCGGAGCGCTGAA
>CAJXNI010000033.1 GCA_913057235.1 uncultured Bacteroidota bacterium
TCAAGTAGGGTTTAAGTCCGCTGCTCATAATCTTTTAAGGAAGTAGACTCCCTAACTAATCTGGCCCTTCCTTGATTAAATAGCAAACCTGTTAAAGCTTGGCCCAGGTAAGCTCCTGTATCAATATACCAGGCATTTTCTTTAACTCTAAAAATAGGTTTGGACTCTTTAAGCACTTGGTGGCCCACTACCTGAGTTTTAGAAAGTGGCTTTAAAGGCTTACGATTCACTAAAAGGTTGTGTTCTGCGCTTAGGTTAAAAGGGTCAGGGCTAAAAGATGAAATACCGGCATGGCTTACCAGGAGATCATCATTTTCCCAAGAAAGTGCTTTGGTGAGCAGCCAGCGATACAAAATTTCTGGGTCCAACTGCGCTTGTGCCAAATTGGCCAATAATTTTGGGTGGGTTTTTTTAAGCGTATCGTTTAAATAAGAGTCTATGAAAGCCTGCTCATGGTTACCGCGTAAAAAAAACACTTTACCAGGATACTTTACCTCTAGCTTAAACCAGTACTTGATGCATTTGGCACTGTGCGGACCTTTATTAATGAGGTCGCCTAATTGGATAAGGGTTTGCCCCGATGGGTTGAAGTTCTTTTTAAGGAGCTTTTTGAGTGTGTAGTAACAACCGTGTACGTCTCCTACTACCAAAACTTCCATAGGTACGCTATTGCGCCAAGCTTAGCTATTGAGCATTACGGGCATCACCAGCATTAACACGTCTTCCCCATCTTCCAGGCTATCAGCCGGCAAAATTATACCTGCACGGTTAGAGGCCGACATTTCCAAGTTTATCACATCACTGTCTAAGTTATTGAGCATTTCTACCAAAAAGCGGGAGTTAAAACCGATTTCCATATCATCACCTTCATAGTTGCAAGTAAGGCGCTCATGGGCTTTGTTAGAAAAGTCAATATCTTCTGCTGAAATGTGCAGCTCTGAGCCCGCTAATTTCAACCGCACCTGGTGGGTGGTTTTATTGGAGAAAATGGCTACCCTTTTTACCGAGCTTAGAAAAGTACCCCGGTCAATCTCCATCACATTGGGGTTTTCTTTGGGAATTACTGCCTCATAATTAGGGTACTTACCGTCAATAAGTCTACAGGTTAAAATAATATTTTCAAACTCAAAACGGGCGTTGGTTTCATTGTAGTGAATGTTTACTTCATCGCCCACCGAGGCCAGGGTAGATTTGAGGATGGTAAGCGGTTTGCGAGGCATAATAAACTCAGCTGTATGGTCACTGTGTTGATCATTTCTGCGGTAGCGCACCAGCTTATGGGCGTCAGTAGCTACAAAGGTTAAATTGTCTGCTGAAAATTGGAAAAACACCCCAGACATTACCGGACGAAGCTCGTCATTACCGGCCGCAAAAAGGGTTTTAGTTACCGCGGTAGCCAATATTTCTCCCGGTATGGTGGTGGTACTCACATCTTCCATTTCGGGCAGTTTGGGGAACTCATCACCTTCTACAAATGCTAAAGAATACTTACCGTAGTCTGAGCTCATTTCTACGGTGCCAGACTTTTCATCGGCTACAAAGGTTACCGGCTGCTCAGGCAAAGCTTTTAAACCGTCTAAAAGTAAACGGGCCGGTATGGCTACCAATCCTTCATCAGAACTGTCTACTTCTAAGGTGGCGCTTATGGTTGTTTCTAAGTCAGATGCTGAAATGGAGAGCGTTTTGCCCTTAAGGTCAAAAAGAAAGTTATCTAAAATAGCCAGGGTATTATTGGTATTGAGCACGCCTCCAACTATTTGAAGTTGCTTTAGTAGGGCTCCGCTAGAAACAATAAATTTCATGTTGTATTCTTTGAGTTAAGCGTATATTTTAGGCTGTAAGCCGATTGATCACTATTAGCTGACAAATATAAAGTTATAAATGCGGGCATTTTAAAAGGCCCTGTATAATTTATGAACCGCTATTGATCTTCAAAAAACTCAGGGCTTACCAACACTCTGCGCAAAGCGTAATATTGGAGTAAAACCATGCGCTCATCATTAATAAAGCCATGCAAACGGTCTGGGTCATAATAGGTAGAGGGATCGCCCGGCACAATAGATTCATAGGCATTTTTGATGTGATAGCCACTTACCGCCACCCGCTTACCGTCAATATCTTTTACCTCTAATCTAAATACCGGAGTGCTGGCCAGCAAAGAGTCTCTGCGTTTGTAAATACCATCTTCGGGCACTATTGCCCCCTCGTACCTTAAGTTCTTGAAAGAAGACAAGAATAGACGCGCCTTATTCTGATTGACATTGGGCATGGGGTCGCCTGTTTTGGAGCTTATTACGTACACACTGTCGGGTGAAAAAACCCTAAGCGTAAAACTAGCTTCTACTGAGTCTGGGTAAGTTAATTTTACTTCTTTAATATCCCTTGGCTTTACGCGCACCAAGTCTCTGCGTTGCCAAACATGGGCCTCGGTGATAAACCGGGTGTTTAAAAAGCCATTAAATCCAGGAATGTATACCGCGTAGGGTGCGTCACCATTTTTAAGCATCATGTAGGTGCCTAGCTGATCATTGGTAGCACTTCCCACAAAAAGTGTTTTAAAGAGGTTGCCGTTTTTGTAAATCTCTACTTTTTTACCTTCTGAAGATAATTGTTTGGAAATATTAGCTTTAAGGCGCTTGGGCACAAAGTTGCGCAATTGCATGGTGGCCAAAGTCTCTAAGAGAGTACGCATGGCTTCTTCCCTAACCGGAAATTGATCATTTACCAGCCAGCCCTGGGGCCTGCGCACCAAGGTAACGCTACTGGGTTTTTTGGTGCTAATCACAATTTTATTCACCGCCCCAGTGTCGGTTACCGTAAAGGCATAATTCTCTGGGCCCTCTAAAGTTGTGCTACCTGTATTTTCACTGATGAGCCAGCCAGCCACAGCCAGTAACACCAAAAAAATAACTAAATAAATGAGATTCTTTTTCATTTAAACCTTTGTTAATGCGCGTATTTTCTTTTTCGTAAGCGGGTATAAACTACACCAAATGCTATAACCAAAAGCAGTGGAATAAGGGTATTAACCAATTGCCATTGCAAGCGTTCACTGGCTAGCCGTTTGCGGTCTAAAAGTCTAATTTTCAATTCTCGGGAACGCACGTCAATTAAGCCACTGTCATCCAGCAGATAGTCCATGGTATTGAGCATAAAATCTGCGTTCCCATACTGCTGGCCGGTAAACTGATCATAGCCCACAGGTAAGGGTACCCGCTTTGGTATATTGGGGTTTACAATGTTGAATTGATTGCGGATTACATCACCATCTGCTACCACCACCATTTGATTTTCAGGGCTTTCAAAACGAGGTTTCAGCTGCTGGCTTTCATCTTTTGGCAGAATTCGATTTTTGTAAAGTGACTCAAATTTACCTTCTACCAAAACCGCCAGGGGCAAACCGCTTTTGGTAAACCGTTCTTGCGGAGGGGGATTGTACAAAGCCGCTAAATTCACCATGTGGGGCGCTGCAAAGCTGTTGGCGTAGCGAGAGCTTTTCAGCAAAACGGTTTTACGCGAATTTTTGGTAATAATGGTATCTAAGGTGCTGGTAAAACGCAGCCAAATAGCATTTAAATCTTTTGTAATGGGGTGCTCTACGCTGGGCATTACCAAAGGGAAGTAAATCCAGGGGCGTATCTGACGCTGATCACTTACCCCGGCTGCCACCAAATCAGTAACCAAATTGGTGTTTAAACGTACCCCATATTTAAAAAGTAAATCATTGATGTTTAAACGATCATACAGCGGGAGGCTCAAAAACTGCGAAGACTCTGAAAGGCTATCCATACTGGCTTGCACAGGGTCAATCATCCAAACGGTTTTACCGCCTTTCATTACAAACTGGTCAATAAGGTATTTATCCAAATCAGTAAAGGGCTTTTGCGGTTTGGCTATCACCAGCGCGTCAAAACGATTGAGCTTACGTTGTTGAGCCGCCACACTAATCTCTCCGGTGATGGAGTCTTGCACAAACTCTCTGATGTTGAAAAGGTCTACTGAGAAGTTTTTAGAAAGCTGTTTCCCCATATCTGCCAAATCACGAGGACCCAATTCTCCATGCCCCTGTAAAAAGCCTATCAGGGGTTTCTTTTCTGTTGAAAGACTGCGTATGGCGCTGGCCAGGGTGTACTCTAAATTTTGAATGCTGGAATTTATCTGCCTTTCAGGCGATGCGCCTAGTTGATCTACCAAAAGATTGACGGCCGTTTCGCGTTCGCCTAAACTCATTACGGCCCCTGGGAAAACGGTTTTAATACTGTTACCTCCCTGTTCGTTTACCTGCAGCTGGTAAGGCTTTAGACCACGTGACTGTAGTTGCTGGTAGAGTTTTTCAGTAGCCTCTTCGGTAGGGTTGTCACTGGGATTAATAAAAACATACTCTATGTTTGGGTTGTAAGCACGCAGCTCGTCCAGCATTTGCCGGGTTTCACTTTGCAAGCGCTGAAAACCAGCGGGGAAATCCCCCTCAAGGTAAACTTTCACTAAAACCACCTCATCAATGGGTTCAATCAATTTAACGGTGGCCTCAGAAAGGCTGTAGCGATTTTCAGCAGTTAAGTCTATTCTAAAAAATTGCAGGCCACCAATAATATTGAGCAGCACCAAAATGCACAGCACTAGCACAAAGCGAAATAGATCTTTACTTTTTCTACCCTTCATTACCATTTTCTGCTTTGAATTACTAAACGGCTGGCCTCAATAAAAATCGCCATGAGGCTGAAGAAATAAAGCGCGTCTCGGCTATCAATCACGCCTCGGCTCATAGAAACATAATGCTCATTAATTCCCAGCTTCAGAATCAAAAGATCAGCTGAGCCAAAAAGGTCAAAGCCGGCAATTTGATCAAAGCCGTAGTAGAAGAAAAAGCACAGAAACATACCCAACAAAAAGGCCACTATTTGATTATCGGTTAAAGCCGAAGCAAAAAGGGCAATGCTTACAAAGCCGCCTCCTAAGAATAGGAGTCCTAAGTAGGAGCCAAAGCTAGCGGCTGAGTCTACATTGCCTGGAGAAGCACCAAGCTGATAAACGGTGAAGTAATACAGCAAGGTGGGCAGTAAAGAAAAAAGCACCAGTACCAGGCCGGCCAAAAATTTTGAAAACACAATTTGAAAATCAGTAACAGGTTTGGTCAAAAGCAGCTCCATGGTGCCGGCTTTTTTTTCATCGGCAAACATGCGCATGGTTAAGGCGGGTATTAAAAACATAAACACCCAGGGTGAAATAGTAAAAAGATCTCCCAGAGTAGCGTAACCGCCATCTAGCAAATTAAAATTACCGGGGAAAACCCATAAAAAAGCGCTGTTTATCAGCAGGTACACGGCAATGACCAGGTACCCAATTACGGAACTGAAAAAGCTTCTGATTTCTTTAGCTATGAGTGCTCTCATTTACAATTGGTCTTTAACCTTTACACTCCAGGCTTGGGGCTTGTCAGCAAAGAGCGATTTTGTAAAGGCCCAAACCTCGGTAAATAATTCTGATTGGCGGTATTGGTTCAAATGCTTTTCGCTTTGCCACCAGCTGTAGGTGAAGAAAACGCGCTGGTCATTCAAATCTTGCAGCAGCAATAATTTCTCGCAGCCCTCAAAGCTTCTAATCTCGTTTTTGTGGCGCTCAAAGTTATCCTGAAAAGCTGGCACCTGGGCTGGGTCAAAAGTCATTTTTACTATTCGGGTAATCATGTAAACGTTACAGTTAAAGTATTGCCAATATTTAGGCCTAACATAGAGTTAGCCCCGTTAAATTGCTTACCGCGAGGTTCAACCAAGGCTAGCTCCAAGTGACCTTCTGCACCAAACAGAGCTATAATTTCACCGGCTCGCGCTTCATGGTAATTGTTAAGAATAGCGCTGATGGTTTGCCTGCCCGGTAGATCTATGCGCACCTGTTGCTGGCCTGCATATTTGCTAAACTCAGCCCAGGTAATGTTGGTAACCACATTGCCAAAATTATCTATGTAAATAACATGGCCTACCATGCGGTTGCGCTCTGATTCATAAAATTGCTTGGGCAAAGTGCTTAGGGCCCACTTCTCAGTGGTTCTGCCAATCATGCTTAATGCCCCACCCCTTGCCAAGTGGGTGGCGGCCTTGGCTAAAAAATCACGCCCGGGAAAAAGAGGCTGCTCTTGCGGAAGGCTTATTTCTATGACTTCAGCAGGGCGGGTTTGAGTGGTAAGCAGTGAAAGAAATCCGCTATCACTGGTTATTATAAACTGATCTTTAATTTTAGCGGCCAGCCAACGTTTGCTGCGAACAATCTCTTTTACCAAAACCAAATGCACCGTACCAGATGGGAAAAAATTGTAGCTACTTTTAAAAATAAACTGGGCCTGCATAAGATTACCAGGCTCAATTTGGTGGCTAATGTCGCAGAGTGTAACATCTGGTAAAAGGCTGTACAAGGCACCTTTTACCGCTGCCAAGTAAGGGTCTTGTAGGCCATAATCAGATGTAAGCGTTATAACTGGCATAAAGGCAGCATTTTAGCTAGTTTAAGGGGTTTATAAGGCTGTTAATTTGTTACTTTGTAACGGCCAAAATTAGTTAAAATTAAAGGCCTGTATTCTTAATCATTAAAAGCGAAAGAAACAATTTGAGCGAGAGAACCCTGCAAGTAGAAAATATTGATCCGGTGGCCATTTATGGGGCCAACAATAAATATCTGAACCTCATAAAATCGCATTTCCCTAAACTGAAAATTACTGCCCGCGGCAACCAGATTATGGTGAATGGTAAGGAAACGCTCATTCTGGAATTTGAAGAAAAGGTACAGGAGATTATTAATTATCTGCACCGCTTCAATGCCCTAACCATAAATCAGCTAGAACGCATTCTTAAAGACGAAATGGTATTGGAAGAAAGTCAGGATGCCCACAGTGACTTAATTTTACACGGCAGCAACGGACAGCCCATTAAGGCGCGTACCCTAAACCAACGTAAAATGCTGGCTTCCGTTTTGGAAAAAGACATGCTTTTTGCCATTGGTCCGGCCGGTACCGGAAAAACCTACACAGCGGTAGCCCTGGCGGTTAAGGCACTCAAAAACAAAGAAGTAAAGCGCATTATTCTAACCCGCCCAGCCGTTGAAGCAGGCGAAAACTTAGGTTTTTTACCGGGTGACTTAAAAGAAAAGTTAGACCCCTATTTACAGCCTTTATATGACGCTTTGCGCGATATGATTCCCGCTGAAAAACTGGCTTTTTACCTGGAGAATCAGGTGATTCAGATTGCCCCCCTGGCCTTTATGCGCGGACGTACGCTAGACCGGGCCTTTGTAATTTTAGATGAGGCGCAAAACACCACCCATGCCCAAATGAAAATGTTTTTAACCCGCATGGGGCAAAGCGCCAAGTTTATTATTACCGGTGATGCCAGTCAAATTGATTTGCCGCCCAAGCAAAAATCAGGTTTGGCAGAGGCAGAAAAGGTGTTAAAGCCCATTGCCGGAATTGATTTCATTTACCTGAATGAGCATGACGTAATCAGGCATCAATTGGTGAAAAATATTATTAAAGCTTATGAAGCCGAAGAGGCTAAATCTAAAAAGTAGATGAACCAACCCCTTACAAGCACCCAACTGAACCTCCCAGGGCAACAGTCTTTTTACCAAGGTAAAGTAAGAGACGTGTACACCCTGGAAAACGATATTTTAGTGATGGTAGCAACAGACCGAATTTCGGCTTTTGATGTGGTGCTAGACGAAGGCATTCCCCATAAAGGTCAGGTGCTCAATCAAATGGCCAACTTCTTTTTAGACCATACACAGGCCCTGGTTCCTAATTGGAAGTTAAGCTGCCCGCATCCTAATGTTACCATCGGCCGAAAGGCCACCCCTTTTAAAGTGGAAATGGTGATTAGAGGCTACCTTACCGGGCACGCCTGGCGCTTGTACAAAAGCGGTGAAAGAAGTATTTGCGGCCTGGGTTTACCCGATGGGTTTCGTGAAAATGAGCGCTTTCAGCAACCTTTGATTACCCCCACCACGAAAGCAGATTTTGGCGCGCATGACGAGGACATAAGCCGAGAAGCCATTTTGGAGCAAGGCCTGGTTAGTGAAGAGGACTATGAAATTTTAGAGCGCTACACCCGGACACTTTTTGAAGCAGGCCAGTCCTACGCTCAGGAAAGAGGCTTAATTCTGGTTGACACCAAATATGAATTTGGTAAAACGGCCGAGGGTAAAATTATTTTAATTGACGAAATTCATACCCCAGATAGTAGCCGATACTTTCATGCTGAGAACTATCAGCATAAACTTGAAAAAGGTGAACAGCAGGAACAACTTAGTAAAGAATTTGTAAGGCAATGGCTTATAAATCAAGGCTTTCAGGGAAAAGAAAACCAGAAAAAGCCTCACCTGCCGGCCAACTTTATAGCCACGGTTAGCCAGCGTTACCAAAAGCTCTACCAAAAAATAGTGGGTAGGCCTTTTGTAGCTCAAGTAGCCAGTGACCAAGAAAACTTAGAACAAAGCATTCAAAAAGCTTTACACAATCTCTAAAATCCAACAGTCATGAAAAAAGCATGGGTATTTATTTTTTGCCTGACTTTAGGCAGCATACAAGCACAAATAGACCTGGGAGTGAAGGCGGGGGTGAATGCCCCCGGCATTCGTTTAGAAAATTTTAAAACCAGCGCAGGGGCCATTGAAGAGCTGCAATCTCCAGACCGGCATTTTGGCTTTCACTTAGGGGCTTTTGCCAAAATCAATGCGCTGCTTTTATTTATTCAGCCTGAGGTTTTATACACCAACCTTAACGCCAATGTGCATGCTTTAGAGGCGGGCAATAAGCAAAATCTCAACCTAAACTTTCATCGTTTAGATATTCCCGTTTTAATAGGTAAGAAAATAGGGCCGGTACGCCTAATGGTCGCTCCGGTTTACAGCATAAATTTAGATTCCAGCAATGAAATTTCCCGTGACGACCTGGAAGCCGGATCTTTTGGTTATCAAGCTGGGGTGGGTGTAGAATTTGGTAAATTTCACGTAGACCTAAAATATGAAGGTCACTTTTCTGAAACTGCTCGCTCTATTATTATCAATGAAACCCCCTACACTGCCGATATGCGCGTAAACCAATTGATATTGAGCATGGGTTTTGACCTGCTTTAAGCCAGCCGTTTAAACTCTCCGGCTAGTATTCCCAACTTTAACATTTCAAGAAATACGGCTTCCGCTTTTACGGGAGCCATATTTTTTTGCAGGCGTTCTAAATCATCTATTTGATCACTTAACTTATAATAGTGATAGCCTCTTAGCACTCCTTTTTTCACTACAAATATGCAATGCTCTGTGCCGCTGCGACCCTTACCTGTGTAGAGTGCGTTGGCCGGAAAATCTTCTAACTGCGTTAAAATTTCAGCCTGAAATTCATCGTTCTTTAAACGTTTAAACATTCGCACCGCACGCATGCCGGCTTTAGGGTCTGCTATCTTTAAGAGCGGTGGCTGCCCTTTCATTTTGTCTAAACCGGTAATTTTAAAACCAGGTTTAGATCTGCGTTTGTCTAGAAAAACACCGTAGAGAAAATCATTTTTGAGCTGGGCGTTAAAAGGTGGACTTACAGCTTCCAGCTCTTCATGCCTTTTTAGGCGAGCCACCAACCAATTACCGCAAGGCTCAACTCTTACCGAGTGGGCTTTTTTCCTTAAATCTTCAGCGGTTTCATTTTCGGCCAAAAGCATGCGGTTTAAGGCGGTTTTTATATTCTCTGAAGCGCCAATGTAAAGTAATTCACCAGCCTCATCATGCAAATAAAAAACCCCTTTATTGTGAGATACTGAGCGCTGCAAATCATACATTCTATCTTTATGATAGTTGGTGGTTTTAATGCTTTCTCCCACTTTGCTAATGCCCTTCTTGCGATCTTTCTCCTGAAGAAGAGTTAGCAATTCCAAAGTAGCCCGGGCATCATGTTCTGCCCGGTGTTTATTGGCGCGGTAAATACCCAACTCCTCGCACATGGCATCCAAACCATAGGCTTTTAAACCCGGATAAAGATCTTTGGCAAGTTCAATAGTGTCCAGCGTTTTGCGCTCATATTGGTAGCCCAAACGGGCAAACTCCTGTCGCAACATTCGGTAGTCAAAGTCTACATTATGGCCTACCACCACCGCATTTTCCGTAATTTCAATCAATCTTTTGGCAATTTCATGAAATCGCGGTGCACGCAAAAGCATTTTATCGGTAATGCCCGTCATTTTGCTTACAAACTTTTGCACCTTACGGTGCGGGTGCACTAGGCTTATTAATTGATCTTCAACCTCTTCTCCATTAAATCTAAACACCGCTATTTCCATTATAGCCTCCTTGCCAAACGGCCCTCCGGTTCCTTCAATATCTAACACGCAAAACATAGGGGCTAAAGTAAACAAAGCCCAGATGGGTTCCTTACCAAATGCCCCAATTTGTTTTACTTTACCATCCTAAAATTCGCCACGTCTTGCGGCATAGTACTGCTTTATTTTTGGTCTTTTTCATCAGCCTTTCCGGCAACCTCATTTGGGGTCAAGCCCGAAGTGTGCTAATCACCAACTCACTGAACCAGAAAATTGCAGAGGCCGCTTTGATAACGGCTCAAAAAAAAGTTTTTTTCAGCGATAGTTTTGGGTATGCTTCTGTTGACTTGAAGAATCAAGATTTCCCCCTTTTAATTGTGGCCGAGGGTTACAATACCCGGCAGATTAGCCAGCGCCAAGATTTCACCACGCAGGTGGTGCTTCAAAAAAAATTGTTGAGGGCTGCATTAGACGCAGATAGCGTAATGAGCCTGTTAGCGGCTGCCCGGGGCGGCATTACCAGCCCACGCGGTCCTTATCAAAGTCTTACTTACGAAAAACAAGTGGCCTGGATTGACCAAATTTTATTCAACATTTGGCCCATTTCTGGCCTGGCCACACCCGCTGACTACGATATAGGAAAGGCCTATGCCGCAGAAGTACTTAAGCGTAATTTCTATCAAGACCGTTTTACTTATAAAGAAACAGTGTTGGCCAAAAAAGAAGCCGGGCGTGTGGCAGCCGAAAACTGGATTCATTTACCTACCCATGCCGTGCATTTGTGGCAAGAAAAAAATTACTTTAATGACGTTTTAAATCGTGGATTTTACGGGCCGCTTTCTTCTCAAGGCAGGGCCTACTATCAATTTCAGGTAAAGGGTTTTTATTTTTTAGGAAAGGAAAAAGTATACCGCATTTTGTTTAAACCCCAAAAAGAAGACGTTCCTCTATTTGAGGGCACAGCCGATGTTTTAGCCAGTACAGGCCTGCCTTTGCAAGCTCAATACTGCAACGCAAGACCCAGTATTTTAGAAAGCTATGATTCTATTGGTGTAAATCAGCTTTACGGCAAAACGGCAGACCGCTACTTTTTAGTGAAACAAAAAAACTATTTCCAGGCAAAGCACGTAGGCTTTCACTATGCCTATGAAATTGATCAATTTCACCTGAACTTTGCGTTTAAAGATACCATTTCTCCTCTACCAAATCCTGCTGAGGTATACTCCATTTATGCATCGGACTATGAGCCTAATTTAAAGCTTTGGGATAGTTTAGCACCCGCTGGTTTGGCTCCCTATGACAGCGCTTTTTTTAATGAAAAAAACTTGGGTAAAGCCCCCCCCAAGTGGCGATTTTACGAGGGCAGCCGTTTGCACCGGCATGTTCTGAATTATTACAATTGGACCTATAAAAGTCATTTTAAGCGATTTGGTGATTTTTTTGTGAAAATGCCAGCAGCGTATCGGGCTTTGGGTTACAATGCCGTTGAAGGCCTGTACGGAGATTTTAGCTTACCCTTTGGGCTTACCTATCCCGCTAAAGAGTGGGAGCTCACCCCTACCCTACGCTATGGTCTGGCCGATAAAACCTTTAAGCCAAGCCTTAATCTCAGCTATCGGTTTAACCCCAATAACCCCCAAGTGGCTTCTTTATCAGGTGGGCAGCGTTACCAACAATTTAATTCAGATGAACCTGTATTGCCGGTTATAAATACCATTTATGCCTTAGGTTTGGGCGAAAATCTGATAAGGCTTTACGCCAAGAACTTTCTGAGAGCAGGCTATGAGTTTGAAGCCACAAATGGATTTAGCGTAAAAAGCTATTTAGAGTATGCGCAGCGGTTCCCACTTTTTAACAATACCTCCTACAGCCTTCTGAACCCCAATTCTGATTTTGCGCCTAACAATCCCACTTTTGAAGGAGCTATCAATGAAAATGGTTTCACCCCACACCAAGCCTTTACCTTTGGCTTGGAGATAGGCTATCAGATTGGTCAGTTGTACGAACATCGCTATAGCCAACGCTATCAGCATAAGCTAGGATTTAAGCAGAATCTGGTAATCCAAAAACCGCGTTTGTACTATAATTTAAAAATAGGCTTGCCCACTCAATTTGGTGAAACTGATTTTTGGTTTCAAAGCTTGGGTGTGCATCAGGCCTTTAGGGTAGGTAACATAGGAATTTCTCAGTATGACATTAGTCTGGGGCATTTTCCCATCAATGAAAATATACCCTTTGTAGATTACAAGCATTTTGATGGTATACAGGTGTTTTTTCTCCAACCCACGCCCTCTCCTAAAAACCGCATTAAGCAGTTCAGCACCTTGCCCTACTATGGCTTTAGCACCAACCGCTCTTACATAGAGGCCCATTATGAGCACTTTTTTGAAGGCACTCTTTTTTCAAAAGTGGGTTTTTTAAAGCGCAGTGGCATTCACACCCTGGCCGGCACCAGTGCCCTGGCTATAGCCGATGGACAATCTTTTGGGGAGGTTTTTCTGGGTTTTAATAATATCTTTGATTTAGTGCGCATTGAATACAGTGTGGGCTACAGCACTAATGAGCAATTGCTCCAGAACATTCGAATCAATGTAGATATCAATTACCGCTATTACCAAAATAACCGGCCAGAAAAAAGACCCAACTAATTAAAAAAAGTTTACGTCTACTAGTGAAACAAGTGCCCATGAAAAAGCTCCTTCTATTAAGCCTTTTGCTGCTTATGCTTCAGGCATGCTATTATGAAGATTGGTATTATGATCCGCCCAGCGCCTATAAACCCGTGTTAATGGAACGTGAGGTGCTTGAGAATTCCATAAAACTACTACCACCTCAACCCATAGAAAACTATGGGAAAATTTACACGAAAGACAAGCTCTTGTACATTAATGAATTTCAAAGAGGAGTTCATATTATTGACAACAGTAACCCCTCTAGTCCCAAAGCGTTAGCCTTTATAAGCATTCCCGGTAATGTAGACATCTCCATAAAAAACAATATTATCTACGCAGACAATGCCACAGATCTGGTGGCGCTTAAATACGATGGGGCCAACCTAAGTGAGGTAGACCGCAACCGCAACGTATTTCCAGAGCCAGGCCCGCCCGATGGCTTAAGGGTAGAGGATATTTACTCAAAACAAAACCGGCCTGAGAATACCATCATTATTAAATGGGAAAAGAGATGAAAAAAATAATAGCCTTGAGTATTCTTTTATTGGCCGCTTTTGGCTGTGCCGAAGAGGGCAGTAGCGCCAACACTATACAAATTGGTAGTGGCACCGGAACAGGAGGAAGTTTAGCACGTTTCGCCATAGCCAACAATCACTTGTTTGCGGTAGATGGAAATAGACTAAAAGTCTTTAACCTCAATGATCAAGAAAATCCGGTTTACATAAGCGAGCATCAGGTTCAGGCGCTGGTAGAAACCGTTTTTCCCTACGATGACAACACTCTATTTATTGGCACTAACTCGGGCATGCTTATTTATGATATTTCCAATGCTCCCGCCATAGAGCTGCTTAGTAATTACCGCCATGTAGTGGCCTGTGATCCGGTTGTGGCCAACGCCACCCATGCCTACGTAACCCTGCGTTCAGAAGAAGGCAACAATTTCTGTAACCGTTCTGTAAATCAGCTGGATGTGATTGACATCAGCGATTTAAGAAACCCACAGTTGGTGAAAGAATTTTCATTGATAAACCCTTATGGCCTGGGGCTGTACGGTGACACTCTCTTAGTTTGTGACCGCGGTTTAAAGGTTTTTGATGTAGGCAATCCGGCCGCTCCTTCTTTTCTCACCGCTATAGAAGAACTGGAAAATGCCCGTGATATAATTCCCTTAAACGATTTAATTATTGTTTCCTCAACAGACGGCTTAGACCAGTACCGCTTTAGCAATGGTCAACTAAATTTTTTGAGCTCCCTATGAAAAAAATCATCGTTCTCTCATTGGCTTTTTTGCCTAGTTGGGCTCTTTGGGCGCAAACTACCTCTATTAAAGTGGAGCCCGCAGTTAAAAAATATTCGCAACATGAGCATGCCATCCAGTATCAAACCAATCTGGCTGATCTTATTTACCTGAGCCCCAGTCTGGAGGTAGCTTTTCGAGTGCTTCCCAAAAACTTTGTGGGTGCCAAATTAAGCGTCCCTTTTTTAGTAGAAGGATATGACGGTATTTATAAAACCTCTAATAATGGTATTCGACTAGAGGTTTTTGATAAGTTCTTCTTTGCAGGAGAAGGAACCACCAGCAGTAATTATTATTATTTCTTAAGGTTTGGCAGTCAATTGAGTGTAATCAATCTCAATTACGACCGTGCTGATTGGTTCAATTTTTACGAAGATGGCTTACCCTATCTTACCTATGAAACCCGTTCTTTTAGAGAATCGGTATACCGATTAAATGTCTCTTTGGCCGTAGGGTTTCAACAGGTTTTTGACTCCTTTTATCTAGAGCTTTACGGAGGATTAATATACGGAGGTGCTCTGAATAGAGCGGATTTGGAAGCACCTCAAACAAATCGTGATGACTATTTCAATGACAACTTTTCCTATTGGGCCAGCAACCATGTTTTACCGGCCGTAGGTGTGAGTTTTGGTTTTGGTCAGGCCAACCGCAAATAGTGGCCGGTTTAATCGCGTTTACCAAATATGGCCGATCCAATTCGTACCATGTTTGAACCTTCTTCTATGGCCAGCTTATAATCACCGCTCATACCAGTAGAAAGTATCTTAAACTCGGGAGAAGAATAAATTTGCCGGGCTTTTTTAAAGAGTTCGTGCATTCCTCTGAATTCGTTTTTCACCACCGCCTGATCAGTGGTGTTGGTAGCCATGGCCATAAGACCTGCAATCTGTACATTGGGGTATCGGCCTTCTGGGTCTGTTTGTAGTGTTTCCAAAGCCTCATCGGGCGAAAAGCCAAACTTGGTTTCTTCCTGAGCAATGTGTATTTGTAAAAGACATTTAATGACCCGGTCATTCTTGGCCGCTTCTTTATTGAGCTCCTTAAGTCTTTTGGGTTTGTCTATGCCGTGCACCAGGTGCACAAAAGGCGCCATGTACTTTATTTTGTTGCCTTGCACGTGGCCTATCATGTGCCAATGAATGTCTTTTGGTAAAGCCTCGGCCTTTTCAGCCATTTCCTGAATTCTGTTTTCGCCAAAATGACGCTGGCCAGCCGAATAGGCCTGCTCAATATCGCTAATGGGTTTGGTTTTTGAAACCGCTACCAACTCCACCCCTTTGGGTACATTCTCTTTAAAACGTTTTAGATTTTCTGTTACTAATGAATCCATAAGAGAGAAACTTTAAACATGGCAAACAGTTTAAACTAAAAAACCCCCCGATATTCGGAGGGCTTAAAAATTTTAATTGCTTAATACTACTTGAGTGCGTTCAAGTGGTTGGCTAAACTGGACTTTAAGTTGGCGGCCTTATTTTTATGAATCACATTATTTTTGGCCAACTTATCTATCATGCTGAAAACCTCAGGCATTTTAGCCTCTACCTCTTTCTTGTTCTCGTTTGCACGTAAAGCTCTAACCGCATTACGGGTAGTTTTGTGGTAGTAGCGGTTTCTGTCTCGTTTAGCACGATCAGAACGTACTCTTTTTAATGCTGATTTGTGATTAGCCATATCTCTTAAAAATTGCAGCCCCTAGGAGAATCGAACTCCTCTTTCCAGGATGAAAACCTGGCGTCCTAGCCGATAGACGAAGGGGCCATAAAATCCCATTGTTTAAATTGGGAGTGCAAATGTACATCTGATTTTAAAACCTGCAAGCCCCCTGGTAACTTTTTTTAAGTTTTTTGGGTGTTATACCAGCCCGTTGGTGTGGCTCTTACCCTAGTAAGCTTTGGCAAAAAGTACCCGCTGCCGCGATGGACTTCCGCTGTAAATGCATTGACCCTCTTCCTGCTTACTATTAAGCGGGATACAGCGCAAGGTGGCCTTAGTCTCGTTTTTTATTTTCTCCTCGGTTTCTACTGTACCATCCCAATGGGCAGAAACAAAGCCCCCTTGGCCTACCAAAGTTTTAAACTCTTCCCAAGAATTGGCCTCCCGCGTATTTTCATCGCGGTAACGCTTAGCTTTCTTAAAGAGGGTATTTTGAATATCGTCCAGCGTTTCTTTTACCTGTTGCACAAGCCCTTCTTGCTGGGCTATAGATTTAGAAAGAGTGTCTCTACGGGCGAGTTCTACGGTACCATTTTCAATATCTCTGGGCCCCAAAGCAATTCTTAGAGGCACGCCTTTAAGCTCGTACTCAGCAAATTTCCATCCCGGCTTATGCGTATCGCGGTCATCAAAATGCACGCTTACCCCGGCATATTCCAGTTGCATTTTTAGCTCTGTAGCTTTGGCCTCCACTTGTTTAAACTGTTCTTCACTGCGGTAAATGGGCACAATAACCACTTGATAAGGTGCTAAATTGGGAGGCAAAACAAGGCCATTATCATCTGAATGGGTCATAACCAAGGCGCCCATTAAACGGGTAGAAACGCCCCAGGAAGAGGCCCAAACCAATTCTTCTTTTCCTTCTTTTGAAGCGTACTTTACATCAAACGCTTTGGCAAAGTTTTGGCCTAAAAAGTGACTGGTACCGGCCTGTAAAGCTTTACCGTCTTGCATTAAGGCTTCAATACAGTAGGTTTCTAGGGCTCCGGCAAAACGCTCATTTTCTGATTTAACGCCTTTAATTACGGGAATGGCCATGAAATTTTCTACAAAATCTGCGTATAAATCTAAGATCAGCTCAGTTTCTTCTACGGCTTCTTCGCGGGTAGCGTGTGCCGTATGGCCTTCCTGCCAAAGAAATTCAGCGGTACGCAAAAACAAACGGGTACGCATCTCCCAGCGTACTACGTTGGCCCACTGATTAATCTTTAGCGGTAGATCCCGATAGCTCTGTATCCATTTCTTAAAAGTATCCCAGATAATGGTTTCTGATGTGGGGCGCACCACCAACTCTTCTTCCAGGCGTGCATTTTCGTCAACCTCAATGCCTTTGCCATCTGCAGTATTTTTAAGCCGGTAGTGGGTCACAACCGCACACTCTTTGGCAAATCCATCTACGTGTGAAGCCTCCTTAGAAAAATAGGATTTGGGAATAAAAAGTGGGAAATAGGCATTCTGGTGGCCTGTGGCTTTAAACTTTTTATCCAGCTCTTGCTGTACCTTTTCCCATATAGCAAAGCCATAGGGCTTAATTACCATGCAGCCGCGCACACCGCTGTTTTCAGCCAAATCGGCACGGGTTACAATATCATTGTACCAACGTGAGTAATCTTCACTTCTTTTTGTTAACTTCTCGGCCATGAATAAAAAATGGTATGGAGTTTGTCCTATTTTGGGCAACAAAGCTAGTTATAAAGAAAACCCCTTAAAAAATAGAGCCATGAAAAAATTAGTTTTCGCCCTTTTCGCAATCTTTTTTGGAATGTACGGATGTGCTACCAAAACTGTAGTCAATAATAATTATGAAGATGGTTTATATTATGAGCCGAGCGCTAATACTACCGCCAATAACGGTTCTAACGAATTTGATTTAAACGATCTGAACGAACCCGCCTCGGCAGATAATCTAGATTATTATGACCCTAATGACAATGCGATTAATCCTAATCAGGCTATTAATTCCAATGGGGACGTAATTGTAAATAACTTTTACACTACACCTAGCTTAAGGCAACCCTTTGTAAACAATGGTTTTTACTGGAACAACTGGAATGCCGGTTGGGGCCTTGGTGTTGGTTTTTATGACCCTTTTTGGGACCCTTGGTTTTGGGGACCTAGCTGGGGATTTAATTACGGCTGGGGCTGGGGACCAAGTTGGCGAATTGGCTGGGGCGGAGGCTTTGGCTGGGGCGGAGGCTTTGGTTGGGGAGGCCCCTGGGGAGCGCACAATGCATATTGGGCCGGTTATTACAACGGCTTTTACCAAGGTGCCAATGATTTCGGTTTTAGAAATAATCGTGTGTATGCGGGTGTAAGGCCAGTGAGTTACCGCAGTGGTGGTTTCACTAGTAACCGTAATGGCATAAATAGAAGATCTTACAAGAGTAGCTCAATGACTAACCGCTCAAGATCTGGACGCACTTACAACAATAGCAGCAACACGGTAAATCGTTCTAGCCGCAGTTCAGCCTCGGTTAGTCAGCGAGGTCGCAGCAGCCGTTTTGAATCTTCTGGTACAAGTTCTGCAAGAAGCGCAGGAAATTATGCGTACCGAAGCACCACTGAGCGTGCGGCAACGGGCAGAGCTTATTCAAACCGCACCTACAATGAGGCACGTCAAATAACCGCTAACCGCACAAGTAATGCTTCCAGCGCAGCTCAAAGTCGTACCTCTTCCAGATCTAGTTCAGCCTCACGGGGCGATTTAAGAAGGGAGAGCCGACCCACAGCTACTAACAGCCGAAGAGAGAACGACCGGAGAACTTATACCCGTAGCTCTCAAACTCGCACCCAAGATAGAAGTAGCAGGGAGCGCTACAATCGCGGAAGCAACAACACCTACCGCAGTTCAAGTGAGCGCCAGCGTGCTTATGAGCGTAGTCGCAGTCAGCGCAGTTCGGGTTCCAATAATTCAAGCCGTACTAATCGCACGTATACCCCCTCACGCTCCAACAGTCCTTCAAGAAGTGCTTCACCTTCGCGGTCTTCCAGGCCATCTAGAAGTGCCAGCCCTTCCCGGTCAAGAACGCCTTCGCGCAGCGCTTCTCCATCTAGAAGTAGCTCACCCAGCTTTGGCGGTGGATCAAGAGGTGGCAGCAGTCGCTCTGGTGGATCAAGAGGAGGAAGAAGATAATGAGCAAAAGCGTAATGATGAACTTGCAAAAAAGCATAGCACTGGTGCTCACAACGTTGAGCTTCAGTGCTCACGCTCAAATTGCTTCAGAGTCTGAGACATTTATAAATAATCAATTAAGAGGTACCGCCCGGTTTACAGCCATGGGCGGTGCCTTTACTTCTTTAGGGAATGATGCTAGTGCTATTGGCATAAATCCGGCCACTCTTTCTAGCTATCGCTTTAACGAATTCAGTTTTTCCTTAGGCTTTGAAACGCAGCAAGCCCAATTAGGCCCCTTTTACGGGGCAGAGGCTAACCAAAGAGATTTCTCGGTAAATCTTGAAAACCTAGGTGTAGGATTCCAGTTTGGGGAATCTCCAGATGACCATAAGTTTAGTGTTGGAATTTACAATAACCAATTGGCTGATTGCACCAGGCGATATGATATTCTGGGTTTTGACAATAGCCAAACATTAGGGCAGTTTTGGGGCAAAACATCAGCCAACGGAGATGTAGATACTATTACGGATGATGCTTACGCTGCTTGGCAGGCCTACGTTTTAGTGAGCGATACGGTGGGTGGTAATGATGTAGTACGAAACCCCAACGCCAGCTATGCCTACGGTAGGTTTGATTCTACCAACAATACACGTACTGCTACCAGTGATGTGAGCTTCACCTACAATCAAACCGGGTCTCTCAACCAAACCGGTTTTGCCATTAGTGGTCAATCTTATGGCAAATTCAGCTACGGATTAGGCTTTGGATTTCCCTCTTTAAATCTCAGAAGAGAAGAGTTTATCACAGAATACATTGATCAGCAAGATGCTCCGCCCTACAATTTAACGGAGTATACCTACAGACGCTTAAGCGACTTAAGAGCCAATGGTTTCAATTTTAACATAGGCTTTTTATACGCGCCCATTCCTGAATTTAGAATTGGTGCCTCGTATCAATCGCCTAGTTGGTACTTAGTGCGCCAGATTTACGATTTGGACGTAACTGCTCGTTTTAACGCACCTCCCTTTGATGGTGTAAATCGTAATACCAGTAGTGATATCCTAACCCGTGAAGAATATTCCTATAGACTACGCACGCCTTCTATTTTTAGAATTGGCCTTTCATCGGTAATAGCCAAACGATTAATTTTAAGTGCCGATTACCAATACACCAACGCTCAAAACACCCGTCTATACACGGCTCGCAGCTCTTACAACATTAGTGATGCCGTAATAAATAGTTATGATGCCGAGCTTAATCAACTATTTACCAATTTAAGCAACAGCCTGGCTGCTGGTTTAGAATACAAATGGAACAACCTATTCATACGCGGTGGATATCGTCTCAATCAAAGCCCGTATGATGAAGCGTTTCAAGAGGAAACCACCGGAGATGTCACCATCATTTCAGGTGGATTAGGCTATCAATTTGGAGCATGGCAAGTCAATGCAACTTATGTACAAAGCAATTTTGACCAAAATCTGGTCACCTACAGCGGCTTTGACGCCAGTACAGGTTCACAGGTACAAGTTTTAGACGATTTACAAACCGAAGTGACCCTGCATAACGTAGTAATTGGCATGACCTATAAATGGTGATCGGTTAATTCCTACTAACAGCAAGCATTACCAAAGGCCGCTTTTTAAGCGGCCTTTGTTAATTTTGTGCTCAAAATTATTTTTATGCGCAAATTAATCCCGCTGGTAGCTTTGGCGCTGGCCAGTCTTTCCCTTTTTGCTCAAGACTCTATTTCTAATGTTTCATTAACCGGATTAAAATTCCGATCGGTAGGGCCTGCTTTAACTTCTGGAAGAATAGCCGACTTAGCCGTAAACCCTGAAAACCATAACGAGTATTACGTTGGGGTTGCCAGCGGTGGCGTGTGGAAAACCACCAATCACGGGGTAACCTTCACCCCCATCTTTGACGGCCAAAAATCATATTCCATAGGTTGTATCACTTTAGACCCCAATAATCCCAATACAGTTTGGGTAGGCACTGGTGAAAATAACAATCAGCGCTCTGTAGCTTATGGCGATGGCGTATACCTAAGTAAAGATGGCGGCCAAAGCTGGAAAAACATGGGCCTTAAAAACTCTGAGCACATTGGCATGATTAAGGTTCACCCTGAAAATTCAGATGTGGTTTACGTTGCCGCTTATGGTCCGCTTTGGAGTGCCGGTGGTGAACGCGGTATTTATAAAACCACCAATGGTGGTAAAAGCTGGGAGCAAATCCTGAACGTTTCTGAGCACACCGGTTTTAATGAAATTCACTTGGACCCCCGAAACCCAGAGGTACTTTACGCCACCGCCCATCAACGTAGACGCCACGTGTGGACCTACGTAAGCGGTGGCCCGGAAAGTGCTATTTACAAAAGCGAAGACGGTGGCCAAAACTGGCGTAAATTGGAGAAAGGCCTTCCGGCTGAAAAAGGCCGCATTGGTTTGGCCATTGCTCCGGCCAATCCTGACGTAATTTATGCTTTGGTAGAGGGCCACGGCACCTATCGCTCTGATAACCGGGGGGAAAGTTTCTCTAAAACCAACGATTACGAAACAAGTGGCAATTATTATGTGGAATTGGTACCCCATCCCACGAAAGTGGATGTAGTGTATAGCATGGATACCTACATGCACGTTACGCATGATGGCGGTAAAAACTGGGAGCGCGTGCCGGAAAAAAATAAGCACGTAGACAACCACTGCCTGTGGATCAACCCAAAAGAACCACGCCAGATGATTGCTGGCTGCGATGGTGGCTTGTACGAAACCTTTAACTACGGGGAACAATGGCATTACAAACCCAATTTGCCCGTAACCCAATTTTACCGGGTAGCGGTAGACAATGCCGAACCATTTTACAACATTTATGGCGGTACTCAAGATAATTTCAGCTTGGGTGGCCCCAGCCAAACCATTAACAACCGGGGCATTGTAAATTCAGATTGGTTTGTAACCAACACCGGAGACGGCTTTGAAAGTCAGATAGATCCTGAAAACCCCAATATTGTGTACGCTCAAGCTCAATATGGCTGGTTGGTGCGTTTTGATAAAGCCAGTGGCGAAAGTGTGGGGATAAAGCCCTCGCCTGGAGAGAAGGAAAAGGCCTACCGCTGGAACTGGGATGCACCGCTTTTGATTAGCCCGCATAACCCCAAGCGCTTGTACTTTGCTGCCAATAAGGTATTTAAAAGTGAAAATCGCGGCAATGACTGGTCGGTTATTTCACCCGATTTAACCCAACAAATAGACCGGCATACTTTACCGGTAATGGGCCAAATTCAAAGTGTAGACGCCATTAGTTACGATAGATCTACCAGTGTCTATGGCAATATTGTTACGTTGGATGAATCAAAGCTGGTGGAAGGTTTGCTCTACATAGGCACAGATGACGGACTCATACAAGTGAGTGAAGACGGTGGTGAAAACTGGACTGAATACAGCAGCTTTCCTGGGATACCGCAAAACACCTACGTAAATCAGGTAATAGCTTCTTTGCATGACCCCAATACCGTATTTGCGGTTTTTCAAAATCATAAAAATGGAGACTTTAAACCTTACATCTTAAAAAGTACCAACCGGGGTAAAGACTGGCAAAGCCTCACAGGTGATTTACCCGAACGTGGCTCTACCTTTGTGCTTAAGCAAGATCATGAAAATAAAGACCTGCTTTTCACAGGCACTGAGTTTGGCGTATTCTTTACCAATGATGGCGGCACAAGCTGGCGTCAACTAAAAAGCGGTTTACCTACCATTGCCGTTAGGGATTTGGAAATTCAGCGCAGAGAAAATGACCTGGTGCTGGCTACCTTTGGGCGAGGTTTTTACGTGCTGGATGATTACTCGCCATTACGCACCCTAAGCAATGATTTGCTGCAAACGGAAAAACACCTTTTCCCTGTAAAAGACGCCACGGTTTTTATGGAAGCCGCTCCGCTAGGTTACAGCAAAGCCGGCTTTATGGGCGCCAGCTATTACATGGCTGAGAACCCTAAGCAGGGGGCCGTTTTTAGTCTGTACATAAAGGATGTACCCAAAAGCAAAAAGGCGCGCAGACAGGCGGCCGAAAAGAAGGCTCGTAAAAACAATGAACCTATTAGCTATCCTCCATTAGACTCGCTTAGGGCCGAAAACGATGAAGAAAAAAACTACCTTCTTTTTATTATTAAAAACGCTCAAGGCGAAGAAGTAAGACGGTTCACAGCCGATTTGAAAAAAGGCTTGCATCGTTTTCATTGGGATGGCAAAACCAGCAATTATTCGCGGGTGAGTTCGTCTAACGAGCCGTTGACAAACGCAGGCACGGCTGGCCTGGCCGCCCCTGGAACCTACAAGGTGGAAATTCTTAAAAGCATTGACGGTCAGCTTTTTCCGCTTACGGATTCAGCGCACAGCTTTACCTTAAACTGGCTGAATAACAACACTTTTAGCGCTGAAAACAAACAAGCGCTTACTGCTTTTCAAAGCGAACTGGAACAAGTGCGCAGAACGTTCTACGGCTTGCAGCAAAAGCACAAAAACCTCAGCAAGAAAGTGACAAAAATGAAAGCCATGGCGCGTAATACGCCTGGTACGCCACTGACCATTCTCAACGATCTGCAAAAAATTGAAAAGCAACTTGAGAAAATAGATCAGCGCTTGAATGGCGATGAAATTAGAAGCAAATACTATTTTGAATCGGCTCCTAGCCTCAGTAGCCGCTTGGGCAGTGCCGTGTGGAACTCCTACAGTACCACTTCGGCACCTACCGGTGAGCAAAAGAAAAACCTGAGTATTGTGAGCAATGCCAATATGAAGGTGAAAGGGGAGCTAAAAGCTCTTGAGCAAGAACTGGATACCTTCTACCAAATTTTACTCAATAATGGGGCTCCATATCTGGATGGAGATTTAGATTAGGCACTAGCGGCTATTGCCGTAAGGCTTAGTACCTTTGCACAAATTTTTGAGGGGCGCTCAAACATTTAGCGCCCTTCCTTTTTTTACAAGGTTTACATTCCAATACATTCTGAATGGACAATAATAGTATAGATGAACAGGGCGATGTGCATTTAGCTTCCGGTAATGCGGAAACCCCACTACGTGCTGATGCTTTCGCAAAATCTGATGACGATAAAATTGCTGAAATCCAACAGCACTTTGAAAAAATAATGGATACCCTGGGCTTGGATTTAACCGATGACAGCCTTAAGGGAACTCCCCGCAGGGTAGCGAAAATGATGGTGAAGGAGATTTTTTCGGGGTTGCACCCTGACCGTAAACCCAGCACCAGCACCTTTGACAATAAGTACAAGTACGGTGAAATGCTGGTGGAGAAAAACATTGTGGTGTACTCTACCTGCGAGCATCACTTTTTACCCATTGTTGGCCGGGCCCACGTAGCTTATATCTCCAATGGAACAGTAATAGGCCTCAGCAAAATGAACCGCATTGTAGATTACTACGCCAAACGGCCACAGGTGCAAGAGCGCATGACCAAGCAAGTAGTGCAAGCACTGCAAGAAGCCTTAGGTACTGATGACGTGGCCTGTGTAATAGACGCCAAGCACCTTTGCGTAAATTCCAGAGGCATACGCGATATTGAAAGCAGCACCGTTACCGCTGAGTTTGGCGGAGCTTTTAAGAATGATAGCGCCAAGCGCGATTTCTTAGACTACATCAACATGAAAACCACTTTTGACGCTTAATCTCCCGTACCATGGCCCTTTATCAGGAAAATGATTTACGCATTTATAATTCACTTACCCGAAAAAAGGAAAGTTTTGAAGCACTGAATGCACCGCACCTGGGGCTTTACGTGTGTGGCCCCACGGTTTACAACGATGTGCATTTAGGCAACTGCCGCACCTTCATTTCCTTTGATTTGGTGTATCGCTACCTTACCCACCTGGGCTACAAGGTGCGCTACGTGCGCAATATTACCGATGCCGGCCATTTGGAAAACGATGCCGATGAGGGGGAAGATAAAATTAGTCAGCGTGCGCGCTTGGAGAAGCTGGAACCCATGGAAATTGTGCAGAAGTACACCCTGGGCTTTCACCAGATCATGGAGAAATTCAACGCCCACCCGCCTACCATTGAACCCACCGCTACGGGCCACATTGTGGAGCAAATTCAAATGATTGAAAAGATACTGGAGGCGGGCTTGGCTTATGAAGTGAATGGCTCCGTGTATTTTGATGTGGCTAAATACAATCAAAGCAATGACTACGGAAAGCTTTCAGGCCGTAAAATTGAGGAGCTTATTTCCGGTACCCGGGAACTGGACGCTCAAAGCGAAAAGCGCAATCCTTTGGATTTTGCTATTTGGAAAAAGGCCGCGCCTAGCCACATTCAGCGCTGGCAGTCGCCCTGGAGTGAGGGTTTCCCCGGATGGCACCTGGAGTGCTCCGTGATGAGCACCAAGTATTTGGGCCCTACTTTTGACATCCACGGAGGGGGTATGGATTTAAAATTTCCCCACCACGAGTGTGAGATTGCTCAAAACAAAGCCAGCCAGGGCAGCGAAGGCGTGCGTTATTGGATGCACGGGAACATGCTGACCCTCAACGGCCAACGCATGAGTAAAAGTACGGGCAACACCCTCTTGCCTTTAGAACTTTTTACTGGAAATACTGAAAAGCTGGAAAAAGGCTTCCACCCTACCGTGGTGCGCTTTTTTATGATGCAGGCCCACTACGGCAGCCAATTGGATTTTAGCAATGAAGCCCTTTTAGCAGCTGAAAAAGGCTACCACAAACTAATGGATGCCTGGCAAAAGCTGCAAAATGCCCAGGCAGGATCTAACGGAGAGTTTAGTGTGTCCGAGTGGCGCCAGCGATGCTACGCAGCCATGAATGACGACTTTAACAGCCCCGTTTTAATTGCCCACCTTTTTGAAGCAGTACGCTTTATAAATAGTGCGGAAGGTGCGCAGCTTGCCCTGAATGCAAAAGATCTGGAACTACTGCGGCAAACCTTTCATGACTTTCTGTTTGATGTTCTAGGTCTGGAAGAAATCAGCGAAAGCCAGGGCGGTGAAAAGTTAGATCAGGTGATGCAAGTGCTGATAGAATTAAGAGCCCAGGCCAGAGCCGATAGAGACTTTGCCCTTTCGGATGCCATCCGCGATAAGCTGGCCGCAGCAGGTGTGGCCCTCAAAGATGGTAAAGATGGCACCACCTATACCTTGGAAAATTAAACCCGAAAATTGCGGTGCTTAAAAAATGGCTATCCTACCCCTTTATTTTTTTGGTAAAAATCTACCAATGGGTAATTTCGCCATTAACACCCAGCAGCTGCCGCCACGTACCCACCTGTTCTGAATACACGGTACAGGCCATACAGGTTTGGGGCCCTTTAAAGGGGATGTGGCTGGGGCTTAAAAGATTATCAAAATGTCACCCTTGGGGCACACACGGTTATGATCCGGTGCCGCAAAAAACAAATTCTAAAACGCATGAATAAAAAACGGTTTATCATTTTGGCCCTTGGGCTTTTCACTTTATCAGGATGCACGAACAATACCAACCCTGCTAACTCAAACGAAACACAAAATAGCGACAGCGCCCAAGCGCAGGTAGACTCTAGTGCGGCTCAGGCCGATTTGGCCTACCCCGAAGAAAAGCACCTGGCCAATATCCGCCAACTAACCGATGGTGGTGATAATGCCGAAGCCTACTTTAGCTTTGACGGAAGCATGGCGGTTTTTCAGTCTAACTTTGAAGAGTGGGAAGTAAACTGCGATCAAATCTTCTACTTCAATCTAAAGGAAGATGACTTGATCAAAAACCGTCCGCCTATGATTAGCACCGGAGACGGCCGCACCACCTGCAGCTACTTCTTGCCCGGAGACACCACCATCATTTACTCCAGTACCCATTTGGCCAGTAAGGCCTGCCCACCTGAGCCCGGGCGTGAAGAAGGTTACGTATGGCCTATCTACGAGGGTTACGACATTTTTACGGCCGACCTCAACGGAAATATCTTAGACACTCTTACCACCCACCCCGGTTACGATGCGGAACCCACGGTTTCGCCCAATGGAGACAAAATTGTCTTCACCTCTACACGCAGTGGTGATTTAGAATTATGGACCATGAATCTGGATGGAAGCGATAAAAAGCAAGTGACCAAAGGATTAGGCTATGACGGAGGAGCTTTTTTCTCACCTGATGGCACTAAGCTGGTTTTTAGAGCCTCCAGACCACAAACGCCTGAAGCCCAAAAGGAATATCAAGCATTATTAGATAGAGGATTGGTAAAGCCTTCAAACATGGAGTTATACGTATGCAACGTAGACGGTTCCGACCTGCGGCAGGTTACCGATTTAGGCAATGCCAACTGGGCACCCTTCTTTCACCCCAGTGGTGAAAAAATCATCTTTAGCTCTAACCACAAGTCTAAGCGCGGTTTTCCATTTAACCTCTTTATGGTAAATGTAGACGGTACTGGCCTGGAGCAAATTACTTTTGATGAGCAATTTGACGCCTTCCCCATGTTTAGCCCCGATGGCAC
>CAJXNI010000034.1 GCA_913057235.1 uncultured Bacteroidota bacterium
CTATTGCCTTACAGCACAAAGAGGCGGGTAGCAGTTACGCTACCCAGGTGGTAACTGAAATTGACCGGAGCGCTGAAAGGCTAATTTTAAAGGAGCTATTGCCCACCTGCACTTCTCAGAACATGGCATTGCTAAGCGAAGAAACACCAGACGACCAGCAGCGCTTTGAGAAGGATTATTTCTGGTGCGTAGACCCACTGGATGGTACCCTGGCTTTTATTGAAAACCGGCCCGACTATGCCGTGTCCATTGGTTTGGTAAGCAAAGCCGGTGTGCCAGAAATAGGAGTGATTTATGACCCCAGCCGTGATAACCTATACCATGCTGTGCGTGGTGAGGGAGCTTTTAAAAATGGCAAGCCCTGGATCATTGAACCTACAAACAACCACCTAACCTACGTAACAGACCATCGCTTAGAAAAGGCGTATAAACCCGAAAAAATCAGGGAATTATTAGAGGCAAAATTAGAGGCTCTTCATCTAAAAGAAGCACGTATAATCAGCGGGGGAGGCTTGGTGATTAACGCCATGCGCACTGCTGAAAACGGTCCGGCCTTTATGGCAAAGCTGCCTAAACCAGAGCAGGGAGGAGGCAGCCTGTGGGATTATGCCGCAGCCGCTTGCATTTGTCAGGAGCTGGGCATGAAAGTTGGCGGCTACCGTGGTGAGCCTCTTGAACTGAATAAAAAAAGGGACACCTATTTAAACCACCAGGGGATGTATTTTGAAAATTTCCCAAAGTCAAATGGGGCGTAAAATATCCGTTTTTAAAAAGGGATAAAAATTTAAACCTATGGCCCACCCTTTGCCTTAATTACTTGGGCGAATTCTGCTCTTGTAAGCGCAAAATTTTAAATTCGCCCGCTCCAGATTCAAATGGAATAAACGCATTACGGCTAATATAGAAGTATGAAAGAAACAAAGCTGCAAGAATTCATTCAAGAAGTAATCACCCATGTTCCTTCAGACTGGTTAAAACTCACCACACATCGCCTGGATATTTACAAAGAGCAACTCGCTAAGACGGAGTTTTTGCAAGAGTTTGAGGCACTTTACAGACAGGATAACGCCCAAACCCAGGCTTTGCAGTCTTTGCCCACCGCCTATGATTACATTCGTTTGGGGCATCCACTCTCTACGGTTTTAGAGTGGACCCTCGCTCAGGATTATGGTCTGCATCCCGATCAGGTGATTAGCTTTTCGTCACGTACCATGCCGCTTTTGGCCGTTTTACGTACCAATAAGCTTGCGAATAAACCCACCCGAATTGCCCATTTTGACCAGTTACCACAGTATTTAGATTGGGCCGCTTTGCGCGATGTGTATGGCTATGAATTTGAGGTACAGTCAATTAAAGATTTAAGTGAGTTAAAAACATTTGAGGGCAGCACCGTGGTACTAACCAATCAGCACCCTGATGCCCAAAAGGAACTACCGGCCGCCATTGACTTCTTCATTTATACCCATGCCCAATGGGGCAGTTGGATTCTCATCAACGGCAATCAGAACAAAGAATACACCGGGGCTATTCAACACGTACGGAGGCGTGAGTCTATTGCCATGACGCCTGATAACTGCTATCGTGCACTCAAAGCCTGGGCGGGTATGGCTGGGGCCGATGCCCCTCAGGATCGTTTGCAAAATGAGCCTGCGGTACAACAAACCCTCGCTGAAATAACCGCCACTTCAAGCCCCGCTTTATTGGGTTCCTGCGGACTATCAGTGCAGTACGCCATTATGATGGGCTTAGTGGATGAAGCGCGTGAACAGTATCCCGGCAAGGCAATTAAGTTTGTAGTGCCCCCCAACTGTTACGGAGGCACCAATGACCAAGCCAGGCGGGTGGCGGCCAGCGTGCCTAACGTAAGCATTTTAGACCTTCCGGTAGATGGCGAAAATGATATGGTGCAAAGTACCCAAAAGGTTTTAGACCAAGTGGCTGCGGCCGATGCGGTACCTTTTATTATTGCCGAAATACCCACCAATCCCAGAGTAGAGGTACCTGATTTGGAAGCCTTACGGGAGGCCTTGATTGAAAGACGCAGCACCCCTGAAGGGGCACCGGCAGTAGATCCGGTGTTTATTCTGGATCAGACTTTTTGCCCCAATGTGCAGTTTTTAGGTGCCAAGGGCATTTTATCGGAGGTGCGTACTATTTCCTATGTAAGTGGTTCTAAATTCCCTAGTGGGGGTAAGTGCACGGCTGGCTACTGCGTGGCCAATGAACAGGCGGCCCACTTAATGCCCAAAATTGAAAAGCACTTAAAGCTTTGTGATAATGAGGCCACTGATTTACAGGTAGCCATTTTAGCGGAGCAGTTACCCTCTATGCTGGAGCGCATAAAAGGTGCTTACCAAAACACCCGCGCTTTTGTCAATTTTATTGAAGAAACCTTGCCCACTGCAAAAATCAACTTTGTTTCGGAAGAGCTGGCGCAGCAAGGCTTTACCCCTTCAGTATTCTCGCTTGACCTGCCCACCAAGGGTAACAGTCATGAAGAACGGGAGGCCTACAAACGGGAACTGAATCACAAACTGATTAGGATGATGATTTCCCAAATACCGGAAGAAAGCAAGTATTGCGTGAGCTATGGCCAGCTAAAGGGTTGTTATTGGACCATTCCTGCTACTTCTACTCAGGGCACCACCAAAGAGGCTGACAAAGATTACATTGCTCGGGTTTCCGTATCACCCAATTTAGATTTAGAGCGCCACAAACAGGTGTTTGCTGATTTTGTAAACCAACTGCCCTAATTCGAAATAAGGCCTTGGCGCAGCTGTTACTCACGTTCCCAACGAATTTGAACCGCTCGCAATTGGGCTTTCAACAATCTATTTTTTGGTAGTTTGGTAAAACCTTGTTTCAGGTAAAAATTCATAGGCGACTGATAGGGTTTACCATCTTCTTTAACATAAAGGCTGTGGTCTACCGCCCAGCCGTTTAGGCGCTGGTGGTCTTTTTGGGCTTGCTCCAACAGTTTTCGGCCAAAGCCCTTTTTCTGCTGTTGTTGGTTTACCAGTAAGCCAAACCAAACCTCAGCGGTTCGTAAGAAGGTGAAGCACCAACCTATAATTTCTTGCCTTTGGTTTTGGAGCAGGTAGTGGGTGGGGGCTTCTAGTTGCGTCAAATAGTCTATGAAGGCCTGAGGGGTGCTAAACTGCAAGCTTACCGGATACTCACGATTCCAGAGTTCATAAAGGCTTTTCGCCTGATTTACATCCAATTCTTTTACCTTGGTAATCATAGGCTTAATTTAGTTTATAAGTGACCTCTTGGGTGGTATTGCAGCACCGTATCTCGGAGTTGCTCTCGGTTTAAATGGGTGTAAATTTCCGTGGTGGTAATGCTCTCGTGGCCCAGCATATCCTGTACGGCCCGTAGGTCAGCCCCATTGCGCACCAGATGCGTGGCAAAGCTGTGCCTAAAGGTATGTGGGCTCACTTTTTTACGTATGCCGGCTTCAGCTACCGTGGTTTTCACCAAGTGAAAGATCATGGCGCGGCTGAGTTTTTTGCCCCTGCGGTTTAAAAAAAGAAAGTCTTCATGGCCGGCAGCAATCTTCAAATGCACCCGCTGCTGCTGGTACAACTCAATGCACTTGATGGCGCTTTGGTTAATGGGCACCAGCCGCTCTTTAGAGCCTTTGCCCACCACCCTAATTATCTGCTCATTAAAAAACAGGTTGCTCAAGCGGAGATGGGTAAGTTCACTAACCCGCAGGCCACAGCCGTACAAGGTCTCTAAAATGGCCAAATTCCGGTGACCTTCTGGACGGCTCAGATCTATCTGCTTTAAAACCGCCTCAATTTCTGCTATCTCTAAATACACGGGTAGTTTAGAGCCTAGCTTGGGTGCCTCAAGCAAATCGGCTGGGTTTTCCTTGAGGTAATCTTCTAAGACCAAATATTTGTAAAAGGCTTTTACAGCCGATATAAGCCGGGCTTGGCTGCGTGGGGTCAGGCCCCTTTCTGCCAGCTGTTGAATAAAGGCCTCCCAGTTGGAAAGCTTCAGCTGAAGCGGAGTAAGCGTAGCTTCTTCAAAATAAACCTGGGCTTTGCTCAAATCACGCAGGTACCCTTTAACCGTATTATCGCTAAGCCCCCGCTCCAGGCGTAGGTAATTTTTAAAGTCGGTGAGGGCATCCTTCCAGCGCATGCTGTAAATTGTACTTTTGGACTTGAAATTTACTAAACAAAAATGCAGGTAGCGCTTATTAATGGTCCTAACTTAAATCTGGTAGGTCAGCGAGAGCCCCAGGTGTACGGCTCGCAAGGCTTTGAAGAATTTTTTCCGCAATTGCAGAAAGCTTTCCCCAGCCTGGAGTTGGTATACTATCAAAGCAATCATGAAGGGGAGCTGGTAGATGCCTTGCAGCGTTTGGGTGCATCAGCGCAAGCTATACTGTTAAACCCAGGGGCTTTTACGCACACCTCTATTGCCTTAGCCGATGCCGTAGCCGGTATTGAAACGCCCGTGTATGAGGTCCATTTGAGCAATGTATTTGCCCGCCAAGACTTTAGGAAACACTCCTACATTTCACCCCATGCTCAAGCGGTAATCTGCGGCTGGGGATTGGCTGGTTATCGTTTGGCCATTGAAGGCTTTTTGAACCTAAAAGAGTTTAAGCAATAATTTCATTAAAGGTAGCGCTGGGGCGCATGGCAGCGGCAGCTTTCTGCGCATCGGGTTTAAAATAGCCTCCTAAATCCACCGGTGCGCCTTGGGCTTTCAGCAGCTCTTGGTTAATGACTGCCTCGCTGGCTTCTAAACGTTGGGCTAGTTTGGTGAAGTGCTCTTTTAAAGCCTGGTCCTCATCTTGTTCGGCTAAAGCCTGCGCCCAATAGAGGGCCAGGTAAAAATGGCTGCCGCGGTTGTCAAGCTCATTTACTTTGCGTGATGGCGATTTGCCGTTTTCCAAAAAGGTGTCGGTAGCACGGTCTAATGTTTTGGAAAGAATGAGCGCTCTTTTGTTTTGGAAGTTTTTGCCTAAATGCTGTAAAGACATGGAAAGGGCTAAAAACTCACCCAAAGAATCCCAACGCAAATGACCTTCTTCTACAAACTGTTGTACGTGCTTGGGAGCCGAGCCTCCTGCACCGGTTTCAAAAAGCCCGCCTCCGTTCATCAAAGGAACTACAGACAGCATTTTGGCGCTGGTGCCTACTTCCAAAATAGGGAAAAGGTCGGTGAGGTAATCTCTAAGCACATTACCGGTTACCGAAATGGTGTTTAGGCCCGCCTTGGCTCGCTCCATTGAGTAACGAATAGCTTTAGACGGTTCCATAATACGGATTTCCAGCCCATCGGTATTCTCCTGAGCCAGGTAGGCGTTTACCAATTTAATGAGTTGGGCGTCATGGGCGCGATGCTCATCTAACCAAAAAATGGCTGGCTCCTGGCTTTCGCGAGCTCTGCGCACGGCCAGTTGCACCCAATCGTGAATGGGGGCATCTTTAACCTGGCACATTCTAAAAATGTCGCCACGCTCTACGCTTTGCTCCATAAGCGTGTCCCCGTTTTCATTAATTACGGCTACGCTGCCAGCTTCATTAATTTCAAAGGTTTTATCATGGCTACCGTATTCTTCGGCCTTTTGAGCCATGAGGCCTACGTTGCTTACGCTGCCCATGGTGGTAGGGTTAAAAGCTCCGTGCTCTTTACAAAAATCAATGGTTTCCTGATAAATGCTGGCGTAGCTACGGTCTGGAATAATGGCCTTGGTATCTTGGGGCTCATCGTTTTTATTCCACATTTGGCCTGAGTTGCGAATCATGGCCGGCATAGAGGCATCAATAATGACATCATTGGGGTAGTGGAGGTTGGTGATGCCTTTGTGAGAATTCACTTGGGCCAAATCAGGACCGTTTTGATAACAGGCTTCAATAGCTTCCTCAATTTCAGCTTTTTTATCGGCCGGGGCATTTTCCAGAGCTTTAAGTACATTGCCCAAGCCGTTATTTGCATTTGCGCCCAATTCTTTTAAATAATCCCCATACTTCTCAAACATGGGTTTGAAAAATACTTCAACCACGTGGCCAAAAATAATGGGGTCCGATACCTTCATCATGGTGGCCTTAAGGTGCACTGAGAATAGTACCCCTTCTTTTTTAGCGTTGTTATATTCGCGCTCAAAGAACCTCCGCAATTCTGCGGTGTTCATAACGGCCGTATCAATTACTTCCCCCTTTTGCAGGGAAAGGTGGTCTTTTAAAATGGTTAGCGTGCCATCACCTGTTTTGTGGACAATTTTTACACTTTGAGCTTCACTTAAAGTGACCGATTGTTCACTACCGTAAAAATCACCTTGCTGCATGGTAGCCACATGAGACTTAGAGTTAGCCTGCCATTCACCCATGCGGTGGGGGTGATTTTTCACAAATTCTTTCACTGCTTTAGGCGCTCTGCGGTCAGAGTTACCCTCGCGTAAAACGGGGTTTACAGCGCTGCCTTTAATGGCATCATAGCGGTTTTTAATGTCCTCCTCCTCATCATTTTCAGGTTGATAAGGATAATCAGGTAAGGCGTAACCTTGCGCCTGCAGCTCAGCAATGGCTTTTTTGAGCTGCGGCAAAGAGGCACTAATATTAGGTAATTTTATAATGTTTGCATGTGGTTCCTGAGCCAGACGACCTAATTGTGCCAGCGCATCTTCTTGATGCTGCTCTTTTTTTAAATATTCGGGAAACTGAGAAATAATGCGACCCGCCAGTGAAATATCGCTGGTTTTTACCGGTATTCCAGCCGTTTGGGTGTAAGCATTGATAATAGGCAGTAGCGAGTAAGTGGCCAAAGCAGGTGCCTCATCGGTAAGCGTGTAAATGATTTGTTCGGTCTGAGCCATTTGATAAGAACTTTATTGTAGATTAGGGCTAAAAGAGAAGCGTTACACTGCGGCCTCAGGGTAACAAGAACAAAATCAGCGTCTCTGCTAGCGCAAAAGAAGCGGCAAAATTAAAAAAGTATACTGGAAACAAAGAGCGTGAGCCGGTTTATTCTAAATCTAAATTTAAACGTTGCCTTAGCTCGGCCAAATGCGGGTTTTTCTTCACCATAAACTCATACTTCTCCTGCGGGCTGTACGGTTCAGTTTGCTGCGTGCCCGGCATTACTTTTATGTCTATGGTAAGGTGGTAGTTCTGGAGTTTTTCCCGCAAATAGCGCAAAAGGGGTAGGCGTGCCTCTACATAAAAACCTACTTGGGTTTTATTTTCAAAAGTCAGCAGGGCTTTTTCAGCCGATTGAAGTTGCGGGGTTTTGCCGGTAAGGGCGGCCAGAATACGCGGCTTGTTTTGCGGCCTTAACTGCTCAATATATTGCTGGTAGAAATTGTTCAGTTGTTCTTGGGTGAAAGGCTCGCGGGGCTTGCCTTCCTGCGGTGCTAGTTCTTCATTTTCATCTACCTCAGTTTGTTGTTCTTTCACCTGTTTTTTGCCGGCCAGGGTGCTGGATATGGAAAAACCGCTGCGGTTACTTTTACGCTTGCGCGAAGTGGGTGTGGCGGCTACTCCATCGGTAGGTTGATCAGGTTGGGGCGGGGTAGCATAAGCAGGAGGTGTTTCTTGAGCGGGCTGAGGAGGCGTAGGTTGGGTTTCCTCTACCTTTTTAGTTTGCGCTTCACGGGCTTTTACGGGTAATGCTTGCGCTTCACTTTCTTTAACACCTAATTTTTCTAACCTTTCCGTAGGCTTTACAGCCGAAGTTTTCGGGTTTAATTCAGGCTTTTTTTTTTAAGACCTTCCGGATCGGCTAAATTGGCGAGTTCCAGTAGAGCCAATTCTACCAGCAGCCGGGTATTGTTGCTGCTTTTGTAGCGTACGTCAGCTTCGGTTAAAATTTTTAGGGCGGGTAGTAGAAAAGCACCGGTGGTTTTCTGGCTTTGGGTTAAATAACGTTTTTTGGTTTCCTCATCAGTTTCCAGCAAATCTACCGTGCTGGGTTGAGTGCAAACCAATAAATCCCTTAGATGCGAGGCCAAACCGCTGAGGTACAAATGGCCATCAAAGCCGTTTTCTAAAATTTCATTAAAAAGATTAAACAACCCAGAGTGGTCTTGGCCCAGCACCAAGTCTACTGTTTTAAAGTAGTATTCGTAATCTAAAATGCGCAGGTTTTCAATTACGTCTTGGTAGGTAATCTTTTGGTTATTAAAAGTGGCTAACCTATCAAAGATTGAGAGTGCATCACGCAGGGCTCCATCGGCCTTTTGAGCCACTACCCGCAAACCTTTTTCTTCTGCTTCAATTCCTTCTTTTTTGGCTACTATTTGCAGGTGGCTCAAAATGTCATCTACCGAGATTCTTTTGAAGTCATAAATTTGGCAGCGACTGAGAATGGTGGGGATGATTTTGTGCTTTTCAGTGGTGGCTAGTATAAAAATGGCGTGTTTGGGAGGCTCTTCCAGCGTTTTTAAAAAGGCATTAAAAGCCTGCGCGCTTAGCATGTGCACCTCATCAATAATATACACCTTATACCTGCCCACCTGCGGGGCAAAACGCACTTGGTCAATAAGGCTGCGCATATCGTCTACCGTGTTATTACTGGCAGCATCCAGTTCAAAAATATTAAAGGAAAAATCGTGGTTTTCGTCTTCAACGCTATCGGCATTTATCAGCTTAGCTAAAATACGTGCGCTGGTGGTTTTACCCACTCCCCGCGGACCAGTAAATAAAAGGGCCTGCGCCAGATGGTTCTTGTTTATGGCATTAAGCAAGGTGTTGGTAACATGCTTTTGCCCCACCACTTCGTCAAAAGTATTGGGGCGGTATTTACGTGCCGAAACGATGTAATTTTCCATTGGCGCAAATATAGAAAGAGCTGAGAATTCCTTGTTTAATTATGATGCGGAGTTATTCCGATCAAAGGATTAACAATGCTTTGAAGATGTAAGCGAAAAATACGCTGATTTTCAAATAAGGAAAGACTAAATAAATAAGCAAATTTTGTTAATTTTGCCGTCCTTTTGAGAAAAGGGATTTATGTAATCAATAATTAATTAGTAACAATGAATCAGTACGAAGCCGTTTTCATTATGCATCCCGTCTTATCTGATGATCAGGTAAGGGAAACGGTAGAAAAGTTCAAGGGCCTTTTGGAAGCAAAAGGTGCTAAGGTACTGCACGAAGAGAATTGGGGCCTCAAAAAATTGGCATACCCTATTCAGCACAAGCGCAGTGGTTTCTACCATCTTTTAGAAGTTCAAGCGCCTGGCGAAATTATTGCCGGCATTGAATTGGAATTAAAACGTGATGAACGCATTATGCGTTTTATGACCGTTAAAATGGACAAACACCACGTGGAGTTTGCCAAAACCCGTAGAAAAAAATTAAAGAACGCTTAATCCGTAAACTATGAGTCAATTAGATACAGGTTCTAACCAGAGCGAAATTAGATATCTACAGCCCTTAAAAATTGATACTGGTTCACGCGAGAAGTATTGCCGTTTTCGCAGATACGGTATTAAGTATGTAGACTACAAAGACACTGAGTTTTTAACTCAATTCTTAAACGAGCAAGGTAAAATTTTACCGCGCAGAATTACCGGTACTTCTTTGAAGTACCAGCGCAAAGTAGCTACCGCTATTAAAAGAGCGCGTCACATTGCGCTAATTCCATACGTAACTGACAACTTAAAGTAAAAAGCACTATGGAAATTATTTTAAAACAAGACGTTGAGCATTTAGGCTATAAAGATGACGTGGTATCCGTTAAAAACGGCTATGCACGCAACTATTTAATTCCTCAAGGCTTAGCCACCCTGGCTTCACCAGGTGCGGTTAAAATGTTGAAAGAAAACCTAAAGCAAAGAGCTCACAAAGAGGCTAAGCAAATTGAAGAAGCCAAAAAGACCGCTGAACAACTCAACGGTTTGGATTTGAAAATCCAAGCGAAGGTGGGTAAGGGCAATAAACTTTTTGGTTCTATCAACAATGCCAATTTAGCCGAGGAACTAGCCAAAGCAGGCCATAGCATAGATCGTAAGTACATTCAAATTCAAGGAGGTACTATCAAAGCTACAGGCCCTTACATGGCTCATATCCGTTTGCACAGAGAGGTAAACGTAGAGTTTAACTTTGAAGTTATTGGACAAGCCGGTTAGGCTATTTTCCATCAACGCTTTTTGAAAGCTCCCTCCTGAAAAGGTGGGAGTTTTTTTTTGGTTCTTATTTCAGAAAAGAATGGGTTTCCAAACCCTAACCTTCTTAAATAAGCCCAGAATCTATCCACTAAAAAAAACCAACTGGTAAATATTGCCATGACAACGTCTGGACAGTTAAGATCTTGGCATTTTTCACCAATCAGCTTGTATGTCCTATTATTTAACGCCAAAGTGGACCATTTTCACCTTCTACTTTTACCCCCGGTTAACATTTAAAAACCCAAAATCATGAGAACCATTCAGAGTTTAATTGTACTTATTATAACACTATTCATCAGTGTTAGAAGCTCCGCACAGACTAATTCAAAAGGCGAAGTTGCGGTTATTAGTATTGACACCCGCGGATTGGAGTTAGACAACCTAAGTATGGCCAGCCTGGTGCGCCTTGAGTTGGAGAAAACACGGCAGTATGAGGTGATGGATAAATATGACGTAGATAATCAAGTAAAGGCTATGCAAATTGACCCAGCCAGCGCCTTTGGTAAAACGGCATTGGTTGAAATAGGCAAAGGCCTGGGCGTAGATTATGTATTAACCGGCTCGGTAGATGTTTTTGGCGACAAAATCATCTATATCTTACGGCTGATTAACGTAAATGCCAACGAGTTTTCGCAAACCAGTGTAAAGGAATATGTGAATAATGAAACGCATATTCAGCTTATGACGCGTATCTCCGTAAAGGATTTAATAGGCCTGGAGTATGATAAGGAAGTAGCGGCAAAGCTGGAAAACGTTCCTACGCCCATTGTGAATGAAAACACGCGCTTAAGCCTTAATGGCCCGCGCTTTGGTATGCAATTTTTCACAGGCCGTTTGGCGGAAAGAATGCAAGATCCGGTGAGTGAGGGAGGTTTTGGCACCCGTCCTTTCAGTTCCGTTTTTGGATATCAGCATGAGGTTCAGTACCTCAATTCAGGAAAGTTTCAGGCACTTTTTGAATTTATTGGCAGCATCAACGCTATTGAAACCGGTAAATTTTCGCCTTCGTTGGTGGTGCTTAATGGTATCCGCTATGACGGATGGGAATTTGGTTTAGGGCCGGTATTTAGAGTAACCCGTCTGGCCGAGGGCTATTACGACCAAGATGGATCATGGATAAAAACCAATGAGGCCCCAGATGCTAATACCCAGCTAATGACCAATTTAGACAGCCGGGGCGATGTAAATGTGAGTTCGGGCTTGGTAATTGCCCTGGGAAAAACCTTTCGCTCTGGGCACTTAAATCTGCCTTTAAATTTCTACTACTCTTATGAGCCTACTTTAAACTCAGACATCGTTGGAGTACTACTAGGCTTTAATATTGCCCGGAATAACTAACAACACCTTTTATCTGCGTCAACGGGGCCGCTTTCCCAAACCTCCCTCCCATGGTGAAAGCGGCCCTTTTCTTTTACTCATAGCGCAAGCTTTCTATTGGGTCTAAACTACTGGCCTTATAGGCGGGGTAAAAGCCCGAAATAAGTCCAACCGCAATACAAATTAAGGCTGAAACCAGCATCCACAACCAGGGAATAATAAAGCTGCCGCCCACTAGTACTGAGGTAAGATTGCCAATTCCAATCCCTAGAACCACCCCTAAGGCTCCGCCTAAAAGGCAAATAACTATGGCCTCCGTTAAAAACTGATTGCGTATTGTGGTAGATTTAGCCCCAATTGCTTTACGGATACCAATTTCACGGGTGCGCTCTGTAACCGAAACCAGCATAATATTCATAAGAGCAATGGCCGCGCCTAAAAGGGTTACTCCGGCAATAACCACAGCAGCCCCCGTAACTTTACTGATGTTTTCAATAAGGGTTTGGCTTAAATTATCACTTTTGGTAATAGCAAAGTTATCTTCCTGTTGGGGCTTGAGTTTTCGTATCGCTCGCATAAGTGCGGTAGATTCGTAAATACTGCCATCCAGGCTTTCAGCCGAAAGCGCCATAATGTTAATGGTAAAGCTAGTGTTGGCGGCCCCAAAACTTTGCCGTGCGTTTTGAATAGGTACCCAAATAATGTTGTCGCCCCCAAAGCCAAAAGAGCTTCCTTTAGAGGCTAAAACGCCTATCACTCGGTAGCGTTTGGAACGCACCTGGATGATTTTACCCAAGGGCTCTTCCTCTTTAAAGAGCAACTCAGCTACATCTTGGCCAATTAATGCTACGGAGGCGGCATTTTCTATTTCCACCTTGCTAAAGTTACGGCCTGCGTCTAACTCATACCCTCCGGTAGTTTGGTAATTTTCGTCAACCGCCATTACCTTGATATTAGGGTTGGTGGTTTTGTTTTGAAATTTTGCTTCGGCAATGCCCGTAGCCTGATAGGAAACCGAAACCACATCGGCCTGCTGAGCCTCCATTTTTTCTTTAAAACGCATGGCCTGGTAGTAGGTTATTTTCTCAAAGGACTTAGGCCTTTTACCCGAGTTGCCAATGCGAATATTGGGGCCGCGGTTGCGTATAGCGTAGGTATTAGCCCCTAATAAAGCAAAATTACCGGTGAGGGTTTCTTTTATGGAGTCAATGGCCGTAAGAATACCTACCAGAGCCATAATACCAATGGCAATAATTAAGCTGGTAAGTATGGTACGTAAAAGCTGACTGCGTATGGATTGCAGCGCAATTTTAATGTTTTGCTGAATGTTCATAGTTACTCTTCAAAAGTACATTTTATTATCAGCTCGGGCTGATGGCTGCTTACTTTTAAGCCCTTACTTTTGTGGGATGCCTCAACAAACTGAAAAGCCCATTCCTCCGCAAGGCTCTTTAGCCCTTTTAGCTTTGGGCGCTCAAGGAATAAGAGCCTGGCGCATAGCACGTGCCCAGCAAGAATCAGCGCAGGCTCCTCAAAGAAAACCGCATGGCTAAGACCATTTTAATAGGATGGGATGCGGCAGACTGGCAAGTGCTAGACGGCCTAATGGCGCAAGGCAAAATGCCAGCCCTTAAAGATTTTTTAAAACGCGGGATACGCGCTAACATGGCTACTCTGAAACCGGTGTTGAGTCCACTTTTGTGGACTTCCATTGCCACCGGGCAACGCGCCCATGAACACGGGATTTTGGGTTTTATGCAATCTTCTGGATTGGAAGAGCAGCCCGTGCCCGTGCAAGCCAACGTCCGCAAAGTGCCCGCTATTTGGAATATTTTAAATGCCGCTGAGCAAAAAACCAATGTGGTAAACTGGTGGCCCAGCTATCCCGTAGAAGCCCTTAAAGGCTGCATGGTTTCCAATCAGTTTGCCACTGCTAAACCAGGGGAGCCCTTTAAAGCATTGCGCACGGCAGACTTTTATCCTACTAAAATCCGAGACTTTACTGAAGAGTTGCGGGTGCATCCCGATGAGTTCTCTCCAGCGCATCTGTGGCCCTTTTTTCCTGAGCATAGCTTAGAAGATTTGCAAAGTGACCCCTTAGTAGGAAATGTGGCGCAGATTTTAGCTAAGGCCAGCAGCGTGCATGGGGTTTTCACCGAATTGCTGGAAAAACACCCTGCTGATTTTCATGCCGTGTATTTTGAGGCACTGGATCACCTTTCGCATTTGGCCATGAAATATCATCCGCCAAAAGTCAAGGGTATAAAGGAGACCGACTTTGAAAAGTACCAAAAGGTGGTGGAAGCGGGCTATCGTTTTCACGATATGCTCTTGGAGCGCACCTTGGAGCTGGCGGGCCCAGACACCAATTTTATCCTCATCTCAGACCATGGTTTCCAGTCGGGTTGGCAACGCAGCCCTGAATTGCCTGATTTACCCGCAGCCCCAGCGCTGGAGCATCGTAACTTGGGTGTGCTGGCTGCCATGGGGCCAGATTTTAAGCAAGGGGAAAATTTGTACGGGGTAAGCCTGCTGGATGTTATGCCCACCCTTTTGCACTTGCACGGCTTGCCGGTGGGCGAAGACCTCCCCGGTCGGGTACTGACGGAACTTTTTCGGAATCCACAACCTGTGAGCACCATCGGTAGCTGGCAGCCGGTAGTGCCTGAGATGGAGTTTTTAGAGACCCAGGATACTGCGGCTCCGGAGGTGCTTCGTCAATTAGAAGCTCTGGGTTATGTAGAGCTCCCGGATAAACATCGGGCGGAGACCCTGGAAAATGATTGGCAGTATAACCGGGCCGTAAGTTTGCTGGATGCCAATAAAAAAGAGGAAGCCTTGCAGGTTACCCAAAACCTTTACCAGCGCGATCAAAGCCTGCGGGTAAGTACGCTTTTAGCGGATTTGTTTCTGCAAAATGGCCAATGGCAGGCGTTTGAAAAGCTTAAAGATCAGTGGCCCGCAGCTTTGCACGAGCATCCTTTTGGTTATTTTTTAAAAGGGCAGGCTGCTTTAATGCAAGCCAACTTTAAAGAGGCTTTGGCACATTTTAAGGCCATTGATAAAAAGGGAGTGCAAAGTACCCAACTGTGGCATGAAATAGCCCGCACCCTTTGGGCCAGTGGTCAGTTTGCTGCGGCTGATAACTATTGGAATAAAATTCTGGCGCAGGAGCCAGACCACGCTGCCGCCTTAAGCGGTAAGGCCGAAATGTCGGTACAGCAAGCAAACTATGAGGAAGCTTTAAGTTATTTGGAAAAGAGTTTAGAATTACGTTTTTACCAACCCCAGGCCCACTATTTAATGGCGCTTTGTTTTCATCATCTTCAAGAAAAAGAAGCGGGCCAGCAAGCCTTACAGCTCTGTTTAAAGCAAGCCCCTAAACACCAAAAAGCTTTGTTTTTAGCGCAAGATTTGGGTTTGCTCAAGGCGGAAGAAACAGCTGAAACTGTGGTAGTATCGGGTTTTCCGCGCAGTGGCACCAGTATGCTGATGCGCATTTTAGCTCAAGGAGGCCTCCCGGTGCTTAGCGATGAACAGCGCAAAGCCGATGCACACAACCCTAAAGGCTACTGGGAATACGAACCGATAAAACAGCTGGCTTTTAAACCAAACATTTTGGGCGCTACGGCCGGGCAAGCCCTTAAGGTGGTGGCACCTTTAGTACCTTACCTTCCAGCTGATCGCTCTTACGTGCTCTTGTGGATGGACCGCCCTTTGTTGGAGGTCATCTTATCGCAGCAGCGCATGAAAAATGAACAAAATCCGGCCCGGGACTTTCCCTTTAAGCTAGCGCTTGATTACGAAAGGGAGAAAGAACGGCTTACCCGTTGGCTCAATCAACAGCCGCACATCCGCTGGAAAGCGTTTGATTACCAGCAATTTTTAACCAATCCGCAAAAAAGCCTCAATGAATTGCAGGTGTTTTTAGGCAAGCCTCTAAACCAGAAAGAGGCCATGGCAGCGATTGATCCCAACCTGCACCGCACCAAAATTGGCTAAATGCTAAACTATCACCATTTTTGCCTCCTGTAATTTGCACCATGAAAAAGAAGAACGTTAAAAAAATTGCTTTGCATTACACCGGAGTGGCCTCCGCGCTACTAGGCGCCCAGCAGGCAAACGCGCAGGTGAACTATGTAGACCTACCTGATACTACGCTGAACACCAACAATGCCACTTTGGAATTAAACATAGACAATGACACCAATGGCGTGGTAGATTATCGCATTATTCAGTACGTAGATACTACTGATTTTAATGTTAGTGGCAGTTTTATTCAGGCCCGTGGCACAGGCCGCAACCAAGTGGTGGGGCTAGATTATGCAAATTACTACTATCCCTTCAAGTTAAATTTGGGAGCCGAAATAGGACCCGATACCATTTTTAAAGGTTTAGGGACCTCGCGAAATTGGGGACAGCTGGCTTTGAGCATTGCCGATACCTCGTACCCCAATGATCAGTTTGCCGGGGGGGTAACAGACGGTTTTATTGGTTTGCGTTTCCGCGATTTTAGAAACGACACCCTGCGTAATTTTTACGGCTGGTTGCGAGTAGACGTAGCCCCTGACTTAAAATCCATTACCATAAAAGACTACGCCTGGCAAGAGCAGTTTGATTCCTCGATTGTAGCGGGTGAGGGTTCAGGGTTGTTAGGACTACAAGCTGCTGAAAAGGTACAACCCAAACTGCAACAGCGGGGTACTTTTTTGCACGTAATTCTTCCTGAGTCAATCCAGCAGGAAGCCTATGAGTTAAGCTTTACAGATCTATCAGGCAAGACCCTCAAAATAATCAGGCTACAGCCCGATGAAACGCAAGTGCCTTTGAAAGACCTGCCCAAAGGGATTTTGGTGGCGCGCGTGCAAGCCGGTGGACAAGAGAACTCTTTGAAAGTGGTGGTTTATTAGAGGCCTGCCTTTTTCAAAATTTCATCGGCAATAGCCAAACTGGCTGTGGCGGCTGGTGAAGGTGCGTTAAGCACATGAATAGCCTCCTCCTTTTTAACAATTTTAAAATCATCAACCAACTCACCCTTAGGGTTTAGGGCTTGCGCCCGAACTCCAGAGCGCACGGGTTGAATGTCTTCCATTGTTAAACTAGGAATAATTTTTTGCAAGGCTTTTAAAAACAGTCGTTTGGAAAATGCCCGTTTGTACTCGTCAAGGCCCTTGGCGGGATGTTTGAAAAATAGTTTCCAGGTGCCTCGGTAGGTCAAGGCCTCCCAGGTATCGCGCCAGCTAAAGGCGGTTTTTGAATAACCTTCACGCTTAAAAGAGAATACGGCATTGGGGCCACATTCCACACTGCCATCAGTCATGCGGGTAAAGTGTACACCTAAAAAGGGGAATTCCGGGTCGGGTACGGGATAAATCAGGTGCTTTACTTTATGGTGTCCTGCGGGAGTGAGCTCATAGTAATCACCTCTAAAACCCACAATGGCCATGTCGGCTTTAGCCCCGTCTTTTTTAGCCATGCGGTCACTCTGTAGTCCTGCGCAAAAAACTTTTTTAGTGGTCTTGTAAAAGCCTTTAGAGGTTTGCAGACCCTGTGCGGTAGAGTGCGTAACTTTGGTATTTAGAAATAACTTACTTTCTGGGTTAATTTTTGCCACCTGCTGCATCAGTTTTTCACAAAAACCCACATAATCAATAATACCGGTTACGGCCACGCGTATAGCCTGCACGCCTTCTACAAAAGGTTCAATCGCTTTGATGGCTTCAGGGCCTATAAGTTCAATCCCTTCAATGCCATTTTCAATACCGCGCTGGTAAATTTTGTCTAACTGTGGGATTTCATCGGCATGGGTAGCCACAATAATTTTCCCGCACACATCGTGTTTTACGCCATGCTCTTGGGCAAATGCCACCAATTGCTTACGGCCATTGGTACAGGTTAAAGCCTTGTAGCTACCAGGCTTGTAATAAATTCCCGAATGGATCACGCCTGAGTTTCGTCCGGTTTGATGCGCCCCTAAATGCGCTTCTTTCTCAAAAATAGCAATGGTATGCTTAGGATACTTAAGCTGGTATTTATAGGCTGTAGCCAAGCCTACCACGCCAGCGCCAATAATGGCTAGATCAAAGGCTTTTTCATCTTGCATGCTTCCTGATATTGAGGTTGCAATTTAAGGCGCCTGCTTGGGTTTTTGAAGGGTGAAAACCCGGGAAATATTAAAACCAAAATGCAGGTCACCATCGGCCCAAGAGCCTTGGTTACGAGCAAAAACATAAGGCTCTGCTACGCCCGCAGCGTTGGTTACAAAGAGTTGAAAAACGTGACCGCCTGTTTCTATATCTACTCCTACAGACAAGGCATTGGTATAGGTGTTTTGGTCATCACTTCCGGGCACGCTGTAGCTGTTAGGGTTCAATTGATGCACGTACTCTACGGTAATAGCGTGCAAGGGGGTAAACTTGTAACGTCCGGCCAGGCCCATGGCAAAAATGGTATTGTTGTCGGCCCGGGTTTCAACCAAGTTAAAATGTACTAAGGTGGGTACGGCTTCTAATGAAAAATTTTGGCTGAATTTACGGGCAATCACCAATTCGTGCACAAAGCTAAAACGGTCGCTGGTGTTGCGGGGTAAATCATCATTAAACCGCAAAGCCGAATAGTAGAGGGAGGAGAACCCCGTTACACTTACTGGCATGTTTTTCTCGCCTTTGCTTTGCCTTAAAAGGCGGTATTTTACAAAGCCATCGTACACTTTATTCACTCCGGTATGGCCCACTCCAAAGTTGAACCACTCGGTAGGGCTGTATTCTAAGGTAAGCCGTACCTGGGCATTGTCTAAACCCAAAAAGTTATAGAGAAAATCTTGATTAAATGCGCCAAAGCGGTGCAGAATGTTGTACTGCAGCACCCCTTTACCGGGCATTTCATTGGTTTGCAAGTTCACCACTTTTGTCCCTTTAAAGGTAGCAAAGGTGTATTCTGTGGCCGGCTTACTTTCTTCCTCTAACTCTGACAAAAGATCATCTTGCGCCTGCAAGCCCAGGCTTGCTAAAAAGAAAAAGGCCCAAAGGCCTTTCTGTAAGATTCTACTTCTTGTATTCCACATTAACCGTAACTTCCAATTCATTGCTAATATTGTCTTTTTTGGCAGCCGGTATTTCCACTTCATAATCAGAAGCTTTTACCATAAACTTGGCCTTTACTGTTACCAGGTTTTCACCGATGAGCAAAGTCACCGGTTGCGATATAGTTTGTTGCACCCCATGAATTTCCATGGTGCCTGTAAAAGTGGCCTCATATTCCCCTTCTTGGGTAAAGTCAATCTCTTCAATGTTGGCAATGTTTCCTTTAAAACTGGCGTTGGGGTATTGCCCACTTTCCATGTAGTTTTCATTGAAGTGTTCCTGCATTAGGGCTTTTTCAAAAACAAAAGCTTTTATGGGCACTAAAAAGGCAAATTGTCCATTTTCAGCAACTAGTACACTAGACACTTGATTATTTACCGCTTCAATATTTTCAATGGGTGTTTCAGAGAAAAAACGCACCATGCCGTCACGGGCTTTCATTTTTTGAGCGGAAAGCTGCAAGCTGCATAAAGCCAAAACGGCAACCATTATTTTACTTTTCATAAGTGTATATAATTTAATTTTCCAGAGCGCCTTGGTTTACCCAGGCGGTTATTTTTTCAATTTCACAATCGGGTAGGGGGCCAGACTGAGGCATAATGGGCCCGGTACTAGCAGTAATGCGACCAACCAATTGCCCATTTTCGGCTATGGCTTTTACATCATTAAAGTTGCTGAGGTCTAAACCGCTTTGTAGTGTTGGGGCTACGTGGCAGCCACTTACCGCACAGTTGGTTCTAATAATGGGCTCAATCTCAGCAGCATAGCTCAAACTGTCTGTTACACAGTCTTCCGTATCGCCAAAATTCTGATACAAATCTTCTTCATTGTCGTAATAGCATTGGCTAAGTACCATGGCCATACCAACAACAAGGCCTAAGCCAAAAAATCTTGTTTTCATCATTCAATCATTCCTTCATTAAACCATTTCTCAATACTGCGCACGTTGCAATCAATCATGGGCCTATTAGGCGGCATCACCGGAGCTACTGATGAACCTTTAATTCGCTGCAATAAGTTCGTATTCAGTAAAGCATCTTTCACCTGCGTATAGCTGGTTAAGCTTAACCCTGCAGTAGGGTTAGTGGCGCCATGGCAAGACACGCAATTTTGCTCGAAAATAGCTTTGATGTTGGTGGTATACCGCAAGTTAGCGGTATCACAATCATCACAATCTAAATTTTTCGCCCCTTGTAAAATCCAGGTGCGTATTTTGGCTACCTCTGCAGCACTTAACCGTGTATTGGGTGGGGGCGGCATCACTTTATCAGGGTCCGTTTCCGTAATAACTTCATATAAATCGCTGCCATCTAAATTACCAGCTCTAACATCTCCGGTAGTAATTACGGAATTATAGTCGCTAAGGTTTACACCATTTTGAGAACTTCCTTGCCCATGACATCCGCTGTAGGCGCAATTGGCATTTAATATAGGCTGAATATCGCGGCTGTAATAGATGGTATCGGGGTGACAAGGTTTACCGGTTTGAGGATTGTTGGTATCTACCGGATTTTGAACGGTGTCGTGAGGATTGTTTATAACACCGGGTGGTGCAGGAAAGGGATCGTGCTTACATTGGCTTAAGATGAACACCAGAGTCAGTAGAAATACTGTTTTTTTTAGGGTGGGTTGTGTTGCCATTTATTGTTTACTTGAATATCAAAATTGCCAAAATTATCAATGGGTTTAACGGTTGGCCAGAATTTATAGTGAATCAAATTAGAAACTTGCTACTTTCGCTGAAAAGCAACATTCATGAAAAAAGTAGGAATAGCAATTTTGGTTTTAGTGATTATTGGGGGAGCCATTGGCTTTTATCTTTACAATAAACCACACCGTGATTACCAGGAAGAACAACCCGCTTACACCCTAAATGCCAATGAACTGGCTATAAGTTATGCCGAGGATCAGACCCAAGCCAACGCCCTTTATTTAGACCAGGTAGTGGTAGTAGAAGGCGTGATAATTGAAAAGCAGGAAAAGGGCCTGATTATAGAGCCCAATATTTTTGTAACGGTTAGTGACACCAGCTTTTTACGCAAAGTACAGGAGGGTGATGAGATTGGAATTAAGGGACGTGTACTGGGCTATGACGAACTTTTAGAAGAGGTGAAAATTGACAACGCCACCGGAGTTTCCGGGGGTTAGTCTTTTCACGAAGCTTTGGGTGTTACTTTTTTTACCCGCCCCAAAAGAATCAGCCCCACCAGGAAAAAAACAGAGAGCGCCAACGCACTGGCTTTCATGTTACCCGTTAAATCTATCAAATAGCCGTAGGTAAAAGTGCCAATTACCACGGCTATTTTTTCGCTTACATCGTAAAAACTAAAGAAGCTGGCCGTGCTGTGGCTTTGCGGTATAAGCTTTGAGTAAGTGCTGCGGCTAATGGCTTGTATGCCGCCCATTACCAAGCCTACCAAGCCTCCTAAGGCGTAAAACTTGTAGGCTACGTTGGGGTCTTCGCCCGAAAGGGTATAGGCTCCAATGCACACCAAAATCCAAATAAGCAAACTGATTTTGATGGCCTGCAGGTTGCCATACTTCCGCGAAAGCGATGAAAAGGCGTAGGCACCGCCAATGGCCACAAATTGTATGATTAAAATGGTAAGAATGAGTTTGGAGGCATCCAGTCCTAGTTCTTCTTCGCCAAAAAGGCTGGCCAACAAAATCACCGTTTGTACGCCAATGCTGTAAAAGAAAAAACTGTACAAAAATCTGCGTATGCTTTGCAAACTCTTTAATTGCTGTACCACGTTCCGCAGTTCGTGAAATCCTTTAAAAATATAGCGCTCACCCGGTTTGCGGTGGTGCACGTTAAGCGGCAAACGTCTAAAGGTAATTTGCGCAAAGCCCATCCACCAGAGGCCTACCATCAAGAAGCTTATCCGCGAAGCCTTCCCGGAGTCATCCAAACCAAAGCTTTCAGGCATTTGAATTAAAATTAAATTGAGGATGAGCAATAGCGAGGCACCCACGTAACCCAAGGAAAACCCTTTGGCACTTAAAGCATCTTGATCTTTGGCGGCCGCAATTTCGGGCAGAAAAGCGTTGTAAAATACCAGGCTGCCCCAAAAGCCCACGCTAGCCACCACACTAAGGCTAAGCCCCAAATATAAATTAGCTCCGGTAAAGAAAAACAAGCCCATGCAAGCCAGAGAACCCATGTAACAGAAGAATTGTAAAAAGCGTTTTTTGTTACCCGTATAATCGGCAATGCCACTTAAAAAGGGCGAAAGCACCGCCACTAATACAAAACTGAAAGCAAGGGAGTAACTGTACAAAGTAGCGCTGGGCAGTGCCTGGCCAAAAAGCAGCACTTCTGGCGGACTCACACTACTAAAGTAAATGGGGAAAACGGCCGTGCTGATCACCAAAGAGTACACGGAGTTAGCCCAATCGTAAAAGGCCCAGGCATTTTGGGTTTTTTTAGAGTAGCTCATGGTTGGGCAAGATAAATTAAATCGCCTTATCGGTGTTGGCCGCAAGAGATTTTGGATGTTAAAGATTACACATCAGGCAATTTCATGAGGCTCTGTAAAGATTAAGGCAGGAGGCTGGTTTTTTGGGTGGCCAAAGACTTAACTAGCCTGAGTGCCTGTAGAGTTTTCACCCCAAACCTCAAAATGCATTTTGATCCAGCTCCAAACAAAAAGCCCGCTTCACCTTAGTGAAGCGGGCTTGTAGTGACCTCGGCAGGATTAAATTATCGTTTCTTTTAGATTCATCATTATTCTTTTAAATTTCTTTGATATACTTATAAAACACACAGAATAAGTTAGTTATAAATTATTCCAAGGGTGTTTTAGATGAAATGAATACATTTGGATTGTAACAAAAGGAAGAAAATGTTCCAGTAATGTTCCAGTAAAATGGCCTCGATTAACTTAGAATTAAATAGTAAAGCAGATGCGGACGGAAGACACGGCATTTTAATTCGTCTAACCTTAGAACGAAAAAAGGCTCGGATCAATTCAGGTAAGAAAGTCAAGAAAAAGGACTTTAACACCGCTAAGAAATATGGCAAGTGGATACGATCCAGTGCCCCAAATTATGACTTGCTAAACCTTCAACTAAAGAAGCAGGTTGACGAGATTGAAGCTTTCACGAGTCAGTACTTATTGGAAAAACCTTATGTAACTGTCAAAGAATTAGTTGAAGCTTATCAGGAAAGCAAGAGGCCACAGAGTGATGACTGGCTTAAATTTTTTGACCGAGAAATTCAAAAGTATAAGGACCACGGCAAAACCAGATTTGCCATAAGAATTGAGGTGGTACGTAATAAATGGGCTGAGTTTTTAGATGGTAAGGCACTTCCTCTTCAAGAAACTTCGCTAGCACATATTTCGGATTTCGAGTCTTTTTTAAAAACCAACAAGAAAAATGCTCCTAATACCGTAGCTGGTAATATTAAGGTGATTAAACAGATTTACAGGACAGCAGCCAAGCACGGGCTTATTGAAAAGCCAAACATACAAGTGCTTTCCTACGCTGTCAAAACAACCATCGTTCAGCGTGACAAGCTTACTGAAACTGAGATTGCCACACTGGAGCAGTTGGAACTGCCTAAAGGGACACAAGTATGGCATGCACGCAACTGTTTTCTCTTTGCTTTTTACTGTGCTGGTATGCGATTTTCTGACCTGGCTATGTTGTGCTGGGATAATTTCTCAGATGACAGGAGCAGGCTTACCTATATCATGAGCAAAACTGGAAAGGGTCAAACATTAAAAGTGCCCACCAAGGCGAAAGATATTCTAAACCTATATTCTACGAAGTCAGACTATGTGTTTCAATTAGTACCGAAGGACTTTAACGACCTAGAGCCAGATAGAAGAATCAGACATTTGAACAGTGCTAATACTTTAATCAACCGCTATTTAAAAGAAGTGACTTCAAAAGCACGAATTAAAAAGCGAATTTCCATGCATACTGCCCGCCATAGCTTCGCTTACATAGGCTTTAAAAAGACCAAAGATCCTGTGGCTATCCAGTCCATGCTGAAGCACAACAAGCTAAAGGAGACCCAGGATTACATCATCAGCTTGGCAAACGAGGAGGAACGTGATATTTTAGGGGAAATCTTTGAGTGATGTTTGATTTTCAGAAAGAACTTTATGATGAAACAATCAAAGCCTATCATATTGACTTGGTTAGTACCACCGAATTTCCATTTGAGCCTGTAGAAGTTTGGCATTTTGGGGAGAACTATCGCATTGGGAACATAATCAAAGTGTTAAACAGAGTTACTGATGCAATTCTTATTGATAAGCATTTTTCCCTCAGAATAGAGCTTGAGCTAAGGGATTACTTGCGAAATGCTAATACACTTAAGGAGTTAAATTCCAGAATAAAAGAAGTTTCAGGTCGGCAGGAATGGTTTGAGTGCGCTAAAGACCGAATCAAAGTGGAGGAAGCCACGACTCCTGAAGATATCGCGATTGAATATTCATTCGAAGTAAGCAATAAGTATTGCAAAAAAATTCGAAAGCTACCAGAAAAGGAAGCAATAGCTAATTTTAACAATCGCATCATTGAAGTGCAAAAGCGTATCAATGATAATGTCAACGCCTACATTCTAGAGATTATTGATAAACTGCTCACAAGAGAGTTACTGGAACAAATTGAGCAAAGTATAGTCAACAACACTAAGATTGGGCGTGAAATAGGAGTAGAAAAATCCAATGAGCTACTTCCATTGTCCTTAAATAAGATAAACCCAATTAATCAGGTTGATTTTGAGAATGACTTGTGGGATATGCTGCGCAGTAAAAATTTTATATCGCCAACTTCCACAAAAGTGGAGTTTAAGAGGCTTTTTAGCAAGGGGGTGGCGATTGACCAAAAGTTGGACTGGGTAGACACTATTTCTACGCTTGCACTTTTCCTTAAGAACCTTCCAGTTGAAAATGATAATGTTCCCCAAATTGGAGCGGCATCTTTCACCTGTAAGGGTAAGTCAATTACCAATATGCAGCTCATTAATAACGGGCGAATCCCTAAAAGCAAGAAGGAAATTGATCTGGTTGCCTTTCTAAAGGACCTTGTGGCTACACACTAAGCAATTAATTCATTTTGTAAATGTTGTAATTGGCATACTTGCAAAGTCTTTATTTACAATGCCTTGAGGTACTACGCGAGCTACATATGTAGTAACGTACGTATCTAAGTATATCTATTCAGCCCTTATTCTCTGCGCACTTTTGACATGTCAATCAAACGATTGATAAGCTGGTGGCCACCGCTTCTTATTAATTCTAAAACCAAAAAATATGAATGGTTTACAGAAGGAAGCAAATCAGCTTCTAACAGTGGCAGAAGTTGCCAAAATTTTAAAAGTAACCGTAAGAACGGTGATGAATTACAAGGCTCAGGGCCTATTACCTTACTACCAGGTAGGAAGAGTATTGCGCTTCCGTCAATCGGACCTTGATAAGCACATTGAAATGAATATCAACGCTAAATTGGAGGTATATCATGGATAAGCGCACAGGGTTAAGTTTATACGAAGTAGAGGTAAAACCCGATCAAACGGTTTGGGAACCCTTTATAGAAAGAGGAGTATTGAATGGTATCATAGGCGGCAGCGAAGTAGGTAAAAGCAATTTCCTTCGCCAGTTGAGTATAGCCATTGTTCAAAAGCAGAAAAAGTTTTTGGGTCATTCACTACACGTTAGGCACGGTAAGGTGATTTTTGTAAGCCTTGAGGACAGTGAGGTCAAGGTTGCTCGAATATTTCAGGACTTTAAACCAGAGCTGCAAGAGGACAAGTCATTAATCAATTTGGAGTTCATTTATGACTACGAAGGAAAGCTCCATGAAATACTTGCTGGTCTATTTGAGAAGGATGACTATGACCTATGCATTATCGATTGTATGTCCGATGTATATGAAGGCCGTAGCCTCAATGATCACGTGGAAATGAAAAAGTTCCTGAAGCCGTACGTGAAGCTGGCGCAAAATAAGGAAACAGCAATATTGTTCTTGCATCATCTCAACAAGTCAGCAGATGAGAACGCATTTTCAAAAAAGGATTCCACGGGTAGTGCAGCATTTGAACAGAAAATAAGGGTGTTGCTAAGCCTAACGAAAGGGTTGAACGACCAACGTAACTTACGGATTTTGAAGGGCAACTACGTGCCAGAGGAATTTAAAGCTCGAGAATTCAATCTCAAATTTATGGCTGATTCCCTTGATTTTGAGTATCTCGGATACAGTAACCTCAAAGGGGCAAAAGAAGATAGCTCCCGCGTTAGAATTACAGAGGACGAGAAGATTCGGGTGGCCGCCTTTCTCATTGAGCAAAAAGTAGGTAAAGGAGGCGATAATCCTACCTTCAAGGATGCTCGTGAAATGGTTGACGAGCAGTTTGGTTTCAGTCCTTCTGTTGGAGCTTTAAGCGGTTATCTTAAAAAGTTCAAAAAGGAAGCCCTCGAGTATATAGCTAAGCAAAATGAGGCATTTGCTCAGCAAGATGATGATGA
>CAJXNI010000035.1 GCA_913057235.1 uncultured Bacteroidota bacterium
GCTTTGATGAAAATCGAAAAGGATCTAAACAAAAGAAAGTATATTTAAAGCCAGTCTGATTATAGGGGAGGTTACAGACCCCCTAGGGGTCGCATATTGTCTAAGGTTCGTATTTTAAAATCAGCTGAAACCCCACGGATTCATATTCAGGTTTCTTCATTCATCTTCATGCCCTTTATCAATCCATTCAAAAAGATACTCGTCTTTGTGTTCTACTTGAAACTTGGTTAAAAAACCTTTGTACTCGTCTTTAAACGACTTTGCCCTGTGGTGTTCTTTTTGTTTATTGATATAGGCAATCACATGGTCTAGGGCTGAGTGAGAATAAGAGAAGGCACCATAACCGGCTTGCCATTCAAATTTAAAATTTGAAAAGCCCTTTTCTTTAATAAAAGCATTGGAACTCTTTTTTATTTCCCTTACCAAGTCTGATAAGCAGCAGGAAGGTTTCATGCCAATTAGAATATGAATATGGTCGGGCATACCGTTGATTGCCAATACTTTTTGGCCATTGTTTTGCACAATACCAGTTATGTATTTGTACAACTCTTCCTCCCAACTGGAATGAATTAAACTATTTCTGCCCTTTACGGCAAACACTACTTGAATATAAATTTGTGAATAGGTTCCGACTCCCATTAGGCGCTATTTTTTGGTTTTTCTTCCAATTCTTTAAGGACGAGTTGAAGATTAGGTTCTACCACCTTAGGCTTTCTTCAGTTCAATAGGTATCCAAATTTCTTCCTCAGCATCTTCAGCATGGGGGTTGTAGTTGGCAGGCATAACTGCCAAATGCGGACGGTTACTTAATTGGTAACTACTTTGGGGAAAGCAAGTGCCAAAGATATTACCGTAGGTTTTAGCCACGGTACCAGCTGAACCAACATGCTTAAAAATGGCGTACAAATCTGCCGACACGACCAAGTTTCGCAAGGGGTAACTTAAATCTTTCTGTGGACTGCGAACTGCCACGGCCGCCCATTTTTCAAATAATTCTTCAGGGTTATGAGTTTTAAATTAGTGAGGCGGGTACACCTCAACCGAATATAAATTGGTGTTGCTACGTTGCTCAATTTAATGCTGCAGGGGGCCAAAGCTTTGCCAAAGGATTTGAGTTTTGTCTTCGGTTTGGGAAACATCGGTCTTGAGCCCCACAAAATTTAGCGCTGTACAGGTTTTTATTACCGGGGTTTGCATGGGCCTAAAACTAACTATTCTAAAAAAAATCCTTTGCAGGCAAAAGCCCACAAAGGATTTTTAAGAGAAATTAAAACTAGTGTTAGCCCAATTTCTCAATAATGTGGTCGGCCAACTCGGTACCAATGCGATCTTGGGCCTCCAGAGTAGCCGCTCCAATATGCGGGCTTAAGGAAGTGTAGGGGCTCATGAGAACCTTCATGGCCGGGGTAGGCTCATTTACAAAAACATCTAAGGCCGCATAACGAAGTTTACCTTTATCCAAGGCATCCAGTAAAGCTTCTTCATCTACCACCCCACCTCGGGCGGTATTGATGATGCCCGCATTGTCTTTCATTTGGCCAATTTCTTTAGCGCCTATAAGCGTTTTACCCGCACCGGCAATGTGTACGGTTATAAAATCACTGTGGGCCAATACAGTTTCCATGCTTTCCGGCTTAACCGTAAAACTTACTTTTTGGCCGTCAAAAAAGTCTAGATCTACTTGTGCCTCTTCTACGTACGGGTCTACCGCTTTTACCTGCATGCCATAGCCAAAAGCAATTTTAGCCACCTCCTGACCTATTCGGCCAAAGCCTATAATGCCTATGGTTTTGCCTTTAAGCTCGGTACCTGCGGCATAGTTCTTTTTCAACTCTTTGAATTTAGAGTCTCCTTCCAAAGGCATTTTTTGGTTGGCATCAAAGAGGTAGCGGGTCATCCCGCTAAGGTGGGCAAAAACCAATTCTGCTACAGAGCGGGTACTGGCAGCCGGTGTGTTTTGCACGGTAATTCCTTTTTCGCGGGCGTAGTCAACATCTATATTGTCCATGCCCACGCCTCCGCGGCCAATAAATTTGAGGTTATCCAGGGTGGCGTCAATTAAATCTTTACGCACTTTGGTAGCTGAACGCACCAACAGCACATTTACTTTATTTTCATTGATGTGGTTGGCTAGTTGCTCCTGAGCTACTTTGGTGGTGTCCACTTCAAAGCCGGCTGCTTCTAATTTTTCTTTGCCGCTGGCCGAAATGCCGTCATTTGCAAGTACTTTCATTTTTGGATGTTTGTTGTTTGTATTGAGTATTAAGACTTCAGTATTAAGTATTTAATTGCCTTTTTACTGATAATGAGACTCCCGTCTTCGGTCTCCTGTCTTCTAGCTTCGCTCTTCAAACTCCTGCATTACGTCTACCAAAACCTGCACGCTTTCTATGGGCAAAGCATTGTACATGCTGGCGCGATATCCGCCTACTGAGCGGTGACCGTTTAAACCGTTAATACCGGCTGCCTTCCACATTTCATCAAAAAGATCAGTATTGGCGCCTTCTTTGGGCAAGAAGCATGCGTTCATAAACGAGCGATCTTCTACCGCTGCGGTGCCTTCAAAAAGCGGGTTACGATCTATTTCCTGGTAGAGCAAATCGGCTTTAGCCTCATTCTCTTTGGCAATGGCCGCTACGCCTCCCTTCTCTTTAAGCCAGCGTAAAGTAAGCATAGACACGTACACTGAAAAAACCGGAGGCGTATTAAACATGCTATCCTTGTCAATGTGAATTTGATAATCGAGGTAAGCTGGAATATCGCGGCCGCTTTTACCCAGGATTTCGTCTTTAACAATTACCATGGTAGCGCCAGCCGGACCCATATTTTTCTGGGCTCCGGCATAAATGAGGTCAAAATCAGCCACATTGATTTCACGGCTAAAAATATCAGAACTCATGTCGCACACCAAAAGCGTATTGGTTTGAGGGGTGGCTTTCACCGATGTTCCAAAAATGGTATTATTACTGGTGTAATGGAAAAAATCGGCATCTGAAGGGATGCTGTAACCCTTGGGGATGTAACTAAAATTACGGTCTTTGCTGGAAGCTACCTCCACTACCTCACCCAATCGCTTGGCTTCTTTAATAGCCTTGGTGCTCCAGGTGCCCGTGTTCAAATAGGCCGCTTTGCCGCCTTCTTGTTTCATTAGATTAAAAGGAGCCATTACAAACTGTAAAGAGGCACCGCCTTGCAGAAATAAAACGGAATAACCGGCAGGAATATTCAGCAACTCTTTGGCCAGGTTTTGAGCCTCATCCATAACCGCTACAAAGTTTTTGCTGCGGTGGCTTATTTCAATTAAGGAAAGGTTGAGATCATCAAAATTTAACAGCGCTTGTGAGGCTTGCTGTAAAACGGAAGGTGGTAAAATACAAGGCCCTGCCGAAAAGTTGTGCTTCTTCATAATTTGGAGTTAAACCGTTAAAAACGGGCCAAAAATACTAATTATGAAAAGCCTTGGCGGTTAAGTGGTGGTTAATTATTAGCCCCCTTGCGCTTGCTTGCCCCCCGGAGGCAGATCGGTGGGTTTTTGGGGAGGTACAATGGGGTTATCCTGACCTGTATTGAACTTCACGTTGGTTTGCAAATGCCACCAATCGTCTTTCCAGTACAGGGCATCATAAGTAAAATCAGGGCCATAGGTTTGGTATACCCCTTTGAGCTTAGGATCAGCAGGCGCCAAATGATCCATTATTATTTTTTCTTCCTCTTCATGCCAGTTAACCGTTACCGAGTATTTGGCATTGTACTTGAAAATCAATCGCATGGGAGGCCTGCGCAGCGTTTTATCCATGTACTGGTCAATCTTAAACATCCTATTGCCAAAGCGCACCCGGCCATTGTCTTTCACCTCAATAACTTCCACAATTTTCTGATGCACCGTTTCGCCCATGGCAAAACCTAAAAGGGTATAGTGGTTCTTATTATGTCCCTCGGGCAGCAGTTTGTAGTAAATGGCTCCGGGCCATTCATCGGCATCAAAACGCTTAAACTCTGGCTGCTCCAGGGTATTGAGCCGGTCTTGCAAGCGTGTAGCCACCAAGCCTTTTTTGGTTTTTACCACCACCAGACCAAAGCGCTGATACTGAAATTTTTGATTGGGCATTTGCCAAGTGAAAATGCAGAACTTGCCTTTTTTTCTAGGCGTGAGCCGCATCATATTGGTTACATTCTTGAGCTCGTCTTCAAAACCCTTTTCAGTGGTAACGTAAGCCTCAAGCTTTTCCAAAAAAACCTGGTTCGCGCTATCGCGGATGGCAAACTCTGGCGACTCCAAAATAAGACGGCCCGTTTTGGCTAACTCTTCGGGTACTGTGGCATGAAGTACCTGCCCCTGCGCTGAAATAACAGTAAAAAGGCTACAAAAAAGCGCTATGCCTAAGAATTTAAACATAGCGCTACAACGTCTTTTGTGAAAAGGTCGTATCAATCCAGGTGTAAAAAGTCTTTTTTGGCAAAGAGCTCGTCCTGAGTTTCTACGTTATCCTCATCGGGCACACAGCAATCTACCGGACAAACCTCAGCACATTGGGGTTCTTCGTGAAAGCCTACACACTCGGTACACTTATCGGTAACTATGTAGAATACGTCATAATCAACTGGCTCCTGGGGTTCATCGGCATCGTACTCACCGCCACTTTTAGGTTTTACCTTTCCCGATAGACCCGTTCCGTCTGAAAAACGCCATTCTTCGGCTCCCTCATAAATTGCGTTGTTGGGGCATTCTGGCTCGCAAGCTCCGCAATTAATACATTCATCTGTTATCTTAATAGCCATAATTCGTTCTTACTTTTGCAGCAAATTTAATAAGTAAAAAACTCAATGTTGAATATTCAACAACGAATAAAGGCTTTTGAAAAACTAGGGCGCTTTATGAGCCAGCATAGTGAGGCTCGCAGCGATGAAGATTTGCAAGAGCTTAACCGCTATTTTTTAGAAGGCTATTACGCTGCTTTAAATGACGCCCACCTTTTTAATCATTGGTTTAGCCCCGATAATCTTAAATACGCCCTCGATGAATGGGCATCGGCTTTAAGCCAAACGAACCTGGAGGCTTGGGTGAGCCGCTACCCCAGCTCCTTTTTTGAGCCTGATCAACCGCAAACGGTAGCGGTAATCATGGCCGGAAATATTCCCTTAGTAGGCTTCCATGACTTTTTGAGTGTGCTTATGGCGGGCGATCGCGTACTGGCCAAACCCAGCAGTGACGATGAGAAGATAATTCCCTACCTGGCGCAGGTGCTGGTGGCCATTGAAAAAGAATTTGCCCCCAAAGTACAATTGGCCGATGGCCATTTAAAAGATTTTAATGCCGTAATTGCCACCGGAAGCTCTAACTCGGCTCGGTATTTTGATCATTATTTTGGCAAATATCCGCACATCATTCGCAAAAACCGCAGCTCGGTGGCGGTGCTCACCGGAGATGAATCTGAAGAAGAATTGCAAAAATTAGGGGAAGATATTTTCCGCTATTTCGGTTTGGGCTGCCGCAATGTTTCCAAGGCCTACCTTCCCAAAGATTTTGACACCGATCGCCTTTTTAAAGCCTTCTATCCCTTTAAGGATGTGGCCGACAATAAGAAATACGGGAACAACTACGATTACAACCGGGCTATTTATTTAATGGAGAAGCATGATTTTCTGGAGAATGGTTTTTTCATCATTAAAGAAGACCAACGTTTGCATGCTCCGGTAGCGGTGCTGCACACAGAGCACTATCAAGACCTCGCTGTGCTTGAAAAAGACTTAGCTAGCCAAGCTGAGGAAATTCAGTGCATTGCCAGCCAGGCTAATCTGGGTATAGATACGGTGCCACTGGGCGAAACCCAAAAGCCGAAACTCTGGGATTATGCCGATAGAGTTGACACCTTAGTGTTTTTGAATGCGCTGTAAATTCTTGATACGCCAATTTTACCGCATATTTACCACATGAAACTCATTCGCTTCCTTTTCAGTAAAACTTTTTGGGCCAATGTTTTAGTAGCCCTTGTTTTAGGCGCTTTGTTGCTTTGGGGCATCAGTGCGGCCTTAGAGGCCTACACCATGCACCAGGAAAACATTCAAGTGCCTGCCTTAGATAAAATGTCTATCACCCAAGCTGAGCAGGCTCTGGCCGAAAAAAATCTTAAATATGAAGTGATTGATTCTTCTGAATTTGACCCCGGTTTCCCAAGAGGAAGTGTGGTAAACCAGTACCCCAAGGCTGGAGGCTTCGTTAAAGAAGGCCGGGTAATTAAATTAACCGTAAATCCCCTCCAGGCCAGAAAAGTAGCCGTTCCCAATTTAATTGAAAAAACCCGCAGAAGGGCCATTTACGACCTCACCTCTAAGGGGTTTAAAGTGGGCGAGTTGCAATATGTACCCTACATAGGAAAAGATGTGGTAGTAGATATTAAACATAATGGTAAGAGTGTAGTCTCTGGAGCCAAATTTGTTAAAGGCACCGTAATAGATTTAGTGCTGGGCCAGGGCTTGGGTAATGAACTCATTAGAAGCCCTTACCTACGTTGGCTTACGGCCGAAGAAGCCGAAAATAAACTCAAAAGCAAATCCTTAAACCTGGGTTCTACCATTTGGGATGAAGAAATTACCGATACCAGTCTGGCCCTGGTGTACCGTCAGTATCCAGAGCCTAGTTTGGAACCGGCTGTAAAGTCTGGTGAAGCTGTAGACATCTGGCTAACAAATGACTATACCAAAATTCCCAATGACTCGTTACTGTATCAAAATCCTACCGCAACCGACTCGCTTTACACCGATTCTTTAGCCAATGATTCTACGCTTTAAGCTTACTTTTTCACTATTCTTTTCTTTAAGTGTTGGGTTCTGCTGGGGCCAAAGACAAGAGCGCCTAACTGGTCTGCAGCGTGTGCCAGTAACTGCTGAAGAAACCATTGCCTTAAAACACAAAAGCCAAAACAGCGCAGTAAACCTGCCTTTTGAAGATGATTTTAGCTACAAAGGCCGCTGGCCCAACCCGGCTCTATGGGCCGATAGTAATGTGTACATCAACCAAACCTTAGCCCAAAGCCCCATTACCTTGGGGGTGGCCACTTTTGATGGTCTGGATAAATTTGGCTTTGCCTACAACTTAAACCGCCAGGCCACCGATACGGCCGATGTACTCACCAGTCGAAGCATTGACCTTAGTAATCCGGTAGACTCGGTGTATTTATCGTTTTACTACCAACCAGGAGGACTGGCCGAGCCACCCTCTACTCAGGATTCTTTGACGCTGCAGTTCTGGAATGAAAGCGATAGCAGCTGGACTTCCATTTGGCGAACTTTTGGGGGAGGCCTCAGCGTCTTTGAACAGGTGATGATTCCCGTTCCAGACCTTTTCCACAACCCTAACTTTAGATTTAGATTTACGAGCTACGGCAGTTTGGCCGGTACTTTTGATGTTTGGCATCTGGACTACGTGCGTTTAGACGACCAACGTACCACAGCCGATACGCTCTTACAAGATATTGCCTTTACCCGGCCACACCCCAGCTTACTGCAACGCTACGAGGCCTTACCTTGGTTTCACGTAGACCGTATCGTCAATCCGGCCCAAATTGCTAAGCCCGATTTACGGCTATTTTACCGCAGAAATGTGAATCCCGCTCAACCCAGGCCCAGCATGTTTTTAGGAGAGTTCACCATAACTCAAAACGGTACCGTTCTAGACCAAAATGGCCAACCCGATGCCAACCTGGATGATTCACACCCATCACTGGAGGAAGTGCGCTACCCGGTACCCGATACCGCAGATGCCGGCCGGGCGCGTTTGAGCTACCTGCCCACCAGTCTTTCTGGTGAAACCACCTTGATTTCCACTCATACCTATTCGGGTAGCAACCAAAATTACAGTGCCAATGATACGGTGGTAAAGGAGCAGCATTTTAAAAACTACTATGCCTATGACGATGGCAGTGCCGAGCGCGGTTATGAAATTCTTAATAATCAGGGCGGGTTTATTGTGCAGCGTTATGACCTGCTGGGTAGCGATACCCTTAAAGGCTTGTACCTCTATTTTTCGCCCGCCTTTTACAATATTAAAAACAAGGGCTTTACCATAGTGGCCTATAGCAATAACAGCGGTTTACCCGGAAACCTTCTCTTTGAGAGTGACAGTGTGTATGAACCGCAATATTCAGAGCACGATTTTTACCTGCCCTACGCTTTGGATAGCAGCGAGCAGGCGGCCATTTTAAATCAAACGGTTTTTATTGGCATTCGCCAAGTAGACAATACCCCTCTCACCTTAGGCTATGACGCTAATGCCCAAGATGCTACTACCGCCTTTTATGGCGAGGTCAATGACCTGTTCCAGTCTTTTCTTCCAGGAAGCATCATGATGCGGCCTTATTTTCGGTATCAACCGGCTAACCTTTCGGCTGACAAGCCCAAACTTTTAACCAAGCAAAACTTTAGCCTGTACCCCAACCCCAGTACTGGTAGGGTAAGATTGCAAGGTTTAGAAAACTTAGAACCGCAGCAAGAACTCTATTACCAGGTGCACAGTCTCAAAGGCCAGCTGTTGCAAGAAGGCAAAGCTCAAGAGGAGCTGTATCTAAACCTTGCTCCCGGTTTGTATATTTTTCACTTGCAAGAGCGTAGTGGCTCGGCAGCTTTCACCACCAAACTAAACATTCGCTAATGCGCGATGATACTCAAGTCAATGAGGTAAACCCTAGTGAGGATAACGATGAACTTTATGAGCACCACCGCCTGGTAGCCGATAAAGGTCAAAAACCCCTGCGGGTAGACAAGTTTTTAAAAAACCTCTTAAAGAATACTTCGCGCAATAAAGTACAGCAAGCCATTGAAGCGGGCAACGTGCACGTTAATGGCCAAGTAGTAAAAGCCAACTATAAGGTTAAACCCGAGGATGTGGTACAAGTGGTTTTGGCCTACCCTCCGCATGAGTTTGAGCTCAACCCCGAAAACATTCCGCTGGACATAGTGCATGAAGACCAAGATGTAATTGTGCTTAACAAACAAGCGGGCCTAGTGGTGCACCCGGGCGTAGGAAATTACACCGGTACTTTGGTAAACGGGCTTCTGTATCACTTTGAGAACCTTCCGGGTAACGCCCAAGAAAGGCCAGGTTTAGTGCACCGCTTAGATAAAGAAACCAGTGGCATAATGGTGGTGGGAGCCAGTGAGCGCGCCATGGCCCACTTAGCGCAACAGTTTTTTGACCGCACCACCCGCAGAACCTATTGGGCTTTAGTTTGGGGCAATGTCAAGGATGATGAAGGCACAATTACCGGGCACATTGGCCGCGGCCCCCATAACCGTAAAACTTTTCAGGTGTACCCTGAGGGTGATTACGGGAAACATGCCGTAACCCATTACAAAGTTCTGGAAAGGCTGGGCTACGTAACGCTGGTAGCCTGCACTCTGGAAACCGGCCGCACGCACCAAATTAGGGTGCACATGAAACATATAGGCCACACCCTTTTTAACGATAAAATGTACGGTGGCGATAAAATCTTAAAAGGCACCACCTTCACCAAGTACAAACAGTTTGTACAAAACTGCTTCAACGCTTGCCCACGGCAGGCTCTGCATGCTAAAACCCTGGGCTTTACTCATCCAGGCAACGGTCAGGAGATGGACTTTGACAGCCCCCTACCCGAAGACATGACCAATCTGCTGGAGCGCTGGCGAAATTACAGCGTACACAGTCAGCATTTGGAGTAGCCCCCCGCTCCAAACCAAACCCTTTTCATGGGTAAGACGTAACTATTATCACCTATGGGTTTGGCTTTTTCCCGAACTTTCAGGAATGGTTTTTGTATTTTAGATGTTGATTATGAAGAACATGAGACGCCTGTACACCCTAGCTTTTTTAGTTGCTGCCGTATTGCTTTTAACCTATTGTCAACCCGACCCTAAATCAAACGGTGGCAATAATACCGCTACTATTGGCACGCCTTATAATTTACAAGTTCCTAAAGGTTTTCCCCAACCCAATATTCCCGCTGATAACCCCATGACCGTAGAGGGGGTAAAGCTGGGGCGCCATTTGTTTTATGAAAAAGCCCTTTCGGGCGATAACTCCATGAGCTGTGGCGGCTGTCACTTTCAAGAACGGGCTTTCACCGATGCTACCCCTGTTTCAGTAGGTATTGATGGCATCCCCGGAAGGCGCAAAGCCATGCCGCTTTTTAACCTGGCCTTTCACGATAATTTCTTTTGGGATGGCCGCACCCTTACGCTTGAGGAGCAAGCCATTATTCCCATTGAAGATCCCATTGAGCTGAATGCAGACATGGCTACGGTTATTCAAAGACTTACCGATAATCCGCTGTACCCCCCTATGTTTGATGCCGCTTTTGGCAGCCCCACCGTAACTCAAGAGCGCATCGGTAAAGCTATTGCCCAATTTGAGCGTACGCTTATTTCGGCCAACTCTAAGTTTGATTCCGTAAGGCGCTTAAAAACTGGTGCTTCGTTTACCGCTGACGAGCAACTGGGCTTTGAGATGTTCACCTCAGAAGTAGGCGACTGCTTTCACTGCCACGGTACCGTAGAGACTAACTTTTTACTTGGAGCCTTTGGTCGTGACCTACAGTTTGTAAATAATGGGCTCAAAGCCAATTACACCGATCAGGGTCGCGCAGAAGTAACGGGTGACCCGGGCGATGTAGGCAAGTTTAAAGTACCCAGCGTGCGCAATGTAGAATTTGCCTTCCCTTACATGCATGATGGTAGCATTCCCAACCTGGACAGCTTAATTGGCTTCTACAATTTTGGTGGGCACAAGCACATAAATGTAGACCCCAATATGAAGGCTGCCGGCATTGGTCGTAATTGGACGGTAGATCAGAAAAGAGGTTTAGCCGCCTTCTTACGTACCTTAACAGACTATGAGTTCTTAACCGACACAGCTTTTAGCGACCCCTTTAAAAATTAAGAGGAGAAGTTGCTGTGACTAGGAAGGCACGTAAATAACCTTCTTGGTTTCAAAAAATTCTTCCTCAAAAAAATCACCAATTGGGAAACTGCGGTGGGGAATTCCTTTAAGCTCCTCGTCTAAGTCACCACCTTTTAAGTAAAGTATACCTTTGGAAATGGTGCCGGTTGGCCCTTTGGATTTTTTGAGCTTACCACGGGTCCAGGTTAGAAACCGGGGCATTTGTGTTACCGCCCTTGAAACAACAAAATCATAATGCCCTTTTACTTTTTCGGCCCTGGCCTGGTGGGCGCTTACATTTTTAAGGCTTAAAGCCGATGTAACCTCTTGCACCACCTTAATCTTTTTGGCAATGCTATCTACAAGCAAAAACTCTGTTTCCGGGAAAAGTATGGCCAAGGGAATTCCCGGAAAGCCTCCGCCCGTGCCAATATCCAAAACTTGCTCAGCGGGCTTAAAAGAATACACCTGCGCAATGGCCAAAGAGTGTAGTACGTGGCGCTCGTAAAAATGATCCATGTCCTTACGGGAAATCACATTGATTTGAGCATTCCAGTAATCGTAGAGCTCTTGCAAGGATTCAAGTTGCTCAACCTGCTTTTTAGTAAGCCCTTTAAAGTATTTTAAAATTTGCTCCATTACCATTTTTTTGGTTTGCCCCACAAAGCATTTTGCCCCTGCAAAGCTAAGGCGGCCACCACCCAAAAAAACTCAAATAGCGGAAAAAGTGAAAGCACTTCTGAAGACCTAAAATGAGCAGCTACCTTGCGGGCAGTGAAAAAATGCAACAAATAGCGCAAGAGGAAAACCACCAAAGCAAGCGTACCACTATAAAACAAACAAGCTAGAAAAAGCAGGTAAAACAGAAGCTGCAAAGCAGCAGTAGTTCCCAAACGTAAGCGATCATTTTGATTATAAAAACGAGCGGTGCTAAAATGCCTGCGCTTTTGCCGCCACCATTCTTTGAGATTGCCTGAAGCTGCGGAGTACACAAAGCTTTCGGTTGTGATCTGTGCCCCAATGCGTGCCTCTGCTTTTTGGGCAGCTTGTACCAACAAATCATCATCACCACTGCGCAGCTGCTCATGATTTTTAAAACCGCCCACTTTGTAGAAAAGGCTTTTTCGGTACGCTAAATTACGTCCCACGCCCATGTAGGCACGGTTCTCAAAAACCGCTGAAAAATACAGACTGGCTGTTTGCCAGGTTTCCCATCGGCTTAAAGCCCCCGTAAAACCTGTACCCCGTAGCGGGGCAAATCCTAAAACCACATCACAGGTTTGCAGTTTTTCGCCCATGGCCTGTAACCAGTACTTGCTGGCAGGCTGTCCATCGGCATCGGTGAAAACCAAAAACTCATTTTTTGCTTGCGCAATGCCTGCGGCCAATGCTTTTTTCTTATTGGCTTCTGGGAGGTGCAGTACACGTAATTTTTCTGAGTAACGTTCTTGCCAGGTTTTAAGAAGCTTCTCAGAAGCATCAGCACTGCCGTTATTAACCACTATGACTTCAAAACTGGGATAATCTTGTTCTAACCAGCTAGCCAGGTTTTGCTCTAGCTGATGGGCAGCATCGTGTGCGGCCACAATTAAGGAAACGGGCGGACAATGCGGGAGATTTTGAACAGGCACTTGATGATGGGTCAAAGCTGTACGTAAGGTGCTATAGCGCCTCAGCTCCACGCCCAAAAGAGCAAGGGCTACCAGTAAAAAAAGTGTACAAAGCAGGAGCGCTCCCATGGTACAAAGGTAGGCTGGATTTACTCATTCTTATTTAGCCAAAGAATACATTTTGTCTCCAACTTCAAAGCGCGTGTTGGTGTATCCAGGGTTCTTAGTAAAATGCCAATTTGCTTCACACAAGGGATTTATATTTAGTGTATCAAAAGCACATCTATAATCCCCGGAAGGACCAAAAGCAATAGCTAGGGAGTCGTTAAAAAGAACGTGTGCGCTATCCGCCCAGATTTTTCGATATTCTGGAAAATCTGATTTGCGAAAAATTCTGCGACTATAATTGTATGTAGCTCCAGAGTCTAATACAATTATTAATCTGGTATTATCCATTAAACTAACCCCGTAAAAGTCTAAAGCAACCCTATGTGAAGTGGTGTTTTTTACGGTTATTGTGGTAGTTATTTCTAAATTATCATCGTCACAAGAGGTTCCAAGAGACAATAACGTTAAGCAAATAATTTTAAATAACTAATTTAATTCAGACTCCACCAGAGGTTTCTAAGATAAGGATTAGAAGCACCGCTAAAGCAGAACCCTTTGATTATTATTATCACCCTTGACATAGTTTCATTAAACACCATTGCCCTACTTTTGCGCCATGTCATTTACCCTACAAGTCACTGACCCTAAAAGCCAAGCCCGCACAGGTGTTTTTGAAACCGCCCATGGCCGTATAGAAACGCCCATTTTTATGCCCGTGGGTACCGTGGCCTCGGTAAAAGCCGTGCATCAAAGAGAACTGGAACAAGACATTCAAGCCCAAATTATACTGGGCAACACCTACCACTTGTATTTACGGCCGGGAACCTCCATTTTAAATCAGGCGGGTGGCTTGCACCAGTTTATGAATTGGACCAAGCCCATTTTAACCGATAGCGGTGGCTACCAAGTGTACAGCCTGGCCAACACCCGAAAAATTACCGAAGAGGGCGTGGCTTTTAAATCGCATATAGATGGCTCCAAACATTTTTTCAGCCCTGAAAAAAGCATGGAAATTCAGCGGGAAATTGGCGCAGATATTATTATGGCTTTTGATGAATGCCCGCCCTACCCCAGCAGCTATGAGTACGCCAAAAATTCCATGCAGCTCACGCACCGGTGGTTAGAGCGCTGCATTACCTGGCTGGAAGAAAATCCTCCGCTCTACGGATTTCCACAATCTATGTTTCCCATAGTGCAGGGCAGTACCTTTAATGATTTACGCAAGCAAAGCGCTGAAACTATAGCGGCATCTGAAATGCCTGGCTGTGCCATTGGGGGGCTTTCTGTAGGTGAGCCAGCCGAAGAAATGTATGCTATGAGCGATTTGGTTTGCCAGTACTTGCCAAAAGGTAAACCGCGTTACTTAATGGGGGTTGGCACACCCGCCAATATCTTAGAAAATATTGCCTTGGGAGTAGACATGTTTGATTGCGTAATGCCCACCCGCAATGGCCGCAATGGCATGATATTTACTTCTGAGGGCATTATGAATATCAAAAATAAAAAATGGGAGAATGACTTTAGCCCGCTAGACCCTAACGGGAACACTTTTGTGGATGCGCAGTACAGCAGGGCCTACGTACGACACCTCTTTGCCGCTAATGAGTACCTGGCCCGCCAAATAGCCAGCGTGCATAACTTAGGATTTTACCTGTGGCTGGTAGGGGAAGCCCGCCAAAAAATTCAAGAAGGCACCTTTGCCAGTTGGAAAAATCATATGGTTGAAAAACTACAAACGCGTTTATAGGCTGTGTTTAGAATTATTGACCGCTACATTGTAGGCAAATTTTTGGGAACCTTTTTTCTCACCATTGCGCTCATTTTAGCTATTGCCGTTGTATTTGATATTTCAGAAAAAATTGATGATTTCCTAACCAAGGGAGCCAGCCCGCATGAAATTATCTTTGATTACTACGTAAACTTTGTGGCCTACTTTGGCAATCTCTTTAGCAGCATGATTGTGTTTATTGCCACCATTTTCTTCACCAGCCGCATGACGGCCAATAGTGAAATTGTAGCCATTCTAACAGGTGGGGTAAGCTTTAAGCGGTTGATGTGGCCCTACTTTTTAGCCGCTACTTTGATTGCCGCTTTAAATTTCACGCTTAGCCATTACGTAATTCCTAAAACCAATGTAAAAAAGCTGGAGTTTGAAATTGCCTACATCAACCCCGATGAAAATGACCGTTTCCGGAACATCCACCGGCAGGTGCTACCAGGGCAAATCATCTATTTTGAGAATTACAACACCCTGCGTAAGTCGGGTTTTCATTTCACCTATGAGGTCTTTGAAAATGACCGTATGAAAAGTAAGCTCAAGGCCGATTTTATTCGGCTGGATACCGCCACCAATACGTGGACCTTAGATAATTACAGCATCCGGTACATTGACGCCAATGGCCATGAAACCCTTAAACAAGGCCGAAAGCTGGATACCACCTTTGCTTTTGATGCTTCAGAAATTGTACCGCGCCTGTACACCGCGGGCATGATGACTACACCAGAGCTCAATGAGTTTATTGAAGCCGAGCGCCTGAGGGGTTCAGAAAACGTAAATTTCTATCTGATAGAGAAACATCAGCGCACCAGCTGGCCCATTGCCACCTATGTTTTGGTTTTAATTGGGGTGAGTATTTCTTCTAAAAAAACCCGAGGCGGGCTAGGCCTTAACATTGCCTTAGGCTTACTCATTTGCGTAAGCTATATTTTCTTTATGCAGGTGAGCACCACTTTTGCAACGGTGGGCAGTCTTTCGCCACTCTTAGCGGTGTGGGTTCCCAACCTTATTTTCACTGTTGTAGGCGCAGTACTCTATTTCTTAGCCCCCAAGTAAAAGCTAGCAAGGGCCTAAATTTTTTCTAATTTGCGCTCCTTAAAGCACGCCCATGGAATATCTTGATTTTGAGAAACCCATTGAAGAGCTGGAAGCTCAGCTAGCCAAGGCCCAAGACCTTGAGAAAGAGACCGAAACCGATATGAGTAAATCGGTGAAAGAGCTTCAAGAACGCCTGGAAAGCACCAAGAAAGACATTTATAAAAAGCTAAGTCCCTGGCAAAAAGTACAACTTTCAAGGCATCCGCAAAGGCCTTACACGCTAGCCTACATAGAAGCCATGACTGAGGGTAACTTTTTAGAGCTGCACGGAGACCGCGGTGTTAAAGATGATAAAGCCATGGTAGGCGGCTGGGGAATGCTTAATGGCGAGCCGGTTATGTTTATTGGTCAGCAAAAAGGTATTAATACCAAAATGCGCCAGTACCGCAACTTTGGTATGCCCAACCCAGAGGGGTACCGCAAGGCCCTGCGCCTAATGAAAATGGCTGAAAAGTTTAATCGCCCGGTGGTTTCTTTAATTGATACCCCTGGAGCTTTTCCTGGCTTGGAAGCCGAAGAACGAGGCCAGGGCGAAGCCATAGCCCGCAATATTTACGAGATGAGTGTACTTAAGGTCCCTATTATTTGCGTGGTTATTGGGGAAGGCGCCTCCGGTGGTGCCTTAGGCATTGGTGTAGGAGACCGGGTTCTAATGCTAGAGAACACCTGGTACTCGGTTATTTCGCCCGAAAGCTGCTCTTCAATTCTTTGGCGCAGCTGGGACTACAAAGAACAAGCGGCTGATGCCTTAAAGCTAACTGCGCCAGACATGCTTAAAAATAAGTTGATTGACGGTATTATTAAAGAACCCTTAGGCGGAGCCCATCAAAAACCGCAGGAAATGTTTGAAATTCTCAAGAAGGAGCTACTAAAGGAAATTACCGAATTAAAAGGTAAAACCATTGATAAGCTCATTGAAAAGCGCCTGGCTAAATTTGCCAAAATGGGAGCTTACAAATAATTACCGCACCAACAGTTTTTGCTGAAAGTGGTCACCGCTTTTTAGCATACCACTTACAATATAAAAGCCTGGAGCCATGTTTGAAAGATCAAGCACAGCTTTAGGCTTTATCGTTTGGCAATTACCGCCAAGGTCACACATGGCGATGGACTCAATTTTTTCGTAACCCCTTATGCGTAACTCGTCCTCTACAGGATTAGGGTACAAGGCCAACTTTAACGGACTCTCAAAATCGTGACTACTTAATGCTGGCCCACTAATCACGGGGATACTGTAACTGATTACAGGGTTGCGGTTATCATCAAATTCTAATTTAGTATTGTAGTTTAGAGATGCGTCAAACGCAATTTTCAGCTCAGCAGCTTCACCCGGCTGCACCGTTACGGAAGTAGTGCTCATGGCCAAGTTTGGGTCATTCACCTGAATATTATTTAAGGTTACCGGATTGGTTCCATTGTTAAATATTACAAAATTGAAATCATAAACACCGCTGCCCTGGGCAAGAAAAACAGTATCATCAGAAAAGTATAAATCTTCAATAGGCTGTGCTATGCTACTGCTCACAAAGCTGGTAATGCGCTCTTCAAATTGAGGGTAGTCTACAAAAGGGTTACGGTTGTTTTGCAGGTTAAAAATGGCGTTGTTTCGGCTCTGCTCCGCGGCCGATGGCGGATAAAGTTTATGCCAGCCTCTTAGCAGATTTTCCTGGCCTTGAAAATGGTTGGCGTAATCTTGATAGCGAATTACAAAATACATCATGGCACGGGCAGTAGCCCCTTTTTGTAGGTTGCGCGGCTCAAACTTACCGCCTCCAGACTTGGATCCACCCACACTCCAACTGGCATTAGAAACTACGTCAAAAGGGTCATTACCTCTGCGGCTGTTGGCCGAAACATCTGTGGGAAACAAATGGTGAATATCGCTGCGCATGGGCAGGTTTTGATTAAAAAAGCCCTGCGGAAAAGTATGCTCACAATTAAAGTTATTGGCATTGGCGCCACTGCGCGTGTTGAAGTTAGCCGTGCGGCCGGTGTACACGCATTCTACAGAACCGCCTGTGTTGTCAATAGAAGCGTACATATTATCGCGGGCCACGCTGTAGCTTAAAGAATTATAACCTTGCGCTAAGCGGTTCTTCAAGGCTATTTTCAGCGCCTCTTCGGTTTGATTCTGAGTAGGCGCGTAGTAGGTCTTTGAGTAATACCCCTGTCCTTTTAACAACAAGGCTTTATGTCCAAAACCACTGTTGGTTTTGAGCACTAAAGCCAAATCATGGTATACATTGTGCCTGGGCGTAAAATCTACGTCTAGCACTGTGGAGTCACCAGCGGCAATGGTAAAAGAAGTGGTGCTCACGGTAAAAGGCTTTTGGTTGTATAAATTAAAAAGATCTACGTCAGTAATCGTTATTGGATAAGCCGCAGTATTGTAGACGGTAACTTGCCCGGTTCTATTTTGCAATTCATTAGTGGCCGGAAAAACTAAGGTATTGCTGTTGAATGCCAACTGCGCCTGACCTAAAAAGAAAGAGCAAGCAAAAACTAAACTTAAAAAAATTCTCATTACTTATTGTAGATGATTTCAAAATCAGTAGCACCAGGCACTGCGCCTTGGTAGACTAAGTTTCCGTTGGGTGCCAGCTGTTGAATAAGTCCGTTATTCAATAGCAAAACAGCTCCGGTAACTTTGTTTATTTCTATGTCTTGGGCGCCAAAAGTAAGCACTTTATTAGGGTTTAGTCCTAAGTCAATGTTATAAATAAAGGTGCCGTTTTGGGTGCTGTAAATGACATCGCCATTAGGCAGGGTTTCACAATCATAAAATTGCACCTGCGGCTCAATAAAGCGGGTGGTAGCAGTTTGGGTATTAAAATTTAGGGTTTGCAGCTCAAAACTGTCGCCCAATTTAAATAAGGCTATTTGGTTAAGGCTCTGGCCGATGGGGGTTAACTGATAATTGGCATCACCAATAAAATAAGTCTGCGCTGATCCTAAAAAACGTTCATTGAGTAAATGCAACTCGTTGAGATTACTGCCTAAGCCCTTGCGCAAAGCAACTACCATTTGATCTCTTAAAAAAGTAGCCTGTAAGGGAAAGCTTTCTTGTAACTCGTAGCTAACACCTAGGTTATTATCGCCTGTGTAACTGGTAATAAAGCCATCGGCCCGCAAAGTGAAAACCGCCTGATTGTGGGTTAATAACTGGTAAAACTGAGGCGCTCCAGGCGGATTGGGTCCTGCCACGGTAAACTTACTGGTGAGATTTTGCAGTCTCCGTACTTGCAAATTAGGGGTAGAGGCTCCGGCTACAAACAGCTCCTGAGCAGAAGGCAATACTTCTACCCAATTATAATTGGTGCCAATTGCAACCGTACTAAGGTTGCCTACAGAGTCCACTTTATGCAAATTACCACCGCCCACTGCCACATATCCTTTGGTCTCAAGCGGCAGCTCTCTGTAATTAATGGTCCTGAAGTCGCTGGTGCTTTCGTCTTTGTAATCGGCTGTAGCCTTTAACTCATATTTACCGTTAGGCATGTAAGGCTCATTTAGGTAAAAGGCTACGGTATAGGTATTACCTACCTGGTCTATCAAAAAACCTTTTAGTAAATAACTCTGGTCTGCACTGGTTAAGCTGTAGCGGACTTTTTGGGCGGGTTGGGCGCTAAATTTCATGATGAGCGTATCTCCAAATTGATAAGAGCTGGCTGCGCCAGGAGCTAAAATTTGCACTTCGGGGAAAACCCGCTCCTCCTCTTGGCATTGGCTCAATAGTAGCCCCAGAAGTAGTAAAAGTGGATAAATTTTTAAAGATGACTGCTTCATGCGCAGGCTAAGTTAATACCTTTGAATACTCTGATAAAAAATCAATAAGACATTAAGGTTTATGGATAAAGGCGCCACACCTTCAAGGGGATTGTCAGCTCCAAGAAAAGGGAAAAATGTAGTTGAATTAAGCAAAGGAAGAATACCTCCGCAAGCGGTTGAATTTGAAGAAGCCGTGCTGGGCGCCATGCTAATTGATAATACGGCTATAGGTGACGTTATTGATATTCTTGCTCCTGAAAGCTTTTACAAAGAAGCCCACAGAATTATCTACTCAGCCATAAAAAAATTGTTTGGTGAGAGCCAGCCCATAGATATTTTGACCATTGCCAATGAGCTACGCCAAGAAGGAAACCTTCAGGCCGTAGGTTCTGAGTACTATCTGATTCAACTCAGCCAAAAAGTAAGCTCCTCTGCTCACTCAGAATACCATGCGCGCATAATAGTCCAAAAATATTTGCAGCGCGAAATGATTAGAGTGGCTAGTGACATCATTGAAAATGCCTTTGACGAAACCACCGATGTTTTTGAGCTTTTAGACGAAAGTGAACAGGCCCTTTTTGATATTGCCCATAAGAATGTGTCTAAAAACTACGAGTCTGCCGAAACGCTCATAACCGAGGCCATAAACCGTATTGACGAAGTGAGCAAAAAAGACGGTTTAAGCGGTATACCTAGTGGTTTTACCAAGGTAGATGCGGTTACTTCAGGCTGGCAACCTTCTGATTTGGTAATTCTGGCGGCCAGACCAGGTATGGGAAAAACTGCTTTTGTGCTTAGTATGGCCCGTAACATGGCCGTAGACCATAAAAACCCTGTAGCCGTTTTCTCGCTAGAAATGCCCTCCGTTCAGCTCATAACCCGTTTAATTGCCAGTGAAACCGGTATTGACTCTGAAAAACTACGCAAGGGAAATTTAGATGACGTAGAATGGCAACAGCTTTTAAGCAAGGTAAAAAAACTGGAGAGTGCACCTCTTTACATTGATGACACCCCGGCCCTTTCCGTATTTGATTTACGGGCTAAATGCCGAAGGTTGGTAGCGCAAAAAGGTATTAAAGTGATCATCATTGATTATCTGCAATTAATGACCGCTGGGGGGCAAAAAAATGGAGGTAATCGCGAGCAAGAAATCAGTACCATCTCGCGTTCACTCAAAAGCATCGCTAAGGAATTAAATGTGCCAGTAATTGCTTTATCACAATTAAGCCGGGCGGTAGAAACGCGTGGAGGCGAAAAAAGACCGCTTCTTTCAGATTTGCGGGAATCAGGTGCCATTGAACAAGACGCAGATATTGTTTCTTTCATTTACCGACCTGAATATTATGACCTCACAGAATGGCCTGACGGGGAGCCATGCGAAGGTCAGGGTGAGTTCATAATTGCCAAACACCGTAACGGTAGCTTAGACAACATTCGACTGAGATTTCAGGGGCGTCTTGCCAAATTCTCTGATCTGGAAGAAGCCACAGGCGAGCCTATGATGTTAGAGTCTAAGATGAATACAGATAGCTTTTTAACCAATAATGATGAAGATGACGGAGCCCCTTTTTAAAAAGATAACCGTTCTTTTTTTACTCATTTTAAGTGTTCAAGCCAAGGCCATTTATCTTCTCATCCCTATGGATGCTGAAGGCCAAAAAGAACATCTGAAAGCCTACGGAATTGCCTATTTCGTGCTAGAGCAAAACATTGAAATAGAATGGTTGCTAAATTACCGGGGCGGCAGCTTTTTAATTCCCTTTAAGGAAGAAGTTAAGCTAGAATGCCGCATCAGAAATGTATCCTATGAAGTAGTTTCCAACGAGGTTGCTGGAGCTCTGCGCACAGAAATAAGTAGCCCTGCCGTTAATCAAAGCATTGTTAAGTTGCAAAAAGCGCCCAAAATTGCGGTGTATTCTCCCAAAGACAATCAACCCTGGGATGATGCCGTAACACTGGTACTTACCTATGCTGAAATTCCCTATGACATTGTTTACGATAAGGAAGTACTGAATGATTTGTTGCCAAAGTATGATTGGTTACACCTGCACCATGAAGATTTCACCGGCCAATACGGTAAATTCTACGCCTCTTTCAAAAATGCCCCCTGGTACATAAAACAAAAGCAGCAAGCCGAAGCAAGCGCAAAAGACTTAGGCTTTGCTAAGGTGAGTGAACTCAAACTGGCGGTGGCCCAAAAAATTAAAGAGTACGCCATTGGTGGTGGCTTTTTGTTTGCCATGTGTTCAGCCACAGACAGCTATGATATAGCCCTTTCAGCTGCACAAGTTGATATTTGCGAGCCCATGTTTGATGGAGACCCTGCAGATCCAAACTATCAAAACCGGTTAGATTATAGTAGCTGCCTTGCCTTTAGAGATTTCACTTTAGTGGAAAACCCCAATCAATACGAATTCAGCAATATTGATGTTACTCAAACCCGCAAGGTACAAGCCGAAAATGATTACTTCACTTTATTTGATTTTTCTGCCAAATGGGATATTGTACCCACCATGCTATGCCAAAATCATACCCGCGTTGTAAAAGGCTTTATGGGGCAAACAACAGCTTTTAGGTCAAGCCTGATAAAACCAGATGTGCTAATCTTAGGAGAAATGAAAGGCCAGGGTGAGGCCCGCTATATTCATGGTGAAATTGGTCAGGGAACTTGGACATTTTACGGAGGCCATGACCCTGAAGATTATCAGCATAGGGTTGGTGACCCTCACACTGAATTAGAACTTTATCCAAACTCTCCAGGGTATCGTTTAATCTTAAACAACATTCTATTTCCAGCAGCCCGCAAGAAAAAACAAAAGACCTAGTTAAAGAAACGCCAGGAAATCCCAATTCTAAAAACTCTATCAGGAAGTGGATAGGCCGGTGCTGAATAATATCTATACCCTTGTAGCCCTTCATTCACGTGTTGATATTTTAGAAAGACCTTTGCCCTTTTAATTTTAAATTGTGCAAATAAATCTAAATAGGGGTAATTGCCAATTTCCTTTTCTCTGGCCAAAAAGAAGCGACCCGTTCCAGTACTGTAAGATGGAGAATTAAAGCTTGAAAAATAATTTAACTCGGTGCCAACCATACAACTTAGGGCCTTTTTAAAGAGAGCAAAGTCAAAATACAAAGCATTACGAGTTACCCAATTAGGTAAAGGAAGAAACTCCTCTCCAACTAAGCTCTGTTGAAATACAGCCCTATTGTCTAGATGCACAAACCCCCAAAAGTCAAAGTTCTGCCTAGCCTCTATTTGTGTGTACTTAATAGCCTGCGTGGCTTGGTCAGGAAGCTGGTTTCCATTAAAGTAGACCCAATTATTTGCATTAAACTGTTTCCAGGCTAAATACCCCCCTTGCCAACCTAACTTGACATCTATAATTCCAGTAGCAATATCTTGGAAGTTATTTAGCCAGATGAAGTTATTAGAAACATACCGTTGCGCAAAAAATTCGGGACTTTTAACTTGATAGTGATAACCGCCCTCTAAAAAGAGTCTATGAAACAGGTTAATCCTTCCCTTCGCAGCTATTGATAGGTTATTAGTTAGCGGACCGGCAAAAACATACTCCAAATTTCCATTTACATCAACCAAGTCCTTAATCCTGCCAGAGATATTTGCTACCAGCCCTAGGTTGCCACTATACTGATTTAAAAAGTTATTTACATAATTGTATTGAAATGCGCGCAACCCACCCTGCATATTCAAATTGCTAGAATCGCCAAGATTTCCAGCCAGCATAAGTCGGGTATCTATTAAATGAGATGCTACACTATCTGTATATCCCCTTTCTTGAAAAAAATAATTGTCGTAAAAATCCTCAGCATTTGAGGTATAAGTGATCGACCTCCTTTGATACTTAACTTCATGCAGTAGGGAAAGATAATTGCCTCCGCTTCCAGGCAACTTACTCTGCAAAGTGTCCGCCTTTGTTGTGTCTTTGCTAACCCTACTTTCCAAAAATTTATATTCCTGCTGAAAAAAAAACTCTCGGTTCCTGATCACCCTTAAATCTGGAGAGCCCCCTCTAAGGTTTACAAGAATGCTTTCCCTTGGTACGTCAATATTTTGCTCAAACACTGAATCATTCTCTAAACCACCATTTTCTTGAGCATCCATTTTTTCACTTAACACATATCCGGCTATACGGTAGTTCTGGTTCTTTGAAACATAGCGACTAGACAGTAAAAACCTTGATTGAATGTTTTGTGCATTCTGATATGTACCTAAGGAATTTAACCTTCGGTAACGCAAAACGAAATTCCAACGCTTGTTAATATTCTGAGTATGTAAAATTGAAAAAACCTGCCCTCTATTAAGTGCAGAGAAGTATTGAGCTTCAGTGTAAGGAGACCGCACTTGATAAAAGGGCACATTTTGCGTATTGGAAAAATAGCCTTCGTAAGGACCCAACGTAAAATAATTGCCCAAGCCTGATGCAATCTCAGGTAGGGTTAATTGATTCCTAGCATCACCCATATTAAGCAAAGGCATGCTTCCAAAATCATCATCAAAGGTGGCATTTAACGTTCTGTACCATTTCAAACTTGAAAAAGATGTATCTATAAACCTATACTCACTACTTCCCAAAAATGTAAACTGATGTGAAAACTGAGGTTCTTTGTATCGAATATCTTCAAAGTTTACAGTTGTTTGTGCCACTGTACCTGTTGCCAAAACCAGCAAAATATGAGCAATTATGAAATAGCGATACATGTATGAATTCAGCTTAAACCAGCCTGGTACAATTTATATTCCAAACATAAAAAAAGCCCCAACGTAAAACGAAGGGGCTTTAAAAAAGTGGCAACGACATACTCTCCCAGATTTTACTCTAGTACCATCTGCGCTGGTGGGCTTAACTACTCTGTTCGGAATGGTAAGAGGTGATCCCCACCGCCATAGTCACCATAAGAGTTAAATATTGTAACATATTGAGAGAAAGAGAATACATAAAATCAGCCATTTAAAAGCTAACGGGTAATTAGTACTACTTGGCTATGACATTACTGCCTTTACACCTGTAGCCTATCAACGTCCTAATCTCGAACGACCCTTAAAAGAAATCTCATCTTGAGGCAAGTTTCGCGCTTATATGCTTTCAGCGCTTATCTTTTCCAGACGTAGCTACCCTGCGATGCAGCTGGCGCCACAACAGGTACACTAGAGGTCTGTCCGACTCGGTCCTCTCGTACTAAAGTCAGCCCCTCTCAAATTTCTAACGCCCGCAATAGATAGAGACCGAACTGTCTCGCGACGTTCTGAACCCAGCTCGCGTGCCACTTTAATGGGCGAACAGCCCAACCCTTGGGACCTTCTCCAGCCCCAGG
>CAJXNI010000036.1 GCA_913057235.1 uncultured Bacteroidota bacterium
GAAGTTGGTCATTTCTACCACTGGATAATCTTCAATGTAAAACTTGAAGCCGAATCCTCGATCTGTTTTGACGACTCTTCCAAGCTTTTGAAGCCTTGTCATCTGATCTTCGTCTCCCCGCCATTGTTGATTTTTTGGAGGATCAAACTTTTCCCCATTGAATTCAAAGGGAAATACTCGCTTTTCGTCAGAGCCTGATTCAATAATCTTATCCACCCTAAAGACTTTACTAACTTGGCGAGTATTAATTATGGCCCTTTTCTCATCAGTAGTTAAGGTTCGTGTTTCGCCATTTTCGAAATCTCCCCAAAGCGCTAATTTTTTAGGATCTTCTGTTGAACCTTCATCACCTCTTCTTTCAGTAAATAGTTTTCGCACCTTTACTTCATCGATATTTTTGCAATACCATATCAGGTAGTTGAAGGAATTCCGAATGGTTTTCGAAACTGGTGTTCCCTTTTTCCAAGCAATTGTTCTAACTTGATTTTCACTACCAAAAACCTCGTCCATCAGACAACGCACCAAATGCACGTTTTCATCGGAAATCTGCACAAAGCAGGAACCACTATCGGTGAGGAGTTCGCGGGCCATCAACAGGCGGTCGCGCAAATAGCTCAGGTAGCTGTGTATGCCCAGTTCCCAGGTATCACGGAAAGCCTTGATCATTTCCGGCTCCCCGCTAAGGTGCTCATCCTTGCCGTCTTTTACGTTGCGGTCGTTAAGCTTCATCTGCCAGTTGCTGTTGTACTTAATGCCGTAGGGCGGGTCAATGTAGATGGTCTGCACCTGTCCGGCCATGCCCTCGCGCTCGAGCAGGCTGCTCATCACCAGCAGGCTGTCGCCCTGTATCAGGCGGTTGCTCCAGCCATCGCTGTGCTGGTAGTATTCGCTTACTTTTTCCAGTTCGTCCTTATCCAGCGCATTGCCAAAAAGCTCGTTGGGCGAAGAAAACAAATCGCCCTGCTCTACCTCCGGCCTTTTTAGGGTGGTTTTGTACAGGCTTTTGATCAAACTCTCGGGCGCAATGTGCTCGTGCCGGTACAGTGAGCGGATATCGATTTCCAGCTTGTCGTCCTGGTCGTTTGCCCCGTACTTGTTCATCCACCACAGTTCCGGGTCTTTCCCCCGGTGATCCACGGGGTTGCCCTGAAAATACTTCGGGTTCTTATCGTATTCGGCTACCTCACCTTCCCGCACATTGGGGTTGGCGGATTCGTATCCGGCTTCTTCCTTGGAAGGGATGTGGGCGCGTTTGGAGGAGGAGTGTTTGTAGGAGTTGGGCATGGTTAGTTGGTTATTTTTAGTTTGCAGCCTTGAGTTCTACATCAGACTTAATGATTTCAGTAAGATTAATAGCCGGTAGCACATAGTTTGCAAAGGGGCTTCCGGAAAGGCGAGCATGTAGCACGCCACGAGAAGTGCCAGTTGTGAGGGTAGCCAAATGCAAGGCGAAGGAAAGAGGCAATATTAAACTACCATCCTCCCTGGATATTATCTGCTGCCAGGTTTCCGGGTGAATTTTAAAATGACAGGCTACTTCCAGCAGCACCAAGTCATTCTGGCCTTGCAATAACTCAATAGTTATAAAAACCCCTATCATTCCATCCTCTTCGTTATGCTTAAAATTGAAGTTCAGCGAAAGCTCAACTTCATTATCGGTCCTAAAATCTGCAGGGTCAATTCTGAACTGTTCGGTGGTAACACCTACAATTACAAACTGAAATTGATGTTTTTTAGTTGATGCCATAATTAAGCAGCTACGGGGTTGGGACTATCATCATTTATCACATCTTCTAACAAGGCCTTAAAATCAGGTGTTCCCAGCCAACTCCAGCCGGTTTCATCCTGAAAATAAATGGCCGACATGCGGCCTTGAACCGAGCTAACCTGAATACTTGCTCCATAACTGATCATAACACTTTGCTGAATAGGTGTAACCGTATATGCTTTGCGCTCGTCAAGGAGATTAATACCAAGAACATTTTCAAGCGTTTCAATAGAGTTAAGGGTAAAATTGGCTTTCCCTTTCAGAATAGTGCTAATGCGCTGCAGTGAAACACCAAGTTCTTCAGCAAGCCTCTGGCGAGACCATTTTGGATTGTTTTCTAAAAAATCTAAGATTCGCATGGCCACCCTTTGAGACCTTTTAAATTCATCACGCTTGTCGCGATTAGCAGCAGGACGCTCGCGCCAATCAGACGTGTCGGGCTTAATTCTCGATCTGAATTTAGCTTCGAATTCTTTCTTGTCCATCTTCTATAGTTCTAATTCGGTATATGCTTCGTGGTCGTACATTCCTTCATCCTTTAAGAAGTCACGAAGCTTGTTTAATCTAGCACGCTCTTGCTTCGTGGCTTCATCATCATCCATATATTTAACCAGCTTAATTGTGCCGCCAGTAAATATAAACAGGTCTTCAGCAACCTTCACAGCGTATAATCTAATCCATGGCTCTTTTGGCTCCTTTGGTTTAGCCTTACTTCTCTCTAAGTACTCTTCGATTTTTTGATTGTCAAGAGGTTTAAATCGTTCATTTAACGTTTTTATCAACTCTTCTACGCTTAATTCATAAGCATCTCTAAGTTCATCGGTTATTGATAGAAACTCATCAAGTGCTCGTTCTGTTGCATCAGAAATGGAATATGTGCCCCAGTATCCATTGGTAAGTAGTTTTGTCTTCCGCTCGCGCATAAACACCCTTCTGTATTCAGGATCGCTAAGCTTATCTATAAATTGCGACCATGAGTGCTCATTGTCAGGCGCATCCTCATACCGCACCGCATAGAGACCCCTTAAAGGACGTTCACTTGGATTGGCAAAGATAGGCACAAATTCCATTTGTCAACTTTTAAGTTGAATTAATTGATTATCAATAACGTGTGTCATATTGATGGGTTTACTTTTCAAGCAATTCACGGATGATCCAAATCTTTCAGAACTTGAGGTCAAAATTTTCTCTAAGGTCACATTTTGTGATCTTAAAGACTCCTTCAGTTGATCCCATTCACTTGATGAAAGTTCAAACATAAAGTCATCAGGAAAACGATCCGGGTTTCTGCGAACAGCCTGTTTTAAAGCACGTGTTTCTACACCATACATTTCAGCCAGGTCGCTGTCCAGCATCACTTTATGGCCCCGTATCTCGTAAATCAGGGTAAAAATTCGTTCTTCGGGCAAGTGCTTACTCATACGCGGGCGGTTTGGTTGAGGATGTTTTTTATCTTATCGGTTAATTGCGTTCTAATCTCCCTGATATCATTGGCAATCTCAATAAAATGCCATTCATCATACCCATACTTTTCCCGCACTGAGTTTACAGCCGGAAGCCAGCGGTTCTCTACATACCAGGTCTTCTCCTGCTTGTCCTTGTTCATGCCGGTAACTTCAATCATCAGGTTGGCAGTTTTGCCATCAAGCCCTTTTAGCCGCACCAGGAAATCGGTGAAGTAGTTGCGGTCTTTCCCGTCTTTGACATACGGTATGGCAAAGCCTAAAAACTGATTCTTTACATAGCTTTCCACATCTTCCAGTTCTTCCAAAGTTTTTGCGCAAACACCCTCCCAGTCGCTGTCCATAACCACTTTGTTAACGTGACTTTTTTCAGTGTCTATGCAGTCCTTTGAGGTATTACCGCTGACGTATTTCGTGCTACTCCATTTGTTGTAGTGATTAAAGACCGGGCGCACATATTCTTCGGTGTTATGCTGAGTATTAATTGCACGATAGATATGGTCGGTAACCGTTTTCATGTCCTCGTAGTACACCAGCTTCCGGTGGGTGCTGTCTTCACGATTTAGCACCTTCAAGCGCGTGTTATACCACTCTTCTACTATCTTTTTCAATTGATTAAAGAACTGATATTTGGGATAGCGCTCATCATCCGAAAACTTAAAGAAGAGCAGTTCTTTGGTTAGTAAGTAAATGATTTCTTGATCGCGTTTGGCCAAGACCGTTTCCACCGTAAGTTCTTCTCTCCTATCTGAAAAAGCAGACTCCATAAAAGTTTTCATTGGGTCTTTGCTGCCATCAATTTCATAATGCGGTAAATCGGAAAAGTCGAACTGCAATTCCGCATTGGGTATTTCCATGCGGTAACCAATAAGCTGTGGAAATTCAATTTCTAAATGATGGCGATCAGGTATAGCATGAATCCGCGTGAGATCAGGCGCATCAGGTATTTGAGTTTGCCCGCCTTTAAACATGCGAAAGGGCACGCCTATTATGTGAGCATACTCTGGAGGGAACTTGTACTTAACAATTTTTCGTTTGTCTTTGGTGGGGTTGCCTTCTTTATCATAACCCTGCAAAAAGTAATTTCTTCTACGTAAAGCACGGCCGGCCACCTGCTCACAAAGGAGTTGGGAACCAAACTTGCGTAAGCCAGCAATGTGGGTAACGGTATTTGCATCCCAGCCTTCAGTGAGCATAGATACCGACACCACACATCGGATATGCCCACCCAATTTCCCGGGCTCCCCTACCGTATTAACCACTTCACGGAGAATCTCTGCTTCAGTAATTCGATCTGCTGCACCTTGCCCGTATTGCCGCGCATATTCCTTTTTGAACTCATCTATTTCAGATGAAAATATTTTCTTGAACTCAGGACTAACTTGTTCGGCATCTTCCAGGGCCTCCGAGTCAATTAATAAAGTAGGCGCTTTCTTTTTGAGACGATCATATTCATCGTAGTTTGACAAAACATCAAACTGTCCTTTTTGCACATATTTTTCTCCGGCCTCATCTTCATACTCATAACCCGCTATGAACTTGTAGACTTCTTTGGAAACAGAAGTGTTATTACATACCGCTATAAAGACGGGTGGCCTCTCTAGTAAACCCTCGTGTTGTTCACCTTTGGTTCTCAGGTCATCACTGTAGTGCTTGTAATGTTGGTAAAACTGGTCAAAGGCAAGTTTGGCTAATCTTGGCAGTACTGGTGGTTCTTCGGTATACACCTTACCTTCTTTTTTAGCCTCCGATTTTTTCTTTCGCTGACCTTTCTTGGGCAAGCCATCCTTTACATGGTCATAGAGGTTTTTAAGCTTAGCCTGCGTCAATTCCTGGCTATCATCTTCTTGTGGTAAGTAAGGTATTTTCACCAAGCCTGATTCAATAGCCTCAATTAAACCAAAATCACTCACTACCCATCCAAATAGCTCATAGGCTGTATAACCAGAACCATTTAAATAATAGGGAGTGGCCGATAGATCATAAACAGCCGTGAGTTTGTAGTACCGGCCAATTTCTTTGAGACCGGTAAACCATACAGCAGCCTTTTTATTCTCGTCCCCTTCATTGTCTTTGGTGCGACCTTTAGCCTTGGGTAAGTAACAATGATGAGCCTCGTCATTTAGAATTAAAAGCCTGCGCCCTTTCTTAAGCTTACCCATAACGCGGCTTACCACCTGAGCTGGACTTTCTTCTGCCACTTGTTTTACCAATTCACCTTCAGCATTGTAATGAAGTTTGCCGTCCATTGGACTGCGCTTATTTCCCTGCAAGGTGCGAGGCATGAAGGCATGATAGTTTGTTATCACCAAATTGGAATTTAAACCCTCCAATTGACTCCGATAGCGATCAGGCACCAAATCACGTTCGGCATAATAATCGGACCGCTGGTTTTTAAATTTTGAACTGGTGTCTACCTTAAGAACTCCTAATCGATCTCGAATCGTGATGCCAGGAGCAACAATTAAGAAGTAATCTGCAAAACGAGTATCGCTGCGGTATTCAGAACGGTTTAAATAGTGGTAAATAATTAAGGCTCCCATGACTACCGTTTTGCCCGTACCCGTGGCCATCTTAAAGGCTATACGCGGAAGTTGGTCGGCAGGGTCCTCACTGACTTTTGTTTGCTGCTTGCGCAAACGATCTAGAATATTTTGCCCTGCATTGGAGCGCATTGCCACTTCATTCAGCCAAATAGCGGTTTCAATAGATTCCTTCTGAGCAAAAAATAGATTTTTGGTTACGTCACGATCTTCGTTCAAAAACCAAAACTGCAGTAGTTCTTTAGTGACCCTAGTTGTATCAGGATATTCATGCCTACGCCATTCTTTAACTTCTTTTCTGATAAGGTTTATAAGAAATGTCTCATACTGCTCCGCATAGTCGCTTACATCAAAGGCTGAAGTTTGATTTTGCTTTTCAGGTATAACCGCAATATCCGGAGTGTAAGGTCTTCTTCCTTCGCGGATATCCTCGTAATTTAGAGCGCCATCGGCATCGGTAGCGTAATATTGTTCTGGCTCTTTGTATGGATCGTTTAGGATAGGTGATTTTTCCAATATTATAACGTTTAAGTTTAATCAGGCAATTTAATACTTATTGAGCTTTTGTATTTTTTGCATAGTAAAGTGTATCATTTCTGTTCTCTAAGCCTCTGGCTATAAAAAAGTACAAGCCTAGGTCAAGGCCCGCCAAAGCCTCACATTTTTAACCTAACCCTAACCTTAGCTCCCAGTTATTTTTCACCTGCTTTGTATCTTGGTTTTTCAAATCAACCCTGTTATGTATACAACAGAAGCCTACCTAAACCCCGAACAAATTACCAAAGATCAACAGTGGGTGCGTCAAGTGCTCTTTGAGATGGTAGATCGGCAAAAGCCAAGGGCCAACCAACCGCAGGAGCCGTGGACTAAGGAAACCATAAAGAGCTACCTCACCCTTTTTCAACTGTACAACTTAATTGAAGAGAATGCCCACGAACGCTATCGCCTGCAATGGGCCGAAGACCAAGGCCCACAATCGCTTTCGGGCACGTGGTGGCATAATTTGCAAGAGCTTAAAGAAAAAGGCTTAACGAATGAAGCGATTAGCCAAGCGATTGGTCAAACCAAATTGGCGCTGGTGCTTACCGCCCACCCTACTGAATCTAAGCGCTTTACCGTGCAAGAACACCTGCGGAAAATCTTCAGTCAGCTGCAGGCTATTTGCGATTGGCCAGTAGAACAGCGCGCAGAGCACCCCCGGTATGCTGAGTTTTTAGGCAGCCTGGAGCTCTTGTGGCGCACCGGAAATATTTACCTCCAAAAGCCCACCGTAACCGATGAACTCCATGAAAAGCTCTACTACTTTCAGCAGGCTTTTCCCAAGGGGGTGTGGGCGGTAGATCAACAATTAAAAAGCGCCTACACGCACTTAGGGCTTGCCCCCGATGAGCAAAAGTACCCGCAGTGGGAGTTTGGTAACTGGGTGGGGGGCGACCGTGACGGGCACCCACTGGTGACCGATGCCGTTACCAGGCAGGCTTTTCAGCTTTTTAGACAAAAAGCCCTGGCCTTAATCAAAGCCCAACTTTTAAAGCTAGCCCGTAAGCTTAGTCTGGCGCAAGACCTTCACCCTCAGTCTGAATCCTTAGAGCCACATTTAAAAGCCTGGGCGAAAAAGCAAGGTCCCCTGGGCGAAAAAGCTCTGGCGCGCAATCCTCATGAGCCCTTTAGACAATGGCTCAATTTGTTGTTAAACGCGCTCCCCATCGGGGCTAACCCACCCCACTGGGCTCTTACAAAACCTGCGGCTTTAGCCGAAGAACTCCAAAAAATGCAGCATCATTTGCAGGAATTAGGGGCCGGCTCGCTGGCCGATTTATACCTAAAGCCCGTCCTGCGCAAGCTGGAAATATTTGGCTACCACCTGGCCAAAATTGACATCCGCCAAAACAGCCACACGCATGACTTAGCACTCACCGAAATTTTGGAAAAAGCCGGTGTGCCCAAACCTGATTTTGTAAACTGGACTGAGGCCCAGCGAGTGGCTTTTTTGAGCGAAGAACTAAAGCTCAACCGTCCCTTTTTAAAAAACCCGGCACAAGCGGGCGAAAATGCGCAGAAGGTAATTTCAGCCCTAACCGTGGTGAGTGAAGAATACCAGTTGCGGGGCGCAGCGGGCATTGGTTCGCTCATCATTAGTATGACCCGGCAGCTTTCAGACCTACTTTGTTTGGTTGCGCTGCTGCGCGAAGTAGGTTTGGTAGAATACGAAAACGGACAATGCTTTAGTCCGCTGCCCATTGTACCGCTCTTTGAAACCATTAAAGACCTGGAAGACAGCACCGCCATTTTAGAAGCTTGGTTTACGCACCCTAGCGGACAAGGCACCGTTTTTAACCGGCCTGGGCAAGAGCAGCCCAGCCAAGAGGTGATGGTAGGTTACAGTGACAGCAACAAGGATGGCGGAAAAATTGCCAGCATTTGGTCGCTCTACCAAGCCCAGGAGGCCATGAGCAAACTGGCCCAAAACCACGGGGTAGAAATTAGCTTCTTCCACGGGAGAGGGGGCAGCATTAGCCGGGGCGGTGGTCCAACCCATCGTTTTTTAGAGGCCCTACCCCCTGGCAGTGTCATGAACCGCATCCGCTGGACGGAGCAAGGCGAAACCATTGCCTTAAAATATGCGCAGCAACCAACGCGTGATTATCAACTGGAGCTTTGGGCCGCGGGAGGCTTAAAGGCCAACCTGGCCGCCAAAACCGAAACGGAGTTGCCTGCCAAATGGCGCAGTATTCTTCGCTTTTTATCCAAAAAAAGCTTTGAAAAGTATCGGGCGCTTTTGGAAAAAGATGGATTTGTTTCCTTTTTCCGACAGGCCACGCCCATTGATATTATTGAGCAAAGTAATATTGGTTCTCGCCCCGCCAAACGCACCGGCCAAAATACCTTGGCCGACTTACGCGCTATTCCCTGGGTGTTTAGTTGGAGTCAGTCGCGTTTTTTGATATCGGCCTGGTTTGGCTTTGGCAGCGCTATGGCTCAGTTGGAAGAACAGCAACCCGAGGCGCTAACCCTTTTTAAAGAGGAATGCGCCTCCCAGCCCTTGGCCAGATACCTACTCACCAATGTAAGTATGGGCCTCATGCGAGCCGAGCCCCAATTAATGGAGGCCTACGCAAATTTGGCCGAGCCCACCCTCAGAGATCGTTTTTTGAGCCTGATTCTGGAAGAATACCAAAGTGCCCAGCATTACGCGGAGCTGGTGTATGGAGAACCCCTTCAGGAAAGACGAAGCCGCACCCATGCTATTCAGACTGAGCGAAACGCCTTGCTAGAGCCCTTACATCAGCAACAAATAAAACTTTTGAAAGAATACCGGCAAAGTGAAAACCCTGATCCCCAACTTGTTAAAAAGCACTTACACTTGCTAAGTGCCATTGCAAACGGTTTGCAGGTTACCGGCTAAGGCTGACTTATCTTATATCATAGGCCAAACCCCAGTACTGCTCTACTTTGGCCTTCTTAATTGGGCGCAAGCACTATGAAATTAGATTCCAAAATACCGCCAGGCGAACTGAGCCAAAAATGGACGGCCTTTAAAGCACAAGCCGCTCTCATCAATCCGGCTAACCGCAGTAAGCATAAAATTATTGTGGTAGGTACCGGTCTGGCCGGAAGTTCCTCAGCGGCCAGTTTAGCCGAGCTGGGTTTTCAGGTGGAGGTGTTCACTTTTCATGATTCGGCCCGTAGAGCCCACTCCGTAGCCGCTCAAGGCGGAGTGAACGCTGCCAAAGATTACAAGAATGATGGCGACAGCGTGTGGCGCATGTTTCATGACACGCTCAAAGGTGGCGATTTTAGAGCGCGTGAAGCCAACGTGTATCGGCTGGCGGAATGCTCAGCGGCCCTTATTGATCAGGCAGTAGCCCAAGGGGTGCCCTTTGCGCGCGAATATGGCGGCTACCTCAGCAACCGCTCTTTTGGAGGGGTACAGGTGAGCCGCACCTTTTACGCCCGGGGTCAAACCGGGCAGCAACTGCTGCAAGGCGCTTACCAGGCCTTGATGCGGCAGGTGCACCTGGGCAAAATAAAATTGCACACACGGCATGAAATGCTGGACCTAATGGTAAGTGATGGCCGCGCCAGTGGGGTGGTTTGCCGCAATTTAGACACCGGGCATATCCAAAGCTATGAGGCCGATGCGGTGCTTTTAGCCTCAGGCGGCTACGGTAAAATTTACTATCTCAGCACCCTGGCCATGAACTGCAACGCCACCGCCATTTGGCGCGCCCACAAAAGAGGAGCCGGCTTTGCCGCCCCCAGTTGGACCCAATTTCACCCCACTTCGCTACCGCAGCTTGGTTCGCACCAGAGTAAGCTTACGCTGATGAGTGAATCGCTGCGCAATGACGGGCGCATTTGGGTGCCCAAACAAAAAGGCGATGCACGCCCCCCCAATGCCATACCGGAAGAGGAGCGCGACTACTACCTGGAAAGACGTTACCCTTCTTTTGGTAACCTGGCCCCCCGAGACATTGCCTCCCGGGCGGCTTTAGAGCGCATTGAAAAAGGCTTTGGCGTAGGCCCCCTGAAAAATGCCGTGTACCTCGATTTTAAAACAGCCTTAGCGAAAGAAGGCCAGGAAACCATCGCCCAACGCTACGGCAACCTGTTTAGGATGTATGAAAAAATCACGGGCTTCAATGCCTACCAAGAGCCCATGCTCATTGCCCCTGCCGCGCATTTTTCCATGGGAGGATTGTGGGTAGATTATCAGCTCATGAGCACCGTAAACGGTCTTTTTGTGTTGGGTGAGGCCAATTTCTCCGATCATGGCGCCAACCGACTGGGGGCTAATTCGCTGCTGCAGGCTTGTGTAGACGGTTACTTCATTGCGCCCCATACGGTGATGGATTTTTTAGCCAAGGCAAAACCGCTACCATCAGGCCCCGACAGGGGAAAGCAAGGAGCTGAACTAGCCCAGGCGCAAAAAAGTCAGTTAGAAAAGTGGCTCCAGAATCAAGGTTCCACTACACCCGAAGAGTACCACCAGGCGCTGGGAAAAATCCTCTACGAAAAGTGTGGCCTGCGCAGAGAAAGGCAAAATCTGCTGGCGGCCCGGGAAGAAATTAAGCAACTGCAAAAAGACTTTGACCAAAATATTTTAGTGGCTGGAGCCGATGGGCCAATTAATTTTGAGTTGGAAAAAGCCGGCCGGGTGGCTGACTACCTGGAACTGGGGGCCTTAATTGTAGAAGATGCGCTGCAGCGCGAGGAAAGTTGTGGCGCGCACTTTAGAGAAGAACACCAAACTAGCGAAGGCGAGGCCCAGCGTAATGATGCAGAATTTCAATACGTTTCGGTGTGGGAATACACTGGCAAACATAACCCCAAGCTGCACCAGGAAGCCCTGGTTTTTGAGGCCCTAAAACCCACCCAAAGAAGCTACAAATAAGATGAAACTCACTTTAAAAATATGGCGGCAGGCCAGTACTCAGGCTCAAGGTAAATTTGAAACCTACGTGCGTGATGATTTTGATGCGGCTATGTCGGTGCCAGAAATGCTGGACCACTTGAACCGGTTTCTCATAAAATCGGGCGAAGACCCCATTGCTTTTGAAAGTGACTGCCGTGAGGGCATTTGCGGACAATGCGGCTTTACCATTAACGGCCACATTCACAGCTCCGATGCCGGCACCACCACCTGCCAAACGCACTTGCGCAGTTTTAAAGATGGCGAGACCCTTTGGCTGGAACCCTTTCGGGTGGGGGCTTTTCCAGTGAAAAAAGACCTTATGATTGATCGCAGTGCCTTAGATCGCATTATTCAATCGGGTGGTTACATAAGTGTAGATACCGGCCCTGCGGTAGAGGCCAACAGCCAGCTCATTTCGCATGAAACCGCAGAAAGCGCCTTTGACTCGGCCGCTTGCATAGGCTGTGGCGCCTGTGCTGCGGTTTGCCCCAATGCCAGTGCCAGCCTGTTTACCGGTGCCAAAATCAGTCACCTGGCTAAGTTGCCGCAAGGCCAGGTAGAAGCTCCCAAGCGCGTCCTCTCTATGGTGCAGGCCATGGATGCCGAAGGCTTTGGTGCCTGCTCTTTGGTAGGTGCTTGTGAAGCGGTTTGCCCACAAGGGATTTCATTGGCTAATATTGCGCAAATGAATGAAGAGTTTCGAAAAGCCTGGTGGGGCTAAACTAGCCTTTCAAGACGATTTTACTGTAGCCCTGCCCGTTGCGCTCCAGCTGAATTTGGGTGGAGATTCTTTCTTTTAACGCTTCCACATGGCTAATGATTCCAATGGTTTTACTGCCTTCGGCTTGTAGGCGCTCCAGCGTATCCAGGGTGGTGTCGAGTGTTTCGGGGTCTAAGGTGCCAAAGCCCTCATCAATAAACAGGCTGTTGATCTCTACGTTTTTCGAGGCCAAATCCGAGAGGGCCAAAGCAAGCGAAAGACTGAGCACAAAGGTTTCTCCCCCGCTTAGGGTTTTCACCGACCTACGCTGCCCGCCCATGTGCTCGTCTACGGCCACCAGGCTATCGTCTTCACCAGCTTTAGGGGCATCTACCCGGTAGCGATCACTGAGTTGAGCCAAGCGCTTGTTGGCAAGTAGCAACAACTGTTGCAGGGTGAGGTCCTGGGCAAAATTGTTGAACTTCTTACCGGTAGCATCTCCGATCAACTCATTTAGGATTTCCCACTTTTTGGCAAACTTTTCTTCCTCTTTGATTTTGGCGTTCAGCCGGCTCACTTCCTCCAGATTTTCCTGGTGATTTTTGAGCTGGCGGCTAAATTCATTCAGTTCTTCACGGGTGCTTTTCTCTTGCTTCTGTAGTTCTTGCAGTTGTTCACGAACTTCTTCATCACTGGCTTCGCTGCGTTTTTCCTTCTTTTCAGAAATACTTTTAAAAACACCTCTCAGTTGCGTTTCCAGCTCGGCCACCTGCGATTTAAGATCCGTAGCTTGTTGCGATAGACTAAGGTAGTCCGCATCGGATAGGCGGGCTGCCAGCGCCTTGGCCGGAGAGTCAAAGCCAGCCGCACTGAGCGGAGCATTTAACTTTTCCTCTGCCTCTTTTTGTTGGGCATTTTGCTTTTCTACCGTTTCAGCATTTTCCTTCAGGCCTTGCTTTTGCTGGCGCAGCGCACTTTGTATTTCTTTCCAGCCATCTCTCAGCTTTACACAATCGGCATTAGCATCTTCACCCTGGTACAGCTCTTTTCGCTCTTTTCTGAGCTTCCGGCCTTCCTCGGTCTGGGCAACCATCTCAGTCAGCACCGGCAGGCAATTGGCGATACCTTTGCTTTGCTTCTGCTGTTTTTCGAAATCTCTCAGCGCCTGCCTTTCCTTTTTAATGGCCTCGCGAAGGTCCTCCCAGTTCACTTCCTGCGCATCCCACTTTTTCAAGATGGCTTGGTATTCCTCAGATTGCTGAGCGTGCTCTTGACGGGCTTCTGCCAACTGCGCATCCACTTGTTGCAGCCGGCTTTTCAGCTTAATTAGCTCCGCCTCCTTTTCCTTCAACTCTTCATTTAGTTGCTTACCGAAGTCCTCCAAACGCTTTTTCTCGTTCTGCTGGTCATCCTCGTCCGGAGCGTACTCCGCCCAAGGGTGCTCCGTAGATCCACAAAGTAGACAAGGTTCGCCTTCTTTAAGGTTGACCCGATGCTCCTCCAGGCTGGCGCGGAGTTTCCGGTTGTCAATCTCTACCCGCAATTTCTCCACCTCGGTAGTGTTCTTATCCGATTTTAATTGAAGCTTTTCAATTTCTTCGGGTAGCTTTTCAATTTTCGGCTGAAGCTCTTTTTGCGATAGCCTTGCTTTTTGGATTTTTTCTTCCGTTTTTTTCAAATCGCCTTCCAGCGCCTCAGCGCGACTGGCCAGCAACTCTTGCGCTTGCAATTCATCCAGCCGAGTTTCAGGGTCTCCTTCCAAAAGTTTGGGCCATTCTGTCGCCAAGTCTTTCAGGCTGGCATCGGTCTCATGCTTTTGGGCGTTGAGGGTTTGCCACTCTTCCCGCGGGTCTTGCACATCGGGCTGATAGCCCCAACTTTCTCCGTAGGATTTGAGCTGGTTTAATTGGCTTTTGTAATCGCGACTGATCTCCTCCAGTCTTCTATCTTTTTGCTCCACCTTCTGGCGGAAAGCCTCCAGTGCCTCCAGCCATTCATCATCGCTTTTCTCTTGCTGAATGAAATGCTGCAGCTTATTGCGCAGTGCGTCCTGTTGCTCCAAAAGCTTTTGGTGGAGCTCCGTCAGGGACTGCTTTTCTTCGCTGAGATTTTTCAGTCGTTCCGCACGGTTTTCCCAGTTTTTCAGTTCTTCTGCAAAAGGAGCGGTAGACTCATGCTTTTTGATGCGGGCCTCATTGGCTTGCGCAAAGGCTTGCTGTTCGTCCTTTACATCCGCCAAATCTTTTTCCAGTTTGCCACTCGCCTCATTGAGCTGCGCCAGTTCTTCTCGGACTTGCTGCTGGGCTTCCAGTTCCTTCAGTTTTTTGGAAATGGCTTCCGCCTGGTCGGTCAGCCTTTTATTTTCATTGGAAATTTCCTGGTGTTTTTCTTCACTCAACAGTTTCTCTGCAAACACATTGCGCTTTTCCTTCAGCTTTTCCAGCTCTTTGGCCAGTTCCTGCTTCTTTTGAAAAGCGCGCATTCCCAGGTCTCGGTAAATGCCGGTGCCGGTGATTTTTTCCAATAGGGCTCCGCGTTCGTTCTTGTCCACCTTTAGAAGCTGGGCAAATTCACCCTGGGCTAGTAAAATAGATTTCACAAACTGATCGTAGCTCAGGCCGATGAGGTTTTCATTTTCACCGGGAACCTCGCCTTTTTTAAGATCGAGCGGTTGCTGGGTTTGCAGGTTGGCCACCTCCATATTGTAGTCGCGCAGGTTGCCGTTGCGGTTCACGGATATCTCCCAACTGGAGCGGAAAATGCCATGGGAACACTCATATTCCACTGAGGCGTAGGCATCTTCTGTGTTTCGCGTGATGAGGGCCCCACTGCTCGCCACCAGGTTTTTGCTGAGCGATTTGGGAAGCCTCGGTACGCGGTTAAAAAGCGCCAGGGTAATTACATCCAGAATGGTGGTTTTTCCTGCCCCCGTGGGCCCGGTGATAGCGAAGAGACCACTACCGGCTAGCGGTTCGCTGGTGAAGTCTACTTCGTGCTCCCCCCTGAGTGAGTTGATATTTTTAAAGCGGATTTTCAGAATTTTCATGTGGTGGTCTGGCTTTCTTCAAGGATTTGGTGAAATGCGTCTCGCAACAACTGCTGGGTTTCGGAATCGTAGTTTTCTTTTTCCAGCCTTTTCTCAAAAACCTCCAACGGCTTCAGGTCTTCCAGTTGCTGGCCTTTTTTAAAGAGCTCTGAAGCGCCTTCGGTACGATTCTTAAAAGTGGCGCGGTGCTTTACCACGCGTACGCCTTCTTTATCGAAATCATTCACAAAGCGGTCCAACTCCGTAAGGAGGGCTGGGTCGTAGTTTTCCTCTTCCAATTCCAGTTCCACCAGTGTTTCCAAGGGCTCTCCGGCCGGTAAATGCTGTAAATCCTTTTTTAGATGGCTGAGGTTTCCTTTCAGTTTTTTCAACTTTCTGAATTCAGGAACGGCTATGCTTTCCGGCTTAAAGCCCGAAGAGGTATCCAACAGTAATACTCGTTTTTGGTCGCTTCTCTCGCTAAAGGAAAGTGGGAGGGGCGACCCGCTGTAAAAAGTGGGCACCAGGGCATTTACCTTTTGCGGTTTGTGAATGTGACCCAAGGCGATGTAGCTGAAATAATCGCCAAACTGCTGCGCCTCAAAGCTGGCCTCATTCCCGATCTGAATATCGCGTTCACTTTCAGAAGTACTGGCCCCCGCTGCGTAGAGATGGCCCATGGCAATGGCAGTTACATCGGGATAAAGCCGTTTGCTGGCTGTTGCCGTGTCCTCAAAAATCCTGGCAATCCCCGCTCGCACGGCCTCAATTCTGGAGGCATAATCTACCTGCTCGTCCGCTTGACGGAGGTCTGGATTACGCAAATACGGCAGGGCTGCAATCACAGCTTCTAGCTGCCCGTCTTTTTCCAAAGGGATGAGGTAGTCATCGGCTTTTTCGGGCAAATTGCCGACCACATGGATATCGAGGTTGCGAAGTAATTCTTTGGGCGCATTGAGCACAGCCGGTGAGTCATGGTTACCCCCGGTAAGGATGATTTTACAGTGCAGTCGGCTCAGGCGCACGAGCGCCTGGTAATAAGCCGAGCGGGCCTCGCTGCTTGGATTGGCCAAGTCAAAGATGTCGCCCGAAACCAGCAAGCAATCAATTCTTCTTTCGGGTACCAGTTTACAGAGCCAATCTATGAACAGCGAGAAGTCTTGCGAAAGCTCGTGTTTATGGAGTTTTTTACCGATGTGCCAATCGGCCGTATGCAGGATTTTCATAGGGCTTAATTTGATGGACTACAAAGATAGAATTAAGGCTTACCTTTTATCACGGGGCCTAAACTCCCCTAGCTTTAGTGGCGCTGTATTTTGGCCGCTAGAAATCCGGCCAACGTGGCCACCTGGCTCCAGCCTATGAGCCAGGAAAGATAAACGCGGTAAGGGAGATGGTATTTTTGCAAGCTTAGTGGATACCAAAGCATTTTAAGATGGAAGCCTCTAATGCGGAGGGTCTTGTAGGTAATGGCACGCTTCTTTTTTACGTTTTTATAGGTATGGGTAGCGTTGCCATACTTGAAATGCATCTTTAAAAAACGCCTAAAAGATAACTCGTGAGAATGCTCAATTTGAGCATCCAAACAGCGCTCTAAAGTATAACCTTGAAAATGCGCACGCACACAAAACTCTCTATCCTCGCCTGCGGCTTTCTTAAAATCGCCATCAAAACCTCCCAGCTGATGAAAATCTTCTTTGCCTACACCCAAATTGTTAGAGGTGAAAAAATATTCTGTGGTTCCCTTAAGGCTTAACATCAGGTAATCCAGTAAAACCTGACTGGCCTCACTACAGGCAAAGGCTCGGCTTTTGTTAATGGTTTTACCGGCCAATAAACTCTTGGCTTTTAAGTTCAGGGTCATCTGCTCTACCCAGTTTTCGTGGGCCTCACAGTCATCATCTAAAAACAGAATCTTACGGCCTTTCGCTTCAGCTACGCCCCTGTTTCTGGCCAATGCTGGGCCAGTGTTCTTTTGGTCTAAAAATCTAAACCGGCCTCGATCAAATTCATTCCGTAAATTTTCAAGGCTTGCCCCACCATCATTTACCACAACCACCTCCCACCTAAAGTTAACGGGCTTTTGCCGATGCAGTGACAGCAGGCATTTCCGTAAAGACTCCTTACGATTAAATGTGGGGATAACCACGGAGGTTTCTACCAACTCTGGTGGGTTATGCATAAGACCACAAAGATAATTAGCTACCGCTGATAATGCAGTCGGATTACTATCTTGTGCCCAAAATTATCAGGATGACCATTAGCGCTGGGTACGAGGCCTATCTTCAACTTTTAGAAAAAGTGCTCATCAATGAAGTGTATCTGGAGCAAGAGCTTGCCCTTAAATTTTTGGTAGACCATCACCTTCAGACTACTCAAAACTTGAAACCCCGTTTTTTTAAAGCCAAAGCTTCACCAGACAAGCTTAAAAAAGAATTGGCCTTGAAGCTCCACGCCATTGAAGAAGAGTTTACTCCTGAAGAGCGTGAGGCCTTTTTGGAGCAGCGGCAAGAAGGAAAACACATTGATGATGATGTGGCTATGGCTGTTTTTGCTTATTCCATGATTGGAAAAAAAAGAATGCAAAACATTCGGTATTGCCTTGAAAGGATTTTTCAAAACAAGGTAGAAGGCGATGTAATGGAATGTGGCGTATGGAAAGGTGGGGCCGCCATGTACATGCAGGGCTTGCTAAAAGCTTATCAAGAGGAAGATCGCAACCTTTGGCTGGCAGACTCTTTTGAGGGGATACCCGTATCAAGCCACCCTTCTGATCAATCCTTTTTTGGGGATGTTTCCGCCCAAACCTACCCGAATTTAGCCATTAATGGAGACCGCGTAAAAAATCACTTTAAGAAACTGGATTTACTAGGTCCTAACGTGAAGTTTCTGAAAGGTTGGTTTCATGAAACGCTGGAAAAGGCCCCAATATCAAAACTGGCCCTTTTGCGATTAGATGGCGATTTATACGACTCTACTTTTGATGCCCTTAATGCGCTATACCCCAAAGTGAGTTCGGGTGGATTTGTGATTATTGATGACTTTGGCCTTAAACCTTGCCGGGAAGCAGTAGAATACTATCGGGCCCAACATGCAATTGAGGCCAAATTACAAATCATTGACAGCTTAGGTGCCTATTGGCAAAAGCCTTAAAAAACAACCTATGTTTCAAAGCAGAAAAAAATCTCGGAAAACTATTCAGGAAAAGTTTCATAAAGCCTATTATGAAAGTCGCGTTTGGTTAACAGAAACGCAATGGATGGGCGTCACTATTGCCAAGAATCCTTTAGATCTTTGGGTTTACCAAGAAATCATCCATCGGTGTAAACCAGATCTTATCATTGAAACCGGCTCCTATAAAGGTGGCTCTGCCTTGTTCCTGGGCAATATGTTGGATTTAGTGGAAAATGGTCAGGTGATTTCAATTGATATTGAATCACACGGTCGTAGTGTAGAACATCCTCGGGTGGAGTTTTGGCAAGGCTCTAGTTTATCGGAAACTATTTTAGCGCGCTTGAAAACTCGGGTCAATGACCATTCAAAGGTCATGGTGATTTTAGATAGCGACCACAGCGAAGAACACGTATTGGAGGAGCTAGATAAATACCACTCTTTAGTTACACCGGGACAGTATTTAATATGTGAAGACTCCAACGTAAACGGTAACCCCGTGTTAAAAGAACACGGTCCGGGCCCTAAGGAAGCTTTGGAAAAATTTTTACCTCAGCATCCGGAATTTAAGGTAGATGCTTCTTGTGAAAAGTTTGGAATGTCATTTAACCCGGGCGGCTATTTAAAACGCAAGGCTACAGATTAAGCTTTTTCTTGATTCGCATAAGAAATGGAAACAAATAGGAGTCTTCATAAGCTCTTAAAACGGCCTCCTGTTCGCGGATGGTTTGAAGGTAAAGCTCTTTATTACGCTGCAGGACACGTGCCTGACCTATTTCCTTTTTACGATTAGCCAGTTGGTTGCGGGACTGAGCCTGGCGTACCCGATACCAAAATAAGGGTTGGTTGAGGTAGTGAAATTGCCAGCCATGGCTATAGGCTTGTAACCAAAAATCCCAGTCTTCATAGCTTTCAGGATTGGGATCAAAACCGCCAACCTGCTCCCATACCTCTTTTCTAAAAACCGCGCAGGTATCAATGTAATTGTATTCTAGCATGGTGTAAATTTTAAAGGGGCCCGGGTATACCACTCGCTCCTCTTCACCAAAAAGATATTTTGCGCTATACACTATCCCTACCTTGGGTTCTTTTTGCAAAACAAGTTCTGCTTGATCCAGCAATTTTGGGTTCACTTTATTGTCTACGTCTAAAGCTAAAATGTAAGGCGCGGTAGCCAGTTCAATCCCGTGATTTCGTGCTACAGCAGGTCCGGCATTTTCCTGTCGGATTACTTGAATAGACTCATCTGACAATGCCTTAAGACGCGATATGCTTTCAGGATCTGTGCTGCCGTCATCCACAATAATTATCTCTAAAGGCTTACTATGCCCGAGCAACCCTTCTAGCGCCTCTGGTAAAAAATGGGCGTCATTGTAGGTGGGGATAATTACTGAGAAAAGTGGCGTTGCACCCATTTGAGCAGCTGCTTTGAAAGCGCTAAGAAAAATATAAATTTTCAGATTTCAGAGGAGGGTATTCAGTAGTTTTGTTTCAATCATGAATGCACTAGAGACCACCAGTACAAAGGCAATAACTATTTGTGTATTGGCTTACAACCGCCCTGAAGGATTAAAAAAGACGGTTGAAACTTTTCTTGATCAAGACTACGCTCCTATTACGATTTTAATTGGCGATGATGCGTCCCCTAATCCGGCAGTAGAAGAAGTAGGTCGCAAATTGGAACAGAATCATTCTAATGTTTTTTATTTTCGGAATGCTGAAAACCTGGGCATTGTAGGAAACCACAAAGCTCTTCTGGCGAAGGTTAAAACGCCTTACATGGCCTGGGCCTGTGATGACGACCACTGGACCCTTGATTATGTGAGCACCTGTATGCAAGCTTTTGAGGAACACCCGCACATTGTTTGGTCTGGCACTTTAAGCCTTATGCATGACCAGGTGCGTCCTAAAGATTTTGAGGGTTTTAGCGAGTACGTGCATACTTTGGGAATTAGGAGCCCTGTTGAGCGCTTTCGTCATATATTTCCGGAAATCCTGTATTGGAACAACAGTTTTTACGGTGTCTTTAAAACCAAGATAGCCCAAAGCCTGCCACTTAAGAAACGCTTTGCCTTCGATTACTTTTTTGTGCTTAAGGCAGCGGCATTAGGAGAGTTTCACCAGTCTACCCGAATTAAGTTTTTTAAAAAAATTGGGGGTATTGGCAATGAAATTTCTTCTAACTTAAAGGCTATTGGTGTGGACCAAAAAAAGGTTAAGCATCCTAGCTTATCCATCTTTTGGGGCCTGTTAAGCATTTTATGGGTTCATTTCCCAGGCCATATCTTGGGCAAGTTAAAGGCGTCTATTGCAGTGGCGGCCTATCTACTCAACAACACTCCTTTTATTGGCCGTAAAGATTTACATTATTTCCTGGCTGCGGCCAGCTCCCTTTCTTATCAAATTTTATATCGCTTGAGTCACACCTGGCTTCCATGGGGGTTTATCAAAAACCTAAACTCTCAGCAGCTCAATGAAATTAAGGGTTGCAATAAAAAAGACGGTTATTTTTTATTCCTGAAAAAAATTGGGGTTCCGCTTAAAGCGAGTAAGGAAAATATGGACCTTATTCATCAAAGTAGGTTTTTGGTTAGACTCCAGACAGAGCTGGGTTTACACTATTCTGCCGCACCTGAGGGTGGGCTAATCGCACATCTTCACGGATTAAAATTGCCCCTTAAAACAGCGGTTGATCTATTCATATTGGAGGAAGTGTATGGCCACCAAACTTACGGTGTAGACCTGCCTGAAAATAGCATTCTTCTAGACGTGGGTATGAATATTGGCTTTACCAGTCTGTTCTTTGCTTCACATGAACGGGTTAAGAAGATTCATGCTTTTGAACCACTGGAATTAGCCCGGGAACGGGCGCAAGAAAACTTCGCCTTAAACCCTAAGTACCGTTCTAAAATCAAGGCTTGGCCTTTCGGGTTGGCTCTTGCGGCCGAAACCCAGAAAACTAGCATTCAGCCTTCAGCTATGGTGGTATTCAACCCCAAAAACGAAGGCCTGCAAAAAATTGCGAGAGGGGTGGAATGGAATAGCACACACGAGGCTGTAGAAAGCGAAGTAGCTCTTGAAGACTGGCGCAAAGTACTGCCCCCAATTTTGGAGGAACATCAACAGGATGCACTAATTTTAAAGATGGACTGTGAGGGCTTTGAAGAGGTCCTTATTCCCAGCTGGCAGGAAGCAGGATTATTACCACAGTTCCACTCTATTGTATTGGAGTGGCATGAAAGCCCTCAAAATATGGTAAAAATTCTTCGCGAATCAGGATTCAAACTCGTGTGTACAAGAAACCCGGTTAATCCCGGTTTTGTGGATACCGGTATGATTTACGCTCACCGCTAATGGCTTTTTAGGGCAATCAAGTATCCTTGATCGGTCAGCTTTTCGCCATGATCTTCCACCTCATCAGAAACCAGGCGAGCCCCCTCTAAATGACTAGACCATTCTCTTAACTTATCGACATTAAAGGTGATAAAATGGTCCCAAATGGTGCTGGGTTCTTCTTCAATGGGCACGTGCACCACTACCCCTACCCGAGCCTTCTCCCAGACTTCTTTCAATGCTTTTAAAGACTGTTCATCATTAGGCAAGTGCTCCAGAACGTCATTGAAGAAAACCAAATCACATTTATTAAACTCATTGAGGTCGCCTAACAGATCAATGTTTTTAAAATGTACGGGTAAGGGATAGTTTTCAGGCTGCCTTTTATGGATCGCTTTAATGTAGTCTTCCCCGGTCCAATCAATGTCTGACGCTGTAATGCTTTTAAGCTCTACCTTCTCTCCCTCTATGGTAAAGGTGGGAAAAGCAGACATTAAAGCTGGGAAAAGAGCGATATTGGTTCCACAATCATGAATATCTACGGGACCCTTTAAATGAGGCGCCAAAGCCCGCCACTCATTGTAATATACACGGCAAAAATACCGGCCAATTCTATCTTGATCTTGCTCTGGAGCGTAATTGGGCAGTCCATTTTCTATTAGCTGGTTAAAGTGACCGAGATATTGAAGATGACTGTTGAAATACTGCTTAAATAGCCAGTTATTTACCGTCATTCCCAAGGCATTGGAATTAGCTTGCCCCATTAAACCCCAAAATAAATCCAGTTGCTTAAAGTGTAGGGTGTTAAGGCCTGCAATGTTGTGGGCCTTGCCAAACTCATAAAGTTTAGTGATTAAATAGGAGCCTTGGTCAAAACTTAAATACTCTGGTTCAGCAGACGAAGGATATTTCTGTTGTATAAGTAAGCCAGGAGCTTGGGCATGCCAGTAGAACTCAAAAAAGTCGTTTTTACTTACAATAGTCTGCTCTGGGTCAGGACTTGCATCATTTTGGGCCACTGTGCTGTAGGCCACCTCTCCCAACATTTCAAGGTCTTGCCGATCTTTTGCCTGAGATATTTTGGAAGTTTTAGGGTTTACCCGCCAAAAGGTTTTAGTGGGAATGAACCTTTGAAAGAGTTTTCGGGCTAAGTGACGCACCATCCTTTTTACTTTTTAAGTGAGCTAATTTAAACAAGCGTATTTTGAGCCCTAATAAGGCCGGTAAAATTTTGGAATAACGATAGTCCGCTAGTGCTTTACGCTGATTTAAATACAGCAGGCGAACCGCTAATGGGAAAATCTCGGTAAGTTCTTCTGGCCGAATGGATAGCTTTTGGGCAGATTGAAGGCATTTAACATGGCCCCAGACCAGACGGTATTCTTGATAAAAGGCCTCCATTAAAGGTTGATAAAAGGCCTGGTCAATGCTTATTGAGCTTTGTTGCAGTGGCTTCAGTAAGAGCGGGTGGCAGGTAAAGCAGGGTAATTGAATATTCTCCAGCACCCTATCTAGATATAAAGCTCTTCCAGAGCCTTGCCAGTTGGCTTCAATCCCTGCTCCATCGGCTTGAGCCGAAAGAAAAAGAATAGGCTCTGTAAAGCTTGACTGCCTTTGATGAAATAGGTGTAAATAAGATGGAAATACCAGGGTCCCCTTGGGAACGGTGCAAACGGCCTGGATCGTCTTGCGTCTACTTATTTGAGAAACAGCTTGGTTATAGGCTCCCTTACCCTGATATAAATAGCAATGTTGTGGTGCTTGTTCTTCAGGCCATGGTAAGTCTATCTGCTGTTGAGAAAAAAGAATGTGCCACTCTAAATTAGACTTTACCCGGTACTCCCTTAAGCCAAATAATTGTTTGGCTCGTCTAGCGTCTTCAGAACCATCTACCTGAATTAGCAAGGCAACCCTCGGTGGGCGCTGGTAGTTCTCCTTTACAGAAAGTACGTTTTCTTTCACCTCCTTAAATTGTGCCTTGGTATTCATAAAGCCCTCGCTCAGCTTTGTAAAAAATTGAGCTACCCTTCTTTTATATTCCCACTTACGAAAGAAGCTTGTCTTTGAGCTACTATCTATTACTTTTTGATGGTGGCCTATAATGTAAGGCAAGACCTGTTTGAAATCCAGGGGAAAATCCAACATCCCGGCTTTTAAACGGAGGTATTCTCCCCGGCCGTAATTATGGGCGGTCTTAAAGGTAGACTCCCAGCTGTCTTTGTCTTCATGCCAAACAAAGGCCTTTGCACTGTACTTAATTTTATAGCCACATTCCCCAATAACTTGTGATAGCATTAAATCCTCGCCTCCCGGAAAAGGCATGCGCTCATCAAAACCTCCTACTTCTAACAGCACCTCTTTTTTGAAACAAACATTTGCGGTAATTACTGTGCTGAGTAAGCGCTCTTTGCTGCCTGGGGTAAAGAGGTTTTGCCGGGTAAGTCCGCTCACTTCAAAAAAGTCACTGACTTTCTTCTGGGGGTATAAGGCGGTAACCTTCCCGCCAAAGCCTCCCAAATATGGCTCATCTGTTTCCTCAATTTCTTGGCGATAGGCCAGAAGCCAAGCTTCAGGAGCCACGCAATCATCGTCTAATAAAACAACCCAGGGGGCTTGTGCTTTGCTTATCCCAAAATTTCGGGTAATGGCCGGGCCTGAATTTAGGCGATTGTAAAATCG
>CAJXNI010000037.1 GCA_913057235.1 uncultured Bacteroidota bacterium
AACCGGTAAAGATCCTGAGCAATTTAAGGCTGATGTTTTTTAGCCCCCACTTTTTTAAAGCCATTTCTTTGGGTGATAAACCCTATTTTTAGCCACCAATCTTCTCATTATGCGCAAATTCTTTTGGTTAATTATACTGGTAGTTTGGGGAGTTTTACTGAGCTATCCCTGGCCAGGCCTCCCCCCTTTAAGCGATTTCTTACTGTATCCAACTTCAGTAATGCGTATTGACTACCAGGCCGTTAACCTGGAAATTGAAAGCCTAGGTTACCAGGGTTTAGAAATAGATTATGATGAGCGGGGTGTACCTCATATTTTTGCTAGAACCGAAGAAGAGCTTGCTTTTGGTATGGGGTATAGCCATGCTAAAGACCGGCTTTTTCAATTGGAGATGTTGCGCAGAACCGTGCGGGGGAGGCTTAGTGAAGTGGCTGGGGCCAAGGCCCTACCTAGCGACAAATGGTGGCTAAAGTTTGATTTTGAGACCCAATCGCAATCCGCCTTTGAGCGCATGAAAAAAGAGGAGCCTAAGCTTACCGCCATTTTTGAAGCTTACGCGGATGGCTTTAATCAATACCTGCAAAATTTAAGGCCTGAAGAAAAGCCACTCGAATTCCACTTGCTGGGTTTTGAGCCTACCCCCATGCAAGCCTATGCGCCCATTATGTTGATACGCTACATGGATAAAGTGCTCACTTACAGTGAAAATGATCTCAAATTTAGCGCTTTACGAAACCACCTCAATCCAGAGTTAATTGCCCTTTACTATCCCTTTATTACGGAGTATGCTTTTCCCACTTACCCAGAATTGGACAGCGGAAAAACAGCCGTGTTTTATGATTCTTTACATTTTGAGAAAAGCCTTGAAGTGCAAAGCAATTTTGAGGGAGCCGATGTACGCAGAAGCGGTGACAATGAGCTGGGCAGTAACAACTGGGCGGTAGCCGGCAGCCAAACACAATCGGGGAGCGCCTTTTTGTGCAATGATACCCACTTAAAGCTGGCTTTACCAGGCACTTGGTATGAGGCTCACCAGGTATTGAATGGAAAAATTATTCATGGCTTCACCATTCCGGGTAGCCCTTTTGTTATTTCGGGTTTTACCCCCGATTTGGCCTGGGGCATGACCAATGCCACTTGGGACCTTACCGAGTTCTACGCCTTGGAAACCAATGATAAAGGTCAGTACCGCTTAGACGGAGCTTGGGAACCTCTGCAAGCCGTCACTCAGAAAATTCCAGTGAAAGGAGCCGATAGTGCAGTTTTCACTTACTACCAAACCTACTTTGGCCCGGCCGATACCATGGGCGATATGCTTTTGGCCACCCACTGGATAGCCAATGTGTATGAGCGCAATGAGATGAAAGCCTTCTATGAGCTTACCCGCGCTAAAAGCGTGCGTGAGGGCTATGAGGCCTTGCAAAATTTTGGCCACCCCCCGCAAAATTTTGCCCTGGCCGATGCACGCGGGCAAGTAGGAATGGTTACGGCTGGTTATGCTATGCTGCACCCAAAGCCTAGCCGCGGCATCTCAAAAGGAACTCATCGCCAACAAAAGGTACCGTTCACTTACATGGGGCAACGTTTAAAAGTTTTAGAACCCTCCAAAGGTTGGGTAGAAAGCGCCAATCACCACCAAGTGACCGACTCATTGGCGGCCTATCTAAACAGCTTATTTGCGCCCTCGGCTCGGGGCCGAAGGATCAGTGAAGTCTTGAATGATTCAGTCCTGATGAACCAAAAGGATTTGGCAGACCTGCACGGTGACGTAATTGATGGGGAATGGGGCTTACTAAAGCGACATATTTTAAGCACCGTACCTAAGGAATACCTTCCATTCTTTAATGCATGGAATGGTAAAACAGATACCGCTAGTATTGCTGCCACGCTCTACCACGTGTATAAATGGAATCTGGTAGATAGCGTGAGTACTGCGCTTCTGGGCGACTTTGATTTCAGGCCCGCCTCAGAAGAGATTTTCTACCGCATTGCCCAGGAACTTTCTTTCCCAATGCCTAAAGGCGATACCCTGGATTTGGCAACACTTTCAAAAGCTATTTGGTATCAAACAACCAGTGAGTTAAAAGATAGCTATGGTCAAGACCCTAAACGGTGGTCCTATGGCAAGTATCACACCATTTACTTTAAGCATCTTACGGGAATTGAAGCCTTGAGCCACCCGCCCTTTGCAGCCGCTGGCGGACCGCGTACCGTAAATGTATCAACGGGATTGCCGGGTACGGCTGGGCCCAGTATGCGCACCCTCATTGAATTAAGTTCTGCTGGCCCTAAAGCCAAAATGGTGCTGGCCGGAGGCCAGAACGGGCAGCCCGGACATCCCAATTACTCCGATCAGATTGAAACCTGGCGGGCCGTAGACTATTATGAATTGGCCTTACCCAAAACGGCTACAGAAGGAGAATGGGCACAAACTATAAAATTTAAGTAATGGCTAAGAAATATCGATTTGCTTTATTGCATCTGGCTTTCTTTTTTGGAGGACTTATTTCAGGTTCAACCTTACTCTTTTTAGCTTTGAGTGCCCTCTGTGGCTTTTTTCCACGTATCAAGCAAGGTTTTGGGTACTATTTGCTCTTGGCAGTTTTGGCTTTAGTGCTGGTTTATTTTCTCAACCCACCTGAGGCGGCCTTGCTGACTCGTTTAGAAGAATTATTGGGATTGGGAGCCATTCCTTTTTCAGCTGTGGTGGGTATGGTCACTGCCTTAACAATGGTATTCACTGCCTTGGCGTTAAACAGGCTGGTGCTTCCAAAAAACCGTTCTTCTAGTAGAAGGTGATGCTGAGTTTACCTGAATACACTGTTCCAAATTACGTTCTCTAAAGAAGATATCAGCAGACAGCATTAAATAGAGGTAGGCCTCCTTATTGGCCTGGCTGGTATCTATTGAACGTTCTACTTTTAAAAGTATTTCCTTATAATTTAAGATAAGATCTGCGCTTAATAAGGCAATCGGCAGAATCCAGCCACTCCAGCGCACTTAAATCAGCCTTGGAATTGTAAGTTTGTCCCATTAGTGGCCTACCACTGAATAGCACACCTAGACTGATTAAAAAGGCCAAAGGCAGAATTGAAAGTTTCATTGCTTTAAATTAATAGAATCATCATTAGGAATTTCTTTTTTTCATGAATAATATCCAAAACACCTACGCACTTTTAAATCAACAGCTTGCGCAGAGTAAGAAGCTTTTGAAGTCAAAGAACAAAGGCTTTTCCTTGGTGCGCTTGGTAGTGGCACTTTTTGGTCTGTGGTGCTTATATCAAGCGGTAATAAGTACATTTTGGTTATGGCCTTTTTTGGCTTTTTGCAGCTTGGTGTTTTTTTTGTTTTTAGTGAAAAAGCATGACGGTCTTAAAAAAGAACTAAGTTTAACGGAGGCCAAAATTGAAATGGTGGTAATTGAATTAGGTTATCTAAAAGGAAATTTGCCCACTCAGTTTGAGCAGGGAGCGGAGTTTGTGGAATCTGCTCACGGGTTTGCTCACGATTTGGACCTTTTTGGAGTGCAAAGTTTTTTCCATCATATAAACCGGACTTTCACGCTACGAGGAAAGTTGAATTTAGCTGAGAAGCTAAAGCATGAAGATTTGCCAACCAGTGTAGCAGAGCAGCAAAAGGCTCTAAAAGAGTTAGCCAATTTACCGGAATGGTGCATAGGCTTTAGAGCGCGTGGTCATTTGTTAGAAGATGATCAGCAGCTCAATCAAAAGTTGGCAAATTGGCTGAAGCGCACTACTTCGCTCACTTTTTTGAGTCATCCCCTGCTTTTAATTCCGCTGGCCTCCTTAGCCATTCTTCTTTTATTACATTGGCTTTGGCAGCCCACTCTCCAGCATTTTTATTGGTTTTTTTACAGTTTTTTAGGGAATTTGGTCATCACTTTTTCTTCGGCCAAAGCCATTTCCAGGCAGTACAAGGCGCTCAATAATTTGGCCAAGCCCCTCTTTGGCATTAGTCACTTGCTCAAGCATTTAGAACAACAGCGCTTTAAAAGTGGCTTTTTACAAAGATGGCTTAACCCTTTACAGGAATCAGGTCAAAGTCCCAGCCAATCGCTTTACAAGTTGGGTAAAATTGTGAATGCCTTTGATCAGTTAAACAACCCGGTGGCCTTACTCTTCTTAAATGGTTTAATGCACTATCACTTGCACAGTTTGCGCAAGCTTCAACAGTGGAAACAGAACCACCAAACCCAGCTAGGCCATTGGCTGGCTATTTTGGCAGAGCTGGAAGCGCAGGTGAGTATGGCAACCTATGCCGCCAACCATCCGCAATTTAGCTACCCTCAAATTTTAGAAGAACCTGGCTTTAGAGCTGAAGCCTTGGGGCATCCGCTGTTAAGCGCAGATAAAGCAGTATGTAACCACTTGGAGCTGAAAGATTGGCGCTATGGCATTTTAACGGGTAGCAACATGAGCGGCAAGAGTACTTTTTTAAAAACCGTAGGCCTTAGCCTGGTTATGGCACAAATAGGCCTACCAGTATTTGCGCGTACCTTGGCTGTTTTTCCTTTCCGCATTTTCACCAGTATGAAACTGGTAGATAGCATCACCAAAGAAGAATCCTACTTTCAAGCCGAGGTATTGCGGCTCAGATACATTAAAGAACAATTGCAGGCACCCCGGCCGGCCTTTATTCTTTTAGATGAAATTTTAAGAGGCACTAATTCAGACGATAAAAAGCACGGTACACAACTTTTTATGGAGCAATTGATGGCTGTGCCACATTATGGGCTTTTAGCCACTCACGATATTGATATTGCGGAGTTGAGCGAAAGTCACCCCAGTGTATTTACAGCTCTGTATTTTGAATCTAAAGTGGTGCAGGGTAAACTGGTTTTTGATTATAAACTGCGCAAGGGTGTATGCACTACTCCCAACGCTACGGACCTTATGCGGAGCTACGGCATTATTTAGCAATAACCCAGTATTTGGTAAGTAAGCAGGCCCACCATTTCTTTGGCCAGGCTCATCCAGCGGTTCATGGTTTGAATACCCGGCCAAAAGTAATCCATCCACTTTTTTGGGGGGCTTTCCAGCCGATGGGTATCTACCGGCACCGCAATAAAATTTAAGCCCTGCTTTTTAAAACACGCAGCTGATCTACGCATGTGCAAAGCGGAGGTGACTAAAAGAAACGGCCGCTCATCCAAGAGTTTATGATCCCTTAAAAAAGCTTTCCCGTACAAAGCGTTTTCGTAAGTGTTTAAGGCCCTGGTTTCTATAAAGATGTGAGAGGTATCAGCGCCCAGCTGCCCAAGATGGTTTTTATACAGTTGCAAGTGGTTGGGTTTTTCGGGTTGGTTGTAACGGGCCGCTGACACCACCAAATTTTCAATTTTGCCTTCTTGTAAAAGATAGTACGGTACCAACAAACGGTCAACCGATTCTCCCAAATTAAAGTGGCCTACGTGCTCATCTACACTTAAAGCTCCACCCATTACAAAGGCTGTTTTAGCCAGTGGTATATCTTGGTAGGCCAACATGGGTGGCTCCCACCACCGTACCACCAGCTGGTATAAAAAAGGGTTACCAAAAATAAAGGTGAAACACAGTGCCGCCCATACCATTCTGGCACCCCCCCTTTTTTTTAAGACCGCCACTACTAAGAAGCCAAAAATCCAACTCAGGGGATTTAATAAAAAGTAGAGTGATTTTGCAATGGTTTCGTACACGCCTTAATACTTTATTTAAAATCTACTTTCAAAGGTACCATCTGAGGCGGTTTTTCCACTGGGCTGTTAAAGTTGGTCTACGGCCAGTTTGTACTTGGGGTCTTCTTCAATATTCACTTCAATAATGGCTGAGGCATCTTTTAAGAGCTTGATGCAATCATCACTCAAATGACGTAGGTGTACTTTTTTACCCACCTTGGCATAGCGTTCTGTAATCTTATTCAAAGCCTCTATAGCCGACATATCTACCACGCGGCTCTCTCGGAAGTCAATGATCACGTGCTCAGGATCGTTGTGCACGTCAAACTTGTCATTAAAAACAGAGGTAGAGCCAAAGAAAAGCGGCCCGTAAATTTCATAATGCTTGTGGCCATTTTCATCAATGTGTTTTCTGGCTCTGATTCGTTTGGCGTTGTCCCAGGCAAAAACCAGGGCGGCAATTATTACCCCCACTAAAACCGCTAGGGCCAGGTTATGAAGAATTACCGTTACAATGGTCACTAGAGCCATAACCAAAACATCTGATTTGGGCATACGGTTAAAGGTGCGCAAACTAGCCCATTCAAAGGTTCCTGTGGCTACCATAATCATTACTCCTGTTAAAGCAGCCATGGGGAGCTGTTCAATTAAGGGCGCCCCATACATGATAAAAACTAAAAGCAGCACCGCAGCCACTATTCCGCTTAAGCGAGCGCGTGCTCCGGAGGAAACATTGATAAGACTTTGCCCCAGCATGGCGCATCCTCCCATACCTGAGAATAAACCCGATAAAATATTAGCCGAGCCCTGCGCGATGCACTCCTTGTTACCCCGCCCACGGGTTTCGGTAATTTCATCTAGAATATTAAGGGTAAGCAGGCTTTCAATTAAGCCCACCCCGGCCACAATACCCGCATAGGGTAAAATGAGCATAAAGGTTTCCAAGTTTAGGGGAACATCAGGTAGGTGGAAGGGGGGAAAGCCGCCACTAATTGATGTTATATCACCCACGGTGCGTGTGTCAATACCGGTGAAAACCACCACTGCAAATACCACTAAAATAGCCGCTAGTGAGGCCGGAAAGGCACGCGTTAATTTGGGTAAACCCCATATTATGAAAATGGCCAGTAAAACCAATCCTAAAAAGGTGTAAAGCTCTTGGCCACTTAGCCAATCTCCGCCCTCAGTTTTAAACTGGGCTATTTGCGACATAAAAATGATGATGGCCAAACCATTAACAAATCCAAAAATTACCGGATGCGGCACCAGGCGCATTAGTTTCCCCAACTTTAGAAACCCGGCAGCCATTTGAATAAGCCCGGCCAATATTACCGTGGCAAAAATATATTCAGGGCCGTGGGAAGCGGCCAGGCTTACAATCACCACAGCCACCGCACCGGTAGCACCTGAAATCATTCCGGGCCGGCCGCCTAAAATAGAGGTTACCAAGCCCATCATAAATGCGGCATAGAGACCAGTGAGCGGAGAAAGTCCCGCAATGAGGGCAAAGGCTACCGCTTCAGGTACCAGGGCTAAGGCCACCGTTAATCCCGATAATACCTCTGTTTTATAATTCACCTTTTGCTTTAGGTCAAAAAGGTTTAAATATTTTTTCATGAGATTGTATTCAATTGAGGCTAATCTTCTTATAATCAGTAGTGAAGAACATCGGGTTTAAGTCGATTTTTTGAACGCGCGAAAGTAAGGGAATACTTCTACCTGACAAGTTTTTAAAGTACCGGCAAAAAGAAACCCCGGGTAAGCCGGGGTTCATCTTTTCAAGTTTTTAAACCGATGTGTTTAGGGAGTGCTTTGGCTTACAAAAGAATTTAAATACTCTGCGCTGCCTGTAAGGGGGTCAACAGACCAAATCACCGTCAAAAACGAGGGCGTGTAAATAAACTCAATATCGTTATCGGGGTCATCGTCTCGATTGGGTCTCAAGAAGTAGTTGCGTATGGGGGTGCTTTCCGTACCTACCACATCATTCTCAAAATACTGGAAACCAAAAGGGGTGTATTCTGAAATGCGTATTCCAAAGCTAGAGTCTGGATTGGCGGCCGCCAGCATTATATTTTGGTGTACAAATTCTTCCCCCGCCTTAACTACTTGGCTAGTAGAATCTAAATTTGGTAAGGGAGCCAACCAGGTGGTGAGACTATCGCCTTTTTGAATTAAATCGGTTACTTCCGGACCTCGAAGGTCTAATCCTAAACTGCTGTAATTGTAAGCCGGTACATTAGCTAGAAAGTAGGTCTCAATTTTAAAGCGATCAGCGGCCATAGTATCTACCCAAAACTTCACTTTACTGTCTATTAGCCAAGCGGTATCGTTTTTAGTGACCTTATGGGCTACAGAAGCAATCACTCTGCGGGTGGCTAGTTTCTCTTCCACCACGCTCATAAAATCGGGAGTAATCGAAAAATCCTCATTATTTAAAGACATATCCGTGATGGAGGTGAGTCCGTCATTATCGGCCAGTTGTTGTGCGGCTGGAGAACCAATTGGGTTGCCTGGCATGACTAGATTAACGGTGTTGAGGTCTCCTTTGTACTCATCAGCCAAAATTAAACGAGGAATTTCAGTAGCAATGGATGCTCCTGAAGGCGGAACGTAATTAATCAGTAATAAGCCCTTTTTTTCTTCTGGTAACGGCAATCCGTCAGTAGGGAAACCAGTGTTTCCATCGTTTCCATTCTTGTCATCTCCGCAGGAAACTAAAAAGAGGGCGGAAAAAGCCAGTGCTAGTAATCTTTTCATGGGTGAAATTTTTCGCAGTCAAAAATAGACATTAATCTGAGTACCAAAACTCAAGTTATCAGCCTTTCTTAACCATGGTTTTTTGTAAACGCAGGGTCAATATACATAGTATAAATCGATGGCAAGCTTTGAATGGTTGGGTTAGGGGGGTGAATTTGTTACCCAAATGTACACCGGTAGGTGATCACTAAAGCCGCCATGGTAACGGTATCCTTTGAAAGTTCTGAAGGGAACTTTTCCAGGAAAGCGCTCATCTTTTTCCAATAAAAATGGGGGGCGGTGAGTGAACATCCTATTATCAACCACCGCGGTAGACCCTTGGCCTTGAAATATATGCGCAGATACTATGACTTGGTCCAGATAAGACCACACCCCTCGGTAACGGTGACTTCCCATATTCAGGGCTTCCGTTGCGGCTAGATTAATCAGTTCCGTGGCCTCTTTTTTGGGGGCCGCCTGCAGAACTTCCAGCAAGCTTTTATTATCCCATTCATCATTAAAATCTCCGGCAATTATGAGGTTGGCTCCTACTTTCGCTTGCAGTGAGTCACAGAACCTCTTTAACAGGGCCGCGGCTGCCATGCGCTTAGGCTCAGACTGCGCCTGCCCGCCATAACGGCTGGGCCAATGGTTGAAGAAAATATGCAGGGTATCGCTCCAGGCTTTTGGAATCATTTTTAAATATAAAATATCGCGTGTGGCAAACTCAGGGCTGCCTGCCCATTTAACCGGTATGGCCACAGCAGTGTCTAAGGTCAATAATTCGGGCCGGTAGAGGGCCCCCACGTCTATACCTCTGCGATCGGGTGACTCAAAGTGCACAATTTTATAGGCCGCTTTGCGGAGCACGGGTGACTGGGCAAGGTCTTCCAGAACCTGTCGGTTTTCAATTTCCGCTAAGCCTACACAGGCGGGTGGCTCGCCTGCTCCCAGGCTCAAAAGTACCTTGGCTGTACGGTTACTTTTTTCCTTATAGCGGTAAAACGACCAATAGCGCTCTCCTTGTGGGGTGAATTCTTCATCGCGCGTAAGCGAATCATCACTAGGGTGAAAGAGGTTCTCTACATTGTAAAAAGCTATTTGCAGGGCCTCTTGCGGCTGCGCCTGACTAAAAAGGGTAGCTAAGAATAGCAGAAGCGTGAAGTATTTAGGATGCTTTATTACCATATCTTTTGGTAGGCCTTGGCGGGATAATCCGCTTGACGAAAACGGTTTTCTTGTTTGGAAAACCCCATGGATTCTTGCTCTCCCAAAATTAAGAAACCCTTGGTTTTGAGAGGTTCGGTCAAATGCTCAATGATTCTAAATTGAAAATTAGATTGGAAATAAATTAGCACATTCTTACACCAAACCAAGTCAAAAGGGCCCAGCGGGTGGGTCTGGTAAAGGTCTTGTTCTAGATACTGAACCTGCGCTGTGTAGCCAGGGTGAAAGGTGAACTTATTTTGCGACCGAATTCCATAATCTAAAAGGTCACAAGTCCCGCCCACCAAGCGATAGGCTTCCTCGGCCTCTTTAAATTTGGCCAAATCTATAGATCGATGCTGAGCTTTCTTTAATGCTTGGCCATTAATATCGCTGGCCACAATTACGGTGCGCTCCAGAAGCTGATGCTCGTGTAGTAAAATGGCCATAGAGAGTACGTCTTCACCGGTGCTGCATCCTGCTATCCAAACGCGTATTTTAGGCTGATGACGCCATAGTTCAAAAATGTGGCTACGTAAAAAAAGTAAGGATTGCGGCTCTCTAAAAAGCTGGGTGATGTTTGCCACAAAGGCATTGCAAAATATCTGGCGTGGGTTGGTTCGTCCTTTTAGACTTTCTTGCAGTTCAGGCAGGCTACTTACCCGCAGCATATCCATCATTTTAAGCAAGCGCCTCTCTACTGAAGCCGGGTTGTAGGCTTCTAAAAACAAGCCAAATTCTTCTCGGCAAAAGTGCAATAGTTGAAAAAACTCATGCGTTCTAAAATGTTCAGGTTGGTATTTATTTTTAGGGTAAAGCATCGGGTGGCTGCAAATCTAAAGTTAATTTAGCCGCAGATGCATCGTTATCTGATCATACCGGTCATTTTAAGTTTCTGTTCTGCCAAGGTCAGCGGTCAAGCGGAATGGTACTCATGCGAAAAAGAATTAATAAATAGCAGTTGGCATAGAACAGGCCAGGTACTCAAAGCGCCTGTTGATTATGAAGCACGCCAGTGGTTTCTGGCCGGGGCAGGGATGGTAGCCACTGGGCTGGCTATGGCTCATGATTTAGATTGGCAGCAGGGTTTGGTGGCTAATCCTGATCATTTTAGAGATGCTTTGGCCACCTACGTGGGAGAACCATTTGGCAACCCAGTGTACGTGGGCGCTGCTTTATTGGGCACCCATTTATGGGCCTGTCACAGCCAAAGGGGCCAAACCGCGGCACTGACGTTAAACAGTCTGCAAAGTGTGGTAATTGCCAGCGGCATTACTTTGTTTTTAAAGGGGGCTTTTCACCGTGAGCGGCCCTATGAGCAAAGGAATTTAGACCCTTACCAATTCCAGGGTCCGTCTTTTTACCGCAGTAATCTTTCTTTTCCATCAGGACACACCACTGTAGCCTTTGCTTTGGCGAGCTCAGTTTCCTCTTATGCCGATCACCGTTGGTACGTAGCTGTGCCTGCTTACACCTTGGCCGGTATCACCGGCTGGAGTCGAATTTACCAGGAAAAGCACTGGCCTTCTGATGTGGTCTTGGGCGCCCTCATTGGCACCGCGGTAGGCTACACGGTTTTTAAAGCTTCCGCGGAAGCGCAGGTGCACACCAGGGTAGTTCCTAATTTCTGGGGAGGTGCTTCAGTGCAAATCAATTGGAATTTGAATTAAGGTTGGCGGTATACTTTCTTTATAAAGTAAGCATTAGGCTGCCCGTTTAAGATTAAGTTGATCACAAAGGTGCCGGGTGGTAGGCCGCTAAGGTCTATGGCAAGGGTATGGGTGCCCGCTTCGAAGGCTTGGTTGCCCACCGGATTGCGTTTCCCTTCCATGCTAAAAACTTCCCACTGAAGCTTCATGGCCTTTTCCAGTTCTATTTCAAATTGGGCGGTATCATTCAGGATGGTTTTTTCCTGCAATTTTACCGTGTAGCCTCTATCTTTAGGCGCCTGCCAGCCTGCCTTGGTTTTGTATAAATTCCCAGACTGCGGCCCGTTGTTTTCATCGGCCCAGTAGAGTTGATTACCTACCCAGCTTAGGGCTTCCTTTTGGCTGACCTGATTGAAATAGTACACTGCTACCTGCCCTTCCAACAGGCAGCTGCCCGCGCTATTTTTAATGATCCATAGCTTGTCGTAACCCAGTAAGGCCAATTGCCTTTTTTCTGGGGCATAAGTGGCTCCGGTAATCCAGTAAGAGGGCATAATGCCGTTGCCCATTTTCATGGAGCAATAGGGGTTTAGCTGATACGTGCCGGCACTTTGCGGTAAAACATAGGCATAGGTGTAACCATCAAAAGGCTGGGTGCGGTTTTTCGAAAACAGGTAGAGCGAATCGCGGTAAGCGACCATTGCTTCCATGTCAAAATTGAGTTCACTGGGGTGGGGTGGAAAAGCCTTTTGGTTAGCATAACGCAGTTGAATGGGCTCCAACACCTGGTACTGGCCCTCACTTATAAGTGCTGAAATGTCCAGGCGATAAATCATCAAATCCTTACGCTTGTTGGCGTTATTCCCAAAGTCGCCTATAAAAAGTACGCTATCGGCCACAGCCAAAGCCTCCCAATCTACATTTTGGAGCTCAGGCAAGGTCAGCCTTTGTAGTAACTGACCGGTGGTGTCTACCACAAAAAGTTCAGGAGCATTGCCACTGTCATTAATAAGGGCCAAGGCGTTGCTGCCAATGCGGGCCATTCCGCTGCACTCGGTAAGGTCTTCCGGCAAGGGAGCCACCGTAGTGTAGGGCAGGGTTTGCCCGAAGCCCAGTAGGTAGCTCAGGAAAAAGTACAGCTGAATGAAAATGTTTTTAAGTGTCATAGGGTAAAATTAAGCAGCCGTCTCCGTAGCTTAAAAAGCGAAAGTCTTCTTGCAGGGCATAGTTGTACATGGTACGCCATTCTTCTCCCAAAAGGGAAGCGATTAAAAGTAGCAGGGTGCTTTTGGGCTGGTGAAAATTGGTGATTAAGCCGCTAATGATTTTATGCGGATACCCTTGGGCAATAATCAGCTGGGTATAAAAAGTGTAGTGCTGCTTTTCATTTTGAGTCATTTGTTCGTGCAAATAGGCAAAGGCCTCTGCCGCCTCCAGGGCCGGCACCTCTCCTTCAAAACCAATCCACTGCGGAATGGTCACACGTTCTTCCCACTGCACTTTTTCAGCATTCAACAAACAGGCCAGCCAGTACATGCTTTCCAGCGCCCGTAAAGAGGTAGTACCCACCGGAATGATTTTCTCACCACTCTTCAGACGCTTGGCCAGGGCGCGGGCAAAACTGGCCTCTAACTGCACTTCCTCTGCGTGCATTTCGTGTTGACTTACGTCAGGGGCGCTTACCGGTTTAAAGGTGCCGGCACCCACATGAAGGGTAAGAAAACTGCGTTCAATCCCGCGTTGGGCCAAATCAGCAAAAATGGCATCATTAAAGTGAAGCCCGGCTGTGGGAGCTGCCACCGAACCCGGCCGGGAGGCGTACACGGTTTGGTATTGCTCCTTGTCGCGCTCCTCTGCCGCTCTTTTTAAATAGGGGGGCAGGGGCGTTTTACCAGCCAGGTCTAAAATTTCGCCAAAGGTGTAAGCACCAGACCATTGCAGGCGCACCACAAAATGGTCCTCGGCCCGGCTGAGCTTTTCTGCCGAAATCTGGAATGTTTCGGTTTTAATTTCTAAGGTTTTTTCTTTCCATTTTTTAGCTCCGCCAATCAGGCATTTGTAAGCAATGGTCTGAGTTTCCTGCATGGCTTCTTCCACGCTCAGTTGCTCGGCCGGTTCCAGGCAAAAAATCTCAATGAGGGTGTGCTCATTTTTAGGAAACAAAAGCCTTGCTTGCACCACCTTGGTCTCATTAAAAACCAAATGGCTGTTGGCCGGCAGGTGCTCACCGATATTTTTATAGCTGCTACTTTGCAGCTGGCCTCTTTGGTTCACCAATAGTTTTGAGGTACCCCGCGGCAATGGGTATTTCGCAATTCGCCCGGGCGGAAGCGGATAGTCAAAATCATTAATATCTAAGGAGGGTAAGCTCTTTTTCAAAATTTACGTTTTTTGCAGCCGCAAAAGTATGAAGAAGGTAGTAGTAAGCGTCACCAATGATTTAAGTACCGATCAGCGCGTGCAGCGGGCCCTGGCCGTGTGGCAGGAATTGGGCTATACGCCTACCTTTGTGGGGAGGCAACTTCCTGGTAGTCAAGAGTTCAATCCGCAGCACCCCACCCATCGCTTTAAGCTACCTTTTACCACGGGCTTTGGTTTTTACGCGGCCTACAACCTGGCGCTTTTTGTGTATTTGTTGCGTCACCGTTTTGCGGTGTACCACAGCAATGATTTAGACACGCTTCTGCCCAATTTTTTAGCCAGCCGCATTTTTAACAAACCTCTGGTGTACGACAGTCACGAGTATTTTTGCGGTTCCCCTGAAATTGCTAAGCGCCCTCTGGTGCTGTGGTTTTGGCAAAGCCTGGAACGTTTCCTTTTTCCACGCCTCAAAAATATCATCACCGTGAATAGCAGCATTGCACGCCTGTACCAAGAAGCCTACGGTAAAAAGCTGTGGGTGGTGCGCAATATTGGCGACTCACTTTTACCAGCACCGGCCACGCGAGAAGAATTGGGTCTACCGCCCGATAAATTCATACTGATCAATCAGGGGGCCGGTATAAATGTAGACCGCGGCATGGAAGAAGTGCTGGAAAGTCTACCGCTTTTACCCGCTGAGGTGGTACTCCTTTTGGTAGGCAAAGGAGATGTTATTCCAAAACTCAAAACTCTGGTGCAGCAAAGGAATTTGCAAGAGCGGGTTATTTTTGTGCCTCCCCAAAATTACGCCCGGCTTTTGCAGTATACTGCCTGCGCGGATGCTGGCCTGTCATTAGATAAAGATACCAACCTCAATTATCGCTTCAGTTTGCCCAACAAGCTGTTTGATTACATTAAATGCGAAATTCCCGTAATCTGCAGCAACCTTAAAGAAGTGCGTGGCATAGTGGAATTCTATCAAATTGGCGAAGTTACCGGGCACGCTCCTGAGCAAATGGCGGCTGCCGTGCAAAAGGTGCTGCAAAAGGGCAGGGCCTTCTACCGCGAAAATCTGCAACGTGCTGCCCGTGAAAATAACTGGGAGCAAGAGCGTGAAGTATTGAAGCAATGCTTTTTACAGGCAGTTAAAGTCTAGCTTTTCAGCTGCTGTACCAGATAGCCCAAGCGGTACAAATCAAAAACCCTTAAACTAGGACTTTTGGAGCAAAGTTGCCGTTCCCAGGCCTTTTGCCGCTTTTGAAACAGCCACTTAAAGAAAGGGCCAAGGCCCAGAGCCTGAACTTTTAAAGCCAGGCGGTACATTGGGAAAACGGCCAGCGCCTGCTTGGCATCGGCTTGAGCCAAAAGCAGGATGTTTTGCAGGCCGGCTCTGGTTTTAGCCAAAAACTCTTGGGAGGTTTCCAGCTGGGCATGCAATACCGGATTGTTTAGACAACGCACGGGAAGGCCTTGCCGCTGCAATTGCCAGCCAAAAAGGGTGTCTTCATGGCCATACTTTTTGAGGTTTTCATTAAAGCGTACTTGATCAAACAGGCTGCCGTCTATCAAAAAATTATTGCTGTGAAACGTGTGCGCTTGCTTTCCCGTCACGGCACTTTCGCGCTGTGTACCGTACTGGTGGTGCAAGGCGTATTGGGCTTCCACCTCCTTGGGATACTGGCGTCCGCCACAAACCACGCCTCCCTTTAGCCGGGCCTGCCAGTACCGCTCTAAGAATTCATCGGAAATAACCGCACTGTCACAGTCTAAAAACAGCAGAAACTCACCCTGAGCACGCTGGGCCAATTGGTTACGGATGGCGGCCCGGCCTACATTTTCAGGCAGTTCTTGGTAACGCACGGCTGGTTCTTGCGCTAACTTTTCATTTTTCTGTTGAATCTCCGGAGCAGAGCCATCGTCTAAGAGTAGGATTTCGGCTTCTAGTTTTAAGCTACGGAGCTGGGCCTGTAAAGCCGCCACCAGCTCATGCACCGGCAATTGGTAAATAGGTATGCAAATGCTCAGCTGCATGGGCAGGGGCTAGAGTGTGCGCTGTACGGTATTAAATACTTTGCCGTCTTGGCACTTGAGCGTTTCATGCGGAAATTTCAGAATAAGCGAGTAGTCATGCGTGGCCATCACAATGGCGCGGCCACTTTTGCTGATTTGCTCCAATAAAATCATGATTTCCTCACTGGTAGAAGGGTCCAGGTTTCCGGTGGGCTCATCGGCTAAAATAAGGTAGGGGTCATTGAGCAAAGCCCGGGCAATGGCTACGCGCTGCTGCTCACCCCCTGAAAGCTGATGGGGCATTTTAAAGCCTTTGGTGGCCATGTTCACCTTTTCCAGCACCTCGTCAATTTTAGCCTGCATTTCCTTCTTGCTTTTCCAACCGGTGGCCTTGAGCACAAAGCGCAGGTTTTCTTCTACACTGCGGTCCATCAACAACTGAAAATCCTGAAAAACAATACCCATGCGCCTGCGCAGCGTGGGGATGTCGGCTTCTTTGAGGTTGGCCAAATCCAAATCACACACCTTTCCTTCGCCCTCTTTTAGCGGAAGGTCGCCATACAGGGTTTTAAGCAGCGAAGACTTTCCGCTGCCGGTAGCGCCAATTAAGTAGTGGAAGTCACCGCGGTTTACCTGCAGGTCTACGTGTGAAAGAACCAAGTGCTTTTCTTGGTAAATGGAGGCATTTTGAATGGAAATAATGGGCTCAGTACTCATGGGTACAAAAAAACGAAAAAAGCCGGCATTCTCTTCATCGGCCTTGGAGCCATTTTAAATGGGTAGCGCCAACCGGTAAATCTGAAATCTACCCGCCTAGGTAAGCAAGAATAATTAACAGTTTGCGTTTAGTAAGTATTGCGCTTACAAGCCTGCCATTCTTTTGGAAGCTTCTACATTTAAGCGTTAGTCCCAGAATTTATAGATTCTTCATTTTGAGAAACTTACAGATATTCTTTTACGTGTTTTTGCTAGGCCTTAGCGGTGCTTGGTCGCAAACCGTAAAGCTTCAATCGGCTGAAAGCCAAAGCTACCAGCAAGCCATAAGTTTGTACGAGAAGGAGCAGTACGGCAATGCCCAATCTATTTTTGACGCCATTGCGGCTGCTGATTTGCACCACGCCCGCTCGGTACGGGCCAATGCCGCCTACTACGCGGCCCGTTGCGCCATCTACTTGTACAACGGTGATATTGAGGAACGCGTGAAGGCTTTTGCCGAAAATTATGAGCTCAACCCTTTGGTAGACCAGCTTTACCTGAACTACGCCACCAACCTCTTTAGCTTGAAGCGCTACCGGCAAGCGGCTGAATACTATCAGAAAATGGATGTTCAGGCCCTCAATCAGGAGCGTCTACCCGAATACCAGTTTAAACTGGCCTACTCCCTTTTAAGCACCGAAAAAAACGAACCCGCCCGCGAGCTGTTTTTTAAATTAAAAGATGGTGAGAGCGCCTATGCCGCTTCCAGTAAATATTACTACGCGCACCTTTTGTATGCGGATAGCAATTACACTCAAGCGCTGCCCAATTTTTTAGACTTGCAAAATGATGAAGCTTTTGGGGGCTTGGTGCCCTATTACCTGGCTCACATCTATTATGAGCTGGAAGATTACGACCAATTAGTAGCAGTAGGTGAGCAGCTGGTAGAGCAGGCCAGCGCCATCCGCGCCCCAGAGATTGCCAAGCTGGTGGCCGATGCCTTTTACGCCAAAAAAGATTATGCCAACACGCTCAAGTACCTGGAGCTGTACCGCGCTAAAGGCGGACGCATGCGCACCCAGGATCACTTTCAGCTGGGCTTTGCGCACTATCAGCAAGAGAATCACTTTGCCGCCATTGAGAGCTTCAATAAAATTTCGGGTGGGCCCGATGCCTTGCAGCAAAACACCTACTACCACCTGGGCGATTGCTACCTAAAGGTGAATGAAAAATATAAGGCGCGCACCGCCTTTAAAGCTGCGGCAGAGTTTGACGAATTACCGGGCATACAGGAAGATGCCGCCTACAACTACGCAAAACTGGCCTATGAGCTAGCCGATCCTTTTCAGGATGCCATCACTACCCTTACGCAGTTTCTGCGCGACTACCCCCAATCGCCTCACCAGCAAAAAATTAATGGCTACCTGGCCAATCTCTACATTACTACCAAAGATTATGAGCGGGCTCTGTTGACCATTGAACGCAGCGGCCTTAACAGCCCCGAGATGCGCGCGGCTTACCAACGCATTTGCTACCTGCGCGGTAACGAGCTCTTCAATTCACGCCAATACCAGGCCGCTTTAAATAAGTATCAGGAAGGTCTCAAGTATCCGCAAAACAGCAAGATTGTAGCGCAAAGTCATTACTGGTCGGCAGAAAGCTACTACCGCCTTTTGGAGTATGATAAAGCTTTGGCCGCCTTTGACCAGTTTAGAAAAACCCCCGGAGCAGCCAATACGGCCCAGTTTGATTTTTCCTACTACAACACCGCCTATGCCTACTACAAGAAAATGGATTTCCAAAATGCCGCAGTGAGCTTTCGGCAGTTTGTGAGTGGTGAAGCGGCTAACCCTAAGGCTAAAGCCGATGCCTACCTTAGGCTAGGAGACAGCTACCTGCTTACAGGAGGCTATTTACCAGCCGCTGATTTTTACCAAAAGGCTTTGGAAACGGGCACGCAAGAAGCCGATTATGCCTATTTCCAGAAAGCACAGTGCCAGGGCCTGGCCGCTAAGCCCCAGGCTAAAATTCAAACTCTGGGCAAACTGCTGCAGAACTTCCCCAAAAGCAGTTGGGCGCAAGAGGCCCAATTGGAAATTGCCCAAACGCACCTGCAGTTAGATCAATACCAGGAGGCGCTACAGGCCTTAGACCAATTTGAGCAGCGCTACGGCAATAGCGATAAAATGGCCGCAGTGGCCGTAAAACGGGGCTTGATTTACAGCAATACCGACCAAAATGAACAGGCGCTTAGCACCTTTAAAAAGGTGGTGAATGATTACCCTGGCTCCCAGGAAGCTATTGAGGCCATTGGCTTAGCCGAAATTGTCTACAAAAGACAGCAGAACATTGAAGGCTATCTGGACTGGGTAGGCGATATAGATTTTGTAGATTTTGAAAAATCGCAATTGGACAGCACGGCCTACAATGCGGCCTACGACCTTTACGCGCAAAGTGAGTGGAAAAAAGCCTTGAACTCTTGGCAAGGTTATTTGAACCGCTTTGAAAATGGAATTTTTAGAAAGCAGGCCCATTATTACGCGGCCCAGTCGGCTCAGGAGCTCAACCAAACTAAGGTGGTCTATGAAAACTACCTGGCGCTGGCCAAAGCCCCCCTTAACGACTACAGTCAGAAAGCCATGGCCTACGTAGCTGATTACCAATACCAGGCGGGCAACATGGCGGAAGCGCGCCAGTGGTATCAGAAGCTGGCCACACAGCAAATCAGTCCTGCCCTGGAAAACCAGGTTCAAAAAGGCCTGATGCAAACCGCTATGGCTTTAGGAGATTACCGCGAAGCGGCCCTACAGGCGCGCCTGCTTTTAAGCAAAACCAATCTGGAAGAAGATTTAAGAAATAAGGCCCGCATTACCGAGGCGCGCGCTTACTACCGCAATGAAGAGTACAACAAAGCGCAAGAAGCCTATGCAGATTTAATAAACCAAAGTGCAGGCGAAGATTTGGCCGAGAGCTATTATTTCCACGCCAAACTACTGGCGCGGCAGGGCGATTTGGAGGGAAGCAACCAAGCGGTGAATAACCTGGTAGAAAACCTGCCCTCTTTTAAAGAATGGAAGCTCAAGGGCCTCCTGTTAATGGCGCGTAACTTTTGGCAAATGGAAGATATTTTTCAGGCCAACTACATCATTGATTTTATTCTCAAAACAGATTTTTCACCCGAGTTGAATCAGGAGGCAGAGGCTTTGCGCAGCGAAATTCAGGCGGCAGAAGCAGCTGCCCTTAAAGCCAAAAAAGAATTGATGGAAAAGCAGGCCGTGCCCATTACGCTGGATGCCGACCAAGGCTTACAGCTTATTGACATCCCCGAAGAGGAGCCTTTAGAAGAACCATTTGAAACCGAAGACCCTCAGTAGCATGAAAAGAATTGGAACCGTACTGGCCTGGTTAGGCAGCACCGCATTACTCTGGGCGCAACCCGAAAAAACCGGAAGTCTGGGGCAATTTGAGTTAAGTGTAACCGAAGCCTACAAGGCGCAGGTAGCCCAGGCCCAAAAGATTATGCCGCAGCCCAACCCAACTGACACTGTGCAGGAAAAGTTACCGGTGAGCTACCGCATCAGCAGTCAGGCTTTGCCCATACGTTTTAACCCCGAAGCCTTACCGCCTGCACGCATCAAGCGCATTGAAGTACCAGCCCTCTACCAGGGTTTGGTAAAGGCCGGCTTCGGATTGTACAACACGCCTTTTTTAGAAGCCTACTACAACAGCAAACGTTCCAGCCGACAAAGTTTTGGGCTGCACGCCCGCCATTTTTCTACCCAAAATGGGGTGCGCGATATTCGTTTTGAAGACAACGCCCTCAGCCGCAACAGCCTGGGCGGGTATTACAAGCGCTTTTTCCGTACCTATACCTTATCGGCCCAAGCCCAAATGAATTTAGATAAATACAGCTACTACGGCCAGCCAGCCTTGGGTCTAACGCCCGAAGACACCAGCCTGGGCGAAGCACCCTACAACTGGTATCGGCATTTTGGAGCGGAGGTAGGTCTAACGGAAGCCAGCAAGAAAAGTCTGGGCTGGCTGCAGAAATCAACCTTGGGCTTTAACCACCTGAACGATAATTACGGAAGCCAGGAAAATGATGTAAACCTGCAAAGCCGTTGGTTGCTACCTGCGGCCGATAAAGACTTAAAGGTAGATTTAAATCTCTGGTATTTCAACTCGGCCTACGACAGCCTCTACACCGGTGCCGACTCCAGCAATTTGTACGATCAAGGGACGTTTCAGCTGCAATTCAGACCCCACATCAACGCCACCTGGGGCGAGCTCATTTTTGATTTCGGTTTAAACATTTACAGCGTTTCGCAAACGGATAGCCGGGTGGCCCAAGCCCGTAATGACCTGTACTTTTTTCCCGAGTTAGTGGTGAATTACCCTATTGTGAAAAACGTGCTGCAGGTGAGCGGAGGTATCAAAGGCTCTGTACAACGCAACACCTACCGGCAGCTGACTCAGGCCAATCCCTACCTTACGCCAGGGCTTAGCCACGTGCCCATGCGCACCACAGATGCTTTTGTAAACCTCAAGGGCAAACTCAGCAGCACCACTACTTTTACGCTCCAAGGCGGATTTAGGCAGCGGGCCGGACAGGCACTCTTTTACCGCAATCCCTTCTTTTTTCAGGATAGCATGAATTATGGGCTGGAAGTGCGCTATGGCATTGTCAACAGCGCCTACGTAGAAGGAGCGCTTTCGGTGTTGGTATTTGATAATTTGAGCGTGGGCGCCCAAGCCTTACTGAGAAACCTAGAAGTGCAGGGAGGCGAGCGCGCTTGGCACCTGCCTAATTTTACCGGAGCGCTTAATGCCGCCTACACTTTCAGGGAAAAGATTAAAGTGGCCACCCAAATGGATTTTGTGGGTCCGCGTCAGGCTTTTGATCAATTGGAGAACCAACAACTGGAAAGCATGTTGCCCGGCTATGTAGATGCGCAACTAGAGCTGGAGTACATCTACAATTCCAAAATTTCGGCCTTCATTAAGGCCGCTAACTTGTTCAACAGTCAGTACGACTTTTACCTGGGCTACCGCGCCCAAAGCATAAATTTCCTCATGGGCTTTGCCTATCGGTTTTAGAGGGAAGATTTAAGCACGAAGCGCGAAGCTCAAAGTTGGAAGACGGAAGACGGAAGACTGAAGACGGGAGACGGGAGACCGAGTAGGGAAGACCGAAGTGGAAAATAATTCCTGGCGCTGTCACTCTGCCTGCCCCGCCTTCGGACGGGAGCGATAGACGAAGGATGTTAGAGCCCACAATTCAGAGGCCATGAGTTCAACCCACAGCAAACTCCAAGTACCCGCAAATTTACCTCCAACCTCTAACCTCTAACCATCAACCACAAACCTAAATCTGCCAACTGCGGACTGCCGACTGTGAACTAAATCGAGCCATATTACCCAAATGTTAAAAAAATGTGGAAAACCCGCATTATTCCTGGTATTGAGAGAAGAATTATGCCGATTTAATAAGGTATATTTGAAATAAATCAATTTATCATAACTCTCAGATTATGAGTGAAGTACAAAAAGAGTATGGCGCCAGCAGTATTCAGGTTTTGGAAGGCCTCGAAGCGGTGCGCAAAAGACCCAGTATGTACATTGGGGATGTGGGTGTAAAAGGCTTACACCATTTGGTTTATGAGGTAGTAGACAACTCCATTGATGAGGCTTTAGCGGGTTACTGTGATAAGATTGACGTAACCATTAACGCAGATAACTCCATCACGGTAAGTGATAATGGTAGGGGTATACCTACCGACATGCATGAAAAAGAAGGGCGCAGCGCGGTAGAAGTAGTAATGACCGTGCTCCATGCTGGTGGTAAATTTGATAAAGATTCCTACAAGGTTTCCGGTGGTTTGCACGGAGTAGGGGTGAGTTGTGTAAACGCCCTTTCCGAAACCTTAAAGGTAGAAGTGCACCGCCAAGGCAAATACTACCACCAAACTTATCAGCGGGGTGTGCCGGATTATCCGCTAAAAGAAGAAGGCACCACTGATACCCGTGGAACCAAGGTGACCTTTAAGCCAGACGGTGAAATTTTTCAGGAAACCGTTTACCAATACGAAATCCTCCAGTCGCGCATGCGGGAATTGGCCTTCCTGAACAAAGGCATCACCATCAATATCACGGATTTAAGAGAAAAAGACGAGGAGGGCAATCCGCGCAGCGAAACATTTCACAGTGAAGGCGGGCTGTCTGAGTTTGTAGAGTACATCGACAGCAGTCGTGAAAAGATCATTCCAGGCGTAATTGCCATGGAAGGGCACCGGAACGACATCCCCGTAGAGGTGGCCATGCACTACAACGATACCTTTAGTGAAAACATTTATTCCTACGTTAACAACATCAACACCCATGAAGGCGGTACCCACTTGGCCGGTTTCAGAAGGGCCCTTACCCGCACTTTAAAAAAGTATGCCGATGAAAGTGGTATGCTTACCAAAGAAAAGGTAGAAGTAAGCGGAGACGACTTTAGAGAAGGTCTTACCGCTGTAATCTCGGTAAAGGTGATGGAGCCACAGTTTGAAGGCCAGACCAAAACCAAGCTGGGCAACAAAGAAGTGAGTGGCGCAGTAGATCAGCTGGTGGGTGAAATGCTCACCAACTATTTGGAAGAAAACCCCAATGAGGCCAAAATGCTGGTGCAGAAGGTGATTCTGGCCGCCAAGGCGCGCGTTGCCGCCAAAAAGGCGCGCGAAATGGTGCAGCGTAAAACGGTGATGAGCAGTACCGGTTTACCCGGAAAGCTTAGCGATTGCTCTGAAACCGATCCTTCTGTTTGCGAAATATTTTTGGTGGAGGGTGATTCGGCCGGGGGTACCGCGAAGCAGGGCCGCGACCGTAACTTTCAGGCAATCTTACCCTTACGGGGAAAAATTCTCAACGTGGAAAAAGCCATGCAGCATCGCGTTTTTGAGAATGAAGAAATCAAAAATATGTACACCGCGCTGGGCGTAAGCGTGGGTACGCTGGAAGATGCCAAGGCCTTAAACTTGGATAAGCTCCGCTACCACAAAATCATCATCATGTGTGATGCGGATGTAGACGGCAGCCACATTGCCACCCTCATTCTCACCTTCTTCTTCCGTTACATGAAAGAGCTGATTGAAGCGGGCTACATTTACATTGCTTCACCTCCCTTGTATTTGGTGAAAAAAGGCAAAAAAGAGAACTATGCCTGGAATGATGATGAGCGCGATCGCTTGATCAGTGAACTGGGCGGTGAAAACAAAAGCGGTCTGAGCGTGCAGCGTTACAAAGGTTTAGGTGAAATGAATGCCGAGCAGCTTTGGGACACCACCATGAACCCCGAATACCGTATGCTGCGTCAGGTAACCATTGACAGTGCCGCAGAGGCCGATCGTATTTTCTCCATGCTCATGGGCGATGACGTTCCTCCCCGCAGAGAGTTTATTGAGAAAAATGCCAAGTACGCCAATATAGACGTGTAGAAAAACGTACTAAATGCGCTTAAAACGACCTTTTGATTTCCCAGGAGGTCGTTTTTTTTTGCGGAATACCTTACCGTCCTCGTGGGTGGACTGCAGAATTTCGGGTAGTTTCAAATCTGATTCGATTTATAACAATAAACTAAGGCAACCGAAACCTTATCCACCAGCAGAACCAAAAGAACCGCCAACCGCTTTTGGACCTGACGAGCCAAGACCCAAAAAGAAAAAAGC
>CAJXNI010000038.1 GCA_913057235.1 uncultured Bacteroidota bacterium
TTTTGGCGCGCGGTTAAGATTAAATTGGTTTTGGTTGAGTTGGCATAAAGCCCTGCCCAAAACCTTGCAGGCTTCTTACCAAAAAGTAAATAGACCGGCAAGGTTTAACTTTTTGAACAAAATCCTTTAAAACCAGCTATTAGGGCATGCAAGGCTTTACCCAACTTTTTCTGGCGCTAGACCAAACCAATAAAACCAATGCCAAGGTAAAGGCTTTGGTAGATTATTTCGCGGAAGCTTCTTCTGAAGATAAGGTTTGGTGCATAGCCTTGCTCAGTGGCAAGCGCCCCAAAAAAGCCATCCGCAGTAGCGATATCAGGGAGTGGACAGCCGAAGCGAGCGGCCTACCTATTTGGTTGTTTGAGGAAACCTACCACATTGTAGGCGATTTGGCTGAAACCGTAGCCAAAGTTTTACCCGAAGCCACAGAAGAAACCCAAGATCAAAGTCTGCACTATTGGATGCAGTATATTGTGGCTTTGCGCGATTTGGATTTAGAGCAGCGCAAGGAGAAAGTGCTAAGCGCCTGGTCTCAATTAGAGGCCTGGCCACGCTTTGTGTTCAACAAAATGATGATGGGCGGCTACCGCATGGGCGTATCGCAAAAACTGATGGTCCGCGCCTTGAGTAAACACACCGGTAAAGAAGAAGCCGAGCTGGCCCACCGCCTGATGGGGAATTGGAATCCGCAAGAGGTCACTTTTGAAAGCCTCATTTTGGAAAAGAAAAAAGCCGATGACCTCAGCAAGCCCTATCCATTTTATTTGGCGTATCAACTGGATGATGGCCCGGAGGGTATCGGTTCGCCCGATGAGTGGCTGGCCGAACGCAAATGGGATGGTATTCGCGGCCAGCTAGTGGTGCGCGGAAGCCAGCATTTTGTCTGGAGCCGCGGGGAAGAGTTGGTCACCGATAAATTCCCCGAATTTGCGGAAGCGGCCCAACTTTTACCAGACGGAACCGTGCTGGACGGGGAAATTCTGGCCTACAAAGACGGGCACATTCTACCCTTTCAAAATCTGCAAACCCGCATTGGCCGTAAAAACATTAGCAAAAAAATATTGGAACAGGCCCCGGTGGTTCTTCGTGCTTACGATCTGCTGGAGTACGAAGGAGAAGATTTGCGCCAAAAACCGCAGGTTGAAAGACGTCAGCTCATGGAACAATTGCTGGCCAATTTACCCCCCAATAAACTTATTCAACTTAGTAAACTAATACCCTACAACAGCTGGAAAGAGCTGGCCCAAATACGCGAGAAGTCACGCGAGCACAGCAGTGAGGGCATCATGCTCAAACACAAACAAGGGCAGTACCAGGTAGGCCGCAAAAAAGGCGACTGGTGGAAATGGAAGGTAGACCCGCTTACCATTGATGCGGTACTCATTTACGCCATGCGCGGCCACGGGCGCAGAGCCAACCTCTACACCGATTATACCTTTGCCGTTTGGAAAGACGAAGAACTGGTGCCCTTTACCAAGGCTTATTCTGGTTTAACCGATGCGGAGTTGAGAAAGGTAGATGCTTTTGTAAAAAAGAACACGATAGAGCGCTTTGGTCCGGTGCGCAGCGTAAAACCTGAGCTGGTTTTTGAGCTGGCCTTTGAAGGGATTCAAAAATCTTCACGCCATAAAAGCGGGGTGGCTTTACGCTTCCCGCGGATGAAGCGCTGGCGGCACGACAAACCCAAAGATGAGGCCAACACTCATGCCGATTTGCTGGCCATGTTGGAGGCCTATGGGAGTTAATTTAATCTCCGGTTACCTTTACCAAGTACTTATAAGCACCCTCTTCTTTTGCCAGAACCTTTTCTTGCCAAAAAGCTTGGTCATCAACAAAACCTCTAACAAAACTCCAGGGTATAACCTTGTTCATTTGCTCATACAAATATTTTCCCTTGGGTTTATCTGATTTTTTATCAAAGGTCACCTTGGGTAAATAGGTCCATTCGTATAATTCATCAGGATTATCCTGATCCCAATAGAAAAACCGCAATGAGAGTTTAACCCATGGTTCTTCAACCCATAGCGCCACCAAGCCTCTCGTCATTTCATAATCATGAATCACTGGAAAGGACCTAACCTCTGTGTCTATGAAACGAATATCCCGCACACGTGAGGCTTCCAAATCATTGAAGAGTCCCTTTAGATGGTTCTCTGCAATATTAACCCGCCAGTCAAGCGCCTTTTTCCAAGTGTATTCTCGTGAGAGCTCCTCAGCAACAGACCTTGGAAATCCTTGGTAAGGAGCTAACCTAAGTTTGTCTACCGCTAAGTCTGTTTTCCAGTTTTTCACTTTTAAAGTGTCGAGCCGAAATCGAAGTGTAGAGGTATCAAGCGGTGTAAAAAAACCGCGTTTCCAAAAATCAGGGTAAAGCTTTGTAGAATCTGGAATGAAAATACCAAGATTGGAAACACGGCTCATACACACTTTTCTTGCCTGTAAGGGGTCTTTAGTGTAAATCCAATCACCATTAATAGGTTTTACCAACCATTTCCCTTCAAACCTTAAACCTACATAAGTCATCGACTTATATTGGGCACGACCAGGATCCATGTCAACAGTCACATCAATATGTTCATAGGGATTTTCATAAACCTTATTAGGTATCTTATCCTCAAAGTCTGGAATATATTTGTTTAGGGTAAAGCCCAAAAACCGGTCCTTAGACTTATTCATCATTCCCCCAATATATCCATCAGCCAAATCTCGTTGGGTCATTATTTCTTTTACTTCTGGCTGGTTATGCTTTTCAAGAAATCCTTCAAAATACTTGCCTCTGCTGTTACCGAGCCTTGCTACCTGCCTAAAGGTCTTATCTTTCCCAATTGACCCCAATAGGTAAGCACCGGCTTTAGAAATAACGTTGTTTATGGATTCAGTTAGGCTCTTAGCACGGCTAGTAAATATGCGATTAATGCGCAGGGAGTCACCGTTAGCATCCCATACCTCTAGCTGTAAACTGCTTTCAACCAAATCATTTACCGTATCAGCTTTAAAGATGGTAGGAGATATAATCCAGTCGGGTTTAAAATCATTAGCCATGTCAGCCATGGTATACTCTTGGCTGCGATTTAGGCGGTAAGCATAACATGCAGAGAAGGGGAAAAATGTCTGCAAACGATGCTGTAGTTCTCTTTCTAGCATGGCCAAAATCAGGTTACCAGAGTGTATTTTCTTGCGGTAGATAAACATCTGGCCTTCAATAGACTGAGCTCTTGATATAGCTAGTTCGTGCTCACAGAGATGTTCAAGGTACCTATACTGCCATATCTTGTTATTTTCTTCAACCATGTTTAAAAATTGCTTTCTTTTACTTTCAGCAACATTAACTATCTCCGTGTTGAGAATAAGTAAGTGTGGCTTCAACTGTAGGTAGTCCTCACGCACTTTTGTTTGCTGGGTAACATCAATTTTTAGGGTACCTTGTTTTCCTGAGGGAGAATACGTTTTCAAAGTTTCAGTAGTCTGGGCCAAGATAACATTGGCCAACAAAAGTGTAAGAAGCAGTAAGGTTGGGGTTTTCATCCAGATCTTTTAATGTTTTACAAACCTAAAAAACTAATTGAGATAAAATATACTTCTAAGGCCATGACCCAAGCCCCTCAACCCAACCCCCAAATTTTAAAAGACCTGATACGAGTAGAAATGCCTTTTGGTAAATACCAAGGGCGTAAAATTTGTGACCTACCCGCCTACTACCTGGAGTGGTTTTACGGGGTGGGTTTCCCGAAAGGGAAAATTGGGGTGTTGCTGGAAACCATGTTTATACTAAAAACCGAGGGTTTGGAATATTTGCTAGAACCCTTGAAAAATCAATAGCGGTGCTTAAAACGCAAGCCACCGTTTAGCCAACTACTTTCACTAACCGGAGCCCTAAATTTTGCCTAAGCACCTGGTTGAAAACAAGGCGCAACCCTACCCGTTGCATTTTTGATCAATAGAAAAAACAGCTTTATGGCCAAAGACCACGGACCCAGCATAAAAAACGATGAGCAGTATGAAGAACTGCGCCAGCAAGGGGCTAGCAAGGAAAAAGCGGCCCGCATAGCCAATGACCCTAAGGCAGGCGAAAAGGGCGGTAAAGCCGATGACTATGAAGAACGCACTAAAGATGACCTGTACCAAAAAGCGCAGGAACTCAATATTGAAGGGCGCAGCACTATGACCAAAGAAGAGTTGATGAAGGCCTTGCGCAATCACTAACTTTAAAAGAAATAGTGGATCTTAAAGTCCGAAAACTTGGAGCTGCAAAGTACACGCTAAAGAAAAAACTGAAAGCCAAGATTAAGCCCAGCCTCCGTGTTGTTGCACATATTGCTGCAAACGGTACTCTTTGGGGCTGCAATGCTTATACTTTTTAAAGGCGCGGCTAAAATAGTTGGGATCATTGAAGCCACTGGCGTAGGCCACTTCCTTTACACTTAGTTCCTTCTCGCCCAGCAGCTGGCAAGCATGTTTCAAGCGCTCTTCCAGCAGAAGCTGCACGGGGGTTAGCCCAAATTCATCGGCAAAAGCCCGGTAAAAGCTGCTTTTACTCATTCCGGCCACGCGGCAGAGATCTTCAATTTTCAAATCTTGCTGCAAGTTATTTTGAATGTAAGCCATTACCGCATTTAAAGCATGAGCATTGCTGTTTTGCTGTGCCTCTGCTTGGGTTTTTCCCAAATGCTGCTGGCGCATTAAAATCAAAACCAGCTCTTTTAAAATTAAGTCGGCCTGGTATTCTTTAAAGGGGTCTGAGCTACTGAGCACCTGCAAGAGCTTACTGCTTACGCCTGCAAACCGCGCGTTATTTTTTAAAATTAATTGTTGCGAGTCCAGGCTCCATTGCGGCATACTTAAGCGCGAGCCTTTCCAACTTTCGTTGATGCGCATGAGGCTTTGTTCCAGATAATGAGGGTCCACTACCAAAGCTGTGCACTGGGTAGGATTGTCCATTTCGGCCTCGGGAAAGTCAATGCGCATAAGGGTATCGGCCGGAGCCAAAACCGTTTCACCGGGCACATATTCAAAATCATCAAAGCCTTCTAAATGCATGATCTTTTTGCCGCGCAGCATAGAGGTAATGGTAAAACCCTCAAAACTGAGGTGAAAATCTTCGGCCTGCTCGCGGGTTTCAAAAACGTTAAGCTCGCAAAAGTCCAAATTAAACTTGCTGCGGTGCTCTACTAAGGAAGACAGTTTATCAGATGGGGTAAGGTTAAGTGGTGTAAGTAAATCCAAAATAAGCGTTATCAGTTCCTAAATATATAAAAACCAAGCTGTTTAGATAGTGTACAAAATACATTTTGGGAAAATAATGCTAGGAATTGAAAAAATAGTCCACCGCGTTTGCCGGTAAAAGTGGGAATATTGACCTGAATCAAATGAATAATGAAATGGAAGCAACCACCTCAAAATTGCCTTTTGTAGGCAAAGAAGTAAGCTTTAAGAGCCGTTACGACAACTTTATTGGCGGCCAATGGACGGCCCCCGCTAAAGGGGAGTATTTTGATAATATTTCTCCGGTAAACGGACAGCCTTTTTGCCAGGCGGCCCGTTCTACTAAAGAAGATATTGAAATGGCCCTTGATGCCGCCCATGCCGCTTTTGACGGCTGGAGCAAGACCCCGGCTGCTACGCGCAGCAACCTTTTATTGAAAATAGCCGACATCATGGAGGCCAACCTTGAGTACCTGGCCACTGTAGAAACGGTTGACAATGGTAAAGCCATCCGGGAAACCATGGCCGCTGATTTACCTTTGAGTATTGATCACTTCCGCTACTTTGCCGGAGTTATTCGCTCTGATGAAAGTACCATGAGCGAGCACGATGAAAACACGGTAAGTCTGAATCTACAGGAGCCCTTAGGCGTAGTAGGGCAGATTATTCCCTGGAACTTTCCCTTGCTTATGGCCAGTTGGAAAATAGCCCCGGCCCTGGCCGCTGGCTGCACCGTGGTGGTAAAACCGGCCGAGCAAACACCCACCAGCATTATGTGCCTGATAGAGCTCATACAAGACGTGTTACCCGCTGGGGTGCTTAACGTGGTAAACGGTTTTGGTACCGAAGCCGGTAAGCCGCTAGCCACCTCACAAAGGGTACAGAAAGTAGCCTTTACAGGCGAAACCACTACCGGCAGACTCATCATGCAGTATGCCTCTGAGAACCTGATTCCGGTTACCATGGAACTAGGGGGTAAATCACCTAACATTTTCTTTGAATCTGTGGCTGATGCCGATGATGAATTCTTTGATAAGGCGGTAGAAGGCGCAGTAATGTTTGCCCTAAACCAAGGTGAAGTGTGTACTTGTCCCTCACGGATATTGGTGCATGAAAACATCTACGATAAGTTTATGGAGCGCGTAATAGAACGCACCAAAGCCATAAAAATGGGCAACCCCCTAGACCCCAATACCATGATGGGCGCCCAGGCCAGTAACGACCAGTATGAGAAAATCATGAACTACATGGAAATTGGTCGCCAGGAAGGAGCCCAAGTTTTATGCGGAGGAGGCAAGCAACACCTCAACAGCGGCTTGGAAACCGGCTATTACGTGGAGCCTACCATTTTTAAGGGTCACAATAAAATGCGCATTTTCCAGGAAGAAATCTTTGGTCCGGTGGTGTCTGTTACCACCTTTAAAACCACTGAAGAAGCGCTGGAAATTGCCAATGACACCCTTTACGGTCTAGGTGCCGGAGTGTGGACGCGTGATTCGCATGAGTTGTATCAAGTGCCTAGGGCCATTAAAGCCGGTAGGGTTTGGGTAAATTGCTACCACGCTTACCCAGCCCATGCGCCTTTTGGCGGATACAAGAAATCTGGTTTTGGACGGGAGACGCACAAAATGATGTTGAATCATTACCGTCAAACCAAAAACATGCTGATTTCTTACGATAAGAACAAACTCGGTTTCTTTTAGTAGAACCGCTTAAACCCAAACGACTACTTCGTTTGATGGCAGCCGGCCAAAGCATGCAGTGCTGAGGCCGGCTGTTTCATTCTCTAAAATTTCAAAAAAAAAGCTGATGGAAAAAGTACCCCGTATACAGGCCAGTGCTGCCGCACTAAAACTCATAGAAACTTTGCAAGTGCGCCATGGCGATTTATTCTTCCACCAAAGTGGTGGCTGCTGTGATGGCTCACAGCCCATGTGCTTTGAAAAAGGAGATTTTAAAGTAGGCTACAGTGACGTATGTCTGGGCCGGGTAGCCGGTTTTGAGTTTTGGATGAGCCAAGACCAGTTTGAATACTGGAAACATACCCAGCTTACACTGGATGTAACCGAAGGCCGTGGCTCTAGCTTTAGCCTTGAAATCCCCTATGGAAAGCGGTTTGTAATTAAATCAAGGCTTTTTACCGAAGCCGAGGAGGGTAATTTAGAACCCGTACAATTCTTAGAAGACTAAAAAAAGGGCCGCTGAGAGCGGCCCTTTTTTTGATTATAAATACGCTTTAAGTTGACTGACAATCTGATGCGTGGGTAAGACCCCACTTTGCCGCCATTTAAGGCTCCCGTTCTGGTAAATCATTAAAGTGGGTACACCTTGCACGCCCAGCTTTTGCGCTAAAGCCTGATTACGATCCACATCTATTTTCAGCACCTTTATTTGGTCACCCAATTGGGCTTTCACCTCTTTGAGCGTAGGCGCCAACATTTTACAAGGACCACACCAGTCGGCATAAAAATCGATCAGTACCGGGGTGGCCCCACTGACTAATTCCTTGAATCCTGCCATGGTTTACTCCAGCGCTTTACCGTTTCGGCTCCAAGCCATCACACCGCCTTGCATGTTGTACACTTCGGTGAAACCCTTTTTTTGCATAATGCCCATGGCACGGGCGCTGCGGCCACCGCTACGGCAGTACACCACAACTGTTTGATCTTTAGAAAGGGCGTCTATCTGTGCGTCAAAATCGGCTCCGTTGATATTGATGTTCTTCGCCCCTTTGATGTGGCCTTCCGCAAACTCGCGTGGGGTGCGTACGTCCAGAATCAACACATCCGATTCTTTCATTTTTTCAGCCGCTTCGGCTACATTAATGTCTCCTCCTTTGGCTTGTGTACCGCCTTGGTTTTGCTGCTGCCCACAAGCGGTAAAGCCTAAAGCTGCTACTAAAATTAAAATCAAATTGCGCATATCTTACATTTTATGAATTAATACATCGGCTATTCCGCCCGCATTGTGTACGTCTTCTACTCCGTTTTGTTTGAGCCAGTTTTTGGCGTTTTCACTGCGAGCGCCACTGCGGCAAAAAACCACCACCGGACCTTGTGCCGCCTTGAAGCGATCTAACTGGTCAGGAATGGTATTTAAGGGAATGTTCTCAGCCCCGGGCACACTTTGTTCGGCTACTTCGGCCGGAGTGCGCACGTCTACTAAGAACGTTTTCTCGTTTTGAATTAAATCTTGCATGGTCTCCTAATTTTGATGCAAAAGTATTTTATTTCAACTGGATACTGTGGTGATTGCGGTCACCTAAACCGTACACATCCTATCACGCTCTGGTAAACCGCCCAGGAACTGTTTTACCCCTAGTCATTTAACTATCTTAAACTTAAGGCCCCACTTTTTGTACTGCCTGTATGCATTCTCAAGATCACAAAGCTAAGCTCGACTACGTTTGGTACGCCTGCTATGGCTCCAACCTGGCTCAAGGCCGATTTTTATGCTACCTGCAAGGCGGTCAGTATCCGGGTAACCGCAAGGCCTACAAGGGTTCGCGTAATAAAGCCGCCCCTACCCACAGTGAAAAATACATGCTTAACCATCCTTTGTACTTTGCCAAAGAGGCCCACATTTGGGGAGGTGGTGGGGTGTGTTTTATCAGCAATGAGCCTGCGTCCGGTGCCGAAACCCTGGTGCGCTTGTACCGCATTACCCGCGACCAGTTTGCTGATTTGCACGCGCAGGAGTGCAATAAAAAAGACCCCGCCTTTATTGATTTTGAAAAAGCACGCCAGCAAGGCTACTGGGACGCTTACTCTGAGAAATGGTACGGTAGAATTCTATTTTTAGGCTTAGCGCAAAAAGAGCCTGTTTTTACTTTTAACCACGTAGGCGATTTAGCCCAACGCAACCCACCCGCCCCTAATTACCTCAAAAGTTTGATAGACGGTTTAAGACAGAGCCATCAACTAAGCCCGGAAAAAATAGCGGAATACCTCGTGGCGCAAGATGGTGTTCGCCAAAAATACTCACTTGAAGACCTCAAAGAATTAGCCCGGCCTTAACGCGCGGTCCTACGGGGAATATCGCCAGGCAGCCGGCTCATCATTTCCTGATTTAAAAGCTGAGTACTTTCCGTAAAAGAAGCTACGTTAATTACGTTGTTCTTTTGTCGTCCTATCAGCACTACCTCATCGCCTATGCGCGCCTCGGGAATATGGCTCACATCTACCATAAAAAGGTTCATGTTCACCAAACCGCAAATAGGGGCTTTTTTCCCGTGAATTAGCACGTGCCCGCGATTGCTTTGTCCGCGGGGGTAGCCATTGGAATAGCCCAGGGGTAACACGGCAATGGTCATATCTTGGGTGGCCTGAAAAGCGGTTCCGTAGCCTATGAACTCTCCAGAGGGCACCTCCCGAACGTCCATAATATCAGTTTTCCAAGTGAATAATCTGCGTAAGCCGGTTTCACGGCTTTTGCCTGTTTGATTAAGGTGGTGGTAATACACATCTGGGCTGGGCCAAAAGCCGTACTGGGCCACGCCAATGCGCACCATATCAAAACGGCTGGCGGCAAAAGATAAGGCTGCAGCCGATGAACCCAAGTGACGGAATTGAGGCTTACAGCCCTTTTTCTCGCAGAGCTTGAAGTATTCTTGATAGCGCTTAAACTGCCGCTGTATCTTAAAATCGTTTCTGAAAGTTTCCGCCCCACCAAAGTGGGTGCATAATCCCACAAAATTGAGATGCTGCAAATTTTTGCTAAGCAGGCTCAGGCATTTAGTAAAGTAGCGCTCCGTAAGCCCGGTTCTATTAGCCCTGGTTTTTACCTCTAGGTGAATTTGCGCCTGAAGATTTAGCTCTTTGGCCAAGGTCAGCACCTTTTCCAAACGTTGATAATGAAACACGTAAAACTCTACGTCATTTTTGAGTACCCATTCCAGGTCTTCATCGTACAAAATACCCATAATCATAACGCGGGTATTGGGCTGGCACACCTGCTTAGCGCGATACGCCTCATAAGAAGAAGCTACTGAAAAGTGACTGACACCCGCTTTCTCGGCCATAGGTAAGTAACGCTCAATGCCGTTCCCCACCGTACCAACCGAAGCAAATGGCTTGATGTGTACCCAACTGTCTTCTTCTTCGTCTAGTTGCAAATTGGCCTCATTAAGGCGCTTCATAAATTGCTTCACCTCCTCACGGTTGTGCACTTCCTCAAATAATCCCACGCGTAATCCGCCAATCAGAGCTTTCCGTTTCATCATGGCCTTGTTTCTAAACAAAAATGCGCGGTTCAGTACCCTGGGGTCATCCCTGTAAATAGAGTTCAATGCTCCGGCCCATTCTACGGTTTCTTCAAAAAGCGGCACTGCCACATCCACGCCAAAAGCCTTAAGCTTTTCATGTAAGTCTAAGGAGTTGGAGGTATCACTCTATTCATGCAGTTGGTAACTTACAAAGGGGATATTATTTTCTTGGGCGTAGTTTTCAAAATCGGGGAAAGAGACTACTACAAAATTGTCTCCTGATTTTTGCATGCTTTCAATAACCGGTAAACTCTAGCCCATAAGGGCAAAACATTGTGCCATGATTTTGTCTGTTTATTTTTTGAGTTTGGATTATAGGCATAAAAACCGATGCTTACAAGCAAAGTGGATGATTTCTCCACTACAGCCAAAGTTTCTTTTTGGGACGGGCTTACTGTCTTGAATGGCTTTTAAAGCAAAACACCCGCGGGGGTTTACCTGCGGGTGTTTGTGATACGAGTGCTTAGAGGAATTAATCCAATGGGTTGGCAATTATTTCAAGCTCAAAATCAAATTGAACGGTGGCATCTACAGGAACTTCACTGATGGAAGCATCTACCGTATAGCTCAGTTGTTTTTGATTTTTCAGCTGATCCTTTAAGTGATTAAAGGCACCCGCCTGATCTGAAAGATCAAGACTTTCACCGCTGTCAAAAAGATCTTTGAGGTTGATATTGTTAATGGGTAAGTTAAAACCATTGCCCAAATCCAATTCACCTGAAAAAACAGCCTCCTCGGCCCCACTGTATTCTAAAACAGTGAGCGTAACAGACTGTATTTCAATTTCCTGAATTTTATCAAGGTAATCCGCAGCTTCGCTTTCAGCAAGATCCAATGTAGCTGATTCCGCGAAGCTGGCTTCACCGGTAAGAGGGTCAGTAGGTACTGTTGCGGCAAAGGTGAAAGTCTCACTAAAATTGGTGTCTAGCTCTACGTTAGCGGCTTCTATTAGCTCCTCACAGGCGCTAAAGCCCAACAGCAATAAGGCAAAAAGGCTTAGTTTAAAAAATGACTTTGTTTTCATGGTGGTTAATTTTTGAAGGCTAAAGGTAAGTGAATTTCTATTTAGGTAAGCCTGCGTTTGTTGCAGTGCCCTCGGAAGCCATCTGCTGAAAGTACCAAGACTAAAAAGGTTAAGAGATGGTCAATCCATCTTTAAGTGGATCAAAGTCACCCAATTTTACGCGTGGCTCTCAAATGCCCATCTCTTAATGCCTGCAAAAGTTTATTCAATGATAACCGGTAAGCTATGGGTAGAATGGTTAGAAACTACTTGCAAAAAGTACATACCTGGAGCCAGTAAAGAAACGTCCAGGGTATAAGTAACCTCCCATTCGCCTGGGATTACACTCAGCACCTGGGCTCCAGAGACATTGATTAAGGTCAATGTTTCAGGTGGTCTTTTGGGGTCAAACTCAATAATCAAATAATCTTGAGCCGGCACCGGGTACACTTGTATGGGTTTAGCCAAACTCGTTTCCTTCAAACCAATCTGATTGAGTCTAAAGGTCTTGTTTCCCACGTCTGCGCAAGCATTAGTTACCGTTAAGCTTACATTGTAAAATAAGCCGGGGGTGGCGTAAATGTGAATAGGATTCACACCAGTACCGGTATTGCCATCGCCAAAATCCCAGGCATAGCTCACGGCATTTTGGGACAAAGAGGCATCAAACTGCACCCGCAAGCCGGCATTTACAGGCGGTAAAATGGTGTAGGTCCAATCCGCTACAGGCGCACCACAAACATTAATGGTTTGGGTGTTAGAGAGGGTATCTCCACAGGCGTTAAAGGCTCTAAGCGTTACGGTGTAGCTACCCGTTAGGCTGTACTGATGATTCCCGCTCACTCCGGTAGCCATATTGCCATCGCCAAAATCCCAAATATATCCGGTGGCACCTACGGTGGTACTGGCATCGTAAAAAATAGTATCCACATTTTTACTTAGGGTAAAGGCGGGGCTCAATACATCACAAACTAAAATCGTCAGCGTCACGGTATCGGCATTGCCGCAGTTGTTAAAGGCAATTAAAGTAACCGTATAACTACCGGCCGCTGGGTAGGTATTGCTGGGGTTTAACCCGATGCCACTGTTGCCATCGCCAAAATCCCAACGCAGACTATCGGCATTGATACTGGCCCCGGCATTAAAGTTCACCTGCAAATTGGTGGCCGTGTAGCTCAAAGAGGCCGAAACCAAGGGACAAGCCAAGGTGTTGGCCGTATCTAAAACACTTGCGCTTAGACTATTAGCACTGCAGCTGTCTTTAAGATCTAGTATATAGGTCCTATTAGGCGTAAGGCCAGTAATGGTGTACGGACTCCCCACATTGCTCACCGTTTGGGCAGAGCCCGGCCCGGCCGTTTGCTCGTACCAACTAATCACAATGCCAGCTCCTCCGGCCGTCCAGCTTACATCTAAAGAGGTAGGCGTGATGTTAGTAAGGGCTACATTTTGCGGTGCTGCGCAAGGCAGTATCGATTCGTCCACGCGGATATCATCAATAGCGATATCACCGGCAAAATTGCTACTTACGCCCACAAAACGTATTTCTATGGTATCGCCACTAAAGGCACTTAAATCTACCGAATCGGGTAGCCAGGCATCGGCACTGGCACTTTGCTGGGCACCTAACAACCTGTACTGATTTTGCCAGCCGCTTCCATTGTTCACCTCCACATCAAAAGTGTCTATGTCTGCTCCAAACAAGTGGTAGCTAAACCATAGATACGGATTGGCTTTGTTGGTATCTAAAAACAAGCGAGGGGTAGTTAACCAGGCCCGGCCTGCGCCCCGGGAGGCTTCCGTGTACATGTAATTTCCATTGCCACTGGCATCGGTAAGCGGTCCCGTATTGGCAGATGGTGTGGCACCGGTACCAGTTGTCCACCTGTTTTGCGGGCTTTGCAGGCGGCTCCAACAGGGATCTATTGCATCACCGTTGTTGAGTGCACCTGTACCCACTTGCCAGTTGCTGCCATTGAAGTTTTCTAGGAAAGGCAGGGTAGCCACCGCGCAGCTGGGCACATTTTGTACGCTCAGATCATCAATGGCCACATCGCCTTGAAAGGCTGCAGCCCCGGTAGCTTTAACGGTAATAAAGCGAAAGCGCACGGTTTGCCCTTGATAAGCGCTTAAGTCGGTTTTAATTTCTTGCCAAAAGTTACCCTGTGAGCCGTTTAGAGTATCGAGCAAAACCCAATTGTTGTTGCTCAAAATCTCCCAACGTAACACGGGATTGGATTGAACGGAAAACATGTGCAACCAAAATGTTAATTCCGGAGCGGTTAAGGCACTCATGTCAATGTCCGGACTTTCTAAGATGGCCGTGTCGTTGGCCAGCCCGCCCGTAGCTTCAACGTACACGTAATTACCGCTTCCGGTGGTGCGATCAGCTGCAGGACCTGTACCTCCACTAGGTGTACCGGCACTACCTCCCCCCCAGTGGTATAATGAGTCGGTATTACGGTTCCAGCAAGGCGAAATGGTGGAGCCGGTGTTAAACCCGGCCGTACCTTCCAAAAAGCCGGCATCAAAGTTTTCTACGTAAGGCGCCACAATTACCCCGCATTGGGTACTGGCCAACAAAGGCCCTACCCATAAACTGGTATCAATAGCCGAGCAACTATCCCGCAGGTACAGCTCGTAAAAAGTACCCGGTTGTAAACCGGTAAGGATATGGCTTCCGCCTGATACATTTACACGCGTGCCACTGCCCAGGCTAAAGCCAACCGGGCCGTATTCAATCTGAGAATTGGCCGCTGAACTGCTCCAGTTTACAGTAATGCTGTTTACGGTAGTACTGGCAACGGTAAAGCTGCTTGGTGCCGGACATAAAGGATCTAAAATGGTGAACTCATCAATGGCAATATCACCCGCAAAACCACTGCTGTAGCCTTCAAAAACCACCCGAATGGTATCGCCTAACCAAGCACTTAAATCATTGGCACTGGTTAAAAATGGATCGGTATTAGCTGTTTGCTGAGACCCCACCAATGAAGTTAAAAACTGACTGCCGGAAGAGGTTTCTATTGAAACCGATAAAGAGTCAATCGCATTGCCAAAAAGATGGTAGGCAAAACGCAACTCGGGGTTGGCCATGGTACCGGGTAAAATAATTAAGGGCGAAGTAATTACACCCGGACTGGGTGGCACACCACTAAACTCGGTATAAATAAACTGCCCGGCCCCACTGGCGTCTGTGTTAGGACCAGTACCAGCAGAAGCGGTAGGCCCGGCCGAAGGACCAAAATGAGGCGTTTCCGCTCCCGGACGGCTCCAGCAAGGGTCAATTTGGTTGCCGTCATTTAGGGCACCCGTTCCGGCCTGCCAGGCCGCACCGTCAAAGTTTTCGGTGAAAGGCGCGGTAAAAGGTGCACATGCAGTTTGCACCGTATCGCAGAGCCATTCCGAAACGTCCCCCGGCCCGCAACTATCGCGCACGCAAATCACATAAGAAGTAGACGCACTCAAACCGCTAAAGGTGTAGGGGCGGTTGGTAGTGCCGCTAATTACCGCAGCCGGGCTGCCTACCGCCTGTTGGCTTACCTGCCACTGACTGGCCAAACCTGGTACCCAGTCAATTTGAATGGAGTTTTGGGTTATGTTCAATACCTCCAAAGAATCAGGCGGCAAACAACTAATGCCCTCAATTACACTAAAGTCATCCAGGGCAATATCTCCCTGTTGCGCTACAGGGCCATTGCTTTTGGTGGCGGTAAAGCGCACTTGCACGGTGGCGCCCGCATAGTCTCGTAAATCAGTTACCAGCTCAAACCAGCCAAAACCTTGGTTGCCGTCTAACGAATCCAAAGCCTGAAAACCATTGCCACTATCCACGGCCCAAACCAGCTTGCCTTGCGAGCCATTTTGGGTCCACATGTGATACCAAAAACGCATTTCAGGTGCGCTTAGGCTATCCAAATTAATGAGCGGAGTTTCTAAAACGGCCACCGAGCCACCCGGAGCAAAAGAAGATTCAACGTACACATAATTGCCGTTGCCGGAAGTATTATCGCCAAAAGGCCCGGTACCCGCGGTAGGTGTAAAACCGGTACCCCCGCCCCAATAATAACCCGTGTCTTGATTGCGACTCCAGCAGGGTGAAATGGTGGCTCCCGCATTTTGCACGCCAGCCGAATCCACCCCGCGGTTAAAGCCTACATCAAAGTTTTCAAAATAGGGGGCCAGCGCAGTATCGCAGGCGGTGGAGGCCAGTAAGGGTCCAATCCAGTCGCTTACATCAGCTACTCCGCAACTATCTCTCAGGTAAAAGTCATAATTACTGCTGGCACTCAAACCTGTTACAGTAAAGGGATTGCTGTTGGCAGATACCACAGTACCTTGCCCCTGGGTAAAGCCTAAAGGCCCATATTCGATTTCCCATTGTGTGGCACCCCCGGTAGTCCAGCTCAAGGTAATGCTGTTGCGGGTGCTGGCTGTAGCCGATAAATTACTGGGAATAGGGCAGGTTTCATCAATCAAGGCAAAGTCGTCCAAGGCAATATCACCGGTAAAGCCATTGCTGTATCCGCGGAAGCGTATTTGAATAGTATCGCCTAAAAAGGCGGATAAGTCTGCCTGAGCCGGCAGCCAGGCATCCGCAGTGGCGCTTTGCTGTTGGCCCACTAAACTGAATACCTGCGTGGCGGTAGCGCCCTGCACTACTTCCACCGTAAGGGAATCTATGGCTGCGCCAAAGAGATGGTAGGCAAACTGTACCTGCGGGTTGGTGAAGCTGGCTGGGATGGCAATGGCTGGAGAGGTAATTTCGCCAAAAGGCAAGGCGGCCCCACTAAACTCGGTGTAAATAAACTGGCCGCTTCCGCTGGCATCGGTATCGGGGCCCGTACCCGCTGAGGCGGTTGGCCCAGCTGAGGGCCCGAAGTTTAGCCCATCAACCGTAGGGCGTTGCCAACAGGGATTTATACTATTACCCAAATTCTGCGCACCGGCACCGGCTACCCAGGTGGTGTCATCAAAGCTTTCCGTAAAAGGTGCGGTAACCACCCCACACAAGGTTTGCAGGGTAAGCGGGCCCGCCCAAAGGCTTAGGGTAGTAGCCGAGCAACTGTCTTGCACGTACACGTCATAGGCGGTGTTGGGTGTAAGACCGGTAAGCGTAAATGGATTGGTAGTAGCAGCTACTTTGGCAAAGGAAGTTACGCTACCGCCTACGGGGCCGTAAGCAATTTGCCAGTTGGAAGCGCCTCCGCTGGTCCAGCTTAGTGTGGCACTGGTTGGGCCTACACTGTTGAGGGTTAGCCCCGTAGGCTGCGGACAGGCATTACTGGAAATGAGGACCTGATCAATGGCTATATCACTCGCAAAGCCACTGTTTACTCCTGAAAAGCGCAGTTGTATGGTATCACCACTGTAAGCACTTAAAGGTACCAAGGCAATTTGCCAGGGGTCTGTATTGGCGGTTTGCTGCTCCCCTATTTGGGTGTAAATGGAAGTAAAACCACTGCCATTGTCTATCTCAACTTCTAAGGTATCAATGTCAGCGCCAAACATATGGTAATAGAATTCTAAGGTAGGGCTGGGCACGCTGGTGTTTAAAACTATTTGCGGAGTGGTAATACTGCCCCTTCCGGTGGCTCCGCCACTGGCCTCGGTATATAAAAAGTTGCCGTTACCGCTAAAGTCTGCAGCCGGTCCAGTACCTGCACTAGGGGTAGCTCCACTGCCGGTTCCAAAATTGGGTCCCGCTGCGCTAGGTCTTGTCCAACAGGGGTTCACAGTATTCCCACCATTTAAGGCGCCTGCTCCGGGTGTCCAGGTGGGGCCATCAAAATTTTCAGACCATGGCAGCGAGCTGATTAAGCCGCAGGCGGTAGTAATGGTTATGGGGCCAATCCATACGCTGGTATTACCTGCACCACAACTATCTCTCAGGTAAATATCATACACCTGAGCCGCATTTAAACCTGTTAAAGTAAAAGGATTGGTATTAGCGTTTACCAATGTACCGCTGCCCAAGGCAAAACCCACCGGGCCATATTCTATTTGCCAATGGGTAGCGCCTCCGGTAGTCCAGTTTAAATCTACGCTGTTGGCGGTAATATTAGAGGCCAGTAGTGAATCGGGTTGTGGACAAAGTGGTTGTTCGTCTACGCTGATATCGTCAATGGCCATATCGCCAAAACGCTCGTTGCCCTTTATGCCGGTGAAGCGCAACACTACAGAATCTCCGGCAAAAGCCGAGAGGTCTACTATGGCCTCCTGGTAGGGATCTGGGCCCGCGGCCTGCACCTGCCCGGTTAAGGTAAATACGCCATTGGTCCAGATTTGGCTGGTAGCCGAATAGACATCTACCCGCAAAGTACCCATGGCACTACCAAACAGGTGGTAGAAGAAACGCAGCTCTGGCGTGGTTAAAGGCGTAAGGTCTAAAAACGGACTTTCTAAATAGGCTTGTTGCCCCACTGAACCGGCTGAAGCTTCTAAGTACGCAAAATTGCCGTTGCCACTATTATCGGCCGAAGGACCAGTATTAGGCGTAGTGGTGGGTGTGCTGCGGATGCCCCAGAAAACCGGGAAAACTGCGGAGCTGCCGCGTTGCGGGTTGCGACTCCAGCAAGGCGCCAGGGTGTCCCCTCCGTTGTACACTCCCGTGCCGGCTAACCAACCGGTGCCGTCAAAATTCTCAGTGTACGGGGCAGCCGTGGGAGCGCAAAAAGTACTGGCCGTTATGGGCCCCAGCCAGGGTGAAGTATCGCCTGGAGCGCAAATAGAGCGTACAAAAAAGTCATAGGTGGTTCCCGCGCTAAGGCCAGTTACGGTAGCAGGGTTGCTGCTTACCAAAACTTTGGTTCCGGCTGCAGCCGATGTAGAACCCGCACCATAGCTGACTTGCCAGTTGGTAGCGTTTACCGAGTTCCAGCCCAGTCTTACGCTGGAAGTGGTGCGACTTAAAGCGCTTAAGTTAGTGGGGGCCGGGCAGCTAGGTGCAGGCGCTATGATCATTTCATCAATGGCCAAATCGCTTTCAAAGCCAAAACTGCGTACCGCTCTAAAACGCACGCGAATGGTATCGCCTCCGTAACCATTTAAGGTGACATTTTCGTTGATCCAAGGGTCGGCTGAGGCGGCTTGATTTTGAGGACCACTTTGGGTCCACACATCGGCCCACCCGCCCGTTTGGGTCCAAACTTGCACTTTAAGCTCCCCCACGGACACACCAAAACGGTGGTAGCTGAAATTGAGGGAGTATAAAGGAAAGCTGGGAATGGCAATTAGCGGACTGCTAAGGGTGGCGATGTCTTGGTTCGCGCCTACTGAAGCCTCGGTGTACACGTAATTGCCGGTGCCGCTCACATCGGCCGAAGGCCCGGTACCCGCACTAGGGGTGGCGGCTGTACCGGTACCCCAGGAATAGACCTGATTGGCAAGGGTGGCAGCCCCCGGCTCACGCGTCCAGCAGGCAGCAATGGTGTTGCCATCGTTCACGGCTCCGGTGCCGGTGGTCCAGGCGCTTCCATCAAAATTCTCCGTAAAAGTGGCAGAGAAAGAAAGGGGTGGACAAAGCGTGGTGAACCGAGCAGGGGCATCTGACCAGAGGCTGACATCAGCTACTCCACAGGAATCACGCACATAAAACTCATAAGCGGTGGAAGCACTAAGGCCACTAAGGATAAAAGGCCGGTTGTTAGCATTCACTAAGGTACCCGTTCCCAGGGCGAAACCGGGCGGGCCATATTCGATTTGCCAGTTGCTGGCTCCACCACTTTGCCAATTCAATTGGGCCCGGTTATGAGTGGTCCAGTTTACGGATAAGTTGCCGGGCTTAAGGCAGGTGGGAGGCGGCCCGTGGTGCACTACTACTTTCCAGTCTCGCACTCTTTCGGTAACTGTGTCGCAATTAACGCCAAAGAATGCATTTACAAAGGCATGCAGTGTAAACTCCAAATTAGGCGCAGCAGCCAAGCCCGTGGCAAACTGCAAATTGCTCCGACTAATATTTTCGGTGGCTCCGTTGGTGCCCACCGTGCCGAAATTAAGTTGCGGCTCCTGCGCATTTTGGGTCAGGCATTCTAAATAAACGCCTATATCATTGGGGGCCGACCCAAAAAAACCCGCACCGCCTTCCAGGGTATAACTGACGTCTACACTGTAAATGTAATTTCCATTCGGAATGGTCACAGTTAAGGTATCGGCACAGCCAGAAACAGAAGCTGCGCTGGGGTTGGGAATTTCCTGAACGCCTACGGGTAAATTGGCACTTGCAGAATCACTGGTGATTTGCGCCTGGCCCAAGCTGCATACGGCTAAGGCCAGCCCTAAGAATATTTTTTGCATCAATTGGTAGTAATAATCCTTCGAATATACGGTAGATTACCAATATATTTTACTCATTCCCAAATACATGAATTGCTATTAGCGCTAATTCGGTTAAGGCTCGTCTTTTAAGGGATTGTGAATCTTGTGCAATCAGGCTTCATAGATTTAAAGTTACCTCGGTCCTGTCGGCACAAGCATTCGGGCCATGAAAAATGGATTCACGTGTGAGGTTTATTATAAGGCAAGTATTACCAACCAATCCTCGCCAGAGAGGTTATTAGAACCATGTGCACGCGGCACAGCCAGCGC
>CAJXNI010000039.1 GCA_913057235.1 uncultured Bacteroidota bacterium
ACCCATGATCCATCAAAACCATCGGTGGCCTCATCCATAAAACCAAGTAATTGCTGGTTTTTACCGGCTGCACTGCTCAGGGCTAACCAAGCTCTTTCGCGCGTTTCTTGTTTGAAAAAGCGAATGCTGGCATTTTCATTAGCTACGCGCATAGCGTTGGTGTAGGTAAAGGTTTGGTTACCCGAAGTGGCACTTTGCGCCTGCACCATAAAGCCTTGCATGGCGGGTACATTTTGCGTGGGCGCCACCTTCTGCGAATTAGCCACCGCATTGGCCCCGGTATTGTTCCAAGTGGCGTAATCGCTATTGCCTATGGCCACCGGAGAAGCATCCCAATAGTACACCGTACCGTTAATGATGCTACTGTGGTCACTTAAGAAGGCATCAAAATCCAGCGCACTGGGATAAGGATTACCCAGTAAGATAAAGTCATCTCCGCTTACCCCGTTCATGGTGTAGCTCACATCCCCATTATTCAAACTTTCACTATTGCTTAAATCTGCAGTAAAAGTGCGGGTATCCGTAAAATTGAAAGTGGTGGCGGGTGATTGCGTTTCAGGTGTTACCGCATAGCCTTGGCCGGGGTTCAAAGTGCCGGTTTGCTGATTTACGTAACCCGAATTGGCCGTCACACTCGCATCAAAGCGGTAGCGATCAAAGGGCTCACTGCTGGCAAAAACCACATCCATTTGGGCATTGCTTACCGGAGAAGACCAGAAGTTGAAGCGCAGGTGATCCTGAGCGGTAATTTCCCGGGCGATGCTGTAGGTACCGGTACCAGAATTGTTGTCGGTTGCAGCGGTTTGGTAAATAGACCCTGAGTTCTCTACCACCACGGTGCCGTTGTTCTCAATGGCTCCGTTTACGGTTAGGGTGTTGGTGGGGTCTATGGTAAAGGTGACTCCGGCCTCTACGCCCAAGTCATTGATTTCTTCATCTGCACCTACGGTGTAGTCATCGTAAAAATACGCATCCTCCGAACCCGTAGTGGCATCCATGGCATTGGAGTTCACCCAGGCGCCTCCATTGTACACTAGATAGTCTAGCTCACCCGGGTTGGCGCTTGCAGAATTCCCTGACGTGCTAAAAGTTCCGGTGAAAATATTTTGAATATCTCTTGTGCTGCCTACCCCACCATCGGTGTCGTCTATTAGGGTGCCGTCATCAGTATCGGCAGTTCCCCCTGTACGCAATCGCCAGCGCCTTCCTGTCCCGAAGAAGTTGTTGGAATTACCACTATTAAAGGATACTGCCGGATCAAGCGTCCCAAATTCTGTGTCAAACTCTGTTCTGGTAGCCCCTCTTGCAACGATCAAAAAGCCATAAGGGGGAATGGTGAGGTCGGCATTGCCTGTTGAAGTAGATGATTCGTTCACACCAAAATCATATACATACTCCGAACTATTCGAACCAGCATCAACTCGAATTAACTTAGATGAACTTAAGTCAAGAGTATTTCCAGTGTTATTGTATAGCTCTAAATATTCGGCATTAAAATCGTTACTAGCATCCACAATTTCGGTGATGAAAATGGAACCTGCGGTGGGAACCAAAGGTGCCGCGGTAATATCAAAAGTGGTGCTAAGGTATGAGCCTGCTATAGAGGTGCTTTGGTCGGTGGCGCTTAAGGTTAGACCCGTACCAGTAGAGTTAAAAACTAAATTGGTGAATGCGGCTACACCGTTATTAGCCTGCACCGTGGTGGTGGCTGAACCATCAAAAGTGCCTGTGGTGGTAAGCGCAATATCAAAACCAGTGCCGCTCTTATCAACATCAATGTTTCCGTTTACATCGGTATAGGCAATATCTACCTGTGGTATAACGGTAGAAACCACCCCACCAACAGGTTGCGTAGTAAATTGCAGTTCAGTGGCATCCACATCTATGGTTATGTCATTGCCTACTACTGCGCCTGCTGGCAAGGAACTGGTAAATCCAGAACCAGTGGCATCCGCGGTAAAATTGAAACCCGTTTGTGGGATTTCAAAAGCCAAAACCGCACCATCTACTATGTTAGATGTATTTAGGTAAATGGCTAGAGTAACATCTAATGAACCACCGTTAGTAACGGTTAAATCACCTGATGTAATAGGAAAAATAATCTCCGTGTCTGTAATGGTTGGCGCAGAGGCCGGAGTAATAAAATTTGAGCCATCATCTACCACTACTCCTTGTATGTGGTCTGTCCAATCGGCTGTATTATTGCTAGCTGGCTGCACACGTATTTGCGTAACCTCAGTGGGCAAGCCGTCTCCAGGAGCGCCTTGATCCTCAATTGTAAACCTAAACACATCGGTGGTATTGCTCGAGTTGGTAAAATTTGCTGGATCTATGGTTTTAGCCGAAATTGGGGTATTGGGATCTAAGATTTCGGTGTCGGTGTCGTTGGAGTTTGCTAGGGTGCCAGTCAAAATAACGTTATTCAAAGCAAAGGCTTCATAATTAGCATCTGCATCACAAACGACTCTAAGATAAAGAGTGCTACCAGTGCCTGAAAAGTTTGTTGAAATGATTGTCTGTAAAGCATAGGTAAGAGTAGTACCATTTACCGTGTTTGTGCCACCTACGGCATTACCAGATAAATCTAAAGGACTATTTGTTGCTCCTGAATTAAAGGAATAAAGTGTGCTCCAAACTGAATTATCCCAAGAATACTCTACTGATAAATCATCGGTTGCATCCCAGTCGTTTGGAACCGCTCCGAAATCAATTGAAAGTTCCAAATTTGTATAACTACCAACATTGATTCCAGACCCTAAAGTTAAGATACCTGGGTTTCCACTATTGAAATTGTTTGGGTTTGATCCTACAAAAAGCCATGATCCTGTAACATTGGTATAAGGACCAACTGAGCCTTCATAAATTGCTGCATCTCCTGGTTGTGCCCGATGAAAATATTGATCTCCTGGATCAGAGGCAGGCGTTTGAGATGGAGTATGAGAGTATCCAATCAAGTTTGTCTCAAAATCTTGGGAGTATATTGTTACCTGCCCTAACGCAGTCCCAAATCCTGCTAGAATTAGTGCAGCGCTTATGAGTACATTTTTTAATTTCATAGAGTTTGCCGTTGTGTTTACCCCCAAACTTAGCCCCGTAAAAACGCGTAAAAGGAGAAAGCGCTTTATCGCTTCTTTAAACTTAGAAGCCCTAAAGGTTAGAGCGGTGTGAAGTTTTTTAAGACAGTGTTAAGCTTTCAGAAACAAAGTGCTAGTACCGAGACCAGTAGATTTTCTGTACGCTTTTGGTGCCTGTGGCATCCTGCAATTCCAGGAGGTAAACCCCAGCCGGCCAGCTGCCGGTAATGGTCAGATTTTTCTGAAAAGTCTCTTGGGTGCTAAAGACCGGTTGCCCCCACAAATTGAACACCGTGAACTGGCGCCCCACGGTACCCTCTGGCAGTTGAAGTTTCAGCTTATCTTGCTGCTGGTAGGCCCACCACTCCTGCGGGGCGGAGGCCGCTTCGGCTTGACCAATATTTAAGCGGCTGTTGGTTAGCTTTAGGTAAAAACGATTTTGAAAACTCTGCAGGCTATCTACAAAAAAGTAGAAGTCCCGCGCGCGTAAATCGGTGAGCCAGTTTTGGGCGCTATCCCAAAGATATACCCCATAGTTCCCCGGCCAATTGTTGAGCGAGTCTAACTGAATGCGGTAGTGCCCCTTGTGCCAGGCGTCCACGCCCAAAGGAACGATCAGCTCTTGATCGGCTTTCCAGAAACCCGGTAAGCCTTGAATGGAATAAGGATTTCCGTCTATTTGGGAATAAAATGATAGAAATGAATGCCCCTTGTACTTACGCCCATCCCAAAGCCGATCGCGCCCCAGCGTAGCCCCGGGCACCAAGCCTACCAGGGTTTGATTGTAGTAGCCTAAGTTGCTGGAGAGGCTTAGCCAGACCCGTTGGCGGGTTTCGCGCTGGGCGTCATTTTTGAAGAATTGTTGGTTGCTGGCCACCACGCGCATGCTGTTATTAAAGTTCACATTCACCGTGCTATTAGCGGGAGCGCCATTTACCACTGCTGCCAAAAAGCCCTGGCAACTTTGCAGAAAGTCATCGGGCATACCGCCCCCGGTGGCATTGGTTGTGCCCATGTTGTTCCAAGAGGCAAAATCAGCATTACTATTATTGGGCACCGGGGTTTGAAAGCCGGTGGTAGAGGTGTGATCCCAAAAATAGACCGTTCCGTCTAGATCGGGATTGGCGCTTATAAAAGTGCTTAAGTTCAATGGCCCGGGATAAGGGTTGCCCAGCAGCATAAACTGGTCTCCATCTAGCGGACCAAAACTCAAGTTGATAGGGCCATTATTAACTGTGCCGCTAAAAGTACGCAGGTCATTTACGGGATCTAAATATTGAGCGGGCACGGTTTGCTCGGTGGGGGTTATGGCGTAGCCCTCTCCTACTTGCATAGGCACGGTGGCCGGATTGGTCTTGCTGGTACCCAAGGCTAGGTAAATCTGCGCGGTATCCTGACTAAAGGCAAACCAGTCCAGGGGATTGGTGCGCTGGGCAGCGTTGTCAAAAAAGACCTGATTTAAACTGGTATTGCTCACGGGGCTGCTCCAGTAATTGAACCTGCGGTGGTCAGCCGCTTGCACATAGCGGCTTACGTTGTACACGCCACTGCCACTATTTTCATTTTGGCTACCCCCTTGCACTAGCATAGCGGTGCTGCCCAGGTTTACGGTGCCGTTATTTACCAAGGGCCGGTCGGTAAGGGTAAGCGCAGCATTAGAATCTAAGTTTAAGGTACCGTGCACTATTAATTCGCCACCAAGGTCAAGCCGGATGTTGGCGGGCAGGTCTAAGACCGCATTGGTATCTACGGTAAGGCTGTCGCTGGTGTAATTGGCATCTACGGTAGAGTTGCCGTACACGTACACCCCATCGGTAGCCGTAGGCAAACCGGTACCGTCTGCCCAACTGCCAGGGTTGCTCCAAGCACCGCTTAAACCAAACCAGGTGGTTGCGGAGTCATAGGCGCTGTAAGCTGATTTTTCCGAATTAACGGTGTTTATAGCGGCTACCCGAAAAAAGTACATACTATCGGCCTGAGCCAAAGGAAAAGTAACGTAGTGGCTGGTGTCAGAAAGTATTAGGGTGTCTGCGTAAGGGGTGCTTACAAAATCATTGTAGACATTATTTGTAAAGCTTCTGATTCCGCTATAGTTGGCATCCGTTGCACTTGGGCCCACCGTCCATTCTGAATTGAGGAGTGTGGTTCCCTGAGAAGCTATGGTGCTGCCCGAAGTAGACCAAGGGTTGGCATTGGGGCCGGTAATGGTCGCCTTACGCGATAAAATACGGTTCTCCGTGGCGCCCGCAATGCCGGCTACCGGCCATGCCGTCCCAGGTAGTGGCAGGTTTCCAATCAGGTCAATTTGGGTCCAATTTCCTGGAGTTGTTTCTTTTTCCAGCACCACCACATCGTCTCCACTAACACCGGTGGTAAGCACGGCATCTACCTGCCCAATTAATGATGTATAGTTATTATTGCTTTCTGAAATTAAATAACTACTATCCGCAGGCAGCGTGCCCACCAGATTAATAGTGTTACTAGCAACGTCTAAGAAAGAGTTCTGATTACTATTAAAAGTTCTAAAGCGATAATCATCTAAATTTACCGAAGCGCCTGTGGCATTGTAAATTAAAAAAGCGTCATTTGAGCCATCGGTAGCCTCCGCATATTTGGCAATGTATAAATCAGAAGCTACTACGCCTGAGCCCGCAGTAGTAGAGAAAGTCGTAAACCCTACTTGCACTAAGTAGGCGTTGGCTCCAGGCGTGGCCTCCCAGGTAATGGTAAAGCCCTCATGGGTATAATTCACGGTGGCTCCTAAAACCGGTCCGGCAATCGGGTCTGTAGTATCTTGATCGGTAACATCGGTTGAATAACTTTGGGTATTAGCGTCATAGCTAAAGGCGCTGTAATAATAGGTGGTGCTAGACAAAAGGCCGGTGTGGCTGGCGGTTCCCGCAGGCCCTATGTATACTACTTCTCCCCCCGCAAGACTTTGACCTAGCTGTGGGGTGCCGTTCGGTTGCCTGAATATTCCCGTGGTATTGGCCACAATCACCACGTCATCCCCTGCGGTATTGGCGGTAGTGGTGAGGTCAATTTGGCCGGCATTTATAGCTGCAGCCGAGAAACTAGCGGGCTGTTCTAAAAGGTCGTTCACCGCAAAGTCATCTAGGTACCAACCGGGGCCATTGGTGGAGCCATTGGACTCAAACCAAAAGCGAATCTGCACCACGCCATTGCTAGTTAAGGTATCTAGGCCCGTGGTGGAAAGGTTAAAGAGGTCTAACCACACTTCGGTCCAATCTTCACTGGGTGGAATGAGGCCACTCCAGCCGCCTTCGCTAAACGTGAATCCCAGGCGGTTAGTATAATTAGGGGGGCGACCTCCCAAAGCTCGGTCCTGAGCGTCCACACTAATCCAAGTTTGACCCTCATCAGGACTAACTTGAAGAATCCCACCGTCATTAAAAGCCTCGCAGTTAAGACTCATCCAAAAGCTTATTCTCGGGTTACTGGTACCGCTAAGGCTGATTAAAGGCGAGGTAAGGTACTCTTCATCTAGGCTATTGCCGTAATTCCCTCCTACACCGGTCGCGGCTAAGTTGCTGGGAGAGTAGGCCGTATCTGGGGCTCCCGGTAGGGTGCTAGGATTATGCAACTGGCCAATTTCCCAGGCACTGGTAGTTTGCCAGCCGTCAACAGCATCAAAATTCTGAAAGTAAGGCACAAATTTAGGGTCGCTTACCGTGTAATCTAACTCAGCGGAAGTGGCGGTAAGGGGCGTGGTGTTAGCATCAGTGGCTACTATCTCGTAAAAAACCGTAAGCCCATCGGCTTGAGCCGGAATAACCGCTTGGTAAGTATTACCTGACTGCAAGTTCATGTTTATAGCGTTGGATAAATTGCCACTACTCAGGCCCCAGTTTAGGGTTACGGATGAAAGGCCATCGCCATCGGTTACATGGGCTGAGACCGTGACGCTTTGGGTGCTTTCTACCCGGCCAGCTGGGCTGCGGGTAATATTGGTGATTAGAGGAGCGGCATTGCCGGTTTGCCAGGTGAAGGAAATATCGTCTAGGGCAAATTCGTCACGAGAGCCTCCACCAGAAACATCATCGCCCGTCCAGCGCAAGTAAAGGTAATCGCCATTGTTAATCACCAAACTGCTGAGAGTACTACTGCGGCTGTTGGCTTGCCAGGTAGGGCTTGGGTCAGCTATCTCTGCAGAAGTTAAATCAAGAGCTGATAAATTCGTGTAATTCACACTATCGGTACTGTAACTGAAATTAAAGCTGTTTGCCCGGCCTTCGTTGTTCAAAACATATACTATATAGCTTAAGCTTAGTCCTGTTGCGGTCTGTCCGGTAGTATTCTGAATGCGTAATATGATTTCCCCAGGCGTGAAATCAGATCCTACGGGCTGTACCCCTAAACTGTGGTTTCCCGGGCTGGTTTCAAAGGCATAAATTCCACCTGTTGATACACCTCCCGTTGAAGTGCCGCGGGCCATATCTCCGGTAGTTTCCGTTGCGCCAAATGCAACGTTGTTACTGTTAAATCCTGAAACTGCCCAAGCATCAGAATTCAGTTGCCCAGTAGTTGGGCTGGGTGTAAAACCGGAGCCGCTAAATGGGCCTTGGTTGATACCGGTTACTGTTGTGTCAAAGTCAATAGTAGTTTGGGCCACCAAGCTGCTGCAGAAAAGTAGAGCCAAGCCCGTTTTAAACCAATCGTCTAGGTATTGCATGCGCGATTTTTCAACACACTCAAAGCTACGGGCTGTTAAGGGCCTTTTGGCCAAGCCAGAATTACACCTACTTTAAGAATTGATTAGGTCAGGGTTAGTTTTGTTAATGGAATGTAAAGTGGCTTGCGGCTCGATTAGCCGTTTAAACTCATCCCCAATTGCTTGCCGTCCTTACGCGCTTATTGGTCCTTTTGGTAGCCCACCAAGAGCCCTACCAGCATCCCTAAGCCAAAGCCTATGCCTAATAAAGCCATATTATCGGCAAGCAAACCTATGCTCACCCCTATGGGAATGCCAAAAATGCTCATTCCCACGGTCAGCCAACGGGTAGTGTTATGGCCTTTGGGTACCCAACCGTAATGCTTTTCGAGATGGCGAAGCAAAGGATAGTTGGTTTTCTGCAATTGAAGGTAATAGGCTTGGCGCTCCTGCTGAAGGCCGTTCAGCCGCGTAATCTGCTGGTTTACAAACTCTATAGATTCCGGATTTAGGGAACGCTCTTCCAGAATTTCGGTGAGTTGGTTGAGGGTTTCTCTTCCGCGCAAGCTGTATTTCTTATGAATAGCAGCATCAATGGGATCCAGACGCACTAAGGCCATTTGTTCTCCTTAAAATGTTACATTTCAAAGTTAAATGATAAAATGAGGCTTTTACGGTGCTTTAAGAAATCGTTGGGTTTCAGATGCTCCATTCGTACGCTGCATCTTCAGTAAATACACGCCTGCGGGTAAATCGCTCACATCAAATTGGTACTGCTTTCTGGGCGGAACGGTCCATTGCCGATACCGTTTTCCTTGGGTGCTGTAAATGGCCACTACCTTTATGGAAAGCGCTGGCCGTACTTGCAGCCAATCCTTGCGCAGCCAAACGTCAGAGCGCAGCGGCCGGCTTTCTTCAAGTGCCACATTGGCCGGCCCTACCTGCAGATACAAACGCTGTTCATAAGTTCCGGCTGCAGCCGAAAAATGATAAGCCGATTGCTGGAGATTGTGCCTGATTTGCAGCAGGCTGTCCACCACCCAAATTTCATGTGCGTTCGGCCAATTGGTGAGTGAATCCAGCTGTAAGCTTAAATTTTGCGCCTGGTCTACGGCAAATCCTAAGGGGATCAATTTGGAACCGTTTAGGGCGCCTAAGCCTTGTATGGCCATGGGCTGCGTTTCCAGCAGCGAATAAAAACTAAAGTAGGGCCGGGTGGTGCGTTTGGCGGCATCGTACAGCCGGTTGTAGCCATCGGTAGCTTCTAGCAAGAAGCCCAGCAAAAGCCGGTCTTGCAAGCTGTCAGAGCTCAGGTTTAACCACAAACGCTGCCTTGTGCCGGCACCGTTCTTAAAAAACTGGGTGTTGTTACCTATCACGGTGCGCATGGAGTTGAGGAAGGAAATATCTAAAGCCGCGCTGCTGCTGGTAGCCTCCACCATAAAACCCTGGCATGATTGAATGTAATCATCCGGCAATTCAGCGGTGTTGCCGGTAGCGCCCGTAAAATTCCAAACCGCGTAGTCGCTATCGGTGTTGTCATTGTTACCATCGGGCGCGGTGGTATGATTCCAAAAATAGAGGGCGCCCTCAATTTGGCTGTTGGCGTCCACAAAAGCTACTGCACTGATGGGGCTGGGATAGGGATTACCGGTAAGCACAAAATCGCCCTGGTTTACCGCCCCTGCCTGATAACTGATGGGCCCATTGTGCAAAATACCCCCGCGTTGATTGTCAAAAGTGAAGGTCTCAATAACCGGACTGGTACTAGGCGGTGTCTGCACCGTGGGTGTGGTAATAAACCCTTTTCCCGAAACCGCGCTTTCGGTGGGGCTTTGGCTCGCAAAAGCCTGCGAGGCCACGTCAAATTTGTAGAAATCAGTGGTGTTGGACCCGGTAAACACATCGCCCATTTGCACCAGGCTAAGAGGCGCACTGTAAAAGCTAAACCTGCGGTGGGTAGGTACGTTTATTTCCCGATCTACCGCATAGGTTCCCGAGCCGCTGTTGTTATCAGCTGCCTGCAACTGCCGCAGTGAAGCGGCATTTTCTAAGGTAAGACTTCCGTTATTGGTCAGGTCTCCCGCCAGGGTAAGCGTCTGCCCCGTCTGCACGGTAAGGCTGGCTCCGCTGGCAATAGTTAGATTTTTACAGGTAATGTTTCCGCTGAAATTTACACTCCCCGACTGAATGGAAATGTTATCTGCCAAGGTGGCCACCCCCTGCGGGTTGGTATTCCAGCTGCCGTTGTAGACAAAATCCTGAAATGTAAAAGCTGTGGCATCCAATGGTGCGTCTGGTGTGATGGCGTTGTTGGCCTGGTTCCCGGTTCCGTTTTCACTGAGCCACTGCGTATTGTCCCAAACCAGGTTTTTGAAAGCAGCTACTGTAGAGCCGCTGCGGCTGCCGTTGTACTGAAAGATATCGTGATTGTTCGTATAAAGCACGGCTTCTTGTCCGGCCGTTAAGCCGGTGCCGGTCAACTCACCGTTGCTGGCAGAATACCCACTATTGGCAAAGGCCGCTAAAAAGGTGGCGGGCTGCCGGGCCTGCCCAGTGTACAGATACAGCACCTCATTGGCATCTTCTAAATTGGGGTAGCCTAAATTTCCCGCGTTCACAATCCCCAAATTGGTGCTTGCCGTGCCTCCGCTAAAATCTTCAATGGCAATTACGGACCCTGCCGATACAGCCGAGGCGGTGGTCCAATTCAAATCGCCTTCGCTACTGCTGAAACTCGAGTCATTCCAGGCGGCATCCGTAAACCAAAAAGAAGTACCGGCTGGTAAATCAACCCAGGTGATAAAAGCAAAGCCGTCCGTACTATCGGCATTAAAAGCCGTAAAGGAAATATCGCCCGCGCTCAGATTGCCGGAGGTGGTGGCACTGCCTACCAAAGCGTTGGAATACTGCCCGTTGTTCACCGACCAGATTTTATAGAAGTACTGAGTTTCTGCGCTCAAATTAAGATCGGGGTTTACACCCGATGCCAACCCTAAGTAGTGCACCGTGCCCCCACCGCTAAGGCTGTTTCCTACGGTGTACATGCCGCTGGGAATGCCAAAAGCGCTGTTGGAATTAACGGCAATTAACACCGAATCTCCCGCAGCATTGGCGGTAGCGCTTAAGTCAATGCGGTTGCTGGAAAAGGTTTGCACCGAAAAAGCCTGAGGCGGGTTTACCAATGGTGCGCTTACGGTGAAGGAGGACGGAAAGTTTTGAGCCAATTCCGTACTGGCGGTTTGCCAGTTGGCGGGGTCGTTCAGGGCCTGTTGTAGAGCAGATTTGGTCCCATTGGCAAGGCCGTTGTAATAGCCATTAAAGACTGATGACCCACCCGCGCTTGCATCTACTGCATGAACCCCATTGGTTAAACCAGATGGCAAACAGGTAGTGCCGGCATTACCGGTGCATTGGCTGTTGCAAATGGCCAACCAACCTGAATTGGAAATAGCGCTTAAGTAGCGCGTACTTTGATAAGCAATTATTTGGTCGCCATTTTGGTTTAAGCCCAAAACGGAACCGGTGACGGTACCTTGGCTGGCGTTGGTTCCTTCAATAGTGATGACCGTTCCGGCCGAAAGGCTGCCAGTTGTTGTCCACTGCAATTCCGATTCATTGGGGCAAATCGCTCCCCCCACAAATCCGGCATCGGTGAAGGTAATTGTGGTGGCCGTCTGTACATCTTCCAAGAGAACAAAGGCAAAGCCATCATTGGCCCAGTGGGTGCCCGTGTTGGTGGCATGGAAAGCACAAAAAGCTATATCGCCAGCGTATAAAATGGTTTGTGAAAAAGTAGGAGTACCAAACAGAAAAGCAAAGCTTGCAGCAAAAAGGATTGAACGCATAGTAAAGGTTTGAAGATTTACACTCTAAAGTAGTAAATTTTAGCTTCAAATAGAAAATTACACCCTATTGCCCTTAGCGCCCCATAAAAAATAGAGCCTCACATTTATCGAACAGAGCGGCACAAAAACCCTCAAAATTCTCATGCGAAAGTGGTGAAGAAAGACCCGGAAATAAGGGCGGGCTGGAAGAACTGCACTTAACAAAAGGCGCTAATCGTCAAACATAGAATTGAGGTGGTTCAGACAGGGGGTAATGTCAAAATACAAGCCTTCCAGGTCATACTCATTTTCACGGAGGGTGAGGTAGTCGTAGTGTTCTATCAAGCTTTGTTTTCCACCAAACTCAAAACCCAATACGTTTAGCACCGCGTACTCGTGAGCCGTTTCAATTACGTAAATAGCTGTTTCTTTAGAGGCGCCATCACCCGTGCTGAAGAGAGCGTCAAAAATGCTGAAATATTTTGTGCGAGCGGCCCAATAAGCTTCATCATCGCCCAGCTCATCGTAGGCGAATAGCTGGTAATTAAGCGCTTTCAAGTCAAAAGGATGCTCGGCTAAGTTTGGATTGGTGAGACGTATAACCGTGCGCAACTCCAGGCTATCAAGCTTTTCCTTTTGCAGTAGGCTGCGCAGGGTGTCATTCATCAAAGATCGGCCGTAAGGCGAATAATCATCCTGAAAAATATAACCGTAGTACAAATGGCGTTTTTCTTCCAGACTTAAAGTTGAATCGCCTTGCTGGAAACGTGTCATCAGGGAATCATAAAATAGATTCGACTCTTCATCGGCTATAGCCTTTTCAATAACCTCATAATCAGGCGCTTCAAAAGAACGCGACTGTGCGCTTAGGACGTAGGAAAAAGGTATGATAAACAAGCTGAGCAGAAATAATTTCATGGCTATCAATTGAGAGTGGTGCAATAAGCTGTGAAGCTACAACAGAATTCTGATATTTTTCAGATTAAGCATGGACCATGAAAAATGGGCCAAGAATCCTTTAGCAAAAAGCGGCTAGCTCCCATTGCTGCGCATGGTTCTCAACATTCAATTTTGTCTCCCCAAAAAACTGTCACTTTAAAATCAAGATTTCATAGGGACCCAAAACAAGACTGCCGGAAAGATTTTGTGTTTCCTGACTTAAAGCATGGGTCCAGGTAGTGTTCTGCAGCGGAGCCGGTAAATCATAGTTTTTTGACACATCACGCACGTTCACCAGCAACCAAAGATCTTGGCCTTCAAGCGTTTTGCGTAGGCTAAAAACATCTTGCCCAGGATAAATAGTGTTGACACCTTTTTGCGCCACGGCACTTTGGCGGTAAAACTGAAACATCTGTTGATACTGGGCCAGCAAGGCGGGATTGTTATTCCAGTTGATGGGCGCCCTTGAAAAGAAGGGAATGGTTTGGCTTATGCCTACCTCCTGGCTGCTGTAAATTAAAGGAACGCCTCCGGTAAACGCGGCTATAGCCGAAGCGGCCAGAGCACCATCGGCCCCGTTAAACAAGCTAATGGGGGTAGCATCCCAGGCCGATTCATCATGGTTGGCGGTAAAACGCACCCAGTGCTTACCGGCCGGGGTATTCTGATATTCGCGGCTGTGAGCCGCGGTAATTAGGTTTACACTTTGGCCGTTAAACACATTTTTGAGCGCTCCGTAAAAGTCCCAGCCAAAGGCCAAATCAAAACCGGCCGCAAAATGATCCTGGCGCGCCCCCTCGGCAAAAAATAAGAGTTTTTTACCGCTTTGGCTGCGCAATTTGCTGATGGCCTTTTGCCAGAAATCAAAAGGCACCCCATCAGCATAATCACATCTAAAGCCATCTATGTTGGCCGCATCTATCCAATATTGCATGGCCGCTTTCATGCTGTCGCGCATGTTTTGATTGCCAAAATTCAAATCAGCTACATCTTGCCAATTGGTGCCGGGGGGGTGCACAATCGCCCCGCTGCCATCCTGTGTGTACCAGCTTTTATTCTGAATCCAGGGATGATCCCAAGCGGTGTGATTGGCCACCCAATCCATAATGACCGCCATGTTTCGTTGGTGGGCTTCCTGCACCAATTCTTGCAGATCGGCCAGCGAGCCATACTCGGCACCCACTGCGCGGTGATCTTTTACGCAGTAAGGCGAATTGATAGACCTGAACTCCCCTACCGGATGAATCGGCATAAGCCAAATGACATTGACGCCCAGACTTTTAATGTGGTCTAATTTGCCAATGACTCCCTGCAAATCACCGCTGCTACTCATGGCGCGAAGATTTACTTCGTACATGACCTGTTCAGCGGTGGGGGCCACTTCCTTGAAGCTGCCGTCTTGGGCAGTGTCAACTGGGTTTGGATCGGTAGGTCTGGTTATGGTTGTTTCTTTATCCTCGCGACAAGCGGCTAAGGAGAGCAACAAGGCCATAAGCAGCAGAAAAGGTTTAAGGGGGGCTCCAAGCCGCTGGGTAAAGCCTGGTAAAGGGGTAATTGATTTCATGGAAAACACAAACTGACCTGCTAAGATACCAAGTGCATTTTGAACACTTTAGGTTTGCCGGCCTACTTACCAAGTTTCAGGATGCGCAGAGCCGCCCTGCTTACCCAAATGAAAATAAAGGCACCTATGAGTAAGTCGGGCCAGGGAGAATCTAAGGCGTACACCAACAAGCCGGCTGTGACTACGCCTAAATTTATCAGCAAATCATTGGAAGTAAAAATCATGCTGGCTTTCATGTGGGCGTCTTTTTGGTTTTTGGCCTGCTGCAGAAGGTATAGACAAAGTCCGTTGGCTACAGCGGCTAGTACCGCAACCACCATCATCATTTGGTGGTGAGGTACCTCCCCGGCTCCAAAGAAACGCCTCAGCACTTCAGTAAGGCCCAATACCGCTAAAAGCAGTTGCAGGTAACCTGCTGCGGTGGCTACCTTTTTCTTTTGTCTCAGGGAACCGCTTACCACCCCTAAACTCAGACCGTACACCAGGGCATCGGCCAGCATATCCAGGCTATCGGCTACCAGCCCCATGGAATGCGCCCAAAGACCGGTGCTGAGCTCTACCGCAAAAAAAAGAGCATTGATGCCTAAGACCCAGCGTAAAATTTTCTGCTCTTGCGTTTGGTCCTGTTCAAAGTTATGCGTGGTGGCCTGGCTATTTTCCAAGTGCTCGCCCAGCTTTAGCTCTGCCAATTGGGCTTTAAGGGTTTGCACCGATTGCGTGTGGTAGACCGTTAACTGCCGCTTTTCCAAATTAAAGTTCAGGCCCTTTACCTGCGGCTGGGCTTCCAGCTTCAAGCGTATTAAGCGCTCCTCAGAAGGGCAGTCCATCTGTTGAACGGTAAAGGTGCTTTCCAATAAGAGCGCTTTTTGGGCCATGCTCAAAAATAAAAAGAGGCCGGCTGGCCTCCATTCTTATTTGCGAAAAATTTTCTGACTTTGCCGCAATCCCCCCGCCTCAATAGTTAGTAGGTATGGCTGCCCGGGTTGCAGTTCGGTAAGCTCTTTCTGCCAAAGCCTTTCCCCGGCTGGCTGGTACTCTCTGGTTTCTTCATAAACCAAGGCGCCATGGGCTGCCGTAATGGATATTTTAACCGTACTGGTTTGCGCTAAAAAGTATTTTACCTGCAGTGCACTTTCGTGCGGATTGGGAAAAACGCGCAGGTTTAGGCCTTGCACACTGGCGGGGTTCAAGGCGTCTAAATCTAAGCTGGTATTGGTAGTAAGCAGCACTTTAAAGATTTGAGCGGTAGCAGAACTCTGGGTGCCATTATTGGTAAAAAAGATATTGGGAGCACTGCTGCTGATCCCCCCAAAAATATACCCGGCCAAAACGGTATCGGCCGGCAGGCTATCTAGCTTTAAGACCCCGTTGGCGTAATGCGGTAAACTCTCATTGGCTATAAACTCTGAGCCCGCGCCCAGTAAAGCGGGCATGGTTACCGGCATTTTGTATTCAGCCATGGCACCAGCGCTATTCCGAGTGACTCTGGCAATGGTATTTACAAAAGGTACATTATCATCTTTGATAAGTGTTCCGTTCTGGTCGTAGTATTGGGCAATGCCCCCAAAAAACACGGTATGCATGGCTGAATCTGTTGCCGAGAAAAGGGGCAAAACCGCGCAATGGTAATGATTGTAGTATTGCTGAAAGTTGGGTTCTGGGTTGTAACCCGATGCCTGGACGGTTACGGCATTTAAAAAAGGAAGATCTACCTGGGGTTGAAAAACACCTGAAAACATAGTAATGGCTTCCTCACCATTGGGCAAAATCTGGGCCTCGGCATTGTAGTCTCTGCGGTGCAGTTCAGTAGTATCTGAAAAACCCGGATGGTGCACAACGCTCAGGTTGGTTCCTGTATTGGAAAGTGAAAAAATCCGAACGGCATTGGTATACTCCTGCACAAAGCCTGGTCCGTGGTTGGGGCCCATGGGATTGTAGCGCCCCATAAACTTTTGCCCTCCTAGAAGATAAAAACGGTTGCCCATTTTCTTTAACCGCCCCCCGGTTACCTGAAACTGTGGGTCGGTTATTTGCTGAAAATAGCTGGTAAAGGAGCTGTTGTTTTTTAGGGCGTTAATTACCTGGGGCACCGCAATGGCGGTGAGTTTGTCATGGGTAATATGGTCGCCTGCGGTGGCACTGTAGCCATAGCCGCCTAACACAAAAAGCGTATCATTTTGCTGGTAAAACTGGGGATTGGTAGCACTCAGGTGCTCCTGAATGGGCACGGGCAAACTGCTTAGAGGAGCTACCCATCTTTGACCTGCCTGGGGGTCTACCGCCCAAATTTGGGTATTGTGGCCGGCCTGGTCAAATGCGGCCCAAGGCTGTCTTCGGTGTAAACCATCTAAGCGCCCCCCTACAATGAGCCAAACACCGTTATGCTGGCCTACGGCATAGGATTGTACACCGCCCAAATTAGAGATGGAGAGTGGTTCTAATTGCAGGCTAAAAGGAGCGTTTTGCGCGCTGGCTCCAAAACCTAAAAAAAGGAAGAAAGCCCAAAGAGTGGATTTGATGATGTGCATTTCTATATGTTTGATAATTAAGGCTAAGATGGCCAGAAATGACAAAGATGCGGCAAGCAATGGTGCCCGTTGGTAACTTTCATCGCTTAAGCGAAAAAAACTTGGCTCAGGGCCTACTGAGTGCGAGACTCTCCATTTCCTAAGCGAGCGGTACGGAATTCCAAGCGCGCCAAGAATAGGACCAAAATAATTTCGCCTAAGAAATAGGCGTAGGCCAAGGGCGTAAGCGAGGCAAAGTAATAGCCCAAAATAGAGAGTGAAACCAGGCAATAAAACACGTTTAATCGGGCCATTACCGCCAGAGCTTTGAAGGCTACTGCGTCTTTTTGCTGATAATTCAAAAAATCATAGGCTACAAATGCCATGGGAATGGCGGCTAAAATGTAAAGCGCTGTTTCGGGCAGCCCCACTAGGTTCTGAAATTCTACCCACACGTAGCCCAGCATAAATGCCGAAATAAACGCTCCGCAAGCGTCTAGTAGCAAGAGCTTTTGCGGATGCGCTAAAGACCAGGTATACAGTTTTTGCATAGTGTGGTGATTTGAAGAAGGCGTGGTGAGGCGCCCGCAAGCGCCATCGCACAGCGGTGCGCCTTTTTTTACTCTTTTAGTTTTATCCGGGTAATCTCCAGGTATTGCGGACCACCGTCCACGGGGTAGCCCTCAATCTTCTCACCAGTGGCCCGCACTTTTTTGTTCACATATTGCTCCAAATCAATACCCTCACTTTTAATGGCATAACCCTCTATGCCATAGGTGCCATACTGATAAGTAGTTAACGCCTGCTGTTTTACAACTGTTCCGGTAACGGTCACCTGAGCAGCCTCATCGCGGGTACAGGCGCTAAAAACACCTAAAAACAGAGTCAAGGCAAGGAGGAGCAAATTTCGGTAAAGGGCAATCATAGCACTGAATTTTGAGAATCTCAACAGGAACGTGTTTTAAGACCCCTTATTTTAGTTGAAAATAGGAAAGTGTCCTAAAACTATAAAATTGAGGGGGCTAGCTTTTGGTCTTTTCCCTCTTCAAGTTAGTGCTTAACCACTTTTTGGTACGTCACTTCTCCAAAAGCATTCCTAATCTTAATCAGGTAAACGCCATTTTTTAAGTGTGATAGGTCTAT
>CAJXNI010000040.1 GCA_913057235.1 uncultured Bacteroidota bacterium
TAAACCACTTCGGCCACAGCCACCATAGTATCGTTTACCGTTTCACCTGCGTATATATTACCCAGGTCTGCTATGGGCGCCTGCCAATTGCCCCAATAGAGTTGGTACAGGTATTCACGAGCCCGGTCAGGCGTTTCTGCTGAACCTGCATTATTACTATTACGATCTTCCTTGACCCCAATCAGAGCAATTTTCACTCCCTCCAAATCGGGTAGCCCTTCCAGTTCTTTATGAATGGCCATTTTCAGTCCAAGCCGCTGGGGGTTTTGGCCTTCAAGGGCGTCTAGTAAAGATTCCCTGACGGGCGATAGAAAATCATTCAAAATCATTTCTTGGTACTCGACTTTCTTTTCTTGGGACTTTTCTTTTTGGTTTTGCCGGCTTCTTCCATAATGGCCAGGCAGTCTTCCCGGGTTAAAGTTTTTGGATCCTCTACTTCTTTGGGAATCTTGTAATTCCTGCGTCCTGATTTTATGTACGGCCCGTATCGACCATTGAGCACTTGAATTACCGGCTTTGCATCGTCAAAAGTGGCAATGAACTTTTCGGCATCGGCTTTAAGCTTGGCTTCCATTACCTCAATGGCCCGGTCTAACTCTATGGTCATAGGGTCATCGCCTTCCTCTGGTTTTATAGAAGCAAAAGTGCTTTTGTAGCGTACGTAGGGGCCAAAGCGGCCAATGTTGGCCTGAATTTCTTCCCCCTTATATTCACCTAAGGTGCGTGGGAGTTTAAAGAGTTCTAATGCCTCTTCTAAGGAGATGGTATCAATGTGCTGGCCTTTGCGCAGGCTGGCAAATTTGGGCTTTTCTTCGTCTTCAGTAGAGCCAATTTGCACCATGGGTCCATAACGGCCAATGCGGGCAATAACCGGTTTACCGGTTTTGGGGTCTTCCCCCAGGGCACGCTCACCGGTGGCTCTTTCAGATTCTTCTTCTACCTTTTTCAGATGTGGGTGAAAGTCACTGTAAAATTCATCAATCATTTTAGACCACTCTTCTTGCCCTTCCGCAATTTCATCAAACTGCTGTTCTATGCTGGCGGTAAAATTGTAGTCTAAAATGTCTTGGAAATGTTCTACCAAAAAGCCATTCACCACCGTTCCAATATCGGTGGGGGTTAATTTGTTTTTATCGGCCCCGGTAATTTCGGAGTGCTTCTTGGTGTCTAGCTTGTTATTAGTCAGCACCAGTTCTATGTACTCCCGCTTGGTGCCTTGCAACTCGCTTTTTTCAATGTAGTTGCGTTTTTGAATAGTGCTTATGGTGGGGGCATAGGTTGAGGGCCTGCCAATGCCCAACTCTTCTAATTTTTTCACCAGGCTGGCTTCTGTGAAGCGCGGTGGGTGTTTAGTGAAACGCTGGGTAGCGCTAATTTCATCGGCCGTAAGGCTATCTCCTTTTTTACTGGGCGGTAGCATACCTTTACTTTCCTCAACCTCTTCATCATCGGTGCCTTCCAGGTAAGCCTTTAAAAAGCCTTCAAATTTGATTACTTCTCCTTTGGCTACAAACTCAAGCTTTTGATTGGGTGTGGCAATTTTCAGGGTGGTCCGTTCCAATTGCGCATCGGCCATTTGGGAGGCTACGGTACGCTTCCAAATTAATTCATACAGTCGTTTCTGGGCATCGTTTCCACCTGCCTTATGGCGATTCATATAGGTGGGCCGGATAGCCTCATGCGCCTCTTGAGCGCCCTTACTTTTAGTGCTGAATTTACGGGGTTTGGAATATTCGGGTCCGTAGGCCGCGCTAATTTCGGCCTTAGCAGCCGCGGTGGCCTCATCCGATAAATTCAAAGAATCGGTACGCATGTAGGTGATTAAACCTGCTTCGTATAATTTCTGCGCCACACTCATGGTTAAGCCCACGGGGAAAGAAAGCTTACGCGAAGCTTCTTGCTGCAGGGTGGAGGTGGTAAAGGGTGGAGCGGGGCTTTTCTTAGCTGGTTTGGTTTCCACACTGTCAATAGTAAAATTGTGCGCTTGGCATTTTTGCAAAAATTCCCGCGCTTCTTTTTCCGTTTTAAAACGCTGGTTTAATTCAGCTTTAAAGCTTTTGCCCGCGCCATTGGAAAAGATGGCCACCACTCTGAAGTAGTCTTCTGGGGTGAAGTTTTTAATTTTTTCTTCGCGTTCTACAATTAAACGTACCGCCACCGATTGTACCCGTCCAGCCGATAGGCCTGCCTTCACTTTTTTCCATAAAACAGGTGAAAGCTCAAAACCAACCAGGCGGTCTAAAATTCTGCGTGCCTGCTGCGCATTCACCAAATCCTGATTAATTCTGCGCGGGTTGCTGATGGCCTTATCAATAGCTTTTTTAGTAATTTCTGAAAACACAATGCGGTTGGTAGAAGTGGGGTTCAAACCTAAAGCCTCTGCCAAATGCCAGGCTATGGCTTCTCCTTCACGGTCCTCATCTGAGGCCAGCCAAACTGTCTCCGCTTCTTTGGTGAGTTTCTTTAATTTTTTCACCACTTCTTTCTTGTCGCTGCTAATGGCATACTTAGGCTCAAAATTGTTTTGAACGTCTACGCCCATGTCTTTTTGAACCAAGTCACGAATGTGGCCATAACTGGACTCCACCTTAAAGTCTTTTCCCAAAAACTTCTCAATGGTTTTGGCTTTGGCGGGTGACTCTACAATTACCAAGTTTTTAGGCATGTATTATTTAATTAAAATGTTGCGCTAAAATAAGTGGCAAATTAAATCAATTGTTTGGTTGTGGCTATCAACTCGGGCTTATTTAGCGTTTTAACAACTGCCAAACTGGCACAACCCAATGCGTATTTGTACCTTTGCAGGCTCTTAAAAGATTTGAAATGAAAGACGTGCTTCCGCAGAAAGAACAAATGGACGAAAGCCTTCAAGGCAGCGCTCTTGTGAAAGAAGATGGAAACCATCAGCGTAAGCTATACATAGAAAGCTACGGCTGCCAAATGAATTTTTCAGACAGTGAAATTGTGGCCTCTATCTTAGCCAAAGAGGGTTACGGCACTACCCGAAATATGGAGGAGGCTGATTTGGTTTTGCTCAATACCTGCTCCATTCGAGATAAAGCAGAACAAACCGTGCGCAAGCGCTTAGGCAGTTTTAACAAGATTAAAGAGGAGCGCCCTGATTTAAAAATTGGCGTTTTGGGCTGCATGGCTGAACGTTTGAAAGACAAACTTTTAGATGAGGAAAAGCTGGTAGATATGGTGGTGGGCCCAGATGCTTACCGCGATTTACCCAATTTGGTAAAAGAGGTGGAAAGCGGCCGCAAAGCGGTGAATGTTATTCTCTCTAAAGAAGAAACCTACTCAGATGTGAGTCCCGTGCGCATTGGCACCAACGGAGTGTCGGCCTTTATTTCCATTACCCGTGGTTGTGATAATATGTGCACCTTTTGCGTGGTGCCTTTTACCCGTGGGCGAGAGCGAAGCCGCCACCCAGAAACCATTGTAGAAGAAGCCCAGGATTTGGCGGCCCGCGGCTTTAAAGAAATCACCCTTTTAGGTCAAAATGTAGACTCTTACCTCTGGTACGGGGGCGGGCTCAAAAAAGATTTTGACAAAGCCAGTGAAGCAGCCAAGGCAACGGCCGTACATTTTGCCGATTTACTGCGCAAAGTGGCGCAGGCTGTGCCGGAAATGCGCATCCGCTTTAGCACCAGCAACCCTCAGGATATGACCGATGACGTGCTCCATGCCATTGCCGAACATCCTAATATTTGCAAGTATATCCACTTACCCGTGCAATCAGGCAGCAGCCGTATTTTAAAAGAAATGAACCGCGGGCATAACCGCGAGGAGTATTTCAATTTGATTGATCGCGTACGTAAAATTATACCCGATTGCGGCATTTCGCATGATATGATTGCCGGCTTCCCCACCGAAACGGAAGAGGACCATCAAGACACACTAAGTTTAATGGAATATGTGAAATACGATTTTGGCTACATGTTCTATTACTCTGAGCGCCCCAACACTTTTGCGGCCCGTAAATTGGAAGATGATGTGCCCATGGAGGTGAAAAAGCGCAGACTGAATGAAATTATTCAGTTGCAGCAAAAACACTCACTGGAGCGCAATCAGCAGCACATTGGTAAGGTAGAAGAGGTTTTGATTGAGGGGAATTCTAAACGCAGTGATCAAGACTGGATGAGCCGCAACACCCAAAACACCGTGGTCATTTTTCCTAAAGGCGATGAAAAGCCCGGAGATTTTGTGAAAGTGAAAATTAAAGATTGTACAGCCGCAACCCTTTTGGGAGAGCGTGTAGCCTAGAAAAATATGAGAGTTCTTTTTGCAACCATCCTCCTGGTAGCCAGCTTTTCAGTAAACGCTCAAACCAAAGTAGGCAACCGATGGGTAGACAACAACCTCACCATACAGGTGAAAATAGACCGCATTAAAGCCAAAGGTGAATTTTACATCTGCATAGCGGACACTAGCCGTGGCGAGTGTATAGAAAACCTGGTGAGTGGGGTAGAGGTAAAGGTGTTTGATCAAAATGACCAGCTCCTTTGGGAAGGCATTGCCAGTGGGCGCACGGTGGGTTTAAGTTTGCCCAAGCCCATGCCCAATGCGCATTATCTTAAGATCAATACCTTTAAACCTTGGGTGGTCAATAAATCAACCGGTACGCGCATTCATCAAGATGAGCGTATTTCGGTAAAATATTACGTGCAGTGAGCAGCATTTTAGAAGTTAAACAGCGATTTGGAATCATTGGCGGCAGCCCCGGTTTAGAGCGGGCTCTGCAAAAGGCACTTCAAGTGGCCAGTACCGATATTTCTGTGCTCATCTCAGGTGAGAGTGGAGTGGGTAAAGAGGCCATCCCCCGCATTATTCACTCGCAAAGTCACCGCAAGCACAACCGCTACATTGCCGTAAACTGTGGTGCCATTCCCGAGGGAACCATTGACAGTGAATTGTTTGGTCACGAGAAAGGCGCCTTTACCGGAGCCACCGGCACCCGCAAAGGCTATTTTGAAGAAGCCGATGGAGGCACCATTTTTTTAGATGAAGTAGGCGAGTTGCCTTTGTCTACGCAGGTGCGTTTGCTCAGGGTTTTAGAAACAGGGGAGTTTATTAAAGTAGGCTCTTCCAAAATTCAAAAAACAGACGTGCGCATTTGTGCCGCCACCAATGTAAATTTAATAGAGGCTATAGACAAAGGGCGCTTTCGCGAAGATTTGTACTACCGCCTTAATACGGTAGAAATAAAACTGCCACCCCTGCGGGAGCGTAAAGATGACGTGCATCTGCTATTTCGCAAATTTGCCTCAGACTTTGCTGATAAATACCACGTATCACCGGTGCGGCTTACGCCCGATGCGGTAGCGCTCCTCAAAGACTATCGTTGGCCCGGAAACATCAGACAGCTCCGTAACCTGGCCGAGCAACTTTCAGTAGTAGAAGGGGAAAAAGATATCGACTCTGATTTGCTCATGGCCTATTTGCCAGATTCGGGCAGGAGTGGTTTGCCAGCCCTTTACAACAAAGGCAACCAAGGGAGCCAGGGCAGCAGTGACTTTGCCAATGAACGGGAGATTCTTTACAAGATTTTATTTGACATGCGTAAAGACATCACCGACCTGAAGAAACTCACCACCGAGTTGATGAACAGCGGAGAGCCCAGCGAAGAATGGAAGGAAGACAATAGTCAACTACTTAGCCGCATTTACAGTCAGGAGCCATCGGGCGAAAGCCCAGAAGCTACCCGTAATCTTAATCCGGAGCAGCGTAAATATTTACCTGTTTATAGTGAAGAGGGTACCAGCGTGCATCCACAAACCTATGAAACGGAGCATGAAACGGTAGAGCAGGAAAACCTTTCTTTACAGGAAAAAGAATTGGAGCTTATTAAAAAGGCTTTAGACCGTAACGGAGACAAGCGTAAAGATGCGGCCCGCGATTTGGGTATTTCTGAGCGAACCTTGTACCGTAAGATTAAACAATACAACCTATGAGAATAGCCGTGGTTTCTTTGGTTTTGGTGTTGCTGGGTGCAGCTTGCGTTGGTGGTGGTTACTCTTTTACCGGGGGTGACGTAGGCAACGCCAAAACGGTAAGCATTCAATTTTTTGAAAATTATGCCGATTTGGTAAAACCCCAATTGAGCCAAACTTTTACGGAGAAATTACGCGATATTTTTGTGCAGCAAACACCCCTGGAGTTGGTAGAGCGCGGGGGCGATATGCAATTTGAAGGCGCCATTGTTGATTACCGAATAGAGCCTTTAAACGTGCAGGCAGGCCGGGAGGTAAACGTAGCCCAAAACCGCCTTACCGTGGTGGTAAATGTTATTTTTACCAATCAGGTGGATATGGACAAAAGTTTTGAGCAGAAATTTACCCGCTTTGTAGATTTTGACGCTACAGCCGATATTAATGCCGTGGAGGCCGAGCTGCACGAGCAAGTAAGCCAAGAATTATCGGAAAATATTTTGAACCAGGCCATTGGAAATTGGTAAAATTTGAAAGCAGAAACCTTCCATAGCATTTTAGAAAAGCCTGAGTTGGTGGCTCAAGTGGATATTGATGAACTGCGTGAAATGGCGCACAAATATTCGTACAGCCAGGTAATTCAACTTTTGTACGCCATGCGTTTACGCTACTCCAGTGAGCACCTTTTTGACCGCCAGCTTTCCAAAACGGCCATTATTACTAATAACCGTAAAATACTTTTTGACCTTTTTGAAGAGACCACTCCGTTAGCCGGTTCGGTCGCAGCCGAAGGCAGGGCAGAGCCCGAAGAAAGAGCAGCCAGCACTTTTGATACCACTACACGTATTTTTGAGATTGATAAAAATAACGAAGGTGATCATTCATCAGAAACACCCAAAGCGGCTCCATTGGTTGAACAGCCCCAAGAGCAGGAGCATTTAGCGGAGCAAGATCAGCAAGGGGCGGCTAAAGCCGATGATGAACCGAGCCTGGAAAGTATAAAGTCAGAATCCGAACCAGAATCTACCTCAAAGGCAGAACCGGAAAAACAATCTTCCGCTACGCTTAATGAAAGGGTAGCTGAAATACTGGCCAAAAACAGAGCTTTACGTGAGGCCCGGAAAAAAACAGAGTCTACCGGTTTAGACAGCACTAAGTCTTCTGAAACCGATTCTGGTGATTTGGAAGAGAAGCCCGCTGAAAAACCAGCAGAGCGATGCGTAGAAGCCAAATCGGAATCTGAAGCTTCTACCCAAGCGGAAAAAGAGCTTACATCAGCGCCAGACCCGACCGAGGAATCTCCGCTTGAACCCAATCAAGCAAGTAGTTCCGTATCAGGAAGTATTGAGGCGATCCGCCAACGACTAGCACTCTTACAAGAAAACACCAGCAAAGCCGCGCAGGTATCTCAACCATCTGGTGAAACCGAGAAAGAAGCCTCTTCTCTAAACGAGCCCCAAGACTCGGATGAATTGGAAACAGCTGCTCTTCTGGCTGAGCAAGAAAAGGAACCCATAGGGCCTTTGGTAGACCAGAATACTGAGCAATCTACGGAGGCGTCTTCAGACCAAGCGCCATCGGCCCCCGAGCCTACAAAAGGTGAAGCGACCAGAGAAACCAATCCGGCCGATGATTTGGATGAAGAGTTATTGGAAATTGAGGCCCTGGCGGCCCAGCATGCCAAGGAGAATGTAGAGGTTTTAATTGATGGTTTATCACCTGAAGAACATAAGCCCATAGCCAAACCGAAGCAACAAGCAGAAGAACCGCACCCAGAAGAACCGAAGCTTACAGACGAGGAAGCCCACGAGTATTCCTTTAGCCGCTGGCTGCAACAACTAAATGAAAAGAACACGGGAGCAGAGCAGGAATCAGAAACCTTGCAAAGCGCTAAGGCAGAGAAAGAGCCGGAGCCCCGGGACTCAGAAACCAACCCAGACTTTGAGCGGAAAATTCAGCTACTGGATGAATTTGTAGAAAAGCTGCCCGAGCTAAAGAAGCGTAGGGCATCGGAGTCAAAAATTACCAAAGACACCCCCAAACCTAAACCAACTTTGCGGGAAGACGAAAGCTTGGTAACGGAAACACTGGCCAAGGTTTACATTAAGCAAAAGCACTATAAAAAGGCCATTAAGGCCTATGAAATTTTGAAGTTGAAATATCCCGAAAAAAGTAGTTACTTTGCCGCCCAAATTTCAGAAGTCAAAAGCTTAGCAAGCCTTTAAATATCAGTATAATGGCCTTATTATTTTCTACCTTAATTATTATTACTTGTGTTCTTCTTGTTCTAATTATTTTAGTGCAAAACCCTAAAGGAGGCGGTCTTAGCTCCTCTTTTGGCGGTAGCGGTACACAAGTTTTTGGTGGCGTAAAAAAAACCACCGACTTTTTAGATAAAGGCACTTGGGCCCTCTCTATTTTATTGGTAGTGCTGGTTCTTTTTGCCAATGTTACTTTAACACCAAAGAGCTCAAATTCAGCTGCAGAGCAAGAGGCTCGTTCTACCAATGTGCAGGCGCCTGAAACTACGGCACCTCAGCAACCTATCACCTTGCCGCAAAATCCCGGGCAAAATTCTGAGATGCCCGAGTCGGTAGAGGAATAAAGGAAAATTTCAAGCAAATTTTTAAAAAGCGGCCAAAGCCGCTTTTTTAGTAGGTGACTCCGACAAGAGTAAAAGGTTTTTTACTTAATCTTGCTTTTTTATTTAATCATTTAACAACCATGAAAAAGTTAGCTCAAACTCTGGCCTTTGCCATAGCTCTCACAGGAGTTTTTACCTCATGTGAAGAAGACAAAAAAGACAACAATGGGGGTAACAATCCCACAACGTTTAAACAAGAACTTGTGTATGATGGCACTACTTACACCTTAAAAGAGGCTTTCATCATTGACTATGGCGTAACTGATAACGCAGCCAACTTTGACATAAACTTGGTATCTGACGGTATTACCGTGCAGTTTGATAATGATGGTGCTCCTATTGGTGCAACTGGTGATGGTTTTGCAGTTTATATTGAGGCGTGGTCTGCCGATACAGTTAAATTTGCTGATGGCACTTATACCATTGATACAGTGGATTTAGGGAAAGCAGGCACAATAAGTTATGCCAGCATAGATAGAATTCAAAGTGGCCAATTTATGGATGAGTCTGAATGGGCTGAAGGCAGCAGCTGCACTATTGAGGTAAACGATAAAGAGCATACCATCACGGGTTCAGGTACCACCCGTAATGGAAAGAGCTTCTCATTTTCTTTCCGTAAAGAATTTGATTACATAGATGATGACGTATTCAAAAAGAAGTTTCGCCTCTAAGAGCGCTTAATAATATTAACTGTAAAAGCCCTCCGGAGTAATTCGGAGGGCTTTTTGCTATTACACCTTACTAGTCAAAATCTTTTAAAATTTGCTCGGTGGCTTCTTTGGTTTTTACCTTTTTATAAATCTTAGCAATCTTACCATCCTCATCTATTACAAAGGTTTCGCGGTGGATTCCGTCAAACTCACGGCCCATAAACTTTTTCTTGCCCCATACGCCATAAGCTTCAATTACTTCACGGTTCTCATCGGGTATTAGCGGGAAGGGCAACTCATACTTGTTAATGAAGTTTTGGTGTTTCTTGGCGCTATCGGCACTTACGCCAATAATTGAAAAGCCTTTTTCTTTCAGTGTTTGGTAGTTGTCTCTAAAGTTGCAGGCCTCAGCGGTGCAGCCCGGGGTATTGTCTTTGGGATAAAAGTATAGTACCACCTTTTGGCCGCGGTAATCGCTCAATTTCAATGGTTCGCCATTTTGGTCTGTGGCGTTAATTTCAGGTGCTTTTTGGCCTTCTTCTAAATGTGTCATAGTCAATATTTTTACGTTAAAACCCACCTTAGGGCTATTTGGTTTGCAAAAACCCGCTACTGTTACACAATTAGGTCAGAGGTTTACCCATTTATAGCTCTAAGCAAATAGAGGGGAGTGCAGCCTAGTTTAACCCCCCATCCTTCAGATAAAAATGGGCAGACCAAGAAAATTTACCACCCGCCAGTGGCTTTGCTGTGTGTTTTGTTGGCCTTTCGGCCGAAGCACAAAATCTATGAATCTTAACATTAGGTAGAAGTGGATGAGGAATCTTACAAGGCTGCTGTAGCGTAAATCTTAGGCCAATTGAGTATAAATGGCTAGAATGCCCAATCTAAAATTTCTCTTGAAGCTTACGAAATGCAGCATATCGACTGGGAAAAAGGGCGAAAAGAAGGCTTCAAAAAGGTAGTAATGTTTTCTAAAAGCAAACCTAAGGTGGCAAGCACAACTGCTTAACGGGTACAAAAATGACAATACATTTTGACAGAAAACTGACATTGTAATTGACAAGAAATGCCAGCCGCGCTGACAGGCTGACATTTTTTTTAGACTGGGTTTAAGTGGCACATTTTGTGCCTATGCTGCCCACAGAAATAAGCATTCAAGTTTAACTAATACCTTAAAATAATTATGGCTGATATTAACCTTCAACCATTAGCCGATCGGGTTCTTGTAGAGCCCAGCGCTGCAGAAACCAAAACAGCATCTGGAATTATTATTCCTGACACGGCTAAAGAAAAACCCCAAGAGGGCACAGTAGTGGCTGCCGGTAATGGCAAAAAAGACGAACCCTTAACGGTAAAAGTAGGAGACCGTGTATTGTACGGTAAATACGGTGGTACCGAAATTAAGCATGAGGGAAAAGATTACCTTATTATGCGTGAGAGTGACATCTACGCAATTGTAGGCTAAGCAAAGAATTGTACAACTATTTCTAAACAAAAAGCAAAATGGCTAAAGAGATAAAATTTAATCTAGAAGCACGTGACGCCCTAAAAAGAGGGGTAGATAAATTGGCAAATGCCGTAAAAGTAACCTTAGGGCCTAAGGGTAGAAACGTAATTATTGAAAAATCTTTTGGCGCCCCTACGGTAACCAAAGATGGCGTTTCCGTAGCCAAAGAAATTGAGCTGGAAGACAAAATTGAAGACCTTGGTGCTCAAATGGTAAAAGAGGTGGCCAGTAAAACCGCTGATGTAGCTGGTGACGGCACTACCACTGCTACTGTGCTTGCGCAAGCTATTTATACTCAAGGTATGAAGAACGTTGCAGCCGGTGCATCCCCAATGGATCTAAAACGTGGCATTGACAAAGCGGTAGAGCAATTAGTAGCTGCCCTTAAAGACATGAGCAATGAGGTGGGCGATAGCTACGATAAAATTGAGCAAGTAGCCACTATTTCGGCTAATAATGACAATACCATTGGTAAGCTCATTGCTGAGGCCATGGAAAAAGTTTCTAAAGAAGGCGTTATAACCGTTGAAGAGGCCAAGGGAACCGAAACTTACGTTGACGTAGTAGAGGGTATGCAGTTTGACCGCGGTTACCTTTCACCTTACTTTGTAACCGACAGTGAGAAAATGGTTGCTGATTTAGATACCCCTAACATTCTTATTTACGATAAGAAAATCAGCAACATGAAAGAATTGCTTCCTATTCTTGAGCCCGCTGCTCAGAGTGGTAAGCCCCTTTTAATTATTGCTGAAGATTTAGACGGTGAAGCCCTGGCTACTTTGGTGGTGAATAAAATCCGCGGAAGCTTAAAAGTGGCCGCTGTAAAAGCACCTGGCTTTGGCGACCGCAGAAAAGCTATGTTAGAAGACATCGCAATACTTACCGGGGGTACGGTAATTTCAGAAGAGCGTGGTTACACCCTAGAAGGGGCTACCATGGATATGCTGGGTACCGCTGAGAAAGTAGCCATAGACAAAGATAACACGACCATTGTAAACGGTTCAGGTGACCAAAAAGAGATTGAGGCGCGTGTGAACCAAATCAAGGCGCAAATTGAAAGCACTACTTCTGATTATGATAAGGAGAAACTTCAAGAACGCCTGGCCAAATTAGCTGGTGGTGTAGCCGTGTTGTACGTAGGGGCTGCCTCTGAGGTTGAAATGAAAGAGAAGAAAGACCGTGTAGACGATGCCTTGGCCGCTACCCGTGCCGCCATTGAGGAAGGCATTGTGCCTGGAGGTGGTGTAGCACTAGTGCGCGCTTCTAAGGCCTTAGAGTCTTTTTCGGGCATAAATGACGATGAAAACACCGGTGCGTCTATCATTGGCCGTGCTATTGAAGAGCCTCTACGTCAAATTGTGGTAAACGCGGGTCAAGAAGGTTCTGTAATCATCAATAAAGTAAAAGAAGGTAAAGATGATTATGGCTATAACGCCAAGACCGAAGAATTCGGCAACATGTTAGAGCAAGGCATTATTGACCCTACCAAAGTGACTCGTGTGGCACTTGAGAATGCCGCTTCAGTAGCCGGTATGCTGCTAACCACAGAAGCCACTATCACAGAAATTCCATCAGATGATAATGATGGTCCTGCCGGTGGTGGTATGCCAGGCGGAATGGGCGGTGGCATGCCCGGAATGATGTAAAACATCAATTCTCGCTATAATTCATCCCGGTGCGCCCAGGCGTACCGGGATTTTTTTTGCTATACCAAAGCCTCAGCCCTTTATAATCTGACTCTTCCATTTATATTTGTGCTTTCACCCTAAAAACACCCTTATGTTCAGAGTTTTAGCTTTTGTGATTTTAGCGCTTAGCCTTTCGGCCGATTTAAGTGCTCAGCGTTTTACAGATGCTCGCAGTTATTACCGCGAATTTGCCAGTGAGAACCGCAGAATTATGATCAAGAACATGCGCTATTTAGAAGGGGTGGTAAAAGGCGAAGATCCCAGGCGCATTGCCAAGTACCGCGAAATGGTGGTTGAACAGCTTAGAGAAAGCAAACGGGCTTTAGAAAGAGTGGGGGTCTTTGAAGATAATGACTTGCTACAGCGTGAATACCTAAAGGGTATTGACATGTACCTAGAAGCTTTTGAAAAAGCAGTAGGCGAAGCCGATGAACTTACCGAAGGTCGTTATGAAGATTTTGATAAATTAACCCAATATTATGAGGCGGTTGAGGAAGCCGAGGCGCTAATTTTTGATGCCGCCTATAAAATTAAGGAGGCTGAAGAATATTTTGCCAAGCAATACAAGGTAGACCTGCGCAGAGACGAGGAAACCATGGAACGCTGGGATAAAATTGACCGGCTTACGCTTTACATGCGCGGACTCACCTACAACTTTTTTAGAGTAGATACCCGTCTTTCTAGCTTTTTTAAAGCCACAGAAGCCCAAAAGGCAGATACCTTAGGTATTATCATAAAAGACCTCAGGCAGGCCGTCCGCAAAAGTCAAGATGAATTAGAAGATCAACCAGAGTTTGGTGGTAAAGATTACGTAAAAGAAGAGTTAGAAGCCTACCTTACAGAAATTGACGAAAATATTGACGAAACCATTCGCCCCCTGGCCGATAGGCTAACCAATAAGTTTTTACCTGAAGACGAGTACGAAGAAACCCAGGAAGAACTGGCAGACTTAAAAGAGTGGCATGAGAACGCGCGGCAGGAATTCTTTGAATCACAAGAGTACGTGGTGGCTGATTTCCTTGAGGAGTAATCTAAAGTTCTAGCGCACTTGGGTTTTACGTAGAATCTTCCGGAATAAATTAGGCCATAGTCTAAACAAGTATACCCCCAACACTTCTTTACCGCCAATAAAAACCTCTGGCTTTTTCTTTCGAATAGCCTTAAAGGCTTTTTCGGCTAAGACCTCTGGAGGCATTCCGCCCGCTTGGGCATCATCCATTTTGTTAAGGGCAGAGCCATCGCCCGTAAGGGAGTTTACGCTTATTTGCGTGCGAATAAAGCCGGGGCACAAAAGCGTGATGCTGAGTTTTTTGGGATCTATTTCGGCCCTTAGGCTTTCAAAAAAGCCATGTAAGGCGTGCTTGGCGGCCGCATAACCGCTGCGATATTGGGTGCCAAACTTACCGGTTAAGCTGCTTACTGTAGCTATCTGCGCCCCGTCTTGTTCTAACATGGCGGGTAGTAAGCGTTTAGTTAAATCTACCGTACCCAAGAAGTCTATTTGCATAATTTGTTGGTACACCTTCATGTTGGTTTCCAAGGCAAATGAGCGTTGTGAAATACCGGCATTATTGATTAGAAGCCAGGGGCAGTGGTAATCCAGGGTTGCATCTGCACATTGGGCTATGCTTTCGGGTTGGGCCAAGTCTAAGGCCAGCAGTACCACTTCAGGTGCTCCTTTTTCTTGGCAGCTTTTTTCTACAGACCGCAGGCGCTCTGGGTTGCGGGCGGTTAAAATCAGCGGATGGCCCGCTTGTGCATAGCGTAGCGCAAGGGCTTGGCCTATACCGCTACTGGCCCCCGTAATCATAACGGGGCGTTTTTTAGTCTTATTTACTATATTCATAGTTCAACTAATCAAATTCGTAGTATAAGGGTATTCAGGGTTTTATTGATGCTTTTTTTCGCAAGTGCCACCCTACTGGGTCAAAATTACGACAGTATAGCACAAAAAGCCTTGCAGGAAGGCAATGATTCCTTGGCCGTTCTCAACATTATACGCCACAGCTTCCAGTATTTATACCGCAAACCTGGTACGGCCAAACCATGGTGTAAGTGTGCAAATTTTGAAAGCCAAGCTGATTGAATTTTGCCACACTATCAAAATGAGCATCATAAACTGGAGGTAGTGTTGAATGGTGCCAATCAAAAGGCGCAACTAGGGCCCTCCCAAACCATTAATGTATTTAGGGTGTGCCAAGAGGCCATTAACAATGCGGTAAAATATGCCCAATTTTCACTACTTACTATTCAGGCCAGCTATCAAAATGAAGAACTCCATATTGTTCTAAAAGACAAGGGGGTTGGCTTTACAGCCGATGCACAAAGTCAGCGAGGTTATGGCCTCACCAATATGGAAGCGCGTATGCAAGAGGTGAAAGGAAGCCTACAGGTGCAAAGTGCCCTTAACAAGGGAACGGAGATAACCCTGCGCCTGCGATTAAATACGCCATTTTACGTATAGCACCAGTTGAGCGTTTAAGCTAGTTTTGGTAGGCTCCATAAAAACTGAATACTATGACCACCAACATTGCTATTGCTGAAGATAACCACCGCCTGGCCCAAACGCTCATTGAAAAGCTGGAGCTGGCTGATAATTTGCGGGTAAAATGGCATGAACCAAATGGTAAGTTGTTTTTAGAACATCTGGAGCAAGACCACAACCTGGCTGTGGTACTTATGGATATTAACATGCCGGTGATGGATGGCATTGAGGCTACCGCTGAGCTCAAGAAAAGGTACCCACAGTTAAAGGTAATTATGAGTACGGTGTTTGACGAGGAGCAGTACATTTTAAAAGCCATACTGGCGGGCGCTAGTGGCTACCTTTTAAAGGATGAAAAACCGGATAAAATTCACCAAAGCAAAGAGGAAGTGCTAGAGGGTGGAGCACCCATGAGTTCCAGCATAGCGCACAAGGCACTGAATCTGATAAAACACGGCTCCGCAGAAGTAGCCGAAAAAAAGGTAGATTATCACCTTACCAAACGAGAAACCGAAATTCTGGAACAGTTGGCCAGTGGTTTAAGCTAACAGCAAATAGCCGAAAATTTATTCATTAGCCCCGGCATCGTGCGCAATCATATTGAAAATGTATACCAAAAACTACAGGTG
>CAJXNI010000041.1 GCA_913057235.1 uncultured Bacteroidota bacterium
CCCATAGCAGACCTGGGTAATATATACGCAGGTGAAACGGTAAACGATACTATGGTGGCTGTGGCCGAAGTGGTTTACCAGCTCTTAAAAAAAGGTATTGTCACCATTATCATTGGGGGCACACAAGACATAACCTACGGCAATTACCGGGGCTATGACCGATTGGAGCAAACCGTAAATCTGGCCGCCATTGACTCCCAATTTGATCTGGGCAACCAAAATGATCCTTTCAGCCACCGCAGTTATTTAAGCCATATAATTTTAAAGAAGCCTTACATTCTTTTCAATTTTAGCAATTTAGGCTACCAAACCTATTTTGTAAATCAAGAAGAAATTGATTTAATGGACCGCATGTTTTTTGATGCCCATCGTCTGGGGAAACTAAGGTCAAACATTCAAGAGAGTGAGCCCATTTTAAGAGATGCAGACATTGTAAGTTTTGATCTTTCGGCCTTACGCCAAGCAGAAGCACCCGGGAATCAATTTCACAGTCCCAACGGTTTTACCGGAGAGGAAGCTTGCGCGCTGGCCCGCTATGCCGGCATTGCCGATAAAGTTAGCTCTTTTGGCGTTTACGAGTGCAACCCTGGTTTTGATGATCAAGGGCGCACTGCTCACCTGGTGGCACAAATGATCTGGTACTTTTTGGAAGGTTATAATCTCCGTAAAGGTGATTATCCAATTTCAGTGAAAGAAGATTATGAAAAATATACGGTGCTTATAAATGACGGGGAACATGAGCTCATTTTTTATAAAAGTCCCCTTTCGGGACGCTGGTGGATTGAGGTGCCCTCGCGGGATTCTGCTGGATCCAAGAGCTTTCAACGTCACAAACTGATACCATGCTCTTACACCGACTATGAAGAAGCCTTAAAAAATGAAATACCAGAGCGCTGGTGGTCGGCCATGAAAAAATCCATTTGATTTACAGCCTTATGCATTTTAAATTGAGCCTATGTCAAGCGATTTTCGTGCAAAATTTTATCTTTGGTTTTTCAACATTAGGTTGTCAACAAAATACTAACCCGCATTAGATGAGAAAATTTTACTTTCTACTTATGCTGTTACTGCCCTTACTAGCTGTTAGTCAGCAAGATGTGCAGTTTACACAATTTATGAATAACCGATTGTATTACAACCCCGCAGTGGCCGGAACAGGTGGGGCTATTTGTTTTACCGGTTTTCACCGCAGCCAATGGGTTGGTTTTGAAGGGGCGCCCACTACCCAAAACATCAATGGCAATATTCCTATACGCGCTTTAGGCGGAGGCTTAGGTTTTTCCATTGTGAACGACCAAATCGGCTTTTTTAGTAATGTAAGCTTAGAACTGAATTATGCATACCAAATTCAATTAGAAGAGGGCACCTTAGGAATTGGCGTAGGTCTGGCCCTGATGAATAGAACTTTAAACAATGCTGAATGGATTCCTTCTGACATCGGTAGTGCCGTTCCTGGTGGAGGCCTTTCAGATGTGGCGCTCGCGGCCAGTGATGCTAACGGGGTAATTTTTGACGCTGATTTTGGGGTTTATTATACAAGCCAAAATATTTGGGCCGGTGTATCTACCACCCGCGTTATTGAAAATCGCACCTCTATTGATAGTGAGGTGGGCGACCCTGCCTCTACTTTTTTTAGAAATGCGCGGCACTACTACGTAATGGGGGGCTATAATTGGGCTATACCCGGCACCAACTGGGAATTGCAGCCGGCAACCTTGATTAAATTAGCCCCTGGCTCAGCCTTTACTGCAGACATAAATATTACCGGTGTGTACAATAAGAAAATATGGGGAGGCGTTACTTACAGGATTCAAGACGCAATAGGCACCATGGTGGGTTATCAATTTACACCTGCTTTTAGAGCAGGTTACTCTTATGACATCGCAACCTCCGAACTTTCAGGTCAAGGCGGGGGCAGTCATGAAATATTTGCTCAATATTGCTTTAAAATAGAAATTCCGCCTCGTGAAAAAGGTAGTTATAAAAATCCCAGATTTTTGTAATATAGCGCCCTTGAGTTTCTGGGCCTAAAAACGAAACAGAAAACAATACGGATAGAGATGAAAAAATTATTAACTATAATTGCGGGAGCCTCACTTATCGTTAGTTGCAGTAGCAACGACCATGGTGAATTAGTAGGCGTGCAAGACCGTCCAGAATGGTACCCCTCAGAACCTTATGGTATGGTATACATCCCACAAGGTTCTTACAATATGGGTAACTCTGATCAAGATGTTCCCTTTTCACTAACCTCGCCAACCAAAACCGTTTCAGTTCCTTCGTTCTGGATGGATCAAACGGAAATCAGCAATAATGAGTACCGTCAATTTGTATATTGGGTTCGTGATTCAATTGCACGCTTCAGATTAGCGGAAGATGGTTTGGTAGAAGGCTATGAGTTTATTGATCCTAATACCAAGGAGAACCCTACTTTTTACGATGAGTATGTTTCCCTCAATTATCCTGACTCTATGCAGCGAAGACTCAATTGGGAACCTTACATTGAATGGGACCGCAATCGTTACCCTTCTCCCGAATACACTGAAATTGTGGAAAGCATGTACTTGCCTCCTGAAGAGCAGTTCATGGGTCAAAAATACATTGACTCTCGGCAGCTCAATTACGCCTATTTTTGGATCAACAAACAAAAAGCTGCTAAAAAGCAAAATCGAGTTCAGTATGATTTTTACGATTCAGATCGTGATGGTGAGTATTTTTCGTACCGTGACTACATCAAAGACAATAAAGAATTTTCAGATCGCAGTTCTTTCTTTGAAGCTGGGGTTATTAATGTATACCCTGATACACTTTGCTGGATTGCAGATTTAACTTATAGTTACAACGACCCTATGCATGATAAGTATTTCTGGCACCCCGCCTACGATGATTATCCCGTGGTAGGCGTGAATTGGTACCAAGCAAGAGCTTTTTGCAACTGGAGAACTAAGTATCGCAACGAATTTTTAAAGAGTCAAAAAAGGTATTCTGAACAAGAATTTAGATTGCCTACCGAAAGCGAATGGGAATACGCGGCTCGTGGAGGCCAAGAACTTACCACGTATCCTTGGGGTGGTCCTTATGCGCTTAACAGCAGTGGTTGCTACCTGGCAAATTTTAAACCCTTAAGAGGAAACGTGGTTGCTGACGGTGGTTTTTATCCTGTTAAAGTAACGGCCTACTCGCCTAATGACTTTTCTCTATACAACATGGCTGGAAATGTTGGAGAATGGACTTCCACTGCTTTTGACGCAGCCTCTTATTACTATATAAGCGATATGAGTCCCAACTTTGAATACAATGCTAACGAAAACGACGATCCTACCTTAACTCGAAAAGTAGTGCGAGGTGGCAGTTGGAAAGATATTGCTTACTACATGCAGGTAAGCTCCAGAGACTATGAATATGCCGACACTTCAAAATCTTACGTTGGATTTAGAACCGTTCAGAGCTTTATGGGCCGAGACTTAGGCGATTACTAATAAAAATTTTCACACTTTAATTTAAATTTTAACTATGGCGTTAATTGATGTAAACAGCAAGAGATTCAAGAATTTCATGGCAAAGCTCTATGGATGGGGTGCCGCAATTGTTATTCTAGGTGCGATGTTTAAAATTCTTCACCTTCCCGGTGCTGATATCATGCTGGTAGTAGGTTTAACCACTGAAGCGGTTATTTTCTTTTTCTCAGCTTTTGAAAAACCGCACGAAGAGGTGGATTGGACTTTAGTATATCCTGAATTGGCGGGAATGGAAGACGATGAGGAATATTCCAGAGGCGGTCGAGGATCCAATGCTCTTTCCAACACCCAGGAACTTGACAAAATGCTAGAAGATGCCAAAATTGATGGTGATCTCATAGAAAGTTTGGGCAATGGTTTGCGCAAGTTCGGGGATGCCGCTAACCGGATGACTGAAACATCTGAAGCGGTTGTAGCCACAAAAGACTACGAAGAACAACTTTCTTTAGCCTCCAAAAATATGGAGTCTTTGAACGCCCTTTATGCTGTGCAGCTTGAGAGCAGTGCCAATCACATGGAAGCACAAAATGCCCTAATGGAAAAATTAAATTCTTCCTTAGAGAATTCAGACAGACTTTCTACCGAAGTTAACAACCTAGCCGATAATATTAGTCAACTTAATAATGTCTACGGAGGAATGTTATCGGCTATGAATCCAGGCAGAAGCAACCAATAAAATCTTACTCAATACTAATAATAAAATAATAGCTATTAATGGCTGGAGGTAAACTATCACCAAGGCAAAAGATGATTAACATGATGTATCTCGTGTTAACAGCTATGCTTGCCTTAAACGTGTCAAAAGACATTCTTGATGCCCTTTCTTCACTCAATCAGAGCTTAGAGCAAACGGTTGGAACAGTTGAGAATAAAAATCAAGATATCTATGCTGACTTTGCTGCCGCAATGGCCGAGTTTCCGGAAAAAACCAGGGAGTGGAATAACAAAGCTCAAAAGGTAAAAACGGAATCCGATCAACTGGTTAAGGAAATCAGTGTAATGAAAGATGAAATCGTAAAGGCCAGTGGTGGTTACGATGAGGAAACCGGGGCTCCTAAACGTCTGGACGCACGTGAAGATCCTGCTAATTACATGATTAACCAAAAGAATGGTGACAAACTAAAAGCTCAGCTAGAAGCCTATGAAAAAACCATGGTGCAAATGGCTCAGGGCAATGACCAACTAGTAGCTACTATCAAAAAATACTTTGATACTTCCCCCGTTAAAACGGGAGAGAAAACAGAGCCTTGGGTGAACCACAATTTTGAACATTACCCACTCGGTGCTATCCTTCCTTTCTTAACAGATTTGCAAGCGAAAGTGCGTAACACGGAGTCTGATGTTATTTCTTTATTAAAATTGAATATTGAAGCAGGTTCTGTAAAGTTTACCGATGTTGAAGCTAAGGTTATACCTAGAAGTACCTACGTGACGCAAGGTGGTTCGTATGAGGCAGAGGTTTTCTTAGCGGCCTATGACGCTACGGCCGAACCTGAGATCATCATTAATGGCAAACCTCTAGATCCATCTGAAATAAAAAATGGCTTTGGCCACATAGCATTTCCTGCCAATAGTGTAGGTGAACAAGAGTGGGGCGGTGTTATCAAACTGAAGCAAGTGGATGGTGAGAAAACTTACACCATCCCAAAGCAAAAATATACGGTAGCGCCTCAGTCAGTAGTTATTTCCCCTACCAAAATGAACGTACTTTATAGAGGAGTTGAGAACCCTCTTGAAATTGGGGTTCCTGGGGTAGACCCAGCCAAAATTAGAGTAAGTGGGCCAGGGGTTTCAGGTTCTAATGGCACTTACATGGCTAACATTACCAATGTAAAAGGTAAGGAAGTGACTATAAGTGTTTCAGTAGAAGAAAAAGATGATGATGGTAATGTTAAAACTCGCTCTGCTGGAAGTAAAAAATTTAGAATCAAAGGCTTACCTCCTGCAGAAGGAACTATCTACAAAAGAACAACGGGACTATTTTCAAAAAGCGCTATTGCCAATGCAACTATTGAAGCCTCTTTTGCAGATTTTCCATTTGATTTACCCCTGCAGGTTGTTTCTTTTGAGGTAGCCATACCCGGCTTTCCACCTGAACGTGTAAACGGCTCAAAAATGCCCTCAACAGTGCGCCAGAGAATTGAAAAACTAAGACCCGGGGCCACTGTATCTATCCGAAATATTAAGGCTCGTGGTCCTAAAAATTTAAGGGTAGATCGAGTTGGTAATATTTCAGTTGACGTGAACTAGAATAAAAAGATGGACGTGATGAAAAAATTGATTGCCAGTATAATATTAGTAGGACTCTTTGCGCTTCCTAAAACAGGACATGCACAAGTACTTACGCCAGACGATGATGGTATCATACCGGATCCTCCAAAGCATTATCACCATAATATGGTATTTCCTTATGCTTATTTACGCGAAGCTGATATGATGTGGAGCACTCGTCACTGGGAATCAATTGACTTACGCCAAAAATTCAATTTCCATCTTTACTATCCCATTCAAGCTATTCCTGACCGTAAAAGTCTTTATGACGTAGTGGTTGATGGTATTCTTAATGAAGGAACCATCGTGGAAGTTTTTGCAGATGACCGCTTTGAAATTCCTTATACACCTGAACAGGTATTTCAATATGTCCAAATGATTGATACCATACGTGATCCGGACGACCCATCCATCATTTTGCTAGTAGATACCATCAAAATTACCTCTAAGGATGTGCTTGAATGGCAAGTAAAGTCTGATTGGTATTTTGACAAACAACGAGGTGAAATGAAAAATAGAATTATTGGCATTTCCCCAGTAGTTCGTAACCCCAAGACCTTAGACAAGTATAATCTTTTTTGGGTATGGTTCCCCGATGCACGTTACGCTTTATCAACCCATGTAGCTTTTAATTCAAGGAATAATAATCAACGGCTTACTTATGATCAGGTCTTTCACCTGCGCTTCTTCCAAAGTCGTATTATCCAAGAAGACAACGTGTACGACCGGGAAATAGAGGAATATAAGCGAAGTTCTCCTTTGCAACAGTTGTTAGAAGCAGATCGCATCAAGAACAATCTGCGCAATTTTGAACACGATCTTTGGGAATATTAAACATCATTTTATTTTTAACTAAGCCCTTCAATTAAATATAATTGGAGGGCTTTTTAATTTAATGCAATTGGGCAGCCCCTTTTACATAATTGGCCAAGGATTAGCCGGTACATTCATATCTTTCCAGCTGAATCAGCGAGGTATAGAGCACCAAGTCATAAGTACGCCAGAGCTATCCAAATCATCGGAAATTGCGGCTGGGCTGATTAATCCCATTGTATTGAAACGCCTAAAATGGGTAAGCGGAGCCGAATTATTCTGGCCTGCCCTCCTTCCTTTTTATCGTCAATTGGAAGAACTATTAGAGGGATCTTATCTCATAAGTTCCAACTTGATCCATCTATTTAAACAGCCTGGTACAGTGAACCAATGGCTCGAAAAATCATCACTCCCCCACTTTGAGAATCATTTAGGCCCTACCGGAACTGAGCTGCCTGATGGTGTAATCTCCGAAAACTATGGCTGGGGGCAACTCAAGAATATATACTGGGTTCAAACCGCTGCACTCTTGCTGGCCTACCGTGAGTATTTAGTAAAAAGAGACCAGTACTTAGAATCAGCTGTCCCTAATAATCCAAAAGCCTTCCGCAATTTTTTAAAAGAAAGAAAACTCAGCCCTAATCAGGTAATTGTTTGTACAGGGCACCTGACTAAAGCCCTCACCCAGGAAAAGGCGACTATTTTCACGCCTACCAAAGGAGAGGTTTTGGTTGTGAGGGCCCCAGACCTTCCTCAGGAAAACATCTGGCATAGTAAAGTATTTGCACTTCCTCTAGGCAATGCCCTTTTTAAAGTGGGCGCTACTTATGCACATCAAAACCTTAATGATAAGCCTACCTCAGAAGGGTTAGCAGAGCTAATAGCCGGATTTAAGGCCATATACACTGGCTCATTTGACATAGTAAGCCATGAGGCTGGTGTAAGACCCAATGTGAAAGACCGTAAACCTTTATTGGGTAAAATACCCAACGGTCCTTATATCTTTAACGGATTCGGCTCGAGAGGGACTTTACTGGGGCCTTACCTCTCTGGCATCATGGCTAACCACCTCCTTACAAGCGATGACATCCCACCACAGTGGGATATTAACCGGTTTATTTGAGACGGGGCCCCCTTTTATCAGGGTTGTATTTCACGAAGAGATTGAGCCAGGTAATGCGCGAGAGCCGGAAAATGAGTGGCGTACACAATAATAGAATAATCGCCAAGGCTATGACAATATCCCATATATCAGGTTCATAAATCCAATTCATTATAATGTAGGTGGCCACAAAAAACGCCACCGAATAACCATAGCTCACGTACATAGCCCCATAAAAGAAGCTGGGTTCTATCTCATATCGCAATCCGCAATGACCACAATTTTCATGCATCTTGAAAAGCTTACTCAACAAGTAAGGATTCCGGGTTTCAAACACCTCGCCTTCATGACAGCGAGGGCATTTGAAATGTAAGACCGAATAAACCTTTGTTCCTTTTGGTATAATATTTAGAGCCATAAAATTACTTTTGCCACTATGCTAGGTATTAATAAAGTTACACTGCAATACAGTGAGCGTGTTATTTTCAATGAAGTTTCCTGCCAAGTAAATCCCGGAGAGAAAATAGGTTTAGTGGGTAATAATGGTGCGGGCAAAAGTACGCTACTCAAAATAATTATCGGTGACATTCATCCCCAGAAGGGCGAAATTAGCGTGCCCAAAGAATTTAAATTAGGGTACTTACCCCAAGAGCTTCCCCTTTATGATGGCCGTACCGTTTGGCAAGAGGCTGAGTCTGCATTAAGCGAAGTTAAGGAGCTGGAGCAAAAGCTTGCAGCCATTAATCAGCAGCTTGCAGAACGCGAAGATTATGAAAGCGATAGCTATATTAAGTTAATTGAAGATCTGAATCACTTTACCGAGCGCTTTAATTTAATTGGAGGTTACACTTACCACGGTAGCCTGGAGAAGATATTATCCGGTCTAGGGTTTAGCCCGAAAGATTTTCACCGCCAAACCACTGAGTTCAGCGGAGGGTGGCGGATGCGCATTGAACTGGCCAAACTACTTCTGGCCAAAAATGATGTGCTGCTGCTGGATGAGCCTACCAACCACTTAGATATCAACTCCATAATATGGCTTGAAAGCTTTCTAAAAGAATACGAAGGGGCCATTATTATGGTTTCACACGATAAAACTTTTTTAGACACCATTACAGAGCGTACCATAGAAATTGTAAACGGTAAGTTCTTTGACTACCCGGTGCCCTATTCTCGGTTTGTGGGCCTGAGAGAAGAGCGCATTCAGCTGCAGGCTCAGGAAATGAAAAACCAGGAAAAAGAGATTAAGCACACCGAGCAACTTATTGAGAAATTCCGCTATAAAGCTTCTAAGGCCTCCTTTGCTCAGAATTTAATTAAAAAGCTGGACAAAATGGAGCGCATTGAGCTGGATGATACCGATCAGCGTAAAATAAGCTTCCGGTTTCCCCCGGCTCCGCGTTCTGGTAAAGTGGTGGTGCATGCCCACCAGGTCTCCAAAGCTTATGATCAAAAAACCGTTTTTAAAAATGTAGATTTAGAGGTAAATCGGCATGAAAAAGTGGCCTTTGTAGGGCAAAATGGCCAGGGCAAATCTACTTTGGTTAAAATAATAACCGAAGCCCTACCTCACGGTGGCGAACTGGAATTGGGGCACAACGTGAGTATTGGTTATTATGCCCAAGAGCAAGCTAAAACCCTGGATGGCAACAAAACCCTTTTAGAAACCATAGAAGATGCCGCACCCGAGGACCTGCGTAAAAAAGCACGTGATTACCTAGGCGCCTTCTTATTTACTGGTGAAGATGTAACCAAAAAAGTAAAAGTGCTTTCCGGAGGCGAGAAAGGGCGCATGGCCCTGTGTAAACTTTTGTTAAAACCGCATAACCTGTTGGTAATGGATGAACCCACCAACCACTTGGATATGAAAAGTAAGGACATGCTCAAAAACGCCCTCCTAAACTATGATGGTACGCTGCTTTTGGTTTCCCATGACAGAGACTTTTTGAAAGGCTTAACCGAAAAAATCTATGAGTTTAGAAACGGGCAAGTGAAAGAGTTTCTAGGTAGTATTGATGAATACCTAGAGGCCCGAAAGTTTGACGACTTCAGGCAAGTGGAACAGGAAGATACTCCGGCCAAAAAGCCTCAAAGCCATCCTGAAAAAGGAGCAGCCAAAGCCAAAAAAGGCGATTACAAAGAGCGTAAAGTCATAGCTCAAAAACTTAAAAAAGCGCAGCGTGAAGTAAGCCAAATTGAAAAAGCTATTGAAGAATTAGAACTAGCCCTAGCCACTGTTGACGAACAATTACAGGACCCCGTCAAGTTTAAGGAGCTTAGCGCAGAACCTGGTTTCTACCAAGACTACGAATCAAAAAAACAGGAGCTAGATTGGCGGATGAATGAGTGGGAGAAAGCGCAGGCGCAGCTTCAGCAGCTAGAGAAAAAACAAAAAGAGCTGGAAGGTCAATAAGCCCCCAGCACTTTTTGTTGTTTTAATAGCTCTCCCCTATTCTTTCAGCAGACGCACCAGCAAGGCTTCACCCTTATACTGCAAGCGCACCACGTATAAACCAGGCTTTAAAGCCGATACATCTACCGGTGCATTTCCCCGCACGGTGAACTCCTGAATAACCTGCCCTGCGCCATTGTACACCATGCCGCTCACCTGCTCATGATTGGGTACTCCTGCAAACCTAATTTGCTGATCAGCCGGATTGGGAAAAAGGGTAATGCTGGAAATAAAGTCTTCCAGTAAGCTTATTTGATTGCGACCGCAGCTGGTGCTTACACTGTCAAAAAAGCTGCTAGCGCCCGCAATAGAAGGTAGCACACAATTGCCATGATCAAGGGGTCCCCCGTTTATGGCCGCCACGTCAGTTGCCCCATTGGCACGCATGGTGCTTAAAGCCGTTAGGGAGTTTTGAAAATTTACCTGCTCGTCTTGTGTGCAATAGTATAAGCGCATAGGGAAGTTAGGGCTCCAATCATAAATAGTGTTGGCCTTCAAGGCCTGCCAAATGGGGTGTGTTTGACCTACGGTGTCCGCAATAAAGCTTTGCAATACCGTATCTTCCAAAAACTGCGATACCCGGTTAGGCAATACCGCATCTACAGCTGACATATTGTTTTGCCCCGTCATTAAAGGTGGTACCTGAACATCATAGGGCGACTTTAAAATATCAGAAGGAGCATTGTAAATATTTCCGTATACCTCCTCCATCGCAAAAAGCAGATACACCACATAACCCGGATTGTTATACGGTAAATCGTTAATGTAGGTATCTGCCGTGCTGCCAGCCAGGTCATAGGGTCCTGAAGCAGGGGCCGCACCAATGATATTGAAAATGCTTTCCAGGTTATTATCCTGCACATATTTTACCGCAGCCATGCAAGCATGGCCCCCTTGCGAATAGCCGGTAAAAAGCACTTCATTATTTAGCGTATAGCTAGATAAGCTGTCACGCACATAGGAGCGAGTGGCTTCAATAATATCTAAAGTTGCCGTAGCTTGTGTTTCTGCATGCATATAGGGGTGAAAGCCAGGACTATCACCTAAGCCAATATAATCTGGCATTACTGAAATATAGCCTCTACTGGCGGCTACTTTCCCCACGGTAGATTCTTGATTGTTTCTAGAAGGCACGTCATTTTTTCGAAGCACAGTCCCGTGAGCATAGGCCACCACTGAGAAACTATCGCACTGAGAATTTATAGGCACACTAAAAGCGCCACTGGCTATAACAGGCTGGCCATCTTCATCTACAGTATTATAGACTATTTTAAAACTAGCCACATCATACTGGGCTAAACCACCCGCCACCAGGTTAAGAATCCCAGCCGAAACCGTATCTAAAGGAGTTACGCTGACCACTGTTTGGGCCTGTGTACCAAAGGCTACTGCCAACGTGAAGCTGAGTAAAAGTTTTTTCATAAGTATGTATTCAAATTCATTAAGCGCTAAAGATACTAAATCTAGTAAGCATCTCTGGCTTGTCTAATTAGGCTATTGGCGTACCTTTGCCAAAACGGCTCCGTAGTACAATGGATAGTATGCAGGTTTCCGGTACCTGAGATCTAGGTTCGATTCCTAGCGGAGCTACTTATTTCCAGCCTTTTTTTAAATTCCCTTACGGGGGATGGCTCCTCTGCTGAGGCCCCGTGGTTAAATGGATACTCCGCTACGGCATCAGTTTTTAGGCTCTATAGTTCAATGGATAGAATAGAGGTTTCCTAAACCTTAGATGTAGGTTCGATTCCTACTAGAGCCACCAAAAAAGCCGGGCTAAACTTGAGATCCAGGTTCAATGGCTGCCGGGGCAACTAAATATTGATTATCAATATTTTAAGTGGTGCACTAAAAAGGGAAATTTTGATAGGTCCAGAACGAACAGTATCACAAATTGGGTGAAAACTCAGATTTAAAAGGGGTATATCTCTCAATAAAACGGGTCATGTAAACTCTCTGTAGAACCTTTATAATCATCCCTTCCCAAGTCATGTGAAAGCGCGTTACTACCACTACATTTCTGATGTATTTATTTATTCTCACTCTACCATCTCTCACTTACTAATCTGAAATCACTAGGTCAACTTTTTGACATGGTTATCAAAATCATCCTATAATAGAATCATGGCTTATCCCTTATTTTTTTGAAAAAACCTCTTGCATTTATCTGTTGCGGTAGATCCAAAGGGACACGTCAGAATACTGCCTAGTTGGGATAGGCCAGGCGATAGCCTCAAACCAGCCGGCCAAGATCACAATCTTTATGTGATTGCGATATAAGTCGAAGGTCTGCTCATTCTATTTGATTTAAAGTTTATGCGCCAGACGTTCTCCTACAATCCAACCAAGAAATCGTCCAAGGCTCACTGGCTTCAGGGAATGCCTAAGCCGGTTATGCACAGAAACCTGTTCCGGTAGGAGAAAGGCCTGGGTCTTGCTTTGCCAACGACAAAAGGCCGAGGAGAAAATTATACAATCGTAATCGCGCTGCTAACCTTAGCGAGTATTGGTGATTTCACGCTCCATCCCATATCGGTCTGGTGTAAAACAGTTCAGCCATGTCGTCATCATGACTCAAAAATAGCTAAGGAATTAGGATCTTTACCACACTGACCGAATGAGAGCCTTTTGAAACGTATGGCCCATTGTAAGTATTCAAGCTGTTCCAGGAACTGGTAGTAATAATTTAGGTTTATTTGTTTTCTCTAACATGTTATCTCATCTTTTGCCCTATGCTGTTTAGAAAGTCAGGATTATGGCTGCTGATATTAATTACTGTTCTACTAGGCATCTCATGCTCTAAGCAACAGCCTGAACACATCTTTGAGATCCCGCGGAAGCCGCAAATTTTTGATAGTATTCAGATTGCGCTGAGCTTACAGCAGTTTACACCCCACCAAAGACTATCCTTATTAGAGCAAATTTCACAAACAGACTACCATAATATTGAAAAGGCTGACAATTGGCTTTCCAAGCGTTCGGAAGATTTTATTGATGAAGATTTCCAGTATTCCCCTGAGCAATTGCACAACACCTTATTTAACCTTAATAACGGTGCTTTCTATCAAACCACCCAATATTTGGCTTCGTGGGTGCTACGCAAGTATCCAAGCAGAGCACATCAAAGGTTGGTAGGCCTTGCAGCTTTAGTACGTGCAGAATATTTTATTGAACGTCAAGAAAAGGATTCTACAAGGTTTTTTCTCAATATTTTAGAGGATATCGTAAAAAGTGATACAAGCTTTTATTTACAAAGAGGATATCATATGGCTGCCAGTGGCTTGGCGGACTTACAGGGTGATTATTTTAAAGCAATTGTAGAGAATAATATGGCATTAGAATATATGCACCCTAAAGACACCTTTTTATTGTTTAAGGCGCATAACAATATGGCGAGCCTCTACTTAAACATGAATTTCCATGAAAAGGCCGCCTACCACGCAGATTTGGCGCTCACACATGTAAGTATTAAGCATGTGCCTCCGTATTTCTATGATGCTCTGGCCATTATTCAATCACATGCTGATAATTACGGCAAGGCCGAAGAGCTGCTTACCGCAGCGATTGCCAGCTTTGAGCGCTCCAATGGCCACATTAATTTGGCAAGATCTTATAGCAATTTGGGGAATTTAAGACGTAAACAGAAACAGTTTAAGGCGGCTTTGTGGTGCTTTAAAAAATCTGACTCTATAGCGCATGCAAATGGATTGATGATTGGTAAGCTTATTAATAGCGTTAATCGGGCTGAGGTTTACTTGGACATGGACAACGCATCTCAGGCGTTAAGCGTCCTTAATGTTGCAAACGACATTCGTTTGCAAATGGATTTACCATATATAAACCTAGAATATTTCAAACTACGATATCGGGTCTATGATGCATTGGGACAACAGTCTAAAGCTGATCGGGATTACCGCACCTATAAGGAGTGCGAAGCAAAGCACACTGGAGACTTTTCTCGGAGCATTATAGCCCAATGGGAATTAGCCACTGAAAAAGAAAAACGTGCCGAAGAACGAGCGTTCTATGCAGCCTTATTGCAAAAAGAGACACATAAGAAATATGCCATCGGCTTTAGCGTGTTCATTTTGGGTATTATCTTCTTGATCGTCTTTTTTAAACGCTCTCAAAGCTTATTAAAAGAGCGCAGCCAGGCAGAGCAAGAGCGCACGAAACTACAGCACGCTCTAGAACTAAATAGAAAGGAATTACTCTCTGAAACCATGAAAATGGCAAGTATTCAGCAGAACAATGATCAGATTATACAAGACCTTAAATTATTAATTCATAAACTACCTAAACAAGATCAAAATAGTTTAGAAGAGTACATCTACAGGCTGACTAAGCGCAAACATCCTAAAATGTTAGAGGAATTTGAAAAAAGGTTCACAGGCGTACACGAAGACTATTACAC
>CAJXNI010000042.1 GCA_913057235.1 uncultured Bacteroidota bacterium
ATGACATCTGAATTGTCTAGCTATTTTAGCCAAATGCAACAAGAAGTTTTAAATATCGCTACCAACCAAAGCACATCCACATCACAAGTGCTTGCGGTTGATATGTTTACTGGGTTTAATGATAGTATGTTAGCTGATGATATACACTACAATCAATCAGGTGCGGAATTTATCGCGACACGATATTACAACGAACTTGAGAATATATTGGCAGAATAAAACAACAGAAAACAACGCATATAGCTTATGGCGGGCGATCGGCCGCTAGGAAGGTTTTCGCTCCGTATCCAGCTTTGGATTTGGTGGACAGGAAAGTGATTCGAAGCCGTCACAGGCCATATGCAAACCAGTATCCAATAGGCTCTGATTGTCTGTTTTGAAAACTAATGATTGAAAAAGTTTTAGATTTCCACTAGGATCAGGTAAATAGCTGTACATGGCAGTATCTTGACCCTGGTTGTCTTTATAAATAATTTCTTTTTGCAGGGTATCATTGGGGTTTGCAGGGTCTAGAATGGCAATCTTATTTTTAAGGTCTTGCACGGTGCACACCCAATTTGCGGTATCTTTAAATGGAAATACAACTTCATAACCGCTGGTAAAAAATCCGTTATTCAGCCTAAGATCATCTACACTGTAAGGGGGCTGAAGAGAGGGGTCTAGCATTACTACTCGTTCATAGGGTATAATTTGATTGTCTGCAACGAGTTCTAGGTTTAGCAGAAAAAAGGGATTTAAATTTTGGGCACTGAGGGTGAGACTCACCGTTAAGGTGATTATGGTAAAAAGAGATTCCATAGAATCTTTTTAAAGTTGCCTCTAAAAATAAGAAACCCCCGGCTAAGCGGGGGCTGTAATTTTAAGATTTTGTGAAAGTTAATTGATCCGTGAAAGGATCATCATCATCTTCTAATTGAATTTCAGAGGCGCTCTGGGCTCTAATTTTCCAATCTTCATTAAGCTCCAGTATAAATTCGGGCCCCTGCAAGTTAATTACAAGTTCGGCCTGACCATCATCTACTCTGGTTAACCAGCTGCCCGTGTAGGAGGTGTTATCTTTACTGGCCACAAGCTCTCCGTTGGCTTTGAAATCAAAACCCCAGCCCTGATAGTCATTGGTTTCGTTTTCATCATCATCAATAAAGCGGGTAATAATCCAAGGGCCGTTGGTGATGTTGGCCCCAGTTTGCTGCGCTTGAGTGGCTGCATTAGTAGAGGCTTGATTGTCATCGGAATCGTCTTCGCAGGCAATCAAAAGTAGTGAGGCCCCAAAAATAAGGGCCAGTGTTTTTAATTTTTTCATGGTTTATGGTGTTATTAGTTTTGAATTCTAAATAGACCAATTTCCAGCCCGGCAGAAATAGTAAAACCACTGATATCGTTATTTCCTAAATCTAGATTGTTGGTGGCTCCGGCTAATCCTGTGGTTACCTGGTAATCTATGCCATTTACAATTCGGTAGCCCGCACCTAGGTGGAAACGAACGTATTTATGCACATTGAGTTCAGCCTGGATACCGGGCTCAATCACAAAAAAGTAGTCATCGCCATAACTACTGTCCCAATCGTAAAGGTCATCATCTCCGCGATCGTCTAAAGACAATTCACCGCCACCTATAAATAAAGGAATAGTTAGGTGAACCAATCGATCACTCCAAAGTGAATACTCTACAAAAGCCCCACCCATTTTTAGGTCGTAATAGGTATTAGGGAACTCAGTAGGCCCGGTAATTTCATTTAGGTTTTGGAGGTAATAGCCGCCTACGGATAGTTTATCATTAATGATAAGTCCGGCTTTGGCGCCTCCCATAAGGGCAGAATTGCCAGCCACTTGGGTAAACTGACTTAATCCGGTAATGCTAAAGCCAAAGGTGTTATTGGTTCCGGTGCCTCCTAAAAGGGTTTTTGTTTCTTGCCCGTAGGTAGTTAGGCTTAAGGCCATGGCTATTAAAGCCAAGCTGATTTTTTTCATGATTTTGGTAGTTAAGAGTTAAACATTAATTATCGAAAAATTAGCACACTAAAAAGATAGTGTTGCTATTATTAGTGAGCAATTAACTTGCTAAAGTGTGTTAAGTTCACTTGTTTTGAAAAAAATCAAAAAAAAACGCCTGGTATTGAAACCAGGCGCTTAACCATCATTTGAACTATAGAATCGGCTTAGCCTTTCTTGTTTTCTTCTTTTATTTTATTGAGTGCACTACCTGCTCTAAACCAATCAATTTGATTGGCATTGTAGGTATGGTTGCACTTAATGGTATCCGTACTGCCGTCAGCATGGGTTACTTTTAGGTGAATGGGTCTGCCTTCTGCAAACTGATCCAGATCTAGGGTTTCAAAAGTGTCATCTTCTTGAATAAGATCGTAATCATTTTCATTGGCAAAGGTTAGGCCCAGCATTCCTTGCTTCTTGAGGTTGGTCTCATGAATACGCGCAAAGGACTTCACCAAAACAATACGCATACCAAGGTGGCGAGGCTGCATGGCCGCGTGTTCTCTGGAAGAACCTTCACCATAGTTGTGGTCACCCACTACCACGGTTTGAATACCATTTTTCTTGTATTCTCTCTGCACATCGGGCACAGACCCATACTCACCGGTAAGCTGATTTTTAACGCTATCGGTTTTATCATTAAATGCATTCACGGCACCAGTAAGGGTATTGTTGGCAATGTTGTCTAAATGTCCGCGGAAGCGTAACCAAGGACCGGCCATAGAAATGTGGTCAGTGGTGCACTTACCTTTAGCTTTAATGATCAATTTCATGTCAGTGAAATTGCCACCATCCCAACCTTCAAAAGGCGAGAGCAACTGCAGGCGCTCAGAACCCTCAGCTACCACCACCTCAACATCGCTGCCATCTTTGGCCGGGGCGTGGTAACCGTTTTCTTCTACCGCGTAACCGGCTGGCGGCATTTCAATACCCATAGGCTCAGCCAGTTTCACTTCTTCTCCATCGGCATTGGTAAGGGTATCCGTAAGCGGGTTAAAGGCCAGGTCTCCGGCAATAGCCATAGCAGTTACCAGTTCAGGACTGGCTACAAAGCTGTGGGTATTGGGGTTTCCATCGTTCCGCTTACTAAAGTTACGGTTGAAGGAAGTGATAATCGAATTCTTTTTATCGGGATCATCGGTGTGGCGGGCCCACTGACCAATACAAGGACCACAAGCGTTGGCCAGAACAACACCACCCATGGCGGTGAATTTATCCAATAAGCCATCTCGGGCAGCGGTGTAGCGCACTTGCTCACTACCCGGTGTAACGGTAAACTCTGATTTTACGGTTAGCTTTTTATCAATCGCTTGCTGGGCTACAGAACCAGCCCGGGTTAAATCTTCGTAAGATGAGTTGGTGCATGAACCAATTAAACCTACTTCCAATTCCTGAGGCCAGCCATTCTTTTTTACTTCAGCGGCAAACTCACTAATTGGGGTAGCGCGATCTGGCGTGTAAGGCCCGTTGATGTGCGGCTCCAACTCAGATAGGTTGATTTCAATAACCTGATCAAAATAATCTTCAGGGTTGCTGTACACTTCAGCATCACCGGTAAGGTGTTCGGCAATTTTATCAGCAGCATCTGCTACCTCTGCGCGCCCCGTGCCTCTCAGGTATTCGCCCATCTTTTGGTCGTAGCCAAAGGTTGAGGTAGTAGCACCAATTTCAGCACCCATGTTACAAATGGTGCCTTTGCCGGTACAGCTCAAACTTTCGGCCCCTGGGCCAAAATATTCTACAATGGCACCGGTACCGCCTTTAACGGTTAAGATACCCGCTACCTTTAAAATAATGTCTTTTGAGGCGGTCCAGCCGGAAAGCTTGCCGGTTAATTTTACGCCAATCAGTTTGGGGAATTTCAGCTCCCAAGGCATGCCGGCCATTACGTCCACAGCATCAGCGCCACCTACGCCAATGGCCACCATGCCTAAGCCGCCTGCGTTTACGGTGTGGCTATCGGTACCAATCATCATTCCTCCCGGGAAGGCATAATTTTCAAGCACCACTTGGTGAATAATTCCGGCACCGGGCTCCCAAAAACCAATTCCGTATTTGTTAGATACTGACTGCAGAAAATCAAATACCTCTGAACTTTTATTTTTAGCGTTTTCCAAATCTTTTTTTGCCCCCACCTCGGCTTGAATCAGGTGGTCACAATGCACAGTAGAGGGTACGGCTGCTTCTTTACGACCGGATTGCATGAATTGTAAAAGTGCCATTTGCGCAGTGGCATCCTGCATAGCTACGCGGTCTGGTGAAAAATTCACGTAACTTTTGCCACGCTCATAAGCCTTATCGGTTTTGCCGTCCCAAAGATGGGCGTACAATATTTTTTCGGCCAGGGTGAGAGGTTTACCAACCACTTTCCGGGCGGCTTCAATGCGCTCAGGAAATTTGGCGTAAATCTCTTGGATCATTTCTAAATCAAAAATCATATTCGTTGGTTTATTTTAGGAGGATTGCAAAAATAGAAATTGGTAACGTATGTACCTAAGTACATAAAGTTTATCTATTCAATTCAGATTAAATCTAAAAAGAAAACGTAAAGGCTAAGGATTCATGAGATTAGATGTTCAAAAAGCCCTTAAATGAGTACTTCTCGCTCTTCTTGGAGGGCTTTAAGTGCTGCCTCTAAATTTGGGTATTGGTTTTTGAAACCCAGCCATTGGCCCAGGGTGTGCATAAATTTTTGGCGTCCGCCCGAAGTGCCCAGTAAGTCTAGAACCGGTGGAGCTTTTTGGCTTTTGGAGAGCTTTTGGCCTTGCGGAGCCCACAGTGGGTGGTGATGGAAAAGGCGCTGTTCAAAGGGCACTCCAAAATGTTGAGCCAGAGCCAGCTGCGCCAGGGTAGAGGGTAGGAGGTCGGCTCCACGAATGACGTGTGTGACCCCGAAATGCAGGTCATCTACCAGCGAACTGAGTTGGTAGGCCACCTGACCATTTTTTTGAAGCACCACAAAATGGTTCATTTGCTCCGGCCAGGGGTGCCATTCCCGCAGCTGTTTAAGGTTTTTAAATTCCAAGCCTTTCGGCTGAGGTTTAAAGCGCCAAGCGACACCCGTTTCTAGCAGTGAGTGGTTTTTGGCGAGGCACCATCCCGGGTAACCCGAAAAGTTTTCTTGCCAATCTTTACGGCTGCAAGTGCAGGCAAAAAGTGCGTCTCTTGCTACTAGCTGGTCTAAGGCCTGCTGGTACAACTCCTGCCGATGCCGCTGACTCCAGCTTTGCTTCAGTTCGCTTACCGTGCCGGGGCCATCATCCCAAGCAATACCTAAAGCTTCCAGGGTCTTAAATATCCCCGCTGCATAGGCATCGCGGTAACGCGCCTGATCACCATCATCTATGCGTAACAGTATTTTCAGACCATGCAACCGTGCGTAGAGGTAGGTGAAACTAAAGGCCAGGGCATTGCCCAAATGCAGGTAGCCGCTGGGCGTGGGCGCTATTCTTGTTTTTATGGGTTGCTGCATGGTGAGCGCTGCAAATTAGCTTTACTGTACCTTTACCCCAAATTAATACCGTGAAAAAAGCATTAGCCCATTTGTTTTTTAAGCTCACCGGCTGGAAGGTGAAAGCACAGGTTACCGAGCAAGTAAAACGCTCGGTGATGATTGCCGCTCCGCACACTTCTAACTGGGACTTTCCCATAGCGCTGGCGGCCTTTTGGATTATGGGAATAGACTTGAAATTCTTTATTAAAGATGATTACACCCGCGGGGTTTTTGGCTGGTTTTTTAAGTGGGCAGGGGCCATAGGCGTAGACCGTAGTAAAAAGAAAAACAACCTAACCGATTATGCCATACGCCTACTTAATGAGCAAGACTTGGTGATTTTAATTCCGGCTGAGGGCACGCGTAAGCGGGTGGAAAAATGGCGGACCGGCTTTTACCGCATTGCGCGGGAAGCCCAAGCGCCTATCTCTTTAGGAACCCTGGACTACGCTAAAAAGGAAGCCGATATTCTAGGTACTTTTGAACCGAGCGGGAACTTTGAAAAAGACATGGATTTTATTCAGGCCAAGTACCGCCCCATCACGCCTAAGCATCCCGAGAATTACAATCCGCAGATTTATTGAAAAGGAGGTGTCTTTTTGGACACGGGTACAAAGAAATCAGTACAAAGTTGAAAGACTTCAGAGCACGGTTTTTCTAGGAGCCATCATGAGACATCTCGGCCTGAGAGCCGAGATCTCAAGGGTTGTTCCTGGTGTTAGGTTTCTCCGTGTTTCTAGCTCTTTAGCTGGTAGGCCCCGGGTCTCTGCCCGGGGACAAGTTTTGTTAAATGAGGCCTTTGTTTTTTAACTAAGACCTGCCAACTGCAGACTTCCGTCTTCGGCTCTCTCGAATGGCCCACCCGCCTGCCATCCCGGTCTGGGAGCCGGGATCTCACGCGGTGTTGTATCTTTAGTCTTCCGGCTTTTTTGCCAACAGGCCCCGGGTCTCTGCCCGGGGACAAGTTTTGTTGAATGAGGCCTTGTTTTTTAACTCAGGTCTGCAAACTCCCGTCTTCGATCTTCGGTCTTCCGTCTTCCACTACTTCTTAGGAGGCATGCTGGGCCGCACCTCAATCTTACTGGGTAAGGTCCGTGGGTTCAGCTTTAGAAGATTTACGGTCATTTCGCCAATGTCTTCCGGTTGAATTTTCCAGGCGTCTTCTTCAGTAGGCGTGTGGCCGTTAAAATAAGTGGCTACAGAACCCGGCATAATGGTGCTTACGCGGATGCCATGCTGACGCAGATCCAGCATAATGGATTGCGTAAATCCGGTGAGGCCAAACTTACTGGCATTGTAAGCGCTGCCAGTTGGGAAGAAGTTGGTGCCCGCCAAGCTACTTAGGGTAATTAAAAAACCTTTACTTTTTGTCAGGGCTTCCAGGCTGGCCTTTACCGTGTAAAAAACTCCGGTCAGGTTGGTGTCAATTACTTCATTCCATTTTTCAGGTTCCATGTCTTCAATGGAGGCAAAATAGCCTAAACCCGCATTGGCAAAAACCAGGTCTATCTGGCCAAATTGTTTTACCGTTTCTTCTACTGCTTCCTCTTGAGCCGAAAAATCGCGTACATCGGCTTCTAAGCCCAGGGCGGCTTTGGGCTTTATTTGGTTTAGCTGTTCTGCGGCTTTTTGGGCTGCGGCCAGACTTCTGCTGGTAATGGCCACTCGCATGCCTTCGCGGATTAGCGCTTCGGCCACACCGTAACCTATGCCTTTGCTGCCTCCGGTAATGAAGGCTACTTTACTATTTAAATCGCTCATATATTTCTTTTTGGTGAAGCTAACTTTTCCAGTGGCTAGAGGTTCATGCTTTCTGCCAATTCAGGGTAATTCACTTTTTCCAGCACTTCTTTCTGGTTCCCCACCCGGTTTTTTCCGCGTAAGCGACCTACGGGGTAAGCGTCCAGCGCGCGGTCTTCATAGGGCTGCATCAGCTCCAGCACTTGTTTTTTAGCAAGCTCTGGATTCAGCCAGGTTTCGGTAGTTTCTGGCTCAAGAATAACGGGCATGCGGGGCCCTTTCATTTTGGGGTTGTTGTGAATTTTGCTCAAAAGCTGATTTCCGTCCGTAGTAACAATGCTGGCACTTTGCAGCACTTCGCCTGTTTCTTTATTCACCCACTCACTCCACAAAGCGGCCAGGTGCATGGGGGCCTCATCTTTACGTTTAATTAAAAAGGGGTAGGTCTTACCCTTGTGGTGATGGTGCTCAAAAAACTGATCCACCACTACCACCGCCCGGTGGTTTTTAGCGCTGCTGCGGAAGGCCGGTTTTTCAAAAATGGTTTCTCCGCGCGCGTTCAAGGTGCGGTGGGCCATTTGCTGAGCGCTCTTACCATCTTTCACCCAAAAAGGAATGAGTCCCCAGTAAAAGGTGTGCACCTGCATGGCAGGCTCGTGTTTATAGCCTACCAGATACGGGTGCTCAAAGCCCGAAGTGTGAAACTTGGGCCCCAGATTTTTTTTGATCTGTTCCCATTGTATTTCCAAATCGGCAATGTTTTGCGGGTCATGGCCGCGCAGGCGGGCGTAGTCTAGCGCTCTTTTGGTGAGGTAGGAAGCATCGTAACACATAGTTCTTGTTTTTAGGCTTAAAGCCGATGGGCTTTGGTTTTCAAAGCTAGGGAATTGGGATGGGAGAGATTGGATGCTGGAATTTGGAGGTTAGATTTTAGACATCAGACATCAGACATCCGTACGAAGACGACAGACCGCAGACCACCATTTTCGGTTCTCCCGAATGGCCCACCCGCTCGCCATCCCGGCCGGGGAGCCGGGATCTCATGCGTTGTGGTATCTTCGGTCTTTGGTCTTCCAGCTTTTTTGCCAACAGGCCCCGGGTCTCTGCCCGGGGACAGGGCCTTTGAATGGGGCCTTTGTTTTTTAACTAAGGTCTGCTGACTGTCGTCTTCCATCTTCGATATTCACCCTTCGATACACCCTGAAAGCATTCGGGGCACTCATGGTGACAGTCAGTATTAAGACATCAGTACAAAGACGCCAGACCGCAGACCACCATTTTCGGTTCTCTCGAATGGCCTACCCGCTTGCCATCCCGGCCAGGGAGCCGGGATCTCATGTGGTGTGGTATCTTCGGTCCTCGGTGCTTCCAGCTTATTAATTAACAGGCCCCGGGTCTCTGCACAGGGACAGGGTTTATTGAATGGGGTAACCGCTTCCCTTCGGCTCCGCTCAGGGGGCCGCTCGGAATGTGCTTCCTGCTTAGGTCTTCGGTCTTCCGTCTTGCTTCTTCTGTCCGATGTCCGCGGTCTGTCAACTGTGGTCTGTGGACTGTAAACTTCTATCTTCCCGCTCCCTCACACCTCCTGAAAATTCACATAAGGCAGGCGCTCCATGTGACTTACTTCCAGGCTTAAAAAATCATACTCTTCCTGCACGGTGCCTTCCAGCAGGTAGATGCCACGGCCCTGAAAGTGATAGCGTGCCGCAATATCGGGGAAATGTACGGTGTCAATAAAATCTCCGACTTCGTCTAAAAAGCAGCCAAACTGCATAGGCCGAGGTGGCTTGCTGCGGGTGTTGAGGTTTTTCACGTGAATGAGGTATCCGCATAAGCGTACCTGTTGCCCACGGTGCTTTTCCAAGTCGCGGGCTAAAATGTAATCTTGCGGTAACTGCGGCACCAGTTTAAAGGGCGAAGAAAGCGGAAAGCCCAGCAGTTCAATTTCGTCTACCGCGTTTTCGTGCGGTGTGTGCTCTAATTCAGGCAGGTCCAATTTTTTAGGAGCAGTGCGAAAGAGGTCGTTCACCGGTACCGATTTTTTAGCGCCCCCCAGGCGAAAATGTGCTTCCCAAAGCAGGGCTTTTTTATCGGGGTTGACACTCCTAAAAGCGTTCACCCGAATTAGGAGAATGAGCTGTTCCAAAGAAATGGAAACCCGGTCCAGAAAATGGCTGAGACTTTTAAAAGCACCGTTCTGTTGCCGTTCTTGCAGCAGCTGGACAACCACGCGTTCTTCCAAATCGCGCATGAGGTTAAAGCCCAGGTAAATATTTTTTCCTCGAATGGTAGTTTCAAAATCTGCGTAATTCACGCAGGGCGCCTCAATTTGCCCTCCGTGCAAACGGGCCTCATTCACATAGGTTTCTACCCGGTAAAAACCACCCCCATTGTTAATGGTGGCCACCATGTATTCCAAGGGAAAGTAGGCTTTGAGGTAGAGGCTTTGGTAGCTTTCTACTGCGTAGCTGGCGGAGTGCCCTTTGGCAAAGGCAAAATTGCCAAAGCTTTCAATTTGCCGCCACACTTCGGCTGTGACCGAAAAATCATAGCCGCGCGCTTCACAATTGCTAAAAAACTTGGCCCTGATTTCATGAAAGCGATTCCGCTCTTTAAACTTCCAGCTCATGCCCCGTCTCAGAATATCAGACTCCTCTAAACTAAGGCCGGCAAAGTAGTGCGCTACTTTTAGTACGTCTTCCTGGTACACCATCACGCCAAAGGTTTCTTCCAAAATTTCGCCCAGTTTGGGGTGAATGTACTGCCGCGTTTCCGGCCGCCTGAAGCGTTTAATGTACTCCGCCATCATGCCGCTTTTGCTTACCCCAGGCCTGATGATGGAGCTGGCGGCTACCAGCGACCGATACGTATCGCCCCGCAGCTTTTTAAGCAGTCCGCGCATGGCGGGTGATTCTACGTAAAAACAGGCCATGGTTTTACCCTGGCGCAGCAGGTTTTTAATGCGTTCATCTTTGTAAAAAGCGTTTACGTTGTGAATGTCGCTGCGTTTGGCCTGTGGCTGGTTTTGCTTCACCAGCTGCACGGCATCTTTAATTTTGCCCAGGCCGCGCTGACCTAAAATATCGAACTTGTAAAGGCCCACATCCTCAGCCGAGTACATGTTAAAGTGTGTGGTGGCAAAACCCTTGGGTGGTAAAAAGGTAGCGCCAAAGTGGTATACTTCCTTTTCGGGGATGAGAATGCCACTGGAGTGGATGGTCATATTGTGCGGGAAATCCTGGATGAGTGAGCTGTACTTTAAAACCAGGCGCTGCATCTCGTCTGGGTTTTTGGGGCGGTAGCGTGGGTGGCTCAGGGCCTCAATGTCTCGGGCGGGCAGGCCCAAAACTTTACCCAATTCGCGGGTCACCGCCCGATACTGAAAAGTGGTATGCGAGCCTAGTAAAGCGGCTTTGGGGTAGGCTTCAAAAATGTAGCGGGTAACGTCCTGCCGGTCGCGCCAGGAAAAATCTACGTCAAAATCAGGGGGCTGCTTCCGGCTCATGTTCATGAAGCGCTCAAAGTATAGGTCCAGCGCAATGGGGTCTACGTTGGTGATGCGTAGGAGGTAAGCCACCAGGCTGTTGGCGCCTGAGCCACGGCCTACATAAAAGTAGTTTTTGTGGCGGGCGTAGTTTACAATATCCCAGTTAATGAGAAAATAGCTGTAGTAGCCGCGTTTTTCCAGTACTTCCAACTCATTATTCAGGCGTTGACGTATTTCAGCTGAAGGATTGCTGCCGTAGCGGTACACCAGGCCATCTTCGCAGAGGGCGCGTATTTTGGCTTTGTCAGCTGCTTCACCGCCCTGCTTGCTCCAAATACTTTGGTTTTGGGTGTTTTTGTAGTCCTTAAAGGTGAAATGAATGTGGCATTGCTCCAGTAAGGCATGGGTGTTGGCAATAATTTCAGGAAATTCCGCAAAGTATTGCTCAAGGGCGTTGGGGTGGGTATACACATCTTGCCGGGCAGCTTGCTCTTCCGGGGGTAGTTTACTCAGCAGTTCATTTTGACCAATGGCCCGCAGCAAACGGTGGGTGTTGTAGTCTTTCTTATGCCTAAAGCTATTGGTGTGCAGTATTACCAGCTTACGCTGATGGTGGCGCCAGTCTGAAAATTTAAGCTTGGTGAGTTGCTGGGGCCTGATGCCTACAAACTCATGCGGACGTAGTTTACGAAGGGGGCATTTTTCAAAAGGGTAGATCACAAATACATGGTTGAAATCGGGAGCCTCATCGGCAAAAGCCCGGTCATTTTTGAGGTGCGTAGAAAGGTGCTGGTTTATTTCGGCAAAGCCTTGGTTGTTTTGAGCCAGGGCTACGTACTGTTGGCTTATGCCGTTTCTGAAATCTACCCCCAAAACCGGATCAATACCAAAGCCTCCGTGGTCTTGACCGGTACCGGCCAGGCGCACAAACTCTATGGCCGCAGCGGTATTGTTAATATCGGTTAACGCCAGGCGCTTGAGGCCGTTTTGCTGCGCCCATTCAAACATTTCACGGGGCGTTACCGTGCCGTAGGTAAAGGAAAAGTTTGAGTGGTTATTGAGCATTTATTGGATGTTGGGTGTCTGATGTTGGGTGTTAGATGATAGATGTTGGATGAAGTTGTCTTCCGTCTTCGTTCTTCCTACTAAATTGTCATCCTGAGTGCCCCCAATTATTTGGGGTGTATCGAAGGATGAGTTGAAAATTGGATAATCTTTTCGGCTAGTTGAGTTTGGTTTTTCGTCTTCAACTTTCACCCTTCGATACAATCCTCGTAACCTCGGATCACTCAGGGTGACACCTTTGGCTCCGTTGCGTTTCAGTCTGCCCACTGTGGTCTGTAAACTTCCATCTTCTGTCTTCGTTCTTCCTACTAAATTGTCATCCTGAGTGCCCCCAATTATTTGGGGGTGTATCGAAGGATGAGTTGAAAATTGGATAATCTTTTCGGCTAGTTGAGTTTGGTTTTTCGTCTTCAACTTTC
>CAJXNI010000043.1 GCA_913057235.1 uncultured Bacteroidota bacterium
CACGGGTACCCGTGAAAGATAGACCAACAACTATAGAAAGTCTAAATTAGCACTGTCCTAAAAATGGGAAGCCTACACTTCCCTACTAGACTTACAGATTTCATGTGGGTTTTAATTTTTAGCTTAAACTGCTTAGCAGATCTAAAGCGATAATGCGCAAGGTTTAAGGAGTCATCTAAGACCAACGACTCCCAGTTTTTTTTAGCTCCTTTTACCAAGTGATTGCCTGTATTGAATTTCATGTCTGGATTATAAAACACGGCTCTTTTACCGTTGCCGTCTAAATTTGGTTTTTCTAATCGCTCTGTTAGCGTTTTATAAAAGGGATTATCTGATTCCTTATTTTCAAAGTGTTTTTTAAGAAAGGGATAATCAAACCAATTGATTTTAATAATGCCATTTTTATGCGGTAATTGAGCCACATATTCTTCTATATCCTTTATGTCTTTTATAAACTCATCGGCATCCAAAGGAAAGATCCATGAAAGTCCGTCTTCATAGGCCATTCGCGCCATTTTATTTGTTCGTGCACTTTGCTCGTAGGCAAGGCCCTTGTCAACCAATACCGTTACCTTAGCTCCTTTGGGAGCAAAATCTTTAATATATTCTAAAGTGCCATCCACACTATCATTGTCCATTAGATAGAAATGCCTGAACCCTAGGCTGTAATGATGACTTAACATTTGCGGAAGAATATCCATTTCATCTTTTACCAGGCAAATTAGGGCACAATGTTCTTTTAATTTTTTTTTTAGCCCTTTTGTGTCTAGCTCTCAATGCTAGCCCATGGGTACTCTGGGAAAGCGTCTTAAAGAAAGATTTCATAGTTATCCTTTTAAAGTTTTATTAAAACCAAAAACCTAGATTAACATAGGTATACACCTTACTATGGTTAGAGCTGCCGATAACGTTCAACTCTAAAGGGCCCACTGGACTATTAAAGCAATAGCCCAAACTGTAACCATCCAATAAAATTCTGGAAACAAAAAGATCGTCAAAGGTAGGTTCTAGTTTGCCCAAATTGTAGCGGCCTACCAGATAATGATTTTTTAAAAACTGGTAAAAAACATCTCCCCGAGCGGTTAAAGCATTGCGACCAGTAATTTCCATAAAGCGGTAGCCAATAAAGGGCTGTATGTTGTTGATATATTTCCTGCCTAAACTCCCCAAATGGATTTTATAAGGGAAGTCTAAATCTGGGCCCAAGGTGCTGGCTCCATAAAAGCGGCCTATCAGACTCACGGACTTTCCTAAACTTACCGCTTTATTAAACTCCAGATTAATAATAGAACTGGGCTGCCTAAACACCTCAAAACCTTCGCGCTCTGCAATAAGACGGTACTGCGCCTGTAGCTGGAAGCCTTTCTTAGGAAAATAGGCATCGTCAAAAGAATCAAAATCAATAAAGCCATAGTAATTGATGTAACTACGGTTCATTTCGGTGATATTTCCCAAGTCAAAAGTGCTGTTAATATCTACATTTTCAATCTGCAAACCTCCTCCCAAAGCATAGGCATCTAAAATGGTGCTTTGCAGAAAAAGATCAAGGGAGAAATCTTGGTAGATGCCCTGATTGGTAGCCTTAAAATTTTCGTAATCTCTAAAAGTAAAGCGGTTGCTTCTGAATTGGAAGCCCAGGGTAGGCACAAAACCTCGGTCTACAAAGTAATTAATGGAGGTGCGCGGATTATCACCTAAGGCTAAATCAACACTAAACCGCGAGTTTTTAAATAGCAGGTTGCGTTGGGTGAAGTTTAAAAGGAGAGCAGTATTAAAATCATCATTATAATTAAGACCTATTTTAAAAGTGCTGAGTACTTTGTTTTCTTTGAGATTGATATTTAAACGGTAGCCATCTCGTTCTTGGTTAATGGTATAGTCTACATTTTCAAAATATTGAGAACCGTATAACAAGTCCAACCCTCTTTCTAATTGTTGAATATTGCAAGTAGTGCCTGGCTTAATGCGTAGTTTAGAAAGAATGTACTCATCGGTGTAATTTTCATTGCCAAAAACGCAGATAGAGCTCACTTTAAACTCGGGCAGAGGCATGGCATTTTCAGCTTTAGTTATGGGTCTGCGGCTAGAATCTTTCTGCGCAATGTTTAAAAGCGCTTTCCAGTTTCTACGTGCGGCATACTCTCCGGCTTTAATCAACGTATCGTAAAGGTTAAAGGTGGTGATTCCCGCTTGGTCCATTATGGGCTTTATCAATAAATCTGTAAGCGCATACTGCTCTTGCTGTATTTTGCTGTTGCTGAAAGTAGAGGTCTGTTCTAAAACCTCTACTACAGAATTAAATTCGCGTAGTTCCAAGTTGTCTTTTTGTACATCTACGCCGATGATTAGGTCTACGCCACGGTTCTTGAGCTCTTTAGCTGGGTAGTTGTTAACCACCCCACCATCTATGTAAAGGGTGTCGTTTATTTCATAAGGCGTAAATAAAGAGGGAAAGGCTGAGCTGGCCCTGAGGGCATCCATGAGTCTGCCGTTTTCAAAAGTGGTGGCTGTGCCGGTTTGGAGGTTGGTGGCCACGCATAAAAACGGGATGGGAAAATCTCTAAAGTTATTGTAGCGGTAGCTCTGCTGGGTAATGAAACTGAGTTCCCTTAAAATATACTGGGCATAATTGATGCCTCTGGGCAGTTTCACTTTGCCGTTTTCCACCGGAAGGTTGAGGATGTAACGGTTGCCATACTTACGGTCAAAATAGCCGAGTCGGTTGCGAGGTACTTCATTGGCCAAAAGGGCGTCCCAATCAACCCGTCTGAGGTAATCTTCAATTTGCTCAGCACTGTAACCCAGGCTATACATGGCACCAATAATGGCCCCCATGCTGGTGCCGGCAATGTAGTCTAGTTCTATACCGGCCTGTTCTATAACTTTTAAGGCACCAATTTGGGCAATGGCTTTTGCCCCACCACCGCTCAGAACCAGGCCTATCTTATAATCATCAGTAGTAAGGGTGTCTATTTGGGCAGAGACCATATTACTTAGCAAAAGGCACAGGCTAATGCAAAGCTTTTTTACCATGGCGTAAGTCTACGGATTTTTACGTTCTGCAAAGTAAGAAGTTATTTTTTCTGCGCGATTATTGCCCACTACCTCACTGAGTGCTTCTTTGGTTGCTGCTTTTACCTGTTTCACACTTTTAAATTTACGAAGCAGGTCTTTGGCTGTTTTGGCGCCTATGCCGTCAATCTTTTCCAATTCATTACTAAAGGCACTTTTGCTTCTGCGTTTGCGGTGATGGGTGATGCCAAAGCGGTGGGCCTCATCGCGCAAGCGCTGTATTACTTTTAAGGTTTCACTGCGTTTATCTAGGTGCAAAGGGTAGGGGTCTTCTGGAAAATACAATTCTTCCAGCCTTTTGGCGATGCCTAGTATGGCGATGGTGCCCCTTAACTCTAGATCTTCCAAAGCTTTTAAGGCCGAGCTGAGCTGTCCTTTACCTCCGTCAATCACCACCAACTGGGGAAGGGGTTCCTCTTCATTCAACAGTCTGCGATAACGCCTGTGCACGGCTTCATACATGCTGGCGTAATCATCGGGTCCCTCTACGGTTTTGATGTTAAAATGGCGGTAGTCTTTTTTGCTGGGCTTACCATCTTTAAATACCACGCAGGCACTTACCGGGTTAGTGCCTTGAATGTTAGAATTATCAAAGCACTCAATGTGCCGGGGTTCTTGGCTCAGGCGGAGGTCTTTTTGCATTTGACTCATCAAGCGTTTTACATGCCGATCAGGGTCTACAATTTGGATGTTTTTTAATTTTTCCAATCGGAAGTAGCGCCCGTTTTTAAGGCTCAACTCTACCAAATGCTTTTTATCGCCCCTTTGGGGAACGTGAAACTCAACTCCCGGTATTTCAACCTGAATGGCATGGCTTAGGTACACTTCGGTAGCATCAGATTGAAAACGTTGACGTAACTCGGGGATTGCCAGTTCTAAGAATTCTGCTTCCTGCTCGTCCAGCTTTTTCTTCATTTCCACCGTGTGGGATTGTAGCACCGCTCCGTCCACAATTTTAATAAAATTTACATAGCCGTATTCGGCATCGGTGAAAGCCGTAAAAACATCTACGTTGGTTATGTTGGGATTAACCACCGTGCTTTTGGCCTGGTAGCGATCAATCAACTGGTATTTTTCTTTCAGTTTTTGGGCGTCTTCAAATCGCAACTCTTCGGCAGCAGCTTGCATTTGCTTTTCAATTTGACGCTTTACCCCGCTTAGGTTTCCTTTGATTAGCTGACGGGCGGCCTCCACGTCTTGGTTATAGCTGCTTTCCGTTTGGCGGCCCTCGCAGGGCCCCAGGCAATTGCCTATATGATACTCTAGGCACACCCTAAACTTTTCGGCCTGAATATTTTCTGTGCTTAGGTTTAGTTTACAAGTTCTAATGTGGTACAACTGGCGGATGAGCCCCAGTACGGTTTTCATAACCTTTACCGAGGCATAGGGCCCAAAGTACTCAGAGCCATCTTTAATAGGGTTTCGTGTAGGAAATATTCGCGGAAAAGGTTCATTTTTGATGCAAATCCAAGGATAGGTTTTGTCATCTTTAAGGTTGATGTTGTAGCGCGGTTGGTACTCTTTAATGAGATTATTTTCCAGCAGCAGGGCGTCAAATTCGCTCTCGGTAACAATGGTTTTAATATCCACAACCTTACGCACCATTACGTGAATGCGGGCACTGCTATGGCTTTTGGTAAAATAGCTGCTAACTCGTTTTTGCAGGTCTTTAGCCTTACCTATATAGAGGATTTTCCCGTTCTTATCCAGGTGTTGGTATACCCCGGGCTTATTGGGCAAAACCTTTAAAATATTTTTAAGCTTTGTAGAAACCTCCATAGGAGCAAAATTATGAATACCAACTCCAATCCGCCCCAGGTAGTTTGCGGAGTTTTACGCAATGCCCGGGGAAAGTTATTGGCCGCCCAACGGGCACCGGGGTATAAGCACGCGGGTTGGTGGGAGTTTCCGGGAGGCAAAGTTCAAAATGCTGAATTGCCTAAAAAGGCCCTGGCCCGCGAGTGGCGGGAAGAGTTACAGCTAAGCATTCAAGTGCGGCACTGTTTGGGCACGCATCCCCTGGGGTCTTCGCCCGATGGCCTTAAAATGCTGGCCGCGTATCAGGTAGAGCTTTTAGGTCCGTTGAACCCTACTTTAACTGAGCACAGCCGTTACGCTTGGTTTACTTTTAAGGAGTTGGAAACTTTACAGCTGCTGCCGGCCGATTTGGCTTTGCTCCCACAAATTGAAAGGAACCTTATTCGGTGAGCTCACCCCTAAGGTTGCTTTCGTATTGTTGCTTAAATTCATCGGCTGACAAGCCTAAGGGCAATAGGTACATGAGCTTGGTAATGGCCGACTCAAAGGTCATGTCTTGCGCGCTGATGACGCCTATATCCAACAAGGCCCGGCTGCTTTCGTACTGACCCATAAAAACCCCTCCACCATCGCATTGCGAGAGATTGATCACCTTAACGCCTCTTTTCACGGCTTCTTCCAGCGCTTTCAATAGCCAGGGATGGGTGGGTGTGTTGCCGCTGCCAAAAGTTCGGTACACCAAACCCTCAGTGTGTGGGTTGTTTATTACAGGCAAGGCAAATTCAGGAGCCAGCCCCGGAAAGGCTGTAAGTACGCCCACCTTGGCGCTCATTTGGGTGTGAGTTCTAAAGCTACCGCTAGAGCCCTTAAAAATGTAATTATCAGAAAACTGAATACGCACCCCCGCTTCAGCCAACCGCGGATAATTCATGCTTTGAAAAGCTTCAAAATCCTGGGTACTGATTTTATGCAGGCGGTTGCCCCGCAAAAGGTCATACTCAAAATATACGGCTACCTCCGGCACGCGGGGTCCGCCTTCTTCATTTTTGGCCAGGGCAATTTCCAGGCTGGTGAGCAGATTTTCACGGGCATCGCTACGGGGTATGCCTATGGGTAGCTGGCTGCCGGTTAAAATTACCGGCTTAGAAAGGTTTTCAAACATAAAGCTCAAGGCCGATGAGGTATAGGCCATGGTATCTGAGCCGTGCAAAACCACAAAACCATCGTAGTGGTAGTAGTCTTTTTCAATGCGTTTGGCCAGGCGGTGCCAATGGTCTGGGCTCATGTTGCTAGAGTCAATGGGCGCATCTAAACTGTCGGTATCAATGCGGCAGTTCATCTGGTTTAGCTCTGGAATTTGCTTGAGCAGATTACTAAATTCAAAGGGTTTAAGACTGCCGGTTTTAGGGTCGGCTACCATGCCAATGGTACCCCCGGTATACAGTAACAATATGGAACTGGTATAGGTCATGATTTAAAAACCTGATGGGCGTTTTGGGTGGTTATGCGATCTACCTCCTGAAAGGTTACCCCGTGCAAATCGGCAATTTTTTGCGCTACTAGTTTTACGTAAGCGGGTTCATTGCGTTTACCGCGATGGGGAGCGGGGGCTAAATAGGGAGCATCGGTTTCCAACACCAGACTCTCCAGGCCAATTTTTTCCACTACTTTATCTAAGCCGCCATTTTTAAAGGTAACTACCCCTCCAATGCCCAGCTTTAGGTTCAGGTTAATAGCCCGTTGCGCATGTTCTAAATTTCCGGTAAAGCAATGAAAAATACCATAAAGGCGCTCATCGGCAAAAGCCTCTAAAACCTCAAAGGTTTCTTCAAAGGCGTTACGGCTGTGTATGACTATGGGTAAATGCATTTCCTTGGCTTTTTCTATTTGAATACCAAAGGCCTTTTTCTGCTCTTCAATAAAGGATTTGTCCCAGTAGAGGTCAATGCCAATTTCACCCACGGCATAATAACGAGTGGCGCCATTAAGCTCTTTAAAAACGGCCGCTAACTGCTCTTGATAATCATCCTTTACGTGGCTGGGGTGCAGACCCATCATGGGGTAGATGTTTGAGTGCCGGGCGGCCAGCTCTTTTAAATCGGCAATGCTGTCTTTGTCAATATTAGGCAGGTAAAATTCTTGTATGCCCGCCTGCTGCGCGCGCTCCAGCATGTCCTCCCGATCATCATTAAACTGCTTGAGGTAAATATGGGTGTGGGTATCAATCATAGCGCAGCGAAAGTAAAAAAAGCATTAGGTTGACCCGTCAAAGTGAAGAAACAAACGCTTGTTCTCTTTTAGGCGTATTTTTGGCAGATGCCAAAGCAACAACAGTTTTAAAAAATCAGACAACCCTTAATCTACTTAGTCTTATTGGTATGTGCATTTAGCGGTTGTGCCACCCTGTTTACGGGGTATGAAGATGAAATTTACTTTATTTCTAAGCCAGAGGGCGCTAAAGTGTATATTAACGGCCTGGAGATTTGCACCACCCCGTGCTCAGTAGATATTCACCGTTCTTTAGGTAAAAAAGTAGGCAAAATTGAGCTGGAGGGCTACAAAACAAGGGTATTCCAATTAAGCACTGATTTTAATCTGGTAAGCATATTAAACTTAAATAACCCGGTAGGTTGGGTGGTAGACCTTGTTTCCGGTTCAATAGTTAAGCACGATCAATTGGTGTATTACTTTGATTTCACGCAAGCCCCTGATGCCACAGCCTACAAGCCTTTTAGAGTGGATATTGATACCGATGAAAAGCAGCTAGACCTGTTTTATATGCCAGTGTCCCGTTAAAAATTCTATCGCGAGTTTTTTACAGTAGCTCTTTGGGGGGGTTAAGAAGAAAAATAAAGATACTTGGCTAAAATAAGAGCTGCCTAGAGCGCACAGATTGCCTCGTCAGCAGAAGAGTACTCAAGGAAATATTTTGAATGGGTTTCAGCAAAAAAAGGAGAAGTAAGCTTATTTCGCTGGGGTTGGTGCCTTCACTTTTACATGATACTTTTGGCAAGATAAGGCTCCCCAGCCCAAATCAATTGGAGCTAATGTTTTTAGTTAGGCCAGGCTAAATTTGGCCTATGGCAATAGCCATTTACCCTAATAAAATTAATCATGAAAAAGGTAATCAGTCTGTGTTTCTGTTTGAGTCTGTTAATGGGGCTAAACACCGCTTGGTCCCAAACGGCAGCAGACCTGGCTCTGGCGCAAAGCCTGGCTCCGCAACCACAACCTAAGCCTAATTATGCCTATCGGCATGGCGGTGCTAATGAAGCCAAGGAATTAACAGCCTTACTTTTTACCGGCTACAAGTTTTTCATTTCTTCTCAAGACCAGCGTAGTTGCAATTTTCACCCATCATGCAGTGTATACGCTCTGCAAACAATAAGGAAAAACGGACTAACATTGGGGTTTCTTGACACTTTTGACCGGCTCAGCCGTTGCCATCCCTTTACGCCCTCAAAATATCCTGTGCACCCTCAAAACGGATTAGCTCTTGACCCGGTATTGTAAGCTTTCTCTTGTTTTTCTCTTACTGGCCCCCATGTTGCGGGTGGCTCTGGCCCAAGATAGCACCGGTGCTAATTTGTACAGTCAAGAAAACTCGGAAAAGTTTGCGCAGTATTTATTATTGGCTCAAGACTATGAGCTGGCTGCTTTGGAGCTAGAGCGCTTGCATTTTATGCAGCCCCAAAATGATTCGCTTAAGTGGTTGCTCATTCGCTCGTACCGCTTATCGAGTCAACACCAAAAAGGGGTAAAGCGTTACCGCGATTTTTACTATAATTTTCCGCCTCAGGCACCTGCTAATATTACCCAAGAGTACTACGCTATGCTTTTGAGGTTGCAAGATTTTGGTTTAGCCCAGGACTTGGTTAACCGCTATTCCCGGTTTGAGCGGCCTTTCAGACAAAAGCAACAAGTGGGCCTGCTCTTACAACAAGGACGTTATGATACATCTTTGGCCCTTTTGAACCACTACGGCATCCACGATCCTGTATTGCTTAGTTTAGGACAAAGAGGGCAAAACTTGCCCCGCAAGAGCCCTTTTTTGAGCGGCATGCTTAGTACCTTGGTGCCCGGCCTGGGTAAGGTGTACACGGGTGATTGGCAAGATGGCCTTATTGCTTTAGCTTTTGTGGGCTCTAATGCCTTTGCAGCCTACCGTGGATTTAGTGCCAATGGCGTAGAAAGTTTTTACGGTTGGTTTTTCACCGCCACAGGCACCGCGTTTTACGCCAGTAACATTTACGGCTCAGTGAAAGCGGCCAAAGTTTATAATCTACGTTACAAAAACGCCTTAAAAAATGATGTGGAAAGGTATCTATATAGGGCTGTTGATTAGCCTTTTTACAGCTACCACCAGCTACTCTCAAAATTGGCAACAAACGCTAAAATTTGCAGAGCTAGCCCTTGAAAGGGAAGACTACCAAACGGCTTTGCTTACTTTTCAGCGCTTGGCCTTTTTTAGCAAAGGCCAGGAAAACAAGGCTTACATTAACTTTCAGATTGCCCGCTGCTATCACCTGCAGGGTAAATTTAAATGGGCGGCCCGCTATTACGATCAATGCTTTTACCTAGCCGAAGATTCTCTTGCGCAACAGGCGCTAGTTGGGAAAATTGGTCTGCTTTTATCGCAAAGCATGTTTAAGGAGGCACTGGCTGAAATCTATGCCTTGGAATACAGCGCAGTCTTTAAAGATACACAAAGACTGGCCTTTTTAGAGGGCTTGGCGCACTTTGGCAATTTAGAGTATGAAAAAGCTCATGATGCTTTTAGTAAGGCCTTGCCGGCTGATGATACTCTTTCCAAAAACCAGCTCCGCTCCTTACTATTACAAGACAAAAGGTTAAGCCAACCCAACCCCCAAATTGCCCGCACCATAAGCTTTATACTACCGGGTGCAGGGCAGCTATATGCAGGAGACTTAAAAAACGGTTTAAACTCAATGGCTTTAAATGCCGCACTGGTGGCCTTGGCGGTAAATGTGGCCACCACCTACAGCCTGCTTGATGCGGGTTTGGTTGTGCTGCCCTGGTGGCTACGCTATTACCTGGGGGGCGCTGAAAAGGCCCGGCTTATTGCAGAGCGTAAGCGCCTTGAAAACCGGGCTGCGTTGTACCACGATGTTTTAGACATCTTTCAGGAGCGATCGCTAAAAAAGTGACCCAAGGCTTAAAAGCCCCCGCTTTTTTAGAAAAATCAGCTGTCGTATGGCTGGCTATAATTTATGCGTCTTCTAACCAGCTGAGGTGGTAATTCTCCAGCTCAATGTCCAGTGCTTGTTGGGTCATCCGTAAAGGCTTAAAAGTATCTACCATCACAGCCAATTCTCCGGTTTCTTTCTTGCCTATACTGCGTTCTGTAGCTCCGGGATGGGGGCCATGAGGAATACCCGCAGGATGCAAGCTGATGAAGCCTTGATCTACATGGTTACGGCTCATAAA
>CAJXNI010000044.1 GCA_913057235.1 uncultured Bacteroidota bacterium
CTTTGTTGCCCCACGAGGACTCGAACCCCGACTGACTGGACCAAAACCAGCTGTCCTGCCAATTAGACGATGGGGCATCGTTTTATTGGGAGGGCAAAACTAAATACTTTACCGCAAATAGAAAAACTTTTTTTGCCCCTATATTTATAAAATGGTCCGCTCAATCCATCGGCTTTTAGCCTAAGGCTTTAACAATATCTTAGAAGGCTACGTGTCTTTATTTTTTATTTTCGCCAGCATCTAAAATTTGTATCAATGCTATCGAACTACCGCACGGTTAACAACCTACTTGGTTGGCTGGTTTTTCTTATTGCCGCTATTACCTACCTCTCTACCGCGGCCCCTACCACCAGTTTTTGGGATTGTGGGGAATATATTTCTACCGCTGTAAAGCTTCAGGTAGGGCACCCGCCCGGTGCACCTTTGTTTCAGTTAATGGGTAATGTGTTTTCACAATTTGCCTTTGGCGATGTAACCGAACAGGCGCGCATGGTCAACTACCTTTCGGCCCTCAGTAGTGCCTTCACCATTCTATTTCTCTTCTGGACCATTACCATGCTGGGTAAAAAACTCATTCTTTCCTACGGAGAACTGGATCAGGGCCGCACCATTGCCCTTTTTGGCGCTGCCTTAGTAGGCTCTTTGGCTTACACCTGGACGGATAGCTTCTGGTACAGTGCCGTAGAAGGTGAGGTGTATGCCATGTCTTCACTCTTTACCGCCATTGCCTTTTGGGCCATTTTAAAATGGGAAAATGAAATTGACCGCAGTCCCAGAGCGCACCGCTGGTTGGTGTTCATCGCTTTTATGATTGGCCTTTCTATTGGCGTACACATTCTGGTTTTCCTGGCCATACCGGCCATAGTTATGGTGTACTTCTTTAAAACCGATCAAAAAATTCACCGCGGCAAGTTCATTCTTTACAACCTGGTAGGTGTATTGGTGCTGGGCGCCATCTTCTCCGCCATTATTCCGCTGGTGCTCAACATGTTTGGCAAGCTGGAAATTTTTATGGTGAACAGCCTGGGCCTACCTTTTAACAGCGGTACCATTTTTACTGTAGTGCTTTTGGGTGCTTTGGCTGCAGCCGGATTAATTTATACTCGTAAAAAAGAAACACCCATTTGGAACACGCTAATCCTTAGTGTTCTATTCATCATTTTAGGCTACTCTACTTTTATTACCCTGGCTGTACGCTCCAATGCCAATACCCCTATTGATGAAAACAACCCGGAGGACGCCATGTCTTTGCTGGCTTACTACAACCGTGAGCAGTATGGCGACTTTCCCGTGTTTTATGGTCAATCCTTTAACGCACCCATTGTAGATTTTGAAGATGGCAACCCCGTTTACCGGAAAGATGAAGAAAGCGGCAAATACGTGGTAACGGATGACCGCAAAGCGAGCGTGCGTGTTTTTGACGAGAATTACATCGGCTTCTTCCCACGAATGTGGAACGATGACCCCAACTCCGTTAAAAATTACAAACAGTACGCAGATATTGACAACCCCAATGAACCCATCAGTTTTGCTCAGAACGTAAAGTGGTTCTTTAAATACCAGGTGGGCCGCATGTGGTGGCGCTATTTTATGTGGAACTTTGCCGGCCGCCAAAATGACGAACAACATCGCTTTGAAGCTACCAAGGGCAACTGGATAAGCGGGGTAAAATTTATTGATGAGTGGCGCCTGGGGCCGCAGGATAATTTACCTTTTCATCAGCGTAATAACCCCGCTAGAAACACATACTTTTTTATCCCCTTAATTTTAGGGCTGGTAGGAGCCGTATTCCATTACCAAAAAGCGGGTAAAGATGCCTGGGTGGTGAGTCTCTTGTTTTTCTTTACCGGCCTGGCCATTGCGGTGTACCTGAACCACAAACCCTTTGAACCACGCGAGCGAGACTACGCCTACGTGGGTTCGTTCTACGCTTATTCCATTTGGATTGGCCTTTCAGTAATTGCCATTTATGAGCAGCTTAAGGCTAAGGCCCGCACTCCGGCCGTGGCGGCCGCCATTTCAGTGGCCTGCCTGGTGGGCGCCCCGGGTCTTTTGGTGGCTCAAAACTGGGACGATCACGACCGAAGCGAGCGTGTTACCGCCCGGGATATTGCCAAGGCCTATTTAGACTCTTGTGAGAAAGACGCCATCCTTTTCACCAATGGTGATAACGACACCTTCCCGCTCTGGTACGTGCAGGAAATTGAAGGCTACCGCACCGATGTACGGGTGGTAAACCTCAGCCTGTTAAATACAGACTGGTACATCGATCAGCAGAAGCGGGCTGTGTATGACGGTAAACCCGTGCCTTTAACCTTTGAGCACGATCAGTACAAACAAGGTACCCGTGATGTAATCTATTACCAAGACCGGGGAGTTAAAGGTCGCTGGAAAGCTACCGACTTTATAAAATGGACCAAAAGTGAATCGGAACAGGTGCGCTTTAGAGCCATGGGCGGTGAAAAAGAACTGATGTTTTACCCCACCAAAAAGCTGCGGGTAAACATTGATAAAGATCAAGTGCTGGCCAATAATGTGGTGGAGCCCGAAGACACCGGCCGCATAGTAGATTATATTGACTGGAACATCAGCACCAACGTGCTTTCTAAGCGTGATTTAATGGTGATTGACCTGATTGCCCACAACAACTGGGAGCGCCCCATTTACTTTAGCGTTACCGTGGGCAATAGCTCTAAAAGTTACTTCTGGCTAGATGATTATTTCCAGCTGGAAGGTTTGGCCTATCGCTATGTGCCGGTGCGCAACCCACGCCAGAAAAACAGTCCTGATTTTGGCAAGGTGGCCACCGAAACCATGTACCAAAACCTCATGGAAGAATTTAATCTGGAAGGTTTAGACGGTGAAGTGTACCTGGATGAAACCAACCGCAGGGTAACTTTTAACCTGCGCAATATCTACGGCCGTTTAGGCAAGTCCTTAGCTCAAAAAGGCCAGAATGAAAAAGCCATTGAAGTGTTGGATTTTGCCATGCAATACATGCCTGAAGAGAAATACGCTTACGACTATTTTGTAATGAACATTGTAGAAGGCTACTACCTGGCTGGGGCCGATGAAAAGGCCAAGGAAATACTCAAACTATTTGCCGATCGTTTGGATGAGGAACTGGCCTACTACCAGCAGTTTAAGGGCAAAGACCGCAATTTGGTGCAACCCGATATTCAGGCTGCCAGCAGCTACTACGGTTTAATTATACAAACCCAGGCGCGCTATGAGGTGAAAGGTGGCGGACAACAAGGCTTCCAGCAAGCAGAGCTCTTTCCGCGCTACATGAAAGCACTGCAACCTTTTGGACGCGTGTAAACGGCTTTAATTTTTAATCTTTGAAGGGCTTTGAAATCCGGGGCAATTCCCCACTTTCAAAGCCCTTTTTCAATGCCATGATCTACCGTCTAGCCGCCTTACTCTACCCACAGCGCCTGTGGCAAATCCCGCCCCAGGGAGCACCCACGCTTTACCTCACTTTTGACGATGGCCCTATACCAGAGGTTACCGACTGGGTGCGCGAAACCTTGCAGCGCTACCAAGCTAAAGCCACCTTCTTTTGCATTGGCGATAATGTAGACCGTTATCCGCAGCTATTGCAACGGCTTAAAGCCGATGGACACACCCTGGGCCACCACACCCAAAACCACCTCAACGGCTGGAAAACGCCTCTGGAAACTTACCTGCAAAACAGCCTTGAGACAGTTCCCAAAATAGACAGCGCCTGGTTTAGACCGCCTTACGGAAAGATTACTTCGGCTCAAGCCAAAGCCTTGCAGGCGCAAGGTTTTAAATTGGTGATGTGGAATGTACTGAGCAAAGATTACAATCCTAAGCTTAAGCCTGAGCAAGTGTGGCAAAGAGTAAAACACAGCGTCCGGCCCGGTTCCATCATTGTTTTCCACGATAGCCTTAAAGCCGCCCCGCGCATGAAATACGCCCTACAAAAAACCCTGGAACACTTCAGTGCCCAGGGCTATCAGTTTAAGGCGCTTCCGCAAAGAGCCTTTAATAATTAAGTTTTACCAGATTTCTACTTGCAGGCTGTCAGTGCGCACCAAGGCATCTCCCTTTTCGCAAGACCAGGCTTCCCAAAACTCGGGCATGTTGCTTACGGGCCCGTTCACCCGGTACTGCGCAGGCGAATGGTAGTCGGTCATTACCTGATTTTTGGTGTACTCATCTTTTTGCACGGTTTGCCAAACCTGCCCCCAGCCCAGGAAAATACGCTGCTGCCAGCTAAAGCCTGCTTTGGTTTCAGGACTTTCACCCGTGCGTTGCAAGCGCTCCTGATAACCGTAGTAGGCCATGGTAAGGCCGCCCAAATCAGCAATGTTTTCCCCCAAAGTCATTTCTCCGTTTACGTGCAAATGCGGCAGTGGTTCGTACTGATTGTACTGCTCTACCATCACCTGCGTGCGGTCTTCAAAATTGCTGCGGTCGTTGTCGGTCCACCATTGGTTTAAATTTCCATAGCCATCGTACTTACTGCCCTGATCGTCAAAACCATGGCTAAACTCATGCCCAATTACCCCGCCAATGCCACCGTAGTTGATGGCGGCATCCGCGTTTACATCGTAAAAAGGAGCTTGTAAAATACCGGCCGGAAACACAATTTCATTGTAACTGCTGCTGTAGTAGGCGTTCACCAGGTAGGCCGGCATAAACCACTCGTCTTTGTCAACCGGCTGGCCCAGCTTATCCCAGTTTTCCTGTACCCCATAAGCACGCAATTTTAAATGGTTGGTGAAATAGGCCCCTTCCTCAAGCTGCAAGCGGCTAAAGTCTTTCCAAACATCGGGGTAACCAATTTTATAGTTAAAGGCGGCCAGTTTTTCCAGGGCCCGCTCTTTGGTGCTGTCGCCCATCCAGGTTAACTGCTTAATGCGTTGGCCGTAAGCGGTGCGTAAATCTTCTACCATTTGCTCTACCGCTTGCTTGGCCTCTTCCGGAAAATACCGCTCGGCAAACACCCGGCCCAGGGGTTCGCTAAGGCCATTGCCCATGCTGCTTAAAACCCTGCGCCAACGCGGCTTCATTTCATTTACGCCCCGCAGGGTAGTCTGGTAAAAGTGGAAGCTTTCCTGTTCAAAATCTGCGCTCAAATAACCGGCCGTAGCGCGCAAAACATGCCATAGGTGGTATTGCTTCAGCGTGACTAAATCGGTTTGTGGTAAAAGGGTAGCCAGCTGCTGCCAATAGGCCGGGTTGCTCACGTTTAGTGAATCAATCTTTAGGCTCAAGGCCGATAGCGTTTGGTCTAGTTGCAGAGGCTCCGCTAACTGGCTGGCTTCTGCCACACTCATTTTATGGTAGGTGTTTTCCGGTTTTCTACGCTCGGTACGGCTCATTTTATGCTGGGCCAGTTGCTTCTCAAAAGCGTAAATGGCCTCGGCTGCTTTCTGGGCTTGCGCCTCCTGAATTTCCAAAAGCCTAAACATGGCGGCCATGTGCTGGCGGTATTGGCTTTGCAGTTTTTTGGAAGCACTGTCCTCCTTCAGGTAGTAATCTCTATCGGGTAAACCCAAACTGCCGCTGGAAAGGTTGAGCAGGTAGGCTTCTGAATTTTTATCATCTACGCCCACGCTTAGCCCAAAAGGGCTGCCAAAGCCCTGCTTGAGCGCTTGGGGGAGCCAGTTGAGATAGTCTTCCCAACTTTGGATAGCTTGCAATTGGCTACGCAAGGGGCTCAGCGGCTCGGCCCCGGCCTGGTCCAGTGCCACAGTATCTAAACCGGCCTGATATTGTACGCTAAGCAATTGCGCATAATGAGCGTCCTGGCTAAAATTGTCCACCTGGGCTAAACTATCCAGGAGTCCGCGCATTCGTTTTTGGTTTTGCTCTTGCAAAATGCCAAAGTTGCCCCAACGACTTTCGGTTTCAGGCATGGGGTTATTCTCAGCCCAGCCCCCGGAAACGTACTGGAAAAAATCAGTACAGGGCGCAGCGGTAGTGTCTAAGTTGCTGAGGGCAAAGCCCGGTAAGGGATCTGTATTCTCAACCTTGGTGGTTGTGTTGCTACTACAGGCGCCCAGCGCCAGGGCCACACTTAAAAGCCCAATAACTCTTTTTATTGATTGATCCATGCTTTCCGTAATTTCAATTCTTCTTCCGTAACATCTTCATATATCTCAAAAACGTGGGTGTCTTCTATCGGTACTAAAATGGCACGAGCTTTTAAAGTTTCAGTGTCGTACTCCTCTTCCCCTTCTTCTTTGCGGGCTATTTTCAGTTTTACCTTATCGCCTGCCTCAGTATTCTGGTAGTAATTGCTAATTACCTCATTCATATTATCCAGGGTAATTTCCTCCCCTTGCACCTCTATGAGCTCATCTCCTTCTTTCAGCTCCAGCTTGCGACCAAACTCGTTCATTTCTGCGGTATTAATCACCACCAGACGCTCGGTGTCAAAATTATAGCTCAATGAAAAGCCGCCAATGGTAATGTCTGAGCGCAGCACGCTAGGGCGGTAGTCAATGCCCACCTGCGCAAACTGTTGGCGTAGCGGTAAGGCTTCCGCGGAAGCGATGTGCCGCACCAGAAACTCCTCCAACTCGGGAAATCCGCTGGTTTCAGCCATAATGGAAAACAGCTGGTTGTCTACAAAAAAGGTGTCGGTGCCGTAGGTATTGCCCAACTCTTGCAGTAAATCCACCAAACGGTAGCGCCCTTCTGAAAGCTCAATGAGCTTAAGGTCTGCGGATAGGGCTGCCAAAGCGCCCTTCTGGTAAAAGTTCAGGTACTGGTCTTTGTAAATATCCAGCGTGTACTTAGAAGCCATGGTAAGCGGCACCGCTTGGTTGTAGCGGTCGTTGCGCTCCAGCTTGTTTTGGAGTACTTCTAAAAATTCAGCAATGCTGTAGATGGAATCGCGCACCTGCACCAAGTGGCTGTTGTATTCGGTTACGCCTTCATACAACCAGATGTGCTCACTCATTTGCGGGTTGATGAAATTGAAATCTGCTACGTACTGCGAGTGAATGCGCAAAGGGGTGATAATGTGAAAAAACTCATGAGAGGTGATATCCCTAACCCCTGAATAAAACTCTGGTGAGTCTGACTCCGGCATGTAAAGCACGGTGCTGGTGTGGTGTTCCAAGGCCCCGTAGCTATTGCCAGCCTGATCTAGGGGAATGCAGTAAATCAACACTGCGTATTTATCCACCGGTAAACTACCGCCCAGGTAATCAGCTGTGGCGTCTAGCACCCGAATGATTTCGTCCATGCACTGCTCAGCGGTTACCAGGCCATTAGGACTGTAAACCGAAACCAGAACTTCGGCCCCGCCCACCTGATGCCAAGCAGTGTCGGGTACATTGTACATAATGGGATTGTCATGCAGGGTAAAATAATCGGGTATTTCAAAAATGTCTAGCGTGTCGCTTAATTTTCCGCTCAAAGCGGTAGCCCCGTAAAAGCCTTGCGGCTTGCGCACTTGCAACTCAAAGGTGTTATTTTTGTGCCCTTTCAAATAGCCGATGTAGCCAAAATTATTGAGCAGAAAAACGCTGTCTTCCTGCGAAGTACCAGCCGGCTCAAAAATATCCAGCTCCTCATCGTGATCGTAGGTATCATCTACCTGATAGCTCAATTTATACAAATCTTGCGCGTCCGAAATTCTCCAGCGGTTAAGGTCTAACTGCTCCAATTCCAGAGTATCCCCATCGGCCGCTAGCGCCACTAAATTATGGACAAAGCGGCCGTAGTTGTGCACATCATAGGTACCCGGAATAATGCGCGGCATGTGAAACTCTGCCACGGTATCGCTCAACTTAGGCGTAACTATTTCCACTGGCAAGCGGTCATCTTCTACCGCAGTAAGGTTTTGCAGTATTTGGTATCTATCGGCCTTTTGAGCCGGATTAAACTGTGCGGCCAAGGCTAGCGCACTGAGCGTGAACCCCAGCAAAAATGAATTTTTCATACAATCTATCTTACGTTTGGTGCAAACTATCTATGGTTTTGGTACGTGAAATAGTTAGCCAGTGCAATGCTACAATGCCTTAGCCAATAAGCAAAGTAAAAAATGTAGACACCACCAAAACGACCGGTTGCAAAGGGGGCCCGGTACGCAAAGTTGCTAAGCCATATCACGCTCACTACCAGTGAAATAGGTATGGCAATAAGTACCGCAATTAAAAACACTCCAAAGGAGTTCTATAAAAATAAGATTCACCGTTTGGTAGGTGCTGGCCCCTAAAACCTTGCGAATACCAATTTCACGGACGCGCTAATTTATGGTAAAGGAAGCTAACCCTAGAAAGCCTGGAAAGGAAATGAAAATAGCTAAAGCAATGAAGTAAAGAATGAGTTTGCTTTGCCGTGTTTCCCGGGTGTACTGCTCTTGCAAACGCTGGTTTAAAAAGGTAAACTAAAAAGGGCTAAAGGCAATGGCCACCGCAATAAAAACGGAATTTGCCTAAAGCTAAAAGGCAGGTCCTTCCCCAGCGCCTCCTGTAGTGGGGCCAGGTGGGTGATGAGCGCCACCTGGTGAAAAAAACACTTGATAAAAATGCCGGAAACATTTCCAAAGCCGGCAAAGACCTGGGACTTACCCGGGCGACCCCATACCGCAGAATGGAAAAATATGATTTTTAAGTCCTTCAATTTTAAAGTAAGCCTGCGAGTTGGTGGCCCTCTTGGCCAACTTCCTGCTAATGGCCTACCTCCTGCAAATGGAGCTGATATTCACCTTGCTCTTCTTAGGCGCGCTGGCGGTGGGTCAATTATTGGAGCTGCTGCACTTTGTAAAGCGGACTAACCGTGAGTTGGCGCGCTTTCTGGAAACCGTGCGCTTTCATGATTCTTCTACCGAGCTGAATTTTCCCCAACATGATGCGGGATTCAAGGCCTTGGAAAATGAGTTTGAGCAATTATTCAGGGTTTTGAAAGGTGCCCGCAGTCAGCAAGACCAAAAGGAGCAGCTTATGCAGCTCATTCTTGAAAATATTCACCTGGGTATTTTGGTTTTCACCGATGCTAAAAAAATAGAACTCTTGAATGAACGGGCCCAGGAAATTTTAAACGTACCTGAATTTACGCATTGGAACCGGCTTCAGGAAAAACGGCCTGAGTTGGTGGCCGCTTTGGGCGACTTTAATTTTAGCGGCCGTAAGGTTTTACGCCTACCCCGTGGCACGGGCCACCGTGAGCTACACCTTGATTTGCAAACCATTACCCTGGCGGGCAAGCGCTTTTACCTGGTAAGCCTTTCTGATTTGCGCAACGAAATTGAACAGAAGGAAATTGACGCCTGGCACAAGCTCATCCGCATTTTAGCGCATGAGGTCATGAACTCCGTAACGCCCGTAGTTTCGCTTTCTGAAACGCTGGGGCAAATGCTCACGCAAGGCTCCCAAAAAATCATCAGCCCGCAGGAGCTAAGCGCTGAGCAACTGGAAGACATTTACGAAGCTTTGAACACCATTCAAAGACGCAGCCGAGGCATGCTGGGCTTTGTGGAGCAATACCGCAAACTCACCCAATTGCCGGCTCCACAATTTGAGACGGTTAGCCTTCATGCGGTTTTCACCGATATTGAAAAACTCATGCAAAGCCAGGCTCAAAAAAACGGAGTTAATTTACAGATGACCTTATCGCCTAAAAATTTAGCGGTAAAGCCGATCAAAAAATGCTGGAGCAAGTGCTGCTCAATCTCATTAAAAATGCCTTGGTGGCTATGGCCGAAGAGCAAACAGGAAACCAAATTACGGTGAAGGCGCGCCTGAAAGAACTCCACTTAATTATTGAAGTAACAGACAATGGGCCCGGCATTGAAAAGGACGTGCTACCGCAAATATTCATTCCTTTTTATTCCACCCGCAAAAATGGCTCAGGCATTGGACTTACCCTATCAAAAAACATTATGCGTTTACATCAGGGCCAGCTGGAAGTGGAAAGTGAGGCGGGTAAAGGCGCTACCTTTAGATTGCTGTTTCCAAACTAGGGAGTGAATTTGGCCGTTCCCTCATTAGCTCTTGACCTATGCCACATTTTTAGGCAAGTTTGGGAAAAATAAGGAACTTGATACGCAAATTAGCACTTTTTAGCCTCTTCGCCTGCACCAGCTTACTCTACGCACACAACAACGGGGGCGAAAT
>CAJXNI010000045.1 GCA_913057235.1 uncultured Bacteroidota bacterium
GTCCCAGCTGCATAAAAAGCATACTTACCAGGTGCGTCCAAGTGCTAATGCCCTTGGAGTGCTTATCGCTTTGGTGCTTTTTAACTAGCTTTTTAAATCCAGATCTATCAATCTGTTCTACAAGCTGAGCAAAAAGATTTAGTTTTGACTGGGGCATGATTTTGTGGTTTTAAAAGCACCCCAAAAATGGGGAAAACCTTCATGCCGCTCTTTTATTTATTTTGGACGGGTGTGTGACCTTGGCGTAGTTCTGCACAGTAGATAAGTTAGAATGCCCCAATAGCTTAGCCACCACCTCTAAAGCCACGCCATTATCTAACAACACAGTAGTGGCAAAAGTATGCCTGGCCACATTATGCGTTAACTTAGTGCGGATGCCGGCCATATCTTGAATCACCTTTAAGTAGGCATTTACCTTCACATTAGAAATTTGCGGTAAAGCTTAGCGGTAATTTGACGTTCGGGCAAATGCTCCCATCTGCTAAGAATGTTTTGCGCCTCGGGTAACAGGGGTATATAAACATCGTTTTTGGTTTTTTCTTGGGTTTTTTCAATAAAAGAGCCACTACCGTCTTTGTAAATGTCAGACTCTTGTAAAGATTGGGCGTCTGTAAAGCGCAGCCCCGTATAGCAAGTAAACAAGAAAATATCCCGCACTTTTTCCAAGCTTTCGTTACTCCCTAAATCCTGCTCCCTAATTTTCTTTAGCTCATCGGCACTTAAATATTTAGGCGGTACCTTCACTTTCTTAATCTTAAATATGCCGTAGGGGTTTTTAAGCAGGTAATCTTCATTTTGCGCCTTAATTAAGATTGTTTTTAACCGCACATGATACTTCTCAATGGTTACGCCAGATAACCTTCTCCCAAACTGTTTAGAGTTGGTGCCTTTCAAAAAACCATCCCAGCCATCTACAAAAGCAAAATCTACTTCTTTAAGAGCGATGTCGTTTTGGCCTAAAACATGCTCTATGTAGCTTTTTAAATACTTTTCGGTAGTCTTGTATTTATCCAAGGCGCTTTTAGAAAGGTCTTCAAGCTTTTCATGCTGCTCAATAAATTTTCTGGTAAACTCGAGTAAGGTTAACCGCAGCTTTTTTCGTTCGGTTACTACATCTCTTATGGCTTTTGCCGATACCTCCTTCCCCTCTAGCTCCAAAAAATTCTTGGCCTGAATTATTTTGGCTTGGTACTGCACCAGCTCTTCATTTCTGGCCTTCTTGTTGGAATAAAGCCCTTTGCTATTATCCCATTCTCGGGCAAAGGCTTCTAAGCCGGTAGAAAACTCTGCCTTTTTTCTTAAGACGGTGATTCGGCAATACACTTTGTGAGCGCCATTGGCAAGCTCGTGCGGATGCAGATAGAAGCGGGTAGATACGCGGATGGACATTGTGAAACATTTAGTTAGTACTGTGATGCACCTGTGAAACAAATACTGACTAAAAGTAATAATTAATGAAACACCCTGAAACAACAAACCCCCTCAGTGAGGGGGTTTGAAGAAGATTAAAAAATCTTGAAGGGTTAAATGTGCGGGTGAAAGGACTCGAACCTTCACGCCTCGCGGCACTAGATCCTAAATCTAGCGTGTCTACCAATTCCACCACACCCGCGTGTGATTGTTTTGGGGCGGCAAATATACAGTTTAATTTAATTCTCAAAAGCAATTTTTTCCAGGGGTTGGTAAGCCCTGCATTTTGGCTACTTTTGGAGCTCCAATTTTCAAGCATGAAATCAGTTGATTTAAAGGATTTAGCGCCTAAGCAAGCGCACGCCTATTTATTAAGTGCCGTGGGCCCGCGGCCCATTGCATTTGCCAGCACTATTTCGGCCGATGGCCAGCGCAACCTGAGCCCCTTCAGTTATTTTAATGTGTTTAGCAGCAATCCGCCTGTGCTCATTTTTTCGCCTGCCCGCAGGGTACGCAACAACACCACCAAAGACACGCTGCACAATGCCCAAAGCACCAAGGAAGTGGTTATCAATGTAGTTAATTACAGCATGGTGCAACAAATGAGCTTAGCCAGCACCGAGTACGATAGTGATGTAGATGAGTTTGTAAAATCGGGCTTGACCCCCATTGCCTCTGAAACGGTGGCGCCCTACCGGGTAAAGGAAGCCCCCGTGCAATTTGAGTGCAAGGTAAATGACATTGTAGCGCTGGGCGATAATGGCGGAGCTGGCAACCTAATTATTTGCGAGGTAAAACGCATGCACATTGATGAAGCCATTCTGGACGATCAGGAGCAAATTAGCATGGAAAAAATTGATCTGGTAGCCCGCATGGGCGGAAACTGGTATTGCCGGGCCAATGGTGATGCGCTTTTTGAAGTGGAAAAGCCGCTGGCCACCAAAGGCATTGGCGTTGATGGCATTCCTAAACGCATCCGCGAAAGCATCTTTTTAAGCGGCAACGACCTGGGCATGCTGGGCAATGTTGAGAACCTACCCAAAGATGCAGCCGTGGCTGATTTTGCCGAAAGTTACCGGATAAAGGAGATTTTCAGCAACTCCAGTGACGGCATGGAGGCCCGGGAAGCCCTGCATTTGTATGCCAAAGAATTATTGGAAGAAAACAAAGTAGAAAAGGCCTGGAAGGCCCTTTTATGTGATAAATTAAACCGAATATAAGTATGGAAGTTAGCGGAACGATTAAGAAAATTGGTGATACGCAAGAAATCACCGCCAGCTTTAAAAAGCGTGAATTGGTGGTTACCACCGAAGAGCAATACCCCCAACACCTGGCCATTGAGTTTGTGCAAGACAAAACCGATGTTTTAAACAACTACCAGGTAGGCGACAAGGTAACGGTGGGCATTAACCTCCGGGGCCGCGAGTGGACCTCACCCCAGGGAGAAGTGAAATATTTCAACAGCATACAAGGCTGGCGTATTGATAAAACGGGCGGTGCCGCTCCGGCAGGACAGGAATCCTCTGGTCAGGCTACAGCTCAAGGCAGCAGCGCACCCAATATGCCGCCCATGCCTGAAGAAGACGATGATTTACCCTTTTAAGTAAGCGCCATGCGCTTTGCCCAGTGGTTTGAACGCGTTTTCCGGTGGCTCCTCCCCTCGCCCTTTGCCATAGCCTTGGGTTTAACGGCCCTCACCTTTGCGGGCGCCTGGTGGTTTGGAGATTATGGAAACGCCTCACCACGCTGGCAACAAATTTTAACCAGTTGGGAGCAGGGTTTATGGAACCCTCCCTTGCTGGTTTTTTTGGTGCAAATGATGCTCATTTTGGTGCTGGGTCATGCCCTGGCCCTGGCGCCAGCCGTTAATCAGATTATTGAGCGACTGTTAACCCTTAGCCAATCGGTGGCTTTGAGCACGGCTTTGGTCTGCTTTTTTACCCTGTTGGTAGCCTTTTTCAACTGGGGGCTAGGTCTGGTTTTTGGCGCTATAATGGCTCGTAAAACGGCCGAACGCTTAAGTGCCCGCCAGCAAGCTTTCAACTACGGTTTACTGGGGGCAGCGGGCTACAGCGGGCTTATGGTTTGGCACGGGGGCATTAGTGGCAGCGCACCGCTAAAGGTAGCTGAAGCCGGTCACCTCAAGAGTATTGCCCAAGATCACTTAGGCCCTGATTTTGTGGCCAAACTTCCGGAAAGACTGGGCTTTGAGTTTACCATATTTAGCCCGATGAATATTACGGCCAGTCTGTTTTTATTGGTGGCCTTACCCGTCCTTACCTACTTTTTAGCCTTATGGGCACCGGTCCAAAAACACAAGCTGCAGCCCGCAGCTAAAAAGGCCCTGCAAAATGCTGAACGCTTTGGAGCTGAAGCCCTGGATCACAGTCGTTGGCTGGGGCTGGCCGTAGGTCTCTTTATTTTAGGCACTGCAGTTTTGTTGGCGCTACCAGCCGATGGCTGGCAATTTATTACGCCCAATTTCATCAACTTCTGCTTGCTGGGCTTGGCGCTGAGCTTCCATGGAAGTCTACAGGCTTTTACCCATGCGGTAGAAAAGGCCATCAAAGGGGCAGCCGGAATTCTCACTCAATTTCCGCTCTATTTCGGCATAATGGCTTTGATGGGCAGCAGTGGTCTGGTAGCTGCACTCAGTGGATATTTTAGCACCCACGCCAGTGCAGAGAGTTTTCCCATTCTCACCTTTCTAAGTGCAGGGCTCATCAATGTGTTTGTGCCCAGCGGAGGCGGGCAGTGGGCTATTCAAGGGCCGGTGCTAATTCAAACGGTGCAAAACCTTAACATCCCTTTGGGTAAGGCGGTAATGGCTCTGGCCTATGGCGATCAGCTCACCAATATGCTGCAACCCTTTTGGGCGCTTCCGCTTCTAGGCATTACCGGCCTTAAAGCACGTGAAATTGTACCCTACTCGGTGCTATACTTACTCTTAGGTGCGCTCGTTTTCATCAGCATTTTACTGCTATTCTAATGCCCATCTATCAACTAGATCCGCAAAGGGTATGGTTTCCGCCTCCCAGTGAGTTTGAGCCTGATCAGGATGTGGTTGCCCTGGGCGGAAGCATCAATCTGCCCTTCTTAAAAGCGGCTTACCAGCAGGGAATTTTCCCTTGGTTCAACCCGGGTGAGCCCATCCTATGGTGGCATCCGCGTAAGCGCATGGTTTTACGCCCGCAAGAAGTAAAAATCAGCAAAAGCTCACGCAACCTCTGGAATCAAAAGCGCTTTACATTTTCTATAAACAAGGCTTTTGCCGATGTAATTGAGCAATGCCAAACCATAAAAAGACCTGGGCAAGATGGCGGCACCTGGCTAAGCAATGCCATTAAAGAAAGTTTTTTAGAGCTACACCAACAAGGCTATGCGCTTAGTGTAGAAGCTTGGCGCGATGAGCAATTGGTAGGCGGCTTGTACGGCTTTAAAAATGGAGGCATTTTTAGTGGTGATAGCATGTTCTCCAAAGAAAGCAATGCCAGTAAAATGGCCTTTATTTTTATGGCCAAGGCTTTTGCCGAAAGCGGTATGCAGCTAATTGACTGCCAAGTGTACAATGACCACCTGGCCAGCCTGGGGGCTTATGAAATAGACCGAAGCGAATTCCTAAACTATATAAACGACCAAGCCTAACAGTGTTTTTGCGGACCTAAATTATAATCCAGTCATAGATCTCTTTTAAAGCAGATGAAAGCCAAAATCTTATTAATTATTTCAACGGTGCGTGAAGCTTTGCATCCCCCCCAAAAAATAGCGCCTTTTATATTAAAAGGAATTATTGCGCTCGGCATCACCCTAGCCATTGTTAACTTCTTTGGATTTAGAAACTTATGGCTGGATGAAGCTATGCTAGCCCTCAATATTAAAATGCACTCAATTCTTGAACTTCTAGAGCCTTTAGATTACGGACAAGTTGCTCCCATAGGCTTTTTGCTTATTGAAAAGTTCTTTGCCCATTTGCTGGGCTACACAGATTGGTCCATGCGGATTTTACCACTGCTATTTTATTTTTGGGCCGTTTACATCACTTACTTAGTGAGCCTTGAGTTAATAAAAGATAGGGTGTTTGCACTTTTTGCAGCTGCCCTTTTTAGCACCTCGTGGAATATTTTATACTATTCCTCTGAGGTAAAGCAATATATGGGGGAGTTAAGCATGGGCTTATTTATTGTGTTTCTTGCTTTAAAGCTCAGCGATACAAAAACCTCTAAAGGCTATGGCTACTATGCTATACTGGGGTCTATAACCGTCTGGTTCTCTCATGTCGCCATCCTTTTTATTTCAACTTCGGCAGTTTTTTTAGTTTTAAAAGCCCGTGGACGGCAAATCCTCAAACCCCTATTTTTAGTAATTGCCAGCTGGTTCATTTCTTTTTTGGTGTATTACCTTTTGTTTATTCATGATCATCCAACCAAAGGTTTTATGATCAACTTCTGGGCGAACCTAGGAGCTTTCATGCCCCAAAATATAGCCAGTCCAAGCTTTTTTAAAGACCTATTTGAAAAGATACAAATAGCGTTGGTCTTACTCACTCATTCGAATTGGCTAAGGCCCCTTTTCGCTTTTTTGACTTTGGTTGGCATCTTTTTCTTGTCCATAAAAAAGCCCTCCGCATTGTGGTTGCTTCTTGGACCTGTTATCATTCATTTGGGCCTTGCTTATCTAAAAATGTATCCATTTCATTCAAGGCTAGTGCTATACCAAGTTCCTCTTTGCGTAATTCTAGTAAGCGCTGGTGCCTATCTGCTATTTGCCCAACGTAAAACTCTACCGCCACTGATAACCATTCTGGTTCTTCCCCTACTGATTATCAACAATTTTTTCTCAATTCAAGAACATGCTTTTCCAATGAAAAATGAAGAAGTAAAACCAGCTTTGCGTTACCTGAATGAAAATATAGAGGAAGAAGACGTTCTTTTTATAGATGATTTTGCCAGGGCCGGCTATGCTTTTTACCTTCCTTACTTTCCCAAAATCAAAAATCTTAAGACTGAACAAATGGTTACGGGTATTTGTCACGGAGATTCCTGTACTTTTACCAAAGGCAGCCTAAATCAACTCGATAGAAAGGTGTGGGTTTTGACTACCAACCTTTTTTCCAGAGCGGGCAGAACCAGAAAAGAAAAATTGCGCGAAACTTTTGAGTTCTTCCATAAACAAGGTTATGAATTGGAAATATCCAAAAATTTTCATGGCGCCTCCATCCACAAATTCACCAAAAAATAATAGGTCGGGCTGCCTTACCAATCGGCAGCGCCTTTTAAAAAACCGGTAAGGATTACCATACCCTGCGCCATGAAATTAACTTGCCAATTCTGAACACCGCAGTTAGATTATCGTTGCCTAAAAAATTTTGTTTATGACCTTACTACGGAATTATTTGGTGCTCATCCTGCTAGGAATTTCAATCAGCACAGCGGCCCAAGGTTTAGATTCTTTACCTCAATTTAACGCAGACCGTTTGCAAATCAACAAAGTAGGCATGACAGTGCTCGGCTCTTGGGCCCTGGGCAATATGGCCGTAAGCGGTATTGCTCTGAGCAGCAGTGAAGGGGTACAACGCAGTTTTCACCAGATGAATGTGGGCTGGAATGCCGTGAATCTGGTTATAGCGGGCTTTGGTTACTATGGGGCTATCAGCTCTGGAACGGACCTAGGCTTAGCCGAAACTGTGCAAGAGCATGAAAGCATCAAACGTATTTTACTCTTTAATGCCGGTTTAGACATGGCCTATATGGCTGGAGGGGCCTACCTCTTAGAACGGGCTAAAAGCGACACTAAAAGAAGCGACCAGCTCAAAGGTTTTGGGCAGGCGGTGATAATGAATGGCGCCTTTCTTTTTGTGTTTGATTTAGTAATGTATGCCCTTCATAACCAACATGGCGCGCAAGAGCTCTACCCCTGGTTAGATACTATTCAATTGAGTGCCACGGGGGTTGGGCTGCAGATTTCATTTTAAGAGAGCCTGCTTTTTTTGTAAAGACGTAAAGTGTGCTCTTCTATTCAATCATCCTAAGTTTTTTTTACGACTCAGCGTGAAAAACTGATCTCACAAAGGCGCTAAGACCCAATGATTACTCTGGAGAATACCACGCTAAACACTCTGCGACTCTGCGTGAAAAATGCTCTCCCTGAGACGCTAAGGCGCAAAGGTTTCACTGAGAAACACCATGCTGAACTACTCTGCGGCTCCGTGTGAAAAACTGATCTCGCAAAGGCGCTAAGACGCAAAGATTACTCTGGAAAATACCACGCTAAACACTCTGCGACTACAAGGTTCTGCGTGAAATACCCTTCTAGCTCAATCCTAAAATCCTGACTTTAAAGCTTGTTTACTACTCTGTAAAGCCCATCCTTAATTAAAGCCTCATTGAAGTTCACCAATAATCCCAATCGTAAATCAGTTAACCTCAAATAGGTTAGAAGTTGTTTCTTATGAACTGGTGCAATCATGGCTACCGACTTTATTTCAATAATCACACTATCCTCTACTATTAAATCAGCTCTAAAACCTTGCTCTAAATGTATGCCCTGCCAAGATACCGGAATTAGCTGTTGTCTACTGACCTTTATTCCTTGCTTGATAAGCTCATAGTGTAAAACCTCCTCATAAACCGACTCCAGCAAGCCCGGACCCAGTTCAACATGAATATTATAGCAACAGTCTACAATAATCGCAGATAAGTCATTTTCAATCATTAGGTGTGGTTTTAATATTCTAATATAGCTTAATCATAATTACTAACGGGCTAACTAGCTCCACGCGCAATTTTTGTCCCTTGCGAAAACTCTAAGCCCCTGAGTCAATTTAGAAAAAACTCACAGCTATTTCTTTGCGGCTCCGCGGCTCTGCGTGAAAAATTTCTTTTCTCGCGAAGACACTAAGGCGCAAAGGCTTTACTGAGAAACACCATGCTAAAATACTCCGCGTCTCTGCGACTCTGCGTGAAAAATGCTCTTGCTGAGACGCGAAGACGCAAAGGTTTCACTTAGAAACACCATTCTAAAATACTCCGCGACTCTGCGTGAAAAATTTCTTTTCTCGCGAAGACGCTAAGGCGCAAAGGCTTTACTGAGAAACACCACGCTAAACTAATCTGCGGCTCTGCGACTCTGCGTGCATAACTCCTCTCTAGAAAAGTCAGTATATTTCTTTCAGGGAAGAGCTTTTTAGGTTAGTTGTAATCTTTAATCATATACTAGCACCTTATTAATCATCCTACGCCCATCCTCAAATTGCACCAGTAATAAGTACAGCCCACTTTTTAAATGACTAATGTCTTGCTCTACTGAAGGTGTTTCAATTTCTTGCAGCACTTTTCCCTGCAGATTTAGCCAGCTTAAACGAACTATAGGGGCATCAGCTTTAAGCCGGATGAAATCCTGAGCCGGATTGGGATGCACAGAAAACGGTAGGAGTGGCTTTGCCTCTGGCAACGAGATATTTTCACAGGCGCCAAAAGGTTGGTACAAAAGCTGACCGTTCTTTGTGTGGCAGGTGGTTTTGATGAAATCCGCACTAAATGGGCCTAATCCATTGAGCGCGCATACGCTCGCGTCAATATTGTAAATTGGGCTATAATCTGAACCAAGTCCCTCAATCCAATTAATACTATCTAAACAGACTGGAATTAAAGGTAAACTGCTATTACCTGCCCAGCCAGAATCTTGAGGATGCAAATGCTTAAGCACCAAACGTTTTCTGAGGCCTGCAAAAATTTGTACGGAGTCAATTTGAGTTACAGTATAATAGAAAGTCTTCTGAATTTCTCGGGAATTTATATTGTAAATCCGGAGGGGGAGGCCAATGAGCCAAGTTGGCGATTAAAATCATACACCAAAAACTCAGAGGAATAAGGTATAGAGTCGGTTAAACGAGTAAAAGATGAGTCTAAGCGCATAAAAACTTGAGAACCTGTTTCCCGAAGGTAGCCCATGAGACTATTTCCGGCAGAGTCATTGTACTCTAAATTTCTGTATTGGTAGCTGCCTATTTGAGTGGTGTCACCCAATTGATATGAGAAATAGATAGGCGGTGGGCTGTTAAAGTCTCTAAAAAAAGACCACTCCATATTCCAAACAGCGGTGCTGTCTAAAAATGTGGGGCTTTGGGCCTTTAACGCAGC
>CAJXNI010000046.1 GCA_913057235.1 uncultured Bacteroidota bacterium
ACCTATCTTTCTTGGTACCCTTCTGGCATGACCGATGAAACGCGGGAGATAGCTACTCCAAACCATTGGGAAGATCCCAGCAATGGCCAAATGAATCCCGAAAAGGCCGCATCAATCGCCCGCAAAAGTTTGCAGGAAATGGCCAAACTCATACCTGGTATTGACCGCGCTGTCACCCAGGTGGTAGATGGCGGAATAATCTACACCCGTGGCCACCAAATCATTGAAGACCCTAACAGTGAGTTGCACAAGCGTCAGACATTGGTTTACAGTTTCAAAAGAAAGGCTATTTTAGTGTGGATACCGGAAAACTTACTTCCGCCCCTTTAAACGCCCTGGATTTAGCCCACTATTTTTAAATGGAAACACGGCCGCTAGTTTCAATTTTTGTTCCCTTATACAAGTCCAGGCCTTTTCTTAGTAACATTAAAGCCAATCTTGAAGCCCTCAGCTACCAACCGGTGGAGGTATTGATTTCTGACCGGCATTTGCTGGATGATACCCTGGAGCATTTGCAGAATAGCTTCGGGCAACAGGCAGGTTACCAGTTTTTTAAAGCGCAAAATGGCTTAGGCTGGGTAGGGCATTACAACTTTTTGCTGCGACAAGCAAGGGGCCGCTACTATCGTTTTATGCCGCATGATGATCATTTTGTACCCGACACTACCCATCTGTTAGTGCAGGCGCTATTCCAAAACCCTAAAGCTGTATTGGCCTATGGTCCTATTTGGCATTATTTTCATTCAGATCCTGAACAGACGTTGCACTATCCTGAAGACTATACCGTGGTGCCAAACTCGCTATCCTGGACCTTAGACCTGGCCTTTAAAATGGATCGCAAGAAATTATGTCCGGGTGCCTTTAAAGGCCTCATTGATTTACAGAAAGTTAAAGCCCATCAGCTACAAATGAAAGAAGCAGGCTTTTTAGACGACCGCCCATTTTTAACTGCCTTGGCCCTTTTGGGCCGTTTTGTTTTTGTGCCTGAGGCTAAGTCCATTAAGCGTTTGGCGCCCTCCACCGCGAGCTCAGAATGGCTTGAGAAAGCAGAAAATTCAGCGAATCAAAAGATGCTAAAGAGCACAAGACGAGCTTATTTAAAGCAAATTATAAAATCGCCTTTAAGGCGATGGTGGGCAAAAAGATTGCTCCATTATTACTATTAGGCGGGTTTTGGCATGGCGATCCACTCCTTAACCTTGATAGTTTGGAGTAGCGGCATTAGCAAATAGTAGCCCCTAAAGCTCATATCCATTAAATTCTAAAGTGGCCTGCCAGGCTTTTGTTTGCCAGAGTTTAACTGTTTTTGTTTATGGGGTAGATAAGTTCAATGGAAACACAGCCGAATATTGTAAGAGGGTCTTATATTTGTCTGAAACAGGAGAAAGCGATGTATAGGGTAAACCATCCGCGGATAGTTCATGAAACTATTGATGGCGAGACAGTACTTTTAGATTTAAATAAGGGTGTCTATTTTAGTTTTGACGCCACAGGAGTTGTCCTCTGGGAACATCTGGAGAAATTCAAGAATTTTGAGCAGCTGCTCAGCTTACCAGTTTGGGAAGATGCTCAGCGTGAAGAAATTAGTCGTTTTTACAGCCAGCTTGAAGACGAGGAAATCATAGTTAGTGACCCAGGCCCTGTAACTCAGGAAGATTGTTCTTACCTCATGGAAGGAGGGCAATTAACTTTCACGTACACCTGCCCCGTTCTTAATAAATATTCGGATATGCAGGATTTACTGCTCTTAGATCCCATTCACGAAGTAGAAAAAGACCAAGGTTGGCCCAAACCACTCAACAAATAAGCAGGCAGCAAGCGGAAGAATTCCCCCTACCTACCATCCAAAATACCGCCCTTTTAAAAGCCTGTCTGGCTCCCAAGGCTGAACCCGCGCTTTTCAGTTTGTGGCGAAATTCCATAGATTTTGAAAGGGAGCTTGGAGGAGGAGCCTTCAGACTCTTACCACTGCTGTATTATCGTTATCGGAATATCTGTCCTGATGATGAATTAATGGCTCGTCTTAAAGGGATTTATCGCAATAGCTGGTCTAAGAACAATATTCTAATCTACGCGGCTGATCCTGCTCTGCGTATTTTGCTTGAAAATAATTTGCGGGTAATTCTTCTCAAAGGTCTGCCCTTGGCTTTGGGATATTATAAAAACCTGGCTCTAAGGCCTATGGCCGATGTAGATTTACTGATACCTCACCAACAACGGGAGGAGGCTGTGAATCTATTGGTGAAGAATGGCTATCGGATTAAAGAAGATGCTCCCTTGCATTACATTTATCGGGCTTTACGCAGTGTAACACTGGTTAAAGAACAAATTGAGATTGATTTACATTGGTCGCCATTAATGGAAAGCTTTGGCCTGCAGCGGGAGGAACTCTTTTGGGGCCACACGGTTCAGATTGAAGTTGGAGATTTAGTTTTGGAGACCCTGGATGCAACCGGTCACTTTTTTCACACCATCATTCATGGGTTTAAGCGGAACCCTGAGCCACCCATTCGTTGGATTGCTGACTCCGTAATCATCTACAAACAATCCAATGATATTGACTGGTCAAGACTTTGGCATTTGGCTCAGGTGCATGGAGTAATTCTGCAACTGCAGCGCGCTTTGCAGTTTTTAGCAAAAGAGTTTTCGCTAAGCATCCCTGATGATTTTAAAAAAAGACTTCAAAACTACAAGGCCTCCTACAGCCAAAAACTACTGTACCAATATGCTTTAAGCGATGGCTGGCAATTTAAGCCCCCCAGTACCTTTAAAGAAACGGTGCGCATGCATTTCTTTTTGCATCTACGTAAGAGCAACCATCACCCTTTTGGTCTGCAACTGCTCTTCTTTATTGGTTATACCGGTCAGCTGATCCTGGACACCCCCTTGTTTTTTCTAAGGCGCTTTAGTACGCTACTCTTTCAATCTTTCAAAAGAAGCGTATGAAAGATTTGGCCAAATATAAAACGGAGCAACAGCAGGTAACTTTTTACCGGCAATGTCTTGCGAAGTTTGAGGAGGCCAGCAGGAATAAGTCTGTGATTACGAAATATTATCTGGTGGCCAATTTAAAGGTAGCCCTGCATTTTGCAGGCCCAACTCTGCTAGATGATCTAACTTCGGCTTTAGCCCACCTGGAGGTAGAACCCTTTGAAAAAGCACAGCTAAACCTGAAAGTCTGGGATTCTTATTCTACCCAAACCACTATGGTTAAACCGCCATGCGAATGGTCTGATTTTACGGATCGGGGAGATATTTGGGGGTTTAGTAGCACACGCATCAAAACCGCTTTTCATTGGAGCGAATACTCTCTTAATCTTTTGGATCACGCCAGAGATGAGGCCCTTTTTTGGGTAGAAAAACCCAATGCCTTTCCATATTGGGTAAGCTCTTCACCATTTAGAACCATTTTCAGCTGGTTGCTTGAGAAACATCAAGGGCAATTAGTGCATGCTGCCGCAGTAGGCAATAACCAGTCGGTAGTTTTAATTACCGGCAAAGGCGGAGTGGGTAAGTCTAGCACCGCCCTAAAAGCCTTAAACAATGGTTTCACCTTTTTAGGTGATGATTATTTAGCCCTACGAAAAAGCGCCTCGGGATACTGCGCCTACAGTCTGTACTCTTCCGCTAAAATTGTTTATCATGATTTGGAGCGCTATCCTAGGCTTAGTCCTTATTTGCAGGCGCGGTTGACCGACAATCAAGAAAAAGGAGTTTATTTTTTGTACCCTGCTTTTCAAAGCCAAATCAGATCAGCCCTGCAACTCAAAGCGGTTTTACAGCCACAAATAGTTCCTGAAGAGGAAAGCTCCCTGGTACCAGTTAAAAAAAATAATCTGTTGGAAGCCTTGCGCTTTACTACAATGGCACAGCTTCCCTATAGCGGAGAGTACACACGAAACTTTTTTAATAGCTTGGTTGAAAGCGTGTCTGGTGCACAAATACAATTGGGGAGTAACACCAACAGCATTCTCAAAACACTACAGGCCAGTTTACAGGCAAAAGGAGATTTAGGCTATCAAACTGAAGACAGCGGTATTCAACATTGGCCTTTGATTTCATTGGTAATTCCAGTTTACAATGGAGCGGACTTTATAGGGCAAGCGCTGCAAAATGTAGCCAGCCAAGGCTATCCGGCACTTGAAATTATAGTGATAGATGATGGCTCAACCGATCAAACCCGCCAGTTAATTGAGCAATGTGGGGTGGACCTAAGGTACCTTTACCAGCCGAATAATGGACCAGCTTCCGCCCGAAATCGAGGTATACGCGAAGCTGCTGGTCAGTATCTGGCTTTTTTGGATATTGATGATTATTGGCCAGAGAATACTTTAAAACATTTAATGGAAGAACTGCATGGGCAGCAGGAATGGGACGTAGTCAGAGGCTATGCTCAGGTATACAAGAATGACGAGGCGGGTAAAAAGGTTTACTTAGGGGCCCCCGAGTCAGCCTTCCCGGATTACATTGGAGCAGCCCTCTATCGCACCCGTAGTTTTGCTAAGGTGGGCTTATTTGACGAAGAGTTGACGTATGGTGAAGATAAAGATTGGTTTAACCGGGCAAGAGAATCAGGACTACAAATAACACGGTTGAACTGGGTTAGCTTGATGGTTCAACGTCATGGAAACAACATGACAGAGGGCAAGACTCTCCTGGAGCTTAATATGCTCAAGACCTTCAAAAAGCAACTCAATCGCCAGCGTACTAAATCCAGCAGTACTCCCCAAAAATTCGTGAAATCTAAACCTGAAAACCTTCCCACCTTGGCGCTGGTAGTCCCTGAGGTTTATGCCGGATTGGATCAGCAAATTGAGCAAATTAAACAAGCCTATCCCACCCTAAAGGAAGTTAAGATTTTTGGAAGTCTTTCTGGTTTCAGGGGCGAGACCTTAGCTAATTTAAAATGTATTTCACATGAAGCTTACTCCTTAAGCACCTTGCATTTGTGGGCACAAGATTTACAGTCTGATTTGTTATTGTGCCTTAAGCCCGGGTATCATTACAAACCGCAGTATATTGTGCAGATGGCCCATATGCTGCGTAATCAAAAAGACATACACCTGATTTTAGGGCAATTAGAGCTGGCCGGAAACTTGAACGAGCATATTTTAGACTTAGGCCTTTGTCTCATCAAGCGTGGCTCTTTTCAGAGGTTGAGTGGCTTAAACCCAGGGTTTAATTTTGCTCAGGCCCAACTTGAACTGTTTTTTCAGGCTAAGGAGGCACGATGGCTCTTACCCTTATTTAAAAAGTCTACCGCTCAGGCAACACAACCTTCATTGAATGACCTTAAAGAATCAGAATGGAAAGAGCTTATCCGTCAAAATAACCTTAGACGTAAAGATCCGATTTTAAGTACGCTCACCTCTGGCGAGGAGCTTAGCGGAACGACTTTAGAAAAATACTGGAATGCCACGTAGACCAGCCATTTCAGTGATTATCCCCTATTTCAATGCTCGAGAGTACTTGCAAGCGGCTATTGAAAGTGTCTACAACCAGACCTACCCGCCCAAGGAACTTATACTGGTGGATGATGCAAGCCCGGAGCCTCTTGTTCAATTTGAAGGCCAGAATGGCGTGTCAGTAAAAGTAATTAGACAAGAGCGCAATAGCGGTCCGGCAGTTGCCCGTAATAAAGGGATTGCAGAGGCGAGGGGTGACTTTTTGGCTTTTTTGGATGCAGACGACTATTGGCTTCCTAAGCATTTAGAGACTCTAGTGAAACTCATAGAACCCAAGACTGAACAGATAATTTGCAGTTTGCTGAAACGTAGAAATTCTGAGGCTGGCCAGGAATTGAAGGCTGAGAAGGCACCAAGTTTTGGTACTGCGCTCATAAGTCAGAACATTATGAAAGAAGTAGGCCCCATTTCAGAAGAACTGCGGTTAAGCGAAGATCTGGAGTGGTTTACACGCGCCATCAAAAACTATCAGCTGAAGCATAGTACTGTAGCTACCTATGTTTATCAGGAAAGACCTGGGAGTTTAAGTAGTGAGAGAAACAGTAATGTCAAGGGTATGCTTCAAGCTTTGCGAATGAAACTGAATCAAGAAAAACGGCCATTATGATTAAAGCGGAATCTGCCTCAATAAGTGTGATTATTCCCACCTTCAATGCGGAGCGATTTATTGCTGAAACATTGCATTCCGTCTATCAGCAAAGCCAAAAGCCATCGGAAGTTATTCTTGTAGATGACGGTAGTAAAGATCAAACCCTGACCATTGTTAAGGAGCAGTTTAAAGAGGTAGAAGTTGTTGAACAAGATCATACCGGAATGCCTACGGCTGGCCGCAATACGGGACTGAAATTGGCTTCATCTGATTTTATTACTTTCCTGGATCAGGACGATATATGGCCGCCAGGCACGTTGGAGCGGCATGTCAAAGTCTTTCAAGAATATCCTGAAGTACAATTGAGCAAGGGCATGGTAAGTGCCTTTGTGGATGATATAGGTCAGCGCCAAACCCCAACTAATCAATTTTTACTTTCTTCTTTAATGCTACGCTCTTCGGTTTTTAAAGAAGTTGGCCGCTTTGATGAAACCATGAGTTTTTACGGAACAGACCTGGAATGGATCTACCGCTTCCGGGAGCAAGGCTTACCGCTTTACATTCACACGGATATCAGTTTATTTTACCGCCTGCATGATCTGAATCATTCAAATGATCGCGCTTTGAGTTTGCAGGCCAGAAAAGAGTTAATGCTTAGATTAATGCATCGTAAAATTCAAGCCCAAAAAGACCAGAAGCCGTTTCATACGCACTTTAATTTTGTAGCCAACTCGCAAAACCTAAGCCTGTAAAGATGCCCCAATTTGTAAAAGGAGCTGCGGATATATCAGTAGTAATACCCGCCTATAATGCCCAAAAATACCTTCAGGAAGCCTTGAATTCAGTTTACAAGCAAAGCTTTGCAGGGAGCGTAGAGATTGTAGCAGTAAATGATGGGTCTATTGACGATACGTTACAAATCCTAAAAGACCAGGCCTATCCATTAAGCATAATAAGCCAGGCCAATCAAGGAGTTTTAGGTTCTAGAAAAACAGGCATAGAGGCAGCCCAAGGGAATTACATTACCGTTTTAGATGCGGATGATTTGTATTTGGAACATAAACTGCAAAGGCAATGGAATTTTTTACGGGAAAACCCAGAGCAAGAACTGGTTTTTGCACAGGTGGAACAGTTTATTAGTCCGGATGTAAGCAAAGTGAACTTTATGGAAATCCCAGAGGCCTTCCGGGTAATGCCCTCTCTGAATTTTCAGGGTAGTATGTTTTGCAGAGATCTACTCAAGGAGGTTTCACTATCCGCTAATCTCAACATCAGAAATGGTGATTTTCTGGAATGGTTTACTCGGGTAAGGGAAGCAAATAAACCTTATACGGTGCTAAACGAAATTTTACTTAAGCGCAGGGTACATGACACTAATACGGGCATAATTGAGAAGGAAAGGGAACATTTGGATTATTTAAAGATACTAAGAGAGAAACTGCATAGAGGCCGCAGAAGCGGTGATCCAAAATGAAAGATCAAAGGAAAAAATTAGTAGTTTTTTGTAACGGCCGCAGCGGCAGCCACTTATTAGGCTCCTATTTAAATCAACACCCAGAGCTACATTTTGATTTTGAGAAATTTGGTAATGTGGTTAAAGACCAATACACCAATAACTTACCCTATTATTTTAGCAAGTATTTACCAGCGCAGTATTTAAAGTGGCGGATGGTTAAAGCCGGAAAATCAGGCTATGGCCTAAGCTTTCATTTATATATGTACGAGCATACGCGCTTTAGAATTAGAGATTTTCACGACCATGGCTTTAAGATCATCCGGTTGAATCGTGATAATGCTCTGGAGCAAATGCTGAGTCATAAAGTTGCTTTCGCCAGTAAAAACTGGCACCGCACTAAGTTAAGCTCAGTTGATGAAGGAAGCGCTAAAATAAGTCTAGATATTACAAAGGCTTTGGTGAGCTTGAAGCATTTCCAAAAGATGCACGGACAACTAGACGATGAATTAGCACCCTTTCCTCATTTAAGGTTGAGCTATGGCCGTGACCTTGAGTCAGCCGATTGTCATCAGGAAACCATGAATCGGGTTTTTAATTACTTAGGCTTGGATCCTATTGCCCTGGAAGCCAGTCAATTTAGCAAGGTCTATAAAAAACCATACTCTGAACTGGTTGATAACTATGACGAGTTTATTCAGGAAGCTAAAAAGGAAGGACTGCTGCAAGAGGTCTGAAGTACTGTACTCTATGCCGAATAGTAGCCCCGGCAGGAATCAAACCTGCATCAAAAGTTTAGGAAACTTCTATTCTACCCATTGAACTTAATAACATTGATTTTCAGCAACTTACATTATGTTTATTGGCATATATTTTCATTATTTTAGTCTCACTTTTGTACTACTACCCGAAAAAGCCATCAATGACTATCACTTTTTACCTACATAGAAAGTCTACCAAAAATAAGCGAGGTTATATTTATTGCAAGTACACCGTTGGTAAAAAGTCTATAAACCGCAGCCTACATTTACCATCCGTTCCAAAGTCCGCATGGAACCAAAAAACACAAAGACTAAAAGCTTATCCCGGAATCGACCATGAGCAAATTAATGCAAAAATTCAAGCGTTTCACGACAAGCTTATCAGAAAAGAACCAGCCCAACTTAGTCAAGAAAATCGTCAATCATTTATTCACTTCTTTAATCAATACCTAAATGGTCCTGAGTTAGAGCTTCGTCATGGCACAAGGCAAAAATATCGAGCTGTTTACCAAAAACTAATTTCATACCTCAAGGAACATAGGAAAGAGGACCTGAAGTTCGAAGAACTTGATTTGCGAATTATCACGGGGTTAGAAGCTTATTTAAGAGCAAATAAAATATCCAGTGAGACCGCTACTCATTATCTCAAGATAATTCGTCTCGTAATCCGAAAAGCCCAAAAAACGGATGGCTACTATGAAGTCTATGACCCATTTATCAATTACAATTTTACTAGGAAGAATAAAAAAAGAAAAGTTGCGCTTACCGCTCAAATGATTGACCAGTTAAGGTCGACCCATATTGAAGACCCCACCTTGGAGAAGGCCAGAGCGAAATTTCTTTTTCAACTCTTCGCAAATGGCATGAGACCCTCGGATTTGGCTATGCTTAGGCTTGGTAATCTGAAGGGTGGTCGAATCACTTATATCATGCATAAAACCAAAAATGAAATCTCACTACCCATCAATGCCAACCACATTTCGCAGCTACAATATGTCATTGACTTTAAATTTAGATTAG
>CAJXNI010000047.1 GCA_913057235.1 uncultured Bacteroidota bacterium
GTGTACAAGGCAAGACTTCAAAAGATTTGTACCCCTGGCCATTTGTTATGTGAGCATTTTCAGGTTCTAAACAGCCTAAACAGACCGAAATAATTTCATTTTTCGGGAAAGTCTTACTAGGTGAAAAAGGGTCTTTTTGGTACCTCACGGCCACTGCCATACTTACTTTGCCATAAAATTGGCATCGCTGGCACTTTGGAAAGTCTTTTAAATGTGCCTTGGTCACGTCTAGCCAGGTCTTAGTGCTGTAGTAGTTTATTGGTTCCAACTTAAACGGCTTTTAAGTTTGAATCGTAAGGAGCGCGCATGCCAAGCTTTTCAAGGACGTAAACCAATTTAGCTGGATTACTAACTAAGGCAGCGCATAGATGCTTCTCGCCTTGCACTTTACTTAAAGAGGTTTTTCTAATTAATTGAGCATACTCAAAAGTTGCAACATCCCATTTCTTTTTTGTTGCTTCATTGCTTATTCCATATCCAGCCTGATTAACTCGGTGGGATAAGCTATTTTTAAGAGAGCCGCCCTTAACATAACCTCTAAATCTAAGTAACCATTCTTTCAGCGGCATACCAGTAATAAGAAATTTCTCGTCCTTAAACATAACCTGATGCTTAAAAGCATTTAATATTGACCAGTAATAGTAAAGCCGCTGATTCTTAACAAAGGGCTTTATAATGTCACGAAGTGTATTAAGGTCCACAATCATAATCTCATAAAATTCTAAAACAGTTATATGAGGTTCCCTCATACTAATAGTCTTAAGACTTACTTTAGTCTTATTATCATTTAGTAGAGGTTGATTTTCGACATGTCGTTTTTCAACTTTAGGCTTTTTTGAATCTTTTGAGCTTGTACTTAAAGCGACTTTCTCACAAGATTTAAAAACCTGATACCAGTCAGAATTTACCTCGTAGCCCTTTAAGCTAATTCTGTTAAAATTCCCTTTTTGTTCAATCACTCGAATTGCGCCCAACTGCTTCAATTTGGCAAGGCCCGATTTCACCTGGTGGAGGCCACAGCTTAACGCCTCAGCCGTTTTCTCCGCATGATGGAGGTAGAACACCTTTGAATGTAGATAAGCCAGCAGGGCCGCCTCTTTAAAATTAAGGGCACCACTAATCAAAACTGCCTTATTTATCTTGGTGTAACCTACAGCCGGATTAACATTTTCAGATACCAAGGCTGCCTTTTCTTTTACCCAGTAGCTTAGCGATCCGCCTTTTCCGCCCTTGGCTGTATTGGTTTGCTTTACGTGCTTCACAAGGCCCGCGCTCTCCAGGTTCTTTAAGCATCGTCTGATCACGCCTTCACTGTCTGGGTAATTCTTAGCTAACCAAGTAGGCTTAAATTTAAAACCATCACTTTCAGCCAGCAGGGCTAACAGCAAGCCCTTATCTTTCAAGGTCAACTGGTTAGACGTAAGGAGCCGGTTCATGATGGCCACTTCATACAGAAATTGAGATTGTATGTAGTTTAAGCTCCGCATCCAGCCCTAAACGGTATAATCTGGTGACTTTCTTACAAACTTTTCACCCAGGTATGCAGCCACGCTCAGGTATAGGTAAGGTTCTTTTTTCTCAATACTTAGTTTAAAACCCATACCCCAGGCAATACCCTCCACAGAATTAAGCTCGTCTTCATGATCCTCAAGCCATTCTGGAATATAAAAAGTCATTTTTGGGTATTGCCTATTGCTTATATAGTATTCGTTTTCATAGGGTTGTACGGCATGTTTTTTTAAAGCACTAAGCACCTCTTTATAATTTTGAGGGGTTACCGCTACTTCTTTTTTATTCTCTAATTCCATATCAATTTTATTGAAGGTTTTCAATTATTTTACCATCCTCATCTAATAGATTTCCAAAAATGCCGAGCTCGCGATAGCGATCAAGAAAATCATTATAAGCTCGACTTTTAATGAAGAAAATTAACTCAGTTGCCAGGCCTCTGGTAGAAGCTGAATTATTTAAATACTCCTCAACTGGCTTCTCCAGAATCTTATCTAAAACTAGATCAAGGTAGTAACGTTGTATGCAAAGTGAAAAAAATTGTTCATCTGGGAGACTGACTTCATCCTCATAAACCTTGATATTTAAAAACTCGCATAACTCCTCAAGGCCTTTTAAGCTTTGCTCCTTATTAAGTTCTGCAATGCCCATTTTTTTATTATTAAACTGGGTTTCTAAATACTTAGAAATGGCAAAGGTTGTCTTTTTGTCTGGTGATAAATTCATAGCTTAATTTTGTTTTCCTTTAATATTACCGCCTCTCATCCACTGATCTAATTCTGAGGCAAAGAAGTAAATCCGGCCCATCTTCTTATAGAAGGGAATACAGTCTTTATACCTCTCAGGCGCATGATTCATTTTGCGAATAAAAGCCTCAGATAATCCTGTGATTTTAGCCGCTTCTTTTACAGAAAGAGGTTTTTCAAGTCTTACTGATTTTTGCTTTTCATTCTCTATAAATCCGGAAATGGGTTTAATCATACCCTCCAGATTTTCTAGTCTTTCATTAATTTCAAAAAATGGATTTTCAGACATTTTGTATTTGCTTTTGGTTAAACTTTGACAAACCTATACAGGGTTTCCATTTTTAGAAAAATTAGCACAATACAAAATGAAAAAAGCACCCACTGAGGGGTGCTTTATTGGCTGTATAAAACCTCTCTCTAGGGGTTTTCAATGGCATACAGCCGCGCCAAAAGCTTTTTGAGAGGAACTATCAAATAGCTGCCTATTGGGTAGGTATTGCTAAGGCTTACACTGTTTACGCTAGCGCTGGTGCTATCATTAAGCAGATCAGCACTTAGAGTAAGGGCCTCACTTTCACCGGTCAACGGGTTGAATATAGCTAAGGAATCGCCACTATTGGCAATATTATCACCAGGGGCATTTATACTAACACTTGTCACTGTGCCGCTAATCACCGCATCGGTAGTGGCTACCACCAGGCTGCCTTCAATGGTGCGCTCTGTTTTACCAAAAGGTGTGCCCGCGGGTGGGTAGGGCGCTGCTAATCCATTAGGGCCTATCTGAATACCTTCAAAGCCTGCACCGGTGCCGCTGGTATCATATTTGGCAATTTCTATCCATTGGCCTTGCCACTCATCCAGTTCGGTGTTAAAGGTACCGCCCTGAAATAGCATCTTTTTATCATCAATGGTAAGGGTATTTAGCGGGGTAATATCGCTGCGTATTACGGTGGCATTTAAAATATGTAAAGCTCTGTTTTGTAGGTTAAAAATAACTTCCATGGTAAGAAGTAGCAACCTTGTTTGATCCCAATTAGTGCTAAAACGCTTCCAGTCTGAACTATCCTTCCAACTTGAGCCATCCCACACCTGCAACCTTCCCGAGTCATTGGTGCTTGCTGAATCAGCAATTTCAATATCATCTAAGTCTATTTCATAACTACCCGTTGCCCTATCACCAAACTTGTACAGCACCTCTTCGGCTGGCGCCTTTTGATTGTTGTAGTTTGCATAATAAACTTTTACACTGCCATTAACCGTTTGATCCGTAAACTGCGAGCTAATATTAACTCCACCCAAGCTCAAAAATACTGGGGTAATTTTAATACTTAACTGACCATTGGCAGGTATTGGCGGGGTGCCAATAAAATAGGTGCCTAAGGCATTATTGATGGGTAAAATAGTAAACCAACTATTAATAGGTCCGGTTGGTGGCGCTGTGCCGTTAACCGTTACATTAAAAGTATCTGAACTGTTTGTTGTCCAGGCCAAAGCCCCGTTTTTATTGGTCAGATAGTAATCATTAGGGGCACTGTCAATCCTGATACTCAACTCAAAACGTACTCTAAAATTGGCTGGCGCACTAGCGTTTGTCCAATCTACACCTGTGCCCTTAAAATCCAGGGTGATACCAGCAGCAAAGCTACCCACCGCCACCGCGCCCATACTAGTTTCGTTTTCTAATTCATAGAAAAGACGCTCAGCTTGAATTATGGGCGCTACAGCTACATTTCTTCTTAAGGTAACTCTGCGAATAGGCGGAGCAAAGCTCCAATGATCGCCCTGTAGTATCTGCTGATTTTCGGCTATAGCCTTAGCATACACAAAGGCCGCGCTGCTGGCGGTGCCGGCTATTATGCTGGTATCGGTATCAAAATTTATGTTTTGACTATACGTGTGCAGGCGTATGCTGCTCTCACTGTAGGCATCTATTTGCAGGGCGTGGTAATGGCCGTTAATCATCATCAGGCGGCAGCCAAATGATTTTAAGAGCCAGCGCAGCATTTCCATTTGGCTGTAATACTCTTTACCCTCTTCATCTTCACTTCTAACACTTAAGCGTTGCACATCAGCCACTCGGGTATGTCTTAGCGGGTCAAATGTTTTAGCGTAGCTGCCGTGCTGATTCTCATAATAGCGCACGGCCACGCTTAGAAAGTCATCACTGGCGCTAATGGCGTTATTAATGCCGGTGCGCACCAGAATATCACGCATAAATTGCACCAAATTATCCTGGCTGCTGGCCACCTGCTCCAGGCGGATGGTATCCAGCCGCTTAAGCCCATCGGTGGCACTTAGCGTGATAGGGTAGGGAAAACTATCACGCGGTTTAATAACCTGATCAATAAGCACCACGCCTACCCAAAACAAGCTGCCTTCTTTGTAGAGCCGTAAATAGTACTGATCTTCATCGCCCTGAATAAGGTCATCTATCAAATTTTCATCATCCTGGTCATTGATCATGAAGGTCCACTCACACTTGCTGAATAAAATAAGGCTCCAGGGGTCCAGCTTGCGGTCATTATCCCAGATAATTTGCGGGGCCATACTGGCCGAAACACTGTGATTTTCTGTAGTGCTTAAATAGCGATCAAAAAGTTCAGTTGTAAATTCTACACCGCTGCTGCTGTAGGTGGTAGCGGTAAAAACAATACCAGGCATAAGAGAGAGATTTTAATGACTGGTAAAACAAGAAATTAAGAGGGTCTAAATCAAAAACGCCACAATACAAAACCGCTTTTAAATAAAACCTCTGGGCTCAAAATCCCCATTGATTCCCTCAAATAAATTGCAGCGATTTCTTAATGCTTGTAGTGTATCACCTTTAATAGATAGTTGATTTAAAATAGCAATAGCCTCGTCTAAGGCTTTTTTAAAATTGGTAAAGCCCCTTTTGTCAAATTTCAATTGACCTGATTCGATCTCTTTAATTTGCTCTAATACTTTGTCGAAACCGTCTGGGTCTTTTATTGCATTGGTGGCTTTAGGGAGGCAAAGCCCTCTAAGTCTTTCTGAGTTACTTCTTTGTGCTAAATTTCTGAATAAAGTAATATCATAAAGCTCTGCATTTGTTCTCAGATAAACATGCCTTTTATTAAACTTGCTTTTAAGTTCTTTTCTTTCTAGCTTTTTAGTGTAGCCAAACTCGTAGAGTAGAAAACTTATTACTCTATTTGGGAATTCGTAGGTTCCAGGTGATAACTTTAATCTGCCTTTTTGCTTCATCAAAAGATTTTCACCAAGTACTAGCCATCTAGCGCTATCGCTATTAAAAACCTGAATCAGTTCAGGTATAATATTGAACCCATTCCGTTTAGAAACTTGGGCGAAAGAAATGTAACCACCCTTAAAGGCAAAGTCTAAGGCGCTCTCTTTTTCTTTGGTCTTAATTTTTTCGGCATAATAGTCTTGCCATTCCGGATCATTAACAGTTGACCTGAATAATTTGATTTCATGTTTACTTGCTGATTCCTTAAGCTTTTTAAAAAAGCCAGGATTGTAACTCTTAAACTTTTGATAATACGCTGCTAGCAGTATGGTTCGCTCGGTTATGGAATTTTCACCTGCCTTAACTTCTCGCAGGTGGAGGTTAATCTCATGATAGTTTTCTGAATTTAGTTTTCGCGCTTTCATGGCCTAGCAATTAGTTTAAGAAACTTTGAATCTTGTCGGCATAGTCCTTCATCACTTGATCAGGCAGGTTTTTCAGGTAGTTTTCTGTAGTTTTTACAGAGGTATGCCCTAAGCTTTGTTTTATAACCTCAGTGGGCACATGATCATTTTTAGCAATAGAGGCGTAAGAGTGCCGTGCGTAATAGGTGGTAACCTTAAAAGGAATATTGGCACGGGTGCAAAGCTTAATGAGGTTATCATTTACGTTTTTGATGATATTTCTTCTCCGGTTTTCTTTTTGCTCTGGGTTCAGGGGCTCTCGGTAAATCGGGAATAAATAATCGGTGCCGTTGGGCTGTAAGTTAATAGCCCTTTCAATAATCTTGGCCGCAAAATTGGTAACCGGTATTAAAATTTCTTGTGCATCTCTGGAGGTGCTCAATGTTTTTTTGCGGGTAAAGCGTATTTCTTGCCCGGTGTAGTTCTTTTTTTTGAGCTCGGCCAGGTCTTTAAAGTTGATACCCTGGAGCGCAAAGGAGAGAAACCAAAGCACCTTGGCCCGCTCTTCAAAATCGTTTTTAGTTTCTACCTCATACAGCTGTTTAACCTGGGCTTTACTTAAGCTCCGCTTCACATTTACTGAGGAGGGTATTTTATAGCGATTTCTCCTTTTACGCCCAAAAGGGTAGAGGTCAGCACTAATTTCGCCATCGTCAATAGCCTGGTTAAAAATGGTACGCAAATTCCTTAAGTAGATACTTACTGTGTTTATGCTGGCACGGCCGGCCAAAGCTTGGGGGCTTTTATTAAGGTACCAGTGCTCAAAGCCTTCAAGAAAGGTTTGATCTACATCGCTAAAATTTAAGGAGCCCAGCCGCGCAAATTTGGCATATTCTTTAAGCTTGTTCAGTGAAGAAATATACCCTTTTGCAGTTTTGATTTTATCTAACTCGCGCAACCTTGAGGCATATTTTAAAAAATAGGTTTCCAGACCATCAGCAACATCTTGCTCTCTGTAGTAACTCTGCTCAAAAGATTCATAACTAAAATGCTGGAGCTTATCCACTATGTCAATGGCCCTGGATAGCTCCTTAATGATTTGGCTTTTTAGTCTATTGTTTTCACCCCTTGGATTTTTCGCCAAAAATGATTTTTTGAAATCCTCCCTTGAGAGGTAGCCTTCAAAACCTGGCACCCCTGAGAGATTGGCGTTAATAGGGTAGAGGCGCTTTAATTTGCGGCCGGTTAATCTTTGGTTCCAGTAAACTTGAAGGTAAACAGGAAAGAGATCAGCTGGCCCTGTTTGTCTTTTGTACTTGGTTCGATGGTGTACGGTTACCAATATTTTGTCAGGCATGATTTAAAATTGTCGCTCGATTGTCGCTCAAAAATAGGAAATAAAAGGAAACAACAAGCGCAAAAATGAAAACTAAACCAAGCTAAATAATTGATATACAGATAAAAAAGGAATTTTGGGAAATTTGAGATTTTTAAAGAAAAATGCCTTCTAAGCAGACGGTCGCAGGTTCGAATCCTGCCGCGATCACATTGAAAAAGAGCGGTTTAGAAAATATCTGAACCGCTCTTTTTGTTTTTTGTCGCTCAATTGTCGCTCAAGAATCACCGGCTTAACCCCATTCTCTCACTCAGGGGTGCTGGACTTTCAATACCAAAAGGCATGGGTGAAGTAAGCCTTACCCCTTTATAGTGTGGTGGGGCGCTCTGGTTCAAAGTGCGGTACTCAGTTCGAAAATCATTGTAATTCCTTTCTTCCTTGGCCTTAACGATTGATTTAACCAGGGCTTTGTGAATATCCACTTCAACTACGTTCTGAATTTTAACGCCATAGTTAGTATTCACTTCAATGATATAGGGATTCTTTTCCTGGTCACGCATTAAATCAACGGCCGCAATTTTGAGCCCCAGAACCTCGGAGGCGGTAACACAAATTTGTTTTTCTCTTTTTGTAAGCTCAATCTCTTTGGTGTCAGCCCCTTGGCTTACATTGCTCACATGTGAACCATTTACGGCCGTGCGCTCCATGGCAGCAATTACCTTTCCATTGAAAACAAGCACTCGAATATCGCTCACCGGATTGTCACCCAGATCAACCAGCTTTTGAACAATAACTGGTTTGGGTTTATCCCGCTGGAGGTAACCACGCAAGGCCAGCTTCAATTCCTTTTGATTCTCTATAAGAATTACATCGGTGCCCTGGCTACCACCAATGGCAGTTTTAACGATGGCCGGATAGCCGATTTTATCTTCAATGTGCTTGAAGTCTGAAAACTCCCGACTGTAGAACATGGCCGGTGTTGGTACCTTAGCCAAGCGCAAAATTCGGCCGGTTTGCAGTTTTGATTGTGCTTTCATTAAGCCAGTAGGGGATTGGCTAATATAAATTTTAGGGTACTTCTCCAGAATGTACTCAAGCAATTCTGAAACGTGCCTTAAGCCCTTGCCGCACCTGGTCACAATAATATCAACATCACTGAGCTTGAGCTTGTGTTTATCCTCAATGTAAAGGGAATCATGTTTTCTCCCTTCGGCCGTGTAGAGCGCAATTTTTAGAGGGTTGATGATTTCGCACTCATGGCCCTCGTCTGTAAAGGCCTTTTGAATACTGGTGTTTCCGTTCTTGGTTGTAGTTGCAAAAATGATTGCTTTCATGATTCTGTTTTTTAAGAATTAGTCTTCGCCTATTACTGTTAAAGAGCTTTGTGGACCACTGGTGCCATTCCCTAGCAATTGCTCAAAGAGATCAAGCTGATCAGAGTTTTCTTCAAAGAAGTGGTTGATCTGGGCGCGGTCCTTAAAACTCATGCCAAACATCTGGCCCATCTGTACCAGAAACTTTTCACACTCCAGCTGAATAGAGTATTCCGGAGATCGGCCGCGGGCTCCGCTTTGGAATTCCTGAACATAACCAGAGCCAGGATCTACATCGTTTTTTTTGTCCACCTCTTTTTTGGCCCACTCCCAAGTTGAAAACCTATTGGCAAAAAGAACCAGGTTAGGGATATCAAGCTTTGTGAGTTTCCCGCTCTGGAGTAGAATTTTACCCAGTAGCATATACCACTTTTTTGCCTGGCCATTGAGATTAAAGAGCTTTGGCGCTCTGGGCAGTTTTTCAAGTACCTCAAGCCCTTCTTGGGTTTTTTTAGTTGAGCGGTCGCTTCTGTAGGTACCCTCAATTTTTTTTAGATGGTCGCTTTTGCGGTGCATATCAGATATAATTTAGTATTTAAATAATTGACTTTCATATAGTTGTATAAATTTTCAACCCCCTCTCGTAAACATTGCCCGTGTAAAAAAAAAAC
>CAJXNI010000048.1 GCA_913057235.1 uncultured Bacteroidota bacterium
TTATTGAAAACCACAGTACCCGAAACCGTACCGGCTCCATCAAAAATAACCTTGCCATCACTAGCGGTAAAAGTACCATTGTTGGTGAGGTCACCACTAATGGTGAGCTCATAGGCATTGGAGCCGTCTGAGGCAGTGAAGGTAACACCAGACTGAATAGTTAAATCCGATAAATCCGCATTGATATCTAAATTGATGTCCTCGTTGATAATTACAACTGATCCACTTGGAGGAATTACTCCCCCAACCCAAGAAGCTGAATTATTCCAGGATGTACTTGTACCGGTAAGATGATAAGCAACCTCGTAGCTGTAATTTGCGCCTGAGTTATTCTCCAGATTCAGCGTAATAAGATCATGATTCGAGCTGGCTGTAGCCGCTACTGTGGTAGAGTACAAATAGAATTCTACAGTATTTCCTCCAGTGTTTACTGAACTTGGTATAGATATCGTACCGCTTGAGGCTGTTGCTGTTGCGAAAGAAACCTCTTCTACATCACTGGTAGTAAATCCATCTGTTGAATATCTTAAAAAGACCCTTTCTTGAGCAGATTTGGCTCCAGCCATGTTTACCGTCAAGTTTAAAGCATTGCCAGGAGTAACATAGCTTGGTACTGTTGATACTGGGTTGGCAGCCGCGAAATTAACAGGAGTATTATCTGTTTCCATCACTACTGCACTCCTATTAGAGTAGGCTAGCCCATTAATTTGGAAAGTGTAATAGTTTCCCGATGTAGTGGGTACTGTTAAAAATCCGTTGGGAGAACCTGAGAGTCCATGAGTTAGCGTAAATTCACTATTGTATGGAGTAGCTCCATTTTGCCATTTATTATTAAAACTGTCCCACTCAATTACATATTCATCATCTGCAGAATTCGCCAGAATAGTTGCTGACCGAATGTTAGACCCAGCTGCTCCATCGCTGAAAACGGTTGTATTTCCATAAGCGTTATCAAACTCCGCAATTATGGCGTAATTAGAGGGCTGCGCATAGGATGAAATTCCAAATATGCACAAAATAAAAAGTAAAATTCTCTTCATATCCCAGTATTTAAAGGTTGGTGTTTTATTGAATTATTGTTTTAAATGTATACGTTTCGCCACTTCCGTTCGTAACCTCTATCAAATATACACCATTGGGGCTTTGCTTCAACGGTAGCCGGTAGCGGTTTTGATGACTGAGTTCTTTTTCGTGGTGGAGTAAACGCCCATCTAAGCTAAAAATACGGTAGCTCTTGAGGCGGTAGCCATTGGTCGGGATTTGCAACCAAGTACCTTCTTCATTTTGGTACACCCAGGGACTTTGCTGAGTTAGGGATTCTGTTTCGGCTTGACCGATAGACCAATTGTTGACCACCAACCAGAAGCGGTTAGTCTGACTGCCGGTTTGCTGCACATTAAAGAAATAGGCTTCTTTTTGCAGGTTTACCTCTTTTTTCAGGAGACTGTCTACTAAATAAATATTGTAGCCAGCCGGCCAATTTTCAGTTGTATCCAGTTGAATGCTAAAGTTGCCCGTTACCCAGGCATCTAAACCGAGGGGGATGGCCTTTTCTTCAAAATTAAAATTGGACAGCCGCGGCAAGCCTTGAATGGCAAAAGGCTTCTGGTCAATCAAGGAATAAAACGAAATATGGGGATGGCCTTTAAACTTGGGAGCATCATAGAGGCGGTCTAAATCTTCAGTGGCGCCATTTAGAAATCCTACCAGGGTTTGATTAAAGTCGCCTGCCGCATTTTGTAGCGAAATCCAGGCCCTGATTTTAGGGCCATCTTCTTTTTTAAAAAACTGCTGATTGTTGTCTGCTTGGCGCATGCCACTGGTAAACCTTACCGTCACCGGCTTTCGAGCAGGGTCATTGAATACCCGAACAAAAAAACCCTGGCAGGATGAGATATAGTCGTTGGGCGTTAAGTTTGACGTGCCGTTAGCAAGATATTGATTTTGATACACAGAAGTTCCCCCTGTTAAGTTCCAACTGGCATAATCGGCCTGGAAATTTTGGCCACTATCAGGATCTAAACCCGCGAATGTAGAGTGGTCCCAAAAGTAAACCGTACCCCAAATACTATCATTGTATTGCACGAATTCTTCGGCACTAATTGCGGAGGGATAAGGATTACCCACTAAGATAAAATCATTGGTATCAATAGGGCTGGAACCTCTAAGGTTTAAGGTAATGGTTCCGGCATTTATTCGATCTGATTCAAAAATGCGGGTTTCAGTTACAGGATCAAACCAGTTGCCTGGTTGCTGCTCTGTAGGGGTAGAGATATAGCCCCGGCCGGGCTCTAAAACAGTGGCATCGGTTACGTCTTGCTGCCAGGCCGACCATTGTTGAGCTTCTTCCTTAAAGAAGTACCAATCAGAGCGATTGGCGGTATCATTGTTTCTGCGAAACACATCGCCCATGGTTTCCCCTTCTACCGGTGAGCTCCAATAGTTGAAACGTCTGTGGTCTGAGGCCGTAATAGTTCTTTCTATTTGATAAAGACCTGTTCCGTTGTTTCCTGGGTTCCCCAATTGCACAATAGCTCCTCCAGATTTAACAACCAACAAACCATCATTGGAGATTCTTCTAAATTGAGTATTAAGCGTAACACCTCCGGGAATTTCAACCTGAGAACTATCGGATAGTATGTCAAACTCACCTGTAAGATCATCAATAGTAAAGTCCTGAATTAAGGTTAGTTTTCCCCCGCTTTTATTTACTATCACAAAATTTACCGTATCAGTAATAGCCACTTGTTGGTCTCCGCCACCTAAAAAAAACAGAGCCCTCTCCCGGGTATTTAATTGTCCGCTTCCTTGGTCAATTAGATCCCCATAAACTGCTAAGTCACCATACAATGAATCACTTAATGAAATTTCACCGGCATACCTGACACTACCATATACTGAAAGAGTATCACGAAGATCATTGGTCCCATAATCCATGTACAAACCACAGCCTAAATTCACTTGTAAATCTCCTGCAATAGCCGCGTAACTGATGGAATTCGCCCCGAGGTCTATATGAGTATTATTTCGTACTAAAACAGAGTGCGGATAGCCAGCACCAGCTGTGGCACTCCATTCTATATTTCTGCCGTAAGGGTTGCCCACCGGATTACCGGTGGCGTAGATGAGGATAGAGCCTGTACTGTAGGTGGGCGCATTTGTTGAAATAGCCCCACCAGCTTTAATGGTCAAACTATCGGAAATGCTGGGTGCGGTATTTAAGGCGAGCGTTCCCCCTTCCACTTCCAAATGCCCAAACGTGGTTGGAGTGGACCCGGCTACAGTACCTCCATTTGTGAAAATCAGCGAGCTATTATTAGCCACATAGCCACCGTTATTGGTAAAGGTACCCACACCCGAGATTTGAATATTTCGGCCACCGGCTGCATTAACGGTAAGAGTGGCTCCCGACTCAATGGTTAAAGCAGAAACTTGGGGATTGACATCCAGATTAATGTCATGACTGATACGCACCGGCACGTCATTTGGAGGAACGCCATTGCTTTCCCAAGACCCCGGGTTACTCCAATCGGAAGCGCCCGCAGTAGTTCGCCATTCGTTTTCTACCTTGTACTGGTAATTTGAGCCTCCGTTGTTGGCTAAATCCAGGGTAATTAAATCATGATTAGAGCTTGCTGTAGCCGCCACTGTGGTCGTGTAGAAATAATAATACACCGTGCGGCCGGCAGTATTAAAACCACCCGGCAGGGTAACCGTGCCTGTGTCGTCTGTAGAACTGGCGAAAGAGACCTCCTCAACCTGAGACCCTGAAAAACCAGGGTTGTCTGCATATCTGATAAAAGCTTTCTCTTGACTGGACTTAGCACCGGCCAATCTAAAAATGAAATCTACTGGCTGATTAGGTGCTACGGTACCTTGCACTTGAGTAACGGGGTTGGCTGCTGCAACCTGAACGGGGGCGTTATCGGTTTCCATTATTACCGCCTGGCGATTTGAATAGGCAAATCCATTAATTTGGATTGTGTAATAATCATTAACGTTAACCCCGTCAGTAATTGTGGATGTATTATTTAACCCAGTAGCACCCTGAAAAGTCAAGGTAAACTCAGTATTCTTAAAGATAGAAGTGTTATACCATTCATTAAATTGACTGTCCCAGTCTAAGGTGAAGGTATTACTCGTTGAAGTTGCATTGAAACCTCTTCTAACAATACCTGATACAGGAGTGTTATTGGTGAATTGGCCGTCAGGACCAAAAGAAACATCCATAAAATAATTCTCAGGCTGCCCCCAAGCCACCCAGGAGCTGGCTACTAGAAATAGTCCACCTAGAATAAATGAAATGGTTGATTTCAATGCTGCGTGTTACTAATGGGTTACCCTCTTATTACCAAAAGGCTAATATAGTGTACTTTATACACTATCGGAAATTATTTTAGCTTCTTGGTCTAATTGTCAATTCATTAAGGCCCATAACCCCAAAATTGAATTTGGTTCTGAAGATTAAGAATGGTGGTAGGGATCATTGTTTAAAATGGAGAAGGCACGGTACAATTGCTCCATAAAAAGCGCCCGTACAATTTGGTGCGAAAAAGTCATTTGCGAAAGCGCTACTTTTCCTTGCGCCTTTTGGTACACCGCGGGTGAAAATCCATAGGCCCCACCAATGACAAAGACCAGGCGGTGTGGCCCGCCATTCATGATTTTTTGCAAATTCTGAGCCCAGCCCCGCGAGGTGAATTCTTTCCCTTTCTCATCCATTAAAAGCACGTGGTCGCCCGCTTTCAATTCCTTGAGCAGGCGTTCGCCCTCCAATTCTTTCACCTGCTGGGGGCGCAGGTTTTTGGTATTTTTCAAATCTGGAATCACCGTAATTTCCAGACCCACGTAGCGCTGCAGGCGTTTTTGGTATTCGCTGCACAAACTTTGCACGGCCGGCATGGTGGTTTTTCCTACTTGTAAAATCACAACTTTCATGGCAAAGCGCGGGTTTATTCAGAAATTTGCGCCATGCAAAAGTATTGGGAAGATTTAATTGAAAGGGCCCTTCAGGAAGATATTGGTCCGGGAGACCATAGCAGCAACTGCTCCATTCCGGCTACAGCCGAAGGACAAGTACAACTGATTGTAAAGCAAAACGGAGTTTTAGCCGGGGTGACGGCCGCCCGAAAAGTTTTTAAAAAGGTAGACCCTGCGGTGGAATTTGAAGAACTGCTTTCAGATGGCCGCACGGTGCAAGTGGGCCAAATTGCCTTTCGCCTTAAAGGCAAAACGCGCAGCCTTTTGCGGGGTGAACGGATTGCCCTCAACATTATGCAGCGCATGAGCGGTATTGCCACCTACACCCGTTCACTCATGGATCTCATTGGCCACACCAAAGCGCAAATTTTAGACACGCGCAAAACCACCCCCACCCTGCGTTTTATGGAAAAGGAGGCGGTGAAAATTGGCGGGGGCACCAATCACCGCTTTGGTTTGTACGACATGGTAATGCTCAAAGACAACCACATAGATTTTGCCGGTGGAGTTAGACCGGCTCTGCAAAAGGCCAAGGAATACCTGCGAGCGCAAGATTTAAACATCCCTATAGAAATTGAAACACGCAACGAAGCCGAAATAAAAGAGGCTTTAGCCGAAGGGGGCATGAGCCGAATTATGTTTGATAATTTTAGCCCTGCGGCCTGCCAACAGGCGGTACAGCTGGTAAATGGCGCCTGTGAAACCGAAGCCAGTGGGGGCATTACCGAAGCCAATTTGGTACCCTATGCTGAAAGTGGCGTAGACTTTATTAGCGTGGGAGCGCTCACCCATTCTGTAAAGGGTTTGGATATGAGTTTAAAAGCCTACTAATGCTGAAACAACTGCTGCGCTTTTGGAATCAGATTGAACGCTGGTCAATGCAGGTACGGCTGCCTTTTTTTGAGGGCTTGAGCTTGTATGATGTATCGCGTTTTTTCTTTAAAGGCATTGTAGAAGGCAATGTTACCAGCCGGGCTGGCAGTATTGCGTATTCTTTTTTTCTGGCACTCTTTCCGGGTATTATCTTCCTTTTTACGCTCATTCCCTTTTTTCCGGTGCAAAATTTGGAGCAAGAAGTTTTTGATGTTTTTGAGCGCATTTTACCGCCCGATACCTGGGAGGCCAGCCGGGAAACCATTCAGGATGTAATGAAAAATAAACGGGAAGGGCTTTTGTCGCTGGGGTTTTTCCTGGCTTTAATTTTTACCACCAACGGCATTAACGCCATTGTAACTAACTTTAACCAAACCGTGCATGATATTGCCGAGCGTCCTTTCTGGAAACAGCAACTAGTTAGCATGGGGCTTACCTTGGTGCTTTCCATATTCTTCCTCATTGGTATTGTCCTCATTATTTTTAGTTCAGACGTGCTGAACGGTATTCTTGCGTTTTTCCAGTTGGATCAAGTTTCACCCGTAGCTATTGAACTATCGCGTTTGGGATTATTGCTGGCCCTGGTTTTTATTGGGATTGTGATTCTCTACAATTACGGCACGGCACGCAGAAAAAACTGGCGTTTTTTCTCGCCCGGAGCCGTATTGGCTACCTTCCTTATCATCATCTCTTCCTCGGGCTTTAGTTATTACGTAGCTAATTTTTCGCAGTACAATAAGCTGTACGGCAGCATTGGTACCCTTATGGTGATCTTGCTTTGGATTTACATCAATGCCCTGGTGCTGATTATTGGCTTTGAGCTAAATGCCAGTATTGCCCAGGTAAAAATGCACCACAAAAAAAGAGAGCGCGAACTTCAGGAAATGGACCAAAGACCCAGCCGCTAGCGAATCAAGGTAAAACTACCGGTTCTAATCCCTGCATTAATGCCGTTGTTAAAACGGAACTTGTAGACATACACCCCCTGAGGCAGCGGCTCTCCGTTTAATTCGCCTTTAAAGCCTATCCCCGGGGTTTCAGTGTAAAATACCTCCGTGCCCCAACGGTTGATAATCTGTAGCTGGTAGCGTTGGTACTCGCACTCGGTAGCCGGTTTAAACTCATCGTTTAAGCCATCGCCATTAGGTGTAAAAGCATTGGGCATTACCACGTCACACTCACAACTGGTTTCCCGGATGTTGATGTATTCGGTTACCTCTGTGCAGCCATCGCTGATGAGCACGCGGATGGTTTGCGCTTT
>CAJXNI010000049.1 GCA_913057235.1 uncultured Bacteroidota bacterium
AAGGATGCCACCAATAATTAACCTGTTCCCGGGCGTAGTTTACGGAGACCCGGGACCTGTTGATTGGGTAATTCAGCGCCAAGCTTGAAATGAATTAAGCCCATTCCCCCATCTGTTAAGATTGGAATAGCTACCTTTGAAAAATGCCTGAAGAAACTGCGCATTTTGAAAAACCAAAACCCATGAAGAAACTTTTACTGCTCGTTGCTTTTTCCTTCGCACTACCATCGGCTTACAGCCAAAATGAAAGCATTGAAAATACCACATGGCTTAACGCCCGTTGGCAATTCAATACCAGCGGTACGCAATCTTGGCTATCTAGGGTTCATGAAATTTCTACCACAACAGATGATACACTAATTAATGCCCAAAACTATCTTAAGCTATATAGAGGTGGCTATATAGGAGCGCTCCGAGTAGACTCTACCCGTTGGTATTTTTGTGCAGCAGATTCAAGCCAAGAAATGCTGCTTTATGATTTTGGTTTACAACCCGGGGATACTTTAACAGAAAAGATTTACGTTGATGACCGCACTTATGTAGATAGCCTTATTTGTGTTTACGTTCAAACCCAAACCTATAATGGTGTGCCCCGCAAATTAGTTGAATTTAAAGCAGGTGGTGGCAATCAACTAGGGTCTAATTATTTGTACAGAGGAGAGTGGATAGACGGCATCGGTAATCCGCAAGGAATGCTGGTAGAGTTTTATCAAAACATTTCACAGTACGCGCTTGATTTAGCTTGCTTTAGCATAAACGACACCGTTCTCTATACAGGCGGTACTTACTACCCTAGCAGCAATACTACAACAGTGGGTTGTGATGCCTCTTTTTCAACTCAAGAAGATAAGCCAAACCAACAACTTAAAATTTACCCAAACCCTGCGCAAAATCACCTATGGGTAGCGTGGGGCGCTTTTAGCGGAAGTTACACCGCTGAGGTGCTCGATTTTGATGGGAGGCTCTTAGGTACTCACCAAGTAAACCAAGCCAAAGCAAGAATAGACTTAGCGCTTGCCCCAGGTTTGTATGTTTTGCGTTGCCGCGATGGTAAAAGCGTAAGCAATAAAATATTTTTGGTGCGGCCATAGTATTTAGAAGAGCTATGGCTTGCCTTAGACTCTAGGAGTTACTTAAAGTGTAGGGAGCTTTTTCTGAAATTAGGGAATAGCCGAATTATAGTTTATAAAGCTCTATTACCGCTTCAACAGGACTTTTTACCATGAGGGCGCCCTTCTTAAATTCCTTATCTCTTGTGATAATTATTTGAGCTTTATTTTCTTTTGCAATCGAGTATTGAAGGGCATCTTCAAAGTCATTCCATCTGAGCTTTAAAGCCGTTTCTATATGCTGATACCCAGTGGACTCAATACTAAACAACATGCTTAATTTTTCAATGGCCCTGTAGGCGTTTTGGGTACCAAGGTGCTTTTGTACAAAGTAGAAACAGTGCGAAACAGAAAGACTAGAAAGGAGCATTTCAACCTCCAGCTCGTGAGCCGTGGTAAAGAGATTTTTGGCTTCTTCATAAAAGGGCTTCCTTCTCAAAAAGAAATCCAATAAAATGTTAGCGTCTATAAATATCATGAACGCGCGGCATAGCGTTCATCGCGGTAATCAGCGTTATCAACGTCTTTAGAAACTTGAATTTTAGATAGCAGCTCATCAAGTTCATTTAAAGCACCTAGCTTTTTCCGTACTGCGGGGCTAAGACTTTTATAGGTTTTGGTGGGTTCTTCCAAGCCTTGATGGTGCTTAACTTCTGCAATTCTCTTTTTAAGATATTTTTCAAAAATAGCCGATAGGCTGATACCTTCTTCCTTAGCCAAATTCTTTGCTTTAATTAAAAGATCCTGGTTAATAGATAATGTCAGCTTCTTTTTCATACGTATAATATTACAAAAGTTAAATTCATACGTATAAAAAGCTTTACTCCATCCAATCTGCTATAAAAAGATTGGTATTGCGAGTGCCGCCATTGTTGCGGTTGCTGGAGAAAATCAGCTTAGTGCCATCGGGGCTAAACATGGGGAAGGCGTCAAATTGCTCATCAAAAGTAATTTGCTCCAGGCCAGTACCGTCTAC